>VFLI01000070.1 GCA_009885105.1 Spirochaetia bacterium | reverse complement strand
TGACCGGGTGTTTGACCCGGCGTCTGTCCAGGAGTCTGACCGGGTGTTTGTCCGGGTGTCTGTCCCGGCGTCTGTCCAGGCGTCTGATTTGGATTTTCGACAGGCACGGCCCGGACTCTTGTTTCTCCGGTAACGGGATCCGTCACTTCTCGAAATTCCACTCTCCGGGAGGGATCGTCTTCCTGGTATTCTTCTCCAATCTTTCTCAAAAATTGCTGTCCGATCCTGCCTCCGCGGCCGCCCTCAGGAATTCTTTCCTGAAAGAATATTCCACCGTTGATTTGAGGATTGCGGCTTTCCGATCTGGCCAGCTCCAGCTGACTTCGTGTCGGCATATCCGAGTGCGCCACCAGCATATCGCGAATGCTGTATCCAATTCCAAACGGACGTATATACCCCCTCGTGGCCGTAGCCTGACGTCTGAAAATATTTCCGTAGAAAACTTCCACACCGCCCCAGTTGTTGTTGATATCCGCCATGAATCCAGGCGAATGCACGGTAGGATCGTAGGTGGAGACATACCGGGATACAATGGTCCTGTGTCCTACATAGCCGTCCGTCATTTTACCGTAGAAAAAAGACCAGTTGAAGGCATCGTCCGGATTGTAGTACAGATGTGTCCCGTACCGAACATACGCGAACAATTTTGCGTAATCGGTTTTTTCATCGTATGTGCCCATCCTCACAGAAGGCACCTTCTGATTGCCCTTGGGATCGTTGTCGATCACCAGTACTTCCAGGGGCAGCTGCAGACCCAGTCGAAATCCAAACAAAGGCAGTTCGATGAGCGGATTCAGAGTCAGGTAATAATCGTCGTCGATTTTTGAATAACCGGCGCTCATGGACCAGCCGACGCCCTCCACATTCTGACCGGCGCCGTAGCCGGGCGGCAGGTATTTCACGGTCGAAGAAGTCTGTGCCATTAAGGGGAAAGCACTGAGGACAAACATCGATGTCAGGGCTAATTTCATTGTCTTTCCAGTTAATTTTGTGCTGATTCTCTTCATTATGCTCAGGCTGATTGCCGTTTTGTTTCCTCTGTATTTATCTTTGACTTAAAAAAAGAGGAATTCCCAACAGTACCTTACCTCAATTTCGACCTAAAAAGCAAGGGAAAGGGGCTAAAAAAAACAAAAAAATTCATGTTTTTTTTATTTTTTATTGGCATTTATCAATTCTTCCAGAAATATCCTGGCTTCCGATGCTGAATCCTTAAACATAAAGTATTCATCCAGTTTACTGATCTGAAAGATTTTCTCCACACTTCCCTGGGTATTGACAAGCACCATCATACCCCCTCTTTTTTTCATCCAGTTGGATATCTGAATCAGAGTCCCGATTCCCGATGAATCGACATACTGAAGATCGGTTAGATCAAAAACTACATACCGATACCCGCTGTCAATATTGCGCTTCAGATCCGATTTGAGATCCGGACATCTGTAGAGATCCAGCTGACCCGACAGGGGCAGTTCCAGAATTCTGTCATGCACGCTTCCTGAAAAATACTGTTCCGCTGAAAAAGCCCGGGACATCATCTCCGAGCCGCCGGCAGCCAGATGTTTTCTTGCAAGACTGAGATTGTCTTCCAGATTTCTTTCCATCTCCCGTAGACGGTTCATCATTTTTTTAATTCCGTCCGGGTCCAGAGCGACATTCTCTTCCAGTCGGCGGATCATCCGCGCCAGAATATCCCGGGCGGCGGAAAGATCTTTTTCACTGGATATCCGGGACGCTTCTATCATCGAGCGGCCGGAAGCGGCAATCAGGGCTTCCAGACGCACATTTCTGTTGAAACCCGTGGATGGTTTTGGTTTGTAGTTGACTGCAATTGCGGAATCGTGTTTTTCCAGCCGCGATCCTTCCATGAGATTGTAGTAAGTCAGTTCCGCCGTGGCAAGAGCTCCCTCGGAATGCGAAGCTGTCGGCCCGTCGATTTCCAGAACCAGTATTATATTACGAATGTCATCAGAACGGAGGTCCCCGGGGCGAAGGATCACCAGATTCTCTTCATCGTGCGAATAGGGAATGTCATTGAGCACTTCCTGAACACGTACTCCCGGCTCCGTGTGTATTTTCACTTCAAGTCCCTGTCCGTAGAGCGCGGCGATGTCGCCGAATTCTTTGAAGAAAACTTCATGCGCCTGCTCCGGTCCTTCTATGAAATAGAAATTACCTCCGCCGGCCCTGGAGACTTCACGCAGCAGAGTCTCCGAAAAATCACGGCCGAATCCGATCGTGGTTGTGCTTATGTTGCGAGCGTAATGGTCTGCCGCAATTTTCACCAGTTCCGAAGTGCTGACAACTCCGGTATTGGCCATGCCGTCAGTCAACAGGATCACTCTGCGGAATGCATTCTCCACATCAGCTCCCTCCACGGAGCGCAGAGCCTGTAGCCAGCCGCCGCTCAGATTTGTCGATGTTCCCACACGAATATTCTCCAGTTTTTTCAGAACAGAAAATTTATCAGTAAGAGGAGTCAGTGGCTGCACAACGTCCACGGTGCTGTCGTATGCAATGATAGCCAGATGATCATGCCGGGTCAGCCAGTTGACAAGGGCTGCGGCCGCTTCCAGAGTTGATGTTAGCTTTTCGCCGTACATTGATTTGCTTTTGTCAATCGCAAGTCCCACAACCAGCGGCCGACGGGCGGGCGAGTCCGAAATCGGCGGAGTCTGAATCTGAATTAAGAGATGCAGCAGAGATTTTTCCGTATTGGAAATCTCAGGATATTCTGATAGTAATTTAAAATCCATAAATGGCCGCCTTGGGAGTTCCGGAACGCTGTCCAGACGCTATTTTTCAGGAAGCCGAAATTTGGAGCAAGAACTTTAATCGAACGTAAGGATTTACGGAAGACCACCCAGCTCAAAAAGCAGCCGGCGGACATCTTCTTTCCAGATGGAATCTGCAAAATTGGGATTGGACTCAAGTTTGAGAAAAGCGGACAACGCCCCCCGGGCTCGGAGTGGACTGTGGTATTCACCCGGACTTGCATAGATGCGGGCCATAAAATAATAAGCATCATCCGCGCTGTCTTCGGATGGATAGGCATCCAGAAGTTGTTGCAGCTGTTCCAGGGCGGCGCTGAAGGCTTTTTTTTCAAAGAAAATCTCTGCAGCCAGAAGTTTGGCGTCATCGGCTTCCTTGCTCTGCGGGTAACGGTAGGGCATTTCAAGCGCCAGTTCCAGAGCCCAATCCTTCTTTCCGGCATCGTAAAGCGATCCCATGGCTGTTTTCCACGCCAGAGGGATGATCGAGTTGTCCTGAAATTGGCCGAGCTGTTGTCGCACTTTCTCCAGTGTCTCTGCTGTCCCGGCGGTCATGCGAAACAGTTCCAGGCGGGCCGGTTCAGAAAACTGCCCCTGCTCTCCGACAGCCTTTTCAAAATATTCCTTTGCCTTCACCGGATTGTTCTGGAGTGAGAAGGAAAATCCCATCTCATAATAAATCTTGCTCTGATCTGCCGATCCGGCAATGCCCAGGACGGGCGTAGAGACTCCGGCAAAAACACCTACAATTATTATAATTATTATTGCTAATTTTTTCAAAATATTATCCGGATACAGCCTCGGAGTTCAATCCGGAATAAAATCCGGTGAGCGATTCCGGCTGGAAGAGGAGCCTGGTTTTCTGTCGGGCTCGGCAGCGGGAAATGCGGATCGATTTTCCTGCGCAGGCGGCGCAAGGGGAGTGCGGTCCGTTTCATTCTGGCGGATAGTCTCCTGCATTGTCTGTCCGCTTCGCTCCTCTCCCAGAAACGGCGGCAGCCGGGTTGTATCCGGCTGTTCCAGGGTATTGGTTTTTTCCATAAGCCGGCTGTCTTCTCCCGCAAGATCGGCACGCCCCCTTCTTCTGGACTCGAAGGGCAGTATCTGCTCCTGGTTTTCTGCTGGCAGTTCATTGGTGTCCGTTTCGTGAGTATCCGGGGGCACATTCAAATTCTGTTCACGCAGCACTCTTTCCATAATCACTGCCCGCGACAGATCCTGCCCGGATTGAGGAGCTGAATCCGATCCCCGCTGCCAGGACATAAAAATAACCAGAGTGCCGAGAATCAGCCAGGCCAGAATTGATCCCAGCCGGATGATTTTTTGCATATTCGGCGGGATCATGTTGGTGAGTCTGTCAAACAGTTTGAATACTGGATCCACATACTTAATTTCGTCAGATTCTGGAATATTTGCAACCAAAATAACATAACTACTCAGGAGTGTAAGAAAAGGAGATGCGGAGATCTCCATATCCCCAATTTTATTACGGCCCCCGGCGAAAGTGGCTCATCTCAGGATTCTGCCTGGATCTCAGGACGAAATCCAGTTGATGCTCGACCATACGGTTGAATAATCGGAGCAGAACGTCGTGCTCGCGTTCAACCGTCTGAAATCCCCGCAGCGGACCGATCAGTTCAATGGTCTGATGGATCGCCTCAATTGTGGAATGACAGTTGCGGGCCGGCTGCTGGCGTACTCTGAAATTGGAAGGACGATCCGGCTCAAATCCTAAACGCGGGAGATCTGAAAGATTCCGGCTCACCCTCATCATCTTTTTTGCGCTCGACCAGGTGCCGTCGATCACAAAAATCAAAAGCTTTTTCTCCGGAGAAAAAAGACCGCTTCTTTCCAGCAGGCTGACAGCGCTGAGATTGAAAGACTGCGGACCGGGGTACAGCACAAACGATTGATACTCCGGATTTTCGATAAGACTGTTCACTTCCCGATTCTCTGTAAAATCCGCGCCCGGGATAAGTCTAGAATTCTCCAGACACAGATGCGACATTCGGCCCGTGGCAATTCGTCGGCGCCGTTCAATCGGATGGATCAGAATCACAAATTCAATATTTGGATTGAAGGGCCTTATATCGCGGCAGTAGCAGCTGAAATCCGGCTGAAAGCAGGCGCTGCACACCAGGCGCATGGGTTCAAACTGTGACCGAAATTTTCTGCGTGCTTCATGAAAATCTTTCAGTGTGACCAGTTACCGCTCTCCTCCGTCTGATATACGCGCCCAAAGCGGCATCCTGCTTTATTTTGACTTTTCCAGACGCTCCAGAAGATACTTTGTGATTTTTGTAAAACATGTAAAGGAAAGATGGCTGGCGTCGTAAAACTGTCTGCATTCCGTCTCAGGCACTTCATTGAGATCCACGGCAATGGCGCCCTCTTCCACGGCGATTCGCTCCAGCTGCTTCCATAAATACCTTATGCGGTTTTCTTTTCGGTACACTTCTTGAAGATGCGGATTCACTCGCGGCCAGAAAACAATGGAACGCACTCCCGCCTCCCTTGCCCGCCGCATGACATGCGTGTAAAAATATATCTGCTCCGGTGATGTTGCGAATCCCTTCAGATAGAGAGACACAATACGGTCCGTGTCCGCTTTTAAAGTGGCGTCACTGGCAGCGCCGAACCAGGCATACTGCGCGCCTCTTGCAGAATCAAGTATTTTCCTTTCCGGTGAGTTTTCCAGACTGTACATCGACAGATTCTCGCGTCCGGCTGATTGAAGCGCAAAAATCAGAGGCTTGAATTCTTCCGGCAGATACGGACGTCCGTCCCGGACAGGCAGCGCCGCCATAATCTCCAGAGGCAAATCTTCCATATCGTGGTTTCTGGCGCGAATCGAACCCTGAATCCGTCGAAAAAGAGACTTGAAAGAAAACTGAAGACCGATCAGAGCGAATCGCCGGGATTCCTGATAGCTTTCGTAATCGAAATCGGGTATGTGAGTGCGATTGGCCTCTATGAACGCATGGTCGACTCCGAAATTGAGCACCGGGCTGGCAAACAATCCGGAATTTCTGTTGAAGGCATCTGGAGAAAGACCAAGAAGCATATAATCCGGGCGGGCCGTACCTCCAAAAAGCCTGGACGCCAGATAATCGTGGTAGGCCGGCAGAGCCTGCGGTCCGGAAAAATTAAAAATATCCCAGTCCATCTTATTCAGAAAATTATGCGCCATGATGTCCCCGATGGCGAACGAGCGCGAATCTCCGAATACCACGGCCAGTTTTCTTCCCGGATGTGGAAGGGCTGCATAATCGTGAAATGCTTTCAGCTGCATTTCTCTCTGGCGGTAGTACATCATGCCGCCTGGTTGGACAAAAGAATCCCGCACTTCCGGCAGAAGAAACAGTTTATCCAGCAGAAAAAGCGCCGCCACAAATGCCAGCGGATAGAGAAGATATTTATTTCGAATCAGTTCCATTTATGCCTTTTAAAATTGAAAATAGAAGAAATCCTTCTGGGGTCCCGCAAACTGTGTCAGCGCCGCGACAACAGCAAGCGCAGCGGCCGGTAGAAAATAATTTTCGTATTTCCTCACCCAGGAGAAATGCGCCGGCTTCTCTTCAAACCAGTGGAACAGAATCACGGCGCACAGTGTGGCCAGATAGACGCCCGGTGAGGCAAGCTCACGGGATGGACCGGAGGATGGATAAAACATTCTGGCCAGCATGTCCAGCGCCCAGCCTAGATTCGGGGCAAAGAAAAGCGCGCTCACACAGATGAAAAAAATCCAGGTCAGAGCGATTCTTCCTGCGCGTGCGGGCAATTTTGCAGGCCATTCGGGATAGCCGTGCCGCGTCATCAGTGACTCAAAGGATATAAAAAGTCCCATGCACAGACCCCAGAGAACAAAAGTATAAGAGGCTCCATGCCAGAGTCCGCCCAGAAAGAAAGTAATGACGATATTCAGATAAATCCTGTATTCACTGACGCGGCTTCCTCCCAGCGGAATAAAAATATAATCCCTTATCCATAGAGAGAAAGTCAGATGCCAGCGCCTCCAGAATTCAGAAATGGAATACGTTATAAACGGGGCGCGAAAATTCACAGGAATCTTAAATCCCAGCAACAGCCCCAGCCCTCGCGCGAGATCAGAATACGCGGAAAAATCCGTATACAGCATCATCATGCTTCCGGTTACAAACATCCATGCGGACATCGTAGAATAATCCCGGGGACCGGCATTCGGGTCAAAAACAAGAAGCGGCGCAAGAAATCCCAGAAGCTGATTGGCCACAAGAACCTTTTTTACAACACCAATCAGAATCAGCCAGAGGCCTTTCTTAAAATCTGCGGAGCTCACTGATGACAGCTCTCCGTTTCGCAGACTGCTTATCTGGGGCAGAAGCTCTGCGGATCGCATGATGGGACCGGCGATCAACTGAGGAAAAAATGCCTTGAACAGAAGAACTTCGCGAAACTTGTGCTTTGTCGTGTACACGCCTCTGTAAATATCAAAACCGTAAGCCATGATCTGAAATGTGTAGAAGCTTATCGCAAGCGGCAGCAGTATTTCATGACCCGCTGTCCGGTGTTCCAGCTGCAACAGAGGCTGGCGCAGCATGGAAAGCCCGGTCAACGCTCCGATGATGTCCGCAAAAAAATAAAAATACTTAAAAAATGCAAGATTACAAATATTGGCCGTCTGCAGCAGCACAAAAAGCCATTTCTTCCGGTATGTTCTTACGATCTCCATCGTATAGTAATTGATTCCTATTACAACGATGAAGTGCAGAGTGAAGACCAGGCTCCAGCTTGCGTAAAAAATAAGCGAGGATATCAGCAGGATGGAAAAACGCAGCTTTTGAGGCGCCGCCCAGTAGACGAGAAAGACGATTATAAAGAAAACGAGGAATGATTCTGTGACAAATAGCATTGGAAAAAAAACCAGATTCTATCGTTATTACGGTCCTGTCAACTTTACCTTGAATGCAATTCTTCCTGTCCAGAGAACAGCTCATCCGGATGAAAAAAAACATATTTGCCTTCCGGAATGTGTTTTTTTGAGAGATCGAAAAATCCAACGGCAGTTCTTCGTAAATCGAGCACTTTAATTCCTCTGGCTGCGAACATCCGGCGAATCTGCCGGTTTTTGCCCTGGCCCAGTATCACTTCCAAACAACATTTTACACGGTCCAGAATCGATATTCGAATTACCCGAAGGAGTTCACCGTCATCCACAATTCCCCGATAAAAATCTTTCATCCAGTGTTCTTCTTCCGGCAATCTGTCAACGGTAACCTCGTATTTTTTTGTGATACGATGCGAAGGATGCGTCAGTTTTTGTATGAAAGCTCCGTCCGTTGAAAAGATCATGAGGCCGTGGGAATCCATGTCGAGCCGGCCCGCATATCGAAGAGTTTGTAAATTCTCCGGCAGCAGTTCGTAGATCGATCTCTGATCGGGAAAACTGCGAGCTGTGACCACATAACCGGCAGGTTTGTTCATCGCGACATACAGAAATGTATCCGGCACAATAACACGCTGGCCGTCCAGCTCTACGGTATCGGCGGACTGGACACGCACAGCGGGACTTGTCTGAAAAACTCCGTTGACTGTCACCCTTCGCCCGGTGATAAATTTCTCCACATCACGCCTGGAGCCGTATCCGGCGGAGGCCAGATAGCGATTCAGGCGGATTCCGGCAGAGTCACCGGCGTCTTCATCACCGGCCATAGACCTTGCCAGATGATCTATCGATTGCGAAACAGGCATCCGCGGCAGTTCAACCGCCGGCGGATAGGATGGATATTCAGGAACCGCCCGCCGCTGCGGACGATTGGGTCTTCTCGCATCAGCGCCGCTTCCGCGATTGTCGCGCGAACCGCCCCCGCTTTCGCTGCGGCGCGGACGGAACGGTCCTCCCGACCCGGACGTGCTTCCGCGATTGTCCCGCGCACCGCCCCCGCTTTCGCTGCGGCGCGCGTTGTCTGTCTTTTTAGCAGGACCGTCACTGCGAGATGTCGGGCGACGGAAAGAGCCTGCCGATTTTGTATCCGTTTTTTTTCGAGGATATGATTTCTTTTTTCCAGGCGCTGGCATAATCAGGGCTGACCTGGCTTTTTTTCATCTTCTTTGTCTTTTCCGACTTCTGTTGCTTCCGGATCTGTCGAACCCCGGCGAAAAACGTAGCGCTGACCGTCTTTTTCAACCAGCAGACGATAGTCTTCTCCGACTTCTTTAAAAGAAACACGGTCTCCTAAGGCGCAGGGCGGATCGAGCCTGACCGTCCTTGTTTTTGGATCGATTTCTATCTTCCCTTCAGTCATGGGATTGGCGGCGAAGCCATATTTGTATTTTCCATCCGGCCAGAAATAGATTTTCCTGTAACCTGTCGAACCGTCCATTCGGAGCTCCCACCATTTCCCGACGAGTCGTTCGGCGACCACTTTCACATCCGGTATCTCTTCCAGGGCTGGCGCCGATACTGTGAGCGACAGATTGGCTCCATACACCCATCCCTCAATTCCGTTATCCAGTTGAATCAAATACCAGTAATCTTTTGCGTTGCCGATCGCCACAGGTTTTTCACCACGACGCAGCACCCGCACTTTTGATCCAAGGTCCAGAAAGTCGATCTCCGATGCCGTCGTCAGTGGATCTGTTCTGACGCTGATCTGATCCGTTTTTACTACAGCATACTCCGGCAGGTCAGCAATTTTCTCTTCTGTTTTGTTGCAGACAAATGTCAACCCCAGCAGGCAGACTGTGATAATCTGAAGAACACGCATTGAATGCCAATAATTCCGGCCGTCTTATTTCGGACAGCAAATTACAATCGATCAGGCTCAAAACTCTCTACAGGCGCCGGTCCAAAAAAAGCCGCAGAATAATAATTCTACTGAATCGGAAGAAGAATATTCAACTGCGCATTGTGAATCGCTTCCTGGAGTATTGTCCGGACTTCATGGTACTGTTCCAGAGTGAGCGCCTCTTCCAGTTCATGCACGGCTTCACCCATGGCAAGTTCGCGCAAGGAGATCGCGGCTTCTGTGCGTACGCTCCGGAGCGGACTGTGCAGACTCTCGATGATTGTTCTGTAGTATTCAAATTTGCTTTTGTCAATAACCAGAATTCCATAGCTGATCCGGACTTTCACAAGAGGATCCTCTTCTTTTTTGAACTGATCCTCCAGCACTATCGCCGATTGCAGCGAACGAACATTGCAGATACCGCTTATCGCAGCCGCGCGCACGAGGGGTATCGGATGGTTAATGAAAGGTTTGAGAGCATTCAGAGATGAATCCAGTATGCTCTGTGTGTTGCCGGCATGTCTGGAATTCATAAAGTTCTGGGACTGCTTTAAAGTTATCTCACCAATTGCGCGCATGATCGCGGAAATGAGATTTAAATAATTGTAACCTTCCAGCCGTACTCGGTGCCCTTCGTCAGACATGTCTACGGTTTCCCGTTTGAACTCGTCGGCGACGCTCCAGTAGACATCCGGGCTGGCCGGATACAGAGCGCCATCGCGCAAAAGCGCCGGGCCGGGTTTATTGTGATCCAGAATCACTCGCCAGGAGTTTTTGCCCTCTTCCGATTTTCTTAAATCCTCTGTTTCTTTTATCGATTCATCCAGAAGCTTTCCGGTAATTTCGAGCGCCGCAAAAAGGTCCGGCAGCGCATCCGGATGTCCGATGTTGCCCAGGGCCCAGGCTATCTGATATTTCACGTAGGGATTGTGCGTTGGAGTGCGCCGCAGCTCCGGGTTGTCCAGTCCGTTGCGTAGTTCCGATCCCAGCAGCCTGACAAATCGCCGGCTTTTCACGCTGCCCATGTACTGGGCTGCCCGGATTTTTTCATCCGTATTTCCAAACTCCAGTTCTCTGGCGCTGCGAAGCAGAGCAATTTCGTTGTTGCGCCTGGCATCATCTTCACTTCCGGCCTTTATCGGCGACAGTACTGCCATCGAGGCAATCAGACATAATACCAGTGAGATAAGTTTTTGTGACTTCATTGTGTTAACCTTGAAAAAATATATCGGTACCTTATCTCATTCGGACCCGGCAGAGTGCAAATTAAATATGGAGGATTGTTTTCTTTATAACACGCTATTTTTTTTGGATATCGCTGATGATCCGGGCCATTTCTTCTATTTTATCGGAAAGCTCTTCGATTTTTCGGTTTCTGTTATCAAACAATTCATGTTTCAGGACGCCGATGCCCTCTTCCGCGCGGGATTTCAATACACTGTCCGGTTTTCGCAGCTGGGAAAGAAGTCGGTCGACATAATCCACTTTTTCAGAGACACTCAGGTCGCCCTGCTCTACCATGGACTGCACAATTCTTTCCAATTTTTCAAAGGTCAGCGCTCCGGCGCCAATGCCGCCCTGAACCAGGCGGCTGAAGAATCCTGAGAGATTGTTGGAAACTTCACGGATCAGACTGGAAAGGAGAAAAATGCTGAATTCCAGATTCTGCTGATCTGTGCTGATTTTCAGAAACGTCTGACCCAGAACCTTGGCTGTGATGTCTTCACCGGTAATGTTGTCCACAACACGGATTTCGTTCCCTTTTTTTATAAATTCAGCCACATCTTCCAGTGTGATGGTTTTGCTGGTTTCCGCATCGTAGAGACGGCGGTTGGCATATCGTTTGATCAGTTTAACTTCCGACATAAAAAACGCTGAATTATGCACTGCACCAGATTTTACCCTGGAGTCAAGCATAACATTTTGCACTGCATTATTATTGATGGCTTAAAGTTATTGCTGTTGCCATATAGGATTTCGTGCCCGCAAGTCGACAAAGTGCACAGCCGGTTTGAAATGAAAGTTGACACAGAGATTTATATTATTTTTATATTTAATCAGATGTCCTATCTGATTCAGTCTGCGTCAATGAACCGGTCAGGAAGAAAATGCATGCTTGCCTTAAGCTTCCTTTTCAGTCTCGTTCCATTAGCAGCCCAACCTTCCCGGAAGGGCGAAACCGAGCAACGTCTTGTTTTCATTGATTTGCGACCTGCAGCCCCGGATTCGGGTGTCTTTGCAAGAATCGCATCAGAAATCCTGCTTTCCGAAATTGAAGCGCGACATCCATTTATGATTCTGAATATTCCCAGAGAAAACCTTGAGTCTGATTGCAACGCCACGCCATGCGCGCTGGAAATTGGCAGGAAACAAAAAGCGGATTTCGTGCTTTTTGGATCTGTCACAAGGCTGGATTCAAAGTATATCAGCACAATCCGGTTGGTTGGTACGGGAAGTGGTCGCGTCCTTTTCACAAGAAGTATGACTGTTTCAGATCTGACAGAAATCGAACCGACCATGAAGGTATTTGCTGAGCTTGCAATCGCAAATGTTCCGGGTAGAAATGCACAAAACCCCTCGCCTTCAGACAGGGATCCATACCGCAGACCCGTCCAAAACATCCACGACAATGCGGAAAGCTCTCGGTCAGGCCAGATGAGCAAATCCGTTATTGCGAACTTGCTGACGATTCTCCTGCCAGGTGCAGGTCATCTCTATATAGGAGAAAAGTCAGGGGGATTTTTTCTGCTGGGATCCATCGGGCTGACATTAAATTTTTATAACCAATGGCTGCTGGTGCGACCCGACTCCATACACTCAACAGAACGCGCAGTGAATTTTATGTACGGAGCTTATACGGTCTCGCGCTATCGTGATCCAGGCATGGATCCTACCGGCGCTATATTTCTTCTTCTGACCGCTGTGGGAAACGAACGGATAGCGGATGCAAAAAGATCGGCCAATTCTAAGACTCTGATGAGTTTCCTGGCTCCTGGGCTGCTTTCCATTGCCGCTCTTATTCATTTAAATATTGTCGTCTCGGACGATACAAGTATCAGAACAGGATTCAGATCGGAAATCGTTTCCTTGCCAGCGGTGGAAAGCAGAGTTTCAATACCAGAGTTGTTTGTAAGCTTTCATTGGAGATTCTGAAAAGAATTTGCCCGCCACTCGGCAGACAAAAAGCTGTCCCTCAACCGATAACCGGCGGTAAAAAAATGCAGAGAATCGAAAATTCACAGGTTAAAGATAAAAAGGTCCTGGTTCGAACCGACTTTGATGTGCCGCTGGATGCGAACGGCAAAATTCTGAACGACACAAAAATCAGAGCGGCGCTTTCCACACTGGAACTTCTTCTGGGAAGAGGCGCGGCCGTGATCGTTGCCTCGCATACAGGCACACCGGAAGCCGGAGCTCAGCACCGATTCAGCCTGGCGCCTGCCGCGGCACACCTGCAGGAGCTGCTCGGCAGATCTGTGGAACTCATCGCCGATCCTTTCAAATCGAAAGATAAAATAAACGGAATCCAGAACGGACAGATTGTGATGCTGGAAAATCTCCTTTTTCACAAAGGAGAAGAAAAGAATGACAAAGATTTTGTGAAAAAATTATCCGAGCTGGCTGACCTGTATGTCAACGATGCTTTCGGCGCATCCAGGTTCTCTTATGCCTCTATTGTTGGCGTGCCGGCGCTGATTCCCGCGTTTGCGGGGATGGCTCTAAACAAAGAAATTGATTCCGTGCAATCATTTCTGTCCGGACAGGCGAAACCGGTTGTACTGGTCCTGGGCGGAATCGGCCTGGAGAAGAAATTAAAGTTTATTAAAAAACTGATGCCCTCAAAAGGCACGGTTTTGATCGGCGGCGGTCTCTCTTACACATTTTTGAAAGGCCGCGCGCTGCCCGTCGGCAATTCGCTGGTGGAGGCCTCACTGGAAGTGGAGGCCTTTCAAACAATTGAAAAAGCGGAACTGGCGGAAACCGAATTCATCCTGCCGATCGACCATGTCGTCGCGGATGAGTTTTCAAAAAATGCAAAATCAAAGATAGTCGGTCATAATGGAATACCGGACCACTGGACCGCTCTGGACATAGGGCCCAAAACCATTGCAAAGTATGAAAAAATACTGAAGAATGCCGGATCGATTTTCTGGCACGGACCGATGGGTGTTGTTGAATTTCCGAGGTTCGCCAGAGGAACGGAAGAAATCGCAAAAATTATTGGACGATCCAAAGCCAGATCCATCGTAACGGGAGAGGACTGCGTGAGCGTTCTCCAGCACCTGGAACTTGTCGATAAAGTATCGCATACCAGCGCTTCCAGCGCGGCCGTGCTGGACATGATGCAGGGCATCCCGCTGCCAGGTGTGCTGGCTCTGGGGAAATAGTTTATCAGACCTCCGGATTCACCGCGGAGACGCAGAAGGAGAGGAGAAATAAGGTTTTTTTTTCTTGTGAATAAGCGCTGCGCGACGATTTCCAGCGTCATGAGTAATTTTTTCTCACCTTTATCCACCTCAGCGTTCTTAGCGACTCCGCGGTGAAAATTTACCAACAAACGTGCGGTGTTCCTCTCTGCCTTGAAATCTCTCCATCGACCTGAAAAATCCTTGTCAATGCGCCGCTGAGGAGAAAATTGGCTCCATATGCAGGTCTACCAACAGGTTCTTCTTGTTCTCTTTATCATTTGCAGCGTTATTCTAATTTTCTTGATTCTGATTCAGTCGGGAAAAGGCGGCAGTCTGGGTATTATGGGAGGAGGCTCCTCCAGTTCCGCATTCGGATCTTCAACAGTGGATGTTGTGACTAAAGCAACCTGGTGGGTTGCTACGATTTTTCTTGTACTGGCGATTCTTTCCGCAGTTGCTTTTGCGCAGGCCAGCCTGAAAGTTCCCGTGCCGGAGGATCAGAGTTCGGAAGCAGCTCCCCTGGACGGGGGTGCAACGCCCGGAACACCGGATTCCGCTCCCGGACAGAATTCACCGGCAAAACCGGCAACACCGCCTGCTCCCGGTCGTTGAAAAAAGACACAAAGCGGCTCAATTCCCGTATTATGTCTTTTAAAAAAGATACGGGAACGTATTTAAAAAAAATAATCCGATTTTCGGCTTTTTTACGAAAAAATAATATCATTTTTTATGCCTTCCGTTAAATTTTAGCGAATCTACAGCCAATAATGATAAATGGGAAACTATAACGTCCTATCGTCTAGGAAGGCAGCCTTATGAAATTGAAACTTATTGTCACAGCAGGAATGATCATCGCCCTGGGATCCATTGGAGCCCAGAAAGGTCTGATAAACAGAGAAACGGAAGCTCTCGAATTTCCAGATTTAAGATTTACCGAAGTTCAAATGGAAAAGAATATTCTGGATGCGAATCAGCGTCTGGGGACCCTGGGCCATCTGGTAGAACTTGCCAGAAGAGACAGAGAAGCCATGAGAGGAGAAAACCAGAATCGATTGGATTTCAGATACATGGATCGAACTCTGAGATTCACTCCTAGAAATACATATGTACGGTTTGTTTCAGAACAGCCTTCCGCGGAACCGGGAAAACCGCAGGCTACAGCGGCCGATTTTATTCTGGCCGGATATGGCGACAGCGCTCTGCTGATGGCCATGGTTCAGGAGAGAGTGAAGGCAGCCCAGGCCGCCAATATCCCGAATGTGAAAGATCTTGTTTTCTCGGAAAGAAGCGGAATAGAACTGACACAATTCGAATTCGTTTACAGGGTGGAACAGTCTGAGCGCGTCGCAATCGGTTCGCAGAGAAAAAGCGTGGCTCTGTATTTCAAGCAGGCGGAAGGCGGGGCAGACAAGGAACAGAAATTGAAACTGGACATGGTTGTCTGTACCGTTGTGGAAGATGATCTGGCATCCGGCATGAAAGATATGGAGCTCATCATCGATCCTACCCCTCTTGATGAACAGAACGACGATATTATCATTTTTCACAGATACAATCAGAAGCCCACAAAGGTGGCCATTCTCGGCGCGATGTCCAACACAGCGAACTTCCCGCACAGAATGCGTTTCAAGCAGAAATTCTACATGAAACTGCTGGATCATTTTTACAGACTGTATCGGCTTGTTGATGGATACGCCAACATGGAAGGCAATTCATTCAACCAGGGTGTGATCGAAAACTTGGAAGAGGGATTGTCCTACTGACGATCCGCTGATTCCCCGGCCTGCGTGCCGATAAAAGGCTGCCTTACAAAAATAAGGCGGCCTTTTTTTTATTTTCCTGCCCGGGGGCACGACCAACCTCGGTCAATATGATCTCCTCCGAAGAGGCTGAACGCCGGCGAATTGAAACAGAAACGATCATCGATGCAATCATAGCGCCTACTTTTGCTGTGGATGACCAATACAGGGTGCTCCGTCTCAACCGAGCCGCTCTTCAGGCCTCCCACAAGACAGCTTTTTCGCAGGCGATCGGCGGCAGGTGTTTTGAACTTTTCTATAACAGGTCCTCCGTCTGTCCCTACTGCCCCCGCAGCCCCGAATCTTATGACGGCACCCTGATTCAGAGCGAATTTCGTGAAAAAATAATTCATCATTCCGATGAGGGATCTGAAAAAACTTTCCGGCTTCTGTTTCAGAGCCGGCAGACCGGAAGAATACAGATTGTGGAAACCAGGGAGGATATAACAGTTCAGATGGAAAAACAGGAAGAGATGATGCGAATAGAGAACCTGGCGGCTCTCGGAACGATGGTAAGCGGCATTGCCCATGAACTGAACAATCCATTGACAGGGATGGGATTGAATCTCCAGAATCTGGAAGCAAACCTTCAGACAATGGACATGCCGGAAATCACACGCAGACTGGGGATTCTCAGGAAGGATCTGCACAGATCGGCAAGGATCGTGGCGGATATCCAGAGTTTTTCAAGACCGGGCTCGCTGCGCACGGCCAGAGCGGATCTGCTCCAGACGATTCAGAGAGCAAAGGCGAACGCATTGCGACTGTATCCCGTGCTCTCCAATCGTGTTACCTGGTCGATTTCCGGAGAGGAAAATGTGATTATGAATATTGATTCTGAGAAAATCGAACGGCTGTTCATAAATCTTTTCAGGAACTCTCTGCAGGCTCTCGATTATGCGCCCGGCTCCATTTCCGTGGATATTCGGAAAAGCGCTCGCTGGGCGCATGTAATAGTAGAGGATGACGCTGGCGGCATACCAATAGAAACGCTTTCAAAGATTTTCAATCCTTTTTACACGAACGCCCGGAACGGTCAGGGAAGCGGACTGGGCCTGACCATCAGCCACAGTATTGTCAAAGAGCATCATGGAAGAATCCGGGTGAAATCCCTGGCAGGGCGGACCCGTTTCACCATCTCTCTTCCGATGAGGCCGGTAGAGGATGAGCGGTGAGCAAGAAATACTGTGTTCTGGTTGTCGATGATATTGAATCGATACGCTTTGCCATCAAAGATTATCTGGAAAATGTTTTTGATGTCCGTGAAGCCGATAACGGGTATTCGGCGATCAAGGTCATGGAGAGCTGCCCCGTTGATATTGTCATAACGGATATCCGGATGCCCGGCATGGGCGGGCTGGATTTGATCCGCTATCTGTCCTCTGACTGGCCGGCCGTCAAATACATTCTGATGACCGCCTACAATGTGAACGATTACATTCAATTTGCCAGAGAAGAAAAAATCTGGAATATCATACCCAAAACTACTTTTCTAGATCTGCGTCATATTCGCATCATGATCGAAAAAATTCTTTCCGGTGATATTTTCGGAATCGAAAAATATTTTCCCGGCCTTTCTGTTGAGAAAATTACGTTCCCGGATCTTTACAAAATGGCGCGAAAAATTCCCGAAGAGACGCTCAATCCTGGAATCCTGTACTCAGTGCAGGTGGGAACAATGGAAGAAAAAGACCGTGTGTGCGAAATCGCTGGAAACCTGCTTCTTCGCTCCGGAGCGCCGCGGATTTTCCGCCAGGTCGTGGAAGAGCTGGCAACCAATGCAATGCTCCGGGCGCCGCGCAATCCGCACGGGAAACCCAAATATCATTTTCGAGTGAGTTCATCGGACACGCTGATACCTCTGGACCATATCGTGCTTGAGCCGGAAGATAAATTCGATCTGGCATTCGGCATTGTCAGCGATCAGGCGGTGGTTTGTGTAACCGATTATCACGGCACTCTGGACCGTGAAGAGATTCTTTACAGACTGGAAAGACAGATCAGCGTGGATCCAAAAACACGGCTTCCCATCGGCGTGGGCGATTCACACGGCCGGGGACTTTTTATCAGCCGGGAACACACAGATTATTTGATATTCAATATTGAGCCGAAAAAACGCACGGAAGCCATCGCAATACTGTCTGTAGATTCCAGCATCCGGAACAGATCCCTGAGTATTTTTCAAACCAATGGTTGAAGACTCTCGGCCGAACCCGTTTCGATTCGCATGTCCGCGGCAAATTGCTATCCGTCCGCATACCGGAAATACTGGATGCTGCTGCCTGATTCCACGGCAAATTCGTTCTCTTCCCGGCCGGGAAGAATGCGCCAGCTGCCCCCGGAAAATCCGTTCACTTTCTGCGCATGAACGATGACTCCGTCCGCGCTGACGACTAGAAGTTCGTCTTTCTGACCGAACACAAAATAATTCCGATCCGCGAACACCGGCCGGTACACGGATTGGTCGCCGTGTTTTCGATTCCAGATTTCCCGGCCTTTATTATTGTAGAAGCGCGCATAGTCCGGCGCGTTCAGCAGAAGACCGTGTTCATTGACGGCGAAATGCAGAAGATGCGGATACACATTCTGGAGCTCTATTTCAGTTCTCACACCGGCCTCGGGCGCAGAATCACCGGTATCCTGAGTCTGTCCCTCCAGGATCACAATTTTGTCCACGTCTCCGGCCAGATAATGAACGGCCGCAGTTTTGCCATCCGGCCCGAGCGCGCAGCTTTTTAAGAACAGCGGACGCGCGGGCGGATCTGCTTCAAACCTGTATAGAATTTTTCCGGTTTCGCCCACGACATAGGCCTGTCCGCCCGCAAACGAAACAATCCCTGCGGAAGCTCTGGCCGCAAAATCAAGATCTGATGTAAAATTTCCCGAAATGCTGCGCACTCCGGCCGGATTTCCGTTGCCGTCAATGATATCAATACGATTGCCGTCGCCGGTTAACAGAAATATGAGCCGTCCCCGATGGTCGCTGACCGGGTATGAAAAGTAATTCTTGCGCCAGAGAAGTTCCCCGTCACGGCTGAAAAATTGTATTTCATCTCCGACTTTCTTATACTGAAAATAACCGCTTCCAAGATACGGAACGAAGGTAAGATACTCCGGATCTGTGGCAATCGTTCGCCCATCCGGCAAAACGAGTTCCTGTTTTTTGTCTTCTCCAGCAGCATACACAGCATTGAAAGGCTCGTTCTTCCATTGCGCGGGAATCGGCAGGCCGGAAACTTTTTTTAGATCAAAATGCCACTGAAAACTCACAACAGGATAGGCTTCCTGCCGCCAGGGCGGCAGTCGGAACAGAATCAGTGAAAAAAGCAGATAAAAGAGTAAAAATGACCGCAGCATTACAAATAAGCTATGAGCTGCTGGCTGAATTTACCCGTCCTGATTTTTCGAATAGCCTTTTTTTCTATCTGCCGGATTCTTTCTTTGGAAAGCCCGATCGTTTTTCCCACTTTCTGGAGCGAGAGCACAGGGCCGCCTCCCAGACCAAACCGCATAGAGAGAACACGCCTTTCCCTGTTTGTGAGATCCGTCAGACAGCCTTCAATATCTTTTTTAAGTTCCAGGTCTTCCATACGAGAATCCGGAGCTGCGCCTTCTCTGTCAGGAATATTATCGCCCAGGGAAAAGTCCTCGCCCTCGCCAATGGGAGCGTCCAGGCTCAGATGATCCCGGCTCATGGTCAGAAGATGGTTCAGATCTTCCAGTTTCATATCGAGAACAGATGCCAGGGATTGATAGTTCGTGGATCTGTGTTCCTGATTGTCCGCAAATCTTTCGGCTTCTTCAAGCCTGCGCAGATCGGCAGTTCTGTTCAGTGGAAGACGAATGAGATGCGACTTTTGCTGAATGGCAAAAAGCACCGATTGTTTGATCCACCAGACTGCGTAAGAAATAAAATGAAATCCTCTATCCGGATTGAATCGCTCCGCGGCTTTGATCAGACCCAGATTGCCCTCGTTTATGAGATCCATGAGGCTCAAACCGTATGACTGGTATTTTCTCGCCACGGTCACAACAAATCTAAGATTGGCTCGGACCAGATGATCTCTTGCCTGCTGATCCCCGTCACGGGCACGCAGGGATACTTCCAGCTCCTCTTCACGGGTGAGCATGGGGATTTTATGAATTTCATTCAGATACCAGTGAAGGATTGAATTGTTGTTGTCTGAATCTGTCTCAGTTTTCTTGCCTTTCTGGGGAGCAATTTTCTCGATTGGGAGCACTTCTTTAAGAAAAATATCCGGCTTTTCCAGGTTTATTGGCTGGAGTTCGATATTGATTGGTTCAATCCTGTTTTCAATTCTGGCTAGTTTCTTTGTCTGAAGTTTCATCTATTGAGTCTCCCTGAAGTATCCTAAATCTTCAATTCAGCTGAATTTAGAATCATTCTATACTTTGAGACGCAATAAACCTATAAGCGTAACAAATTTTTCAAGTATTTTTTTAATTTTTAAGATATTTTGCTGGAGTTGCTTTGATGCTTGACAGCCCTCCCGATTGAAAAGCCTTATAAATCCTGCAAATCAGGCTATTATCATGAAAAAACTGCCGCTCATTCTATCTCTGAGTCTGTGCCTTACCACTTTGGTTTTGCACTTCGATGGCGATTCTCTGAATGCTCAGAGCGCCTTTAAGGAAAGAATTCCAACGGCCGGACAGCCTTACGGTATAGCCTACGACGGTGAAAATTTCTGGTATTCCGAAGTTCAGACACACAAAATCACCCGAATCCCCCCGTCCGGCCGAGCCCAGAGTTATTCCCTGGGAAGCCACAAAATTCTCGGGATTACCTACAATCCCTCAGATGGCAGAATTTATGCAGGATCAGAAAAAAGCCTGATTGTTATAAACCCGGTAACCGGAGCCGTTGACAGCCACATTCCGATGCCGGTGGAGGAGATTGCCGGCTGTGTCATCACATCCTCCATCTGGTATCTTCTGGAAAAAGGAACAGGCCGGGTGCTGTTTTACGATCCCGCCCTCAAGAGAGTTTCAGGCCGGCTGGAAACGGGACATCCGGAAGCAAAGGATATTGCCCTGTACAGAGGGACACTCTGGATCTCAGACATATCCGGCACGATTCACAGATACAGTCTCAGCAGCAGTTCGCTGACGGGAACGCTGCAGGGACCGGCGGACAGCCTTCGCGGTCTTTGCTTTGTTGAGGGTCAGCTGTGGATTGTGAACAGGCAGGGACAGTCACTCCAGAGACTTCCCTATACGGAGACAGATTTCTACATAACCAGCGGTGAGATCAAATACCTGATGAAAGTAAAAATCTCCATCTCGATCGCGCCCTCTTCCCGAGGATCACTGATTGTGCTTCTGCCGCCGAACACACAGTCCCAGAAAATCCGCTCATTTCGTTCCCTTGAGGATGGATGGAACGATCGCAGCTTTACCGTCTCGGGCGAAAGAGTGCTGGCCAGACCGGCCGGCGAAGCCACATCGCGCGCTCTTACGGCACGATACGAATGCATTGTCACGATGCAGAATGTACGCTATCTGGTACCGGAAAATTTTAGACCGGGACAGGAAAACCTGGAAACCAGTCCATCCAGGTTCTACACAACTGCTTCCCAGATTGATTTCAATGGGGCCGATCCGCACGGACGCCTGACGCGGATCATCCGCCGGCTCAGGCAGTCTCCCTCCGAGTATTCGCCGGGGCTGCTTGATCTGTTTGAAAAGGAAAATATCCCCGCCCGCTGGAGCGTTCTGTTTGACGCGGCCCAGTCCGGCAAAAGCAACACTGTCAGCACGAGCATTCAGGCTTATCTCAGAAATTTTGGATGGGTGCCCGTTGACTCAGCCGCGGCGGAACCCTTCCGCGAATTTTCCAGCGCTCTGAATCTGATCGAACTTTACCGGATGCCGGACCGAGGCACCAGGCGTATTTCTCAGGTCTACCTTAGCAGCGAGGCGAATCCATCGGCGCCCGGCTCAGTCTATGAGCCTCTGGCATCTGCAATGGAAATTACACTCGAACGCAAATGACAATCCGCAGACTCCCCGCAGAAATCCTTGAAATTCGCCGGGACTTTTTATGCGATGTACGCGCATTTTTCAACGGTCGCGGCTGCCTGGAAATTGAAACCCCCCTCTTGAATTCAACGGGGACAGTGGATCCTTTCCTGGACAGTTTTCGTGTAACGAGAAGCGGACGCCGCAAAAGTCCCCAGGCTCCTGTCAGCAGTCCGGAAGGTTTTCTCATCACAAGCCCGGAATACAATATGAAAATCACGCTCGCCGATATCCGGCGGGACATTTATCAGATAGCTCACTGTTTTCGCGAAGGCGATCAGGGTCCTCTGCACACGGAGGAGTTTCTGATGCTCGAATGGTACCGGTTGGACTGCGATGAATTTGCTCTGATGGAAGAATGCCGGGATCTTTTGAGATTTCTTGCCGGACGGTCCTACAGCAGAAAAATTCTGCCGGCGGAGGCGAAAATGCCTTCGCGAAAAACTGCAGATCTGTTCGACGAGTTTGCGGACTGCACCGTGTCCCGGAAGGATCTGGAAAAGGCCGTCGTCCAGTTTAATCTGACCGGTCCCGGAGAAAATCCGGCTCAGCTAAGATACGATGAATTGTTTTTCACTATTTTTCTCAATAGAATCGAAAATCATCTGGGGCGGCCGTTTCCGGCATTTGTCTCTCATTACCCGGCAGAGCTTGCGGCTCTGAGCCGGATAGAAAATGACATCTGCCGGCGGTTTGAAATCTACTGGGAGGGAATTGAACTGGCAAACGGTTATTACGAACTGGATGACAGATTGGAACAGGACCGCCGGTTTCAGAATGACAACCTTCTTCGCTCATCAATGCAGAAGCCGCATATGGAGCCGGATCCGGAATATCTGAACTCACTGGATCATTTTCCACGTTCCAGCGGCATTGCCCTGGGACTGGACAGACTTCTGATGGTTCTTCTTGACAGGCAGAGTCTGGCTGATGTCAGTCCGTTTTAGACCTGCTTTCGCCAGCGATTGGAAGCTGCAATCCAGATTTCCGGAAAATAGGCGCCAATAATTATCAGTATCAATCCCGTCACTGAACCCTGGTTATGCACCGATCCTGGCTGCATAAAAGGAAACCGGAAAAGTTCTGTAATTGCGGTAATATACCAGCCGGCAATAATCATAAGCAGACCAATTAGATGAGCAAAAAAATAACGCTTGAATTTTTCCATAAAACGAACGTAAAAAACGCGCAGGGGATGTCAAGCACATCAGATTCTATCTGACAGCTCATTCCAGCGGGCAAACTTTGTATCGATTAGATTCGTCACCTCAGCCAGACGCGCTCCTTTCCGGGAAATTTCCCTGTGATCCGCTGCGGGCGAAGCCAGGAATTCTTCCAGTTCCAGTTTTTCTTTTTCCAGAGCCGGGATTTCGATTTCCAGAACCTGAAACTCCTGCTTCTCTTTGTTTGTGAATTTTATTTTCCTGAGCTCGCCGATCTCTGGGGCTGTTTTTTCGGCAATCATGGGCAGTTCTTTCCTGCCTTCTCCCGGGGCAGACCGGGATTTTCTATTCTGTGATTTAAGGGTCTCGAGACTTTCCAGATACTCGCTGCAATTGCCTGTAAAAAATTCAATTTTTCCGTTTCCGTCCAGCACCAGAAGACTGTCCGCCACTCTGTCGAGAAAATATCTGTCATGCGATGAAACGAGAATACATCCCCCAAAATGAAATAGAAAATCCTCAAGCAGCGAAAGCGTCGCTATATCAAGATCGTTGGTGGGTTCGTCCAGTATTAAAAAATTCGGATTGCTCATGAGGATTAAAACCAGGTACAGACGGCGCTTTTCTCCGCCGGACAATCGCGCAATTTTCGTGTGCTGCATGCGGCCTTTAAAATGAAAGTATTCCAGCATCTGCCAGGCTTCGATTTTTGAGCCGTCCGCCGTCTCGACGATTTCGCCTCCATTTTTTCTCACATAATCCAGAACGTGCATTTCATTGTCCAGTTCAGCCGATGTCTGATCGAAATAACCAAAATGAGTGTTCACGCCGGCAATCACGCTTCCGGTATCCGGCTCCAGGCGGCCGGTAAGAATGTTCAGAAAAGTCGATTTGCCGCTGCCGTTGGGGCCGACAATGCCTGTGTGTTCGCGCTGTTTAAAAGCATGATTGAAATTTGAAAAAAGCTTTTTCTCCGCGTATGATTTTCCAAGATTCTTGACTTCCAGAATTTTATTTCCGAGACGCCGCCCTGATGTTGCGAAACTGAATTTATCCTTCATCTCAGGCCTGTCGCGGTCCGCAAGTTCGTCTGCCCGGTCGATCCGGGCTTTCTGTTTTGTGCCCCGGGCTTTAGGCTGACGCCGGAGCCATTCCAGTTCGCTGCGGTAAAGACGGGCCGCCTTTTTTTCAGCCTGCATTTCAATTTCTTCGCGTAAGGCTTTCTTTTCCAGATAGGTGCTGTACGATCCTTCGTATTTTCGCAGTTCGTTTCTTTCCAGCTCATATATCGTGTCTGTGATGTTTTCTAAAAAATAGCGGTCATGGGTTACCAGAAGAAGGGCCCCGGGGGATTTCTGAAGATGGTTTTGCAGCCAGAGAATCGAGCCGATATCCAGATGGTTCGTCGGTTCGTCCAGGATGAGCAGATTCGACTCTTCCGAAAGAATATTGGCCAGCGCGGTTTTCTTCTGCATACCGACGGAAAGTTCGCTGATTTTCACTTCCCGATTTTCAACGCCCAGTTCGTGCAGAATCGCCCGGGCTCTGTCTGTTTTGATGTAATGGTTCACACTGAAGTCGCCTTCAAATTCAGGGATCTGCGGCAGGAATGAGATGCTAAGAGCCCTGGCGCGGACAACCAGTCCGGAATCCGGTTCATCCAGACCGGCAATAATGCGAAACAGAGTGGTTTTTCCGGATCCGTTGACGCCGATCAGGCCGCTCTTCTCACCCTCGTTCAGACCGAAGGAAATTTCCTTAAAAAGCTCTTTGTCGCCGATGGTTTTTGTAATTCTGTCAACTGATAGGATGTTCATTGAATGTTTTCTGGAAGTTCCACAAAATAGTTTCGCCAGCACAGGCAAACTCTTTTTCATATCCAGAAAAATGAAAGTCACAGTCATAATGAAGCCGGGAAGCAAAAAGCCCGGGATTGACAGGCAAAGCGAAACACAATGGATTGTCCGCGTGCGGGAACGGCCCGTTGAGAATAAAGCAAATGAGGCGCTGATCCTTGCCGTATCGGAGGAGTTGAAAATTCCTCAGCGGCGGATTCGAATCCTTCAGGGAGAACATTCACGGAAGAAATTGATCGAAATCGAAGACGCTGATTGATGGAGGGCGCTGATTGTATTTATGCCAAAAGACCCCGGCATCCCTGCGTCGCGTCTTTAAGACGACTCACGGTTCTATAATAAACCGTATCGGATTTCCGCGGCGCTGATGCAGGTTGTGCAGGCATTCATTGATATCTTCCAGAGGATGATGCGAAGTGATGGAATCGGCCAGAGGAAGTTTCCCGGCCAGATAGAGATCCAGAAGTTCCGGAATCGCGCGCCGGTCCGATCCGTACGATCCGATGATGGAAAGCTGACGGTAGGTCATGATAGGCGGCAAAGCCAGAGTCAGATGTCCGTGCCCAATGCCGACCATCACCAGTCGTCCCAGTGTGTTCATGGCCCGCACAGAATTTTCAATATTATCATACCGGCCGGAAAAATCCAGAACCAGATCGATTCCGCCGGAAAGTTGTTTCAGAGTCTTGCCGGAATTTTTGATTGTTTTCAGATCGAGAGTTTCGTTCGCATACCGCGATGCATTCGACAGCGCCCCCGGATCGACATCCAGTGCGTAAATTTTCGACGCGCCAAGCGCTTTTGCCAGCATGACGCCGTGAATGCCCAGTCCTCCGCAGCCGAACACCGCTACCGATTCGCCTGGTTTCATGCGGCCCGCATATTTCACAGCATGATAGGGAGTCGAAACAGCGTCCGCCAGTATCGCGCCCTGGTCGAAAGGAATCGCATCCGGAAGAATCGTCAGAGATCTTTCCGGCACGACAATCTCCTGCGCGAAAGCTCCGTCCGCGTCAAAACCCAGAACTCCCACTTTTTCGCAGGCATTTTCCATTCCGGCGCGGCATTTATCGCACTGCCCGCAGCTTGTGCCGGCGGCGATGATGACACGGTCCGACTTCTTATACCGCGTTACGCCCTCACCTATTTCCAGAACGACGCCGGAGGATTCATGACCCGGAATTCTGGGGTACGATTTGAGTTTTATTTTCTTATCAACGGTTATGTGCAGATCCGATCCGCAGATGCCGCAGCATTTTATTCCTATACGGACCAGTCCCGGACCGATAGCCGGCGGTGGAACATCTTCAATCGCAAGATCGCCGCGGCCGCTGTGTAGAACTGCCGCTTTCAAGCTGCGCCGCTCCTGGCCGTAAAGAATATCCCGACAGCGATAAGGACCGTGCCGGCAACTCTCTCCCAGCTCATATGCTCTCCCGCATAAAAACCATAAATCATGGTAATAAAGTATCCAAAAGCCATCAAAGGCCGCGCAAGACTCAGATCGATCACGCTGAGCACGGCCAGCCAGAGCAGAAAACTGAGCCCGTAACAGAAGGCCGCAGCGATCAACTGGAAAGTTAAAATCGCGCCGAAGAAATACCGCGCAAGCTGAGTGATATCGCCGGACATGGGCACGGGACCGGCCGCTTTCATTCCCTCTTTCATAAAAATCTGCCCGAAAGCGCCCAGGCATATCGACACCGCAAGCCACATCCACATCATATAATTCTGTTTCCTTTTATTAACCATTATCCGCGTCAGTCAGCGTCACTCTATCATCGTCAGTTTTACAACCACAGTATGCTCCGGAAGGTCGTCACTTTCAATTTTTCGCGCAAGCAGATCATGAAATTCCCTGACCGATCCGGATATTTCCGTATGCACATATACAATATCATCTTTTTGCCATTCCACTTCCTGAAGTTGCATCAATCCAGGAGAAATAATGCCGGCCGGTAGTCCGGACCGTGCCGGCAGAGTGTACTGCCCCTCTCTGACCAGAAGCAGAGGCGGTATGCCGCCTGACACAACCTGAAACAACGCATGGGAAGCGGACTTGCCCGGATCATCAAGCTTAAAATCAGGATTCTCTTCTTCAGATTGAATTTCCATAAAAAAGGCCCGGATCGAGTTTTCTGCATCCTGTCTTTTACTGAGAGTCTCCATGAGATCCCCGGCGGTCAAATTGGTCCGGGAGCGGAGGATTTTTTGGGTGTCGAATGCAAGGGCGATCTGCAAAGAGAGCGATTCAACAAATTTGAAAAATATCAAAATATCGGCTGAGGGAACCGAAAATAAGAATCGGCCGTCTGGGGCGGATTCCATTGAGTTTTCGCGCACAGCGCTTTTCGAGGATAGAATATCCAGCCGATAACGATGAGCGCCAATTTTGAAAATTCTTTCCTGTTCAATGCCGCTGGTAATTATCAACCCCCTTCAGTCCGGATCATCAAGAAAAATATCAGGAGGGATTCATGAATGATCCGGTTTGCTCAGTCCTTTAATCATGTGACGGTATAAAATGAAAAGAAGCAATGGTCGTTTCAAAAGTTTCCTTAATCTTTTCTGCAAATGCTGCCGGTCCTCGGACGCTGAGTATGTAGGTTCTTGGCCCGCGTGTGAAGTGTCTCTGATACGAGACCCATTCACCGTTTTTGACCGTGACCACATACTGTCTTGCCTGCTGCCCTTCGAACAGCACCACTCCCCGGCTTGTTACAGCGCAGCGGCATTCAGAAAGAAATGTTTCTTCATAGCCGGGCGCAAATAAATCTGCAGTCTGTTTTTTATCCAATGCGGTAACAACAATTCTTGTCTCCGTAACGATCTCATTCTGATCATTGCGGACAATAAATTCATAAATGCCAGGGGCGGCCGGCAATTCTTCTCTGCCTTTGACCGAAACATGGAAGGTCTCGTCCGAATCTTTGAACTCATTGATGCCGGGTTCAACACGAACGGGCACCTCTCCGCCGCTGCAAGCCGTCAGCTGGGATAGAATTATTATCCAAACGAAAAAAAGCCTTTTCAATATATTCCCTCCCATATGTCGAAATTTATTCCCCCGGACAAAAATGAAAGTTCGATTTTTTTCCTGGAAAGGAAGCATCGCTCAATTCCCATTGCCTGATTCCAGCGCTCCGAGTCTCTGGCTGCGCAGACCCTCAGGTTTCATCAAAGTGCCCGGTTCAACTCGCAGTTTTCTGTTTGCCTCTTCGATCTGCCTGCGGATCGATTCAACCGATTGAAGATTGAGTTCCTCTCTGTCATTTTTAATTCGGGCCGCCCACTCTCTTGAAGAAAAATCCATACGCGTCAGGTAGACAATGCCGCGTCTTCGTTCCAGAAACACTCGGACAAGCGTTGATTCGTTTTCCAGGTCAAAAGAATCCCCGGTCAGATTTCCCGCTTTTCCGTAAACGGCCTCCAGTCTGGCGAGGATCATATCTCTGCCGGGGCCGCTGAAATTGATGCCGGAGAGATAAACGGAAACCGCATAGAGCCGGGCGTCTTTTGCCGCGCCCTCGTCTTCCAGCATCAGCTGATCGAAAACTGCTGTTCTTTTCCCGTCTACCGTCTCTTCTTTTGTTAGTATTTCTTTAATTCTTTTTTTCGAGTAGAATGAATAGCGTCTCTCAATTCCAGCTTTTTTCCACACAAGACTTTCCCCGGCCTGCTCCGATTCAATGCCGCCTCTCAATTGTTTCTGGAGATTCTCAAAAGACTCCCCCCATGGAAAGACGAAGTTGCCGGTCCCTTCCTTTTCTGTTCCTGAACTGCCCTGCGCCCAGATTGGAGACAGAACAAACAGCAAAATCCACCGCTTCATACCCTATGTATCGACGAAATTTCCGGCCAGCCAAATTAAAACACCGATTCCAACTATCGATGGTTCCTCACGCAGGCAACAGAAGCGCATGTTTGGCTGAGAAATTGTCAAAGCGATTGATTTTATTTCTCTGCATCCATGAGCCTTTCTGGCCAAATGAGGGCTCGTAAAAAAAATAGACCCGTGAAGATTGGTCTTGTGAAGTTTTTAAACGCTCGCGTGCTGGATGCGTTTTTTCGCTCCGAAAAGGGGCGGGAAAAATATGAAGTCCTGGTGGATACACCGGCCAGGTTGTTTGCCGCTCTGAGGGACGGGCAGCTGGATGCTGCGCTGATCAGCTCCGTGGAATGCCTCCGCAACCCGGGCCGCTTCGGATACTGCAAAACAGTCGGCGTTTGCGCGCTGAATGAAGTAAAATCGATTCTCTATATTGAGAAAAAATCAGAGCGGAATCCGAACTACCCGCAAAAAGTTCTCGGTGATGACGGCTCGCGGACCTCCCACACTCTGCTTGATATTCTCATACAATCTACCACCGGACGACGGGTCCAGATTGCCGGAGAAAAGCCGGAACTGATACCTGAAAAAATCTCCGTCGACACGGCGGGACTTCTGATCGGCGATGAAGCTCTGCGTTTCCATGAAAGAAGAGACCGAGAAAATTTCTACTGCAGAGACCTGGCAGAATGGTGGTATGAAACGGAAAAACTGCCTTTTGTTTTTGCTCTCTGGGCGTATCCCGCAGACCGGCCTGTGCCGGATCAGATTTTTGAAGAATCGCTGAGTTACGGCGAGGCGCATATAGAAGAAATTGTCCGCGATTGTGGTTTCATCGGCGCAAAGAAATATCTGACAGAGAATTTACATTTCCGGCTTGGACCGGATGATGAAAGATCCCTTCAGGTATTCAGGGAACGGCTCGCGGCTCTGGATTTGCTTTGATCTCCAGCGTCCAGACAATATCCCCGGCCGCATTCATCGTGCTCTCAAAGGGAAGATTGAACTGCTGTATTCCCGGCTTTAATATGGATCCGTAATTCGTGAAAAGATCATAATACCAGGGAAAAATTATTAAGAATTTCATAGATCTTTTGTGCATGGTTTGAAATGTCAGCTCCTGAATTCTCCTGGATATTCTGCCGCTTCCCGGCGAAAGCGGCTGGCCGGCCGGAAAGACCCGCATCAACTGCAGTCTGCGGTCGCGCCAGTACACGGTTGTCTTTCCCATAAGCGCCAATTCCAGCACATGCGGATTCTTGAACCGGATACGGTATTTCACCGTTCCTTTCCTGGGAAAGGGGTCCAGCCTTTCGGGTGAAGTCGAGTAGCGGAGAGAAAAATTTTCAAACGTCATTTTTCCATCAGCGATCTGGGCTGCGTAGCGCGAGCGCAGTTTCGATTCCTCAATGGGCATATATGCAATCATGGACCTGTCCACTGTCGAATAAACGGGGACGGTGTATTCAATATCCACGTATCCGCTGTAGTCCGGCGCAAAAACGAGCTTTTCTTCATAATCAAAACATCCGCACAAAAACGCGCTGAGCGCCAGCGCCAATCGAGCAACGACTTTTTGCAGAATTTTTCGCATTGTCAATGGATGAGATGTGGTCACTTACGCAAATAAACCCGATAGAGTCGCATCTGTCAATAAGACATTTTGTAACCTGGAGGTGAAGGGCCGCAATTCATAACTCTTTTTATAGAAGCGAAGCCGTGTTGACACAATGGCGCCGGGTAAAAAAGTGCTTTTTATTATGGCCGTCCTGAATTCTATCCGCAGCTCAACGGAAAAATATCTGAGCATGATCAGGGTATCTCACACTCTTTTCGCTCTGCCCTTCGCCGGAATCGCATTTGTTCAAGCGCTTCCTGGAAGCGCTTTCTGGAAAGACGGTCCGCTGGACGGTTTCTATCCTCTGCTTGGAAAAATTGTTCTGGCCATGGCCGCTCTGCGCAGCGCCGCTATGGGCTTCAACAGAATCGCGGACCGGTATCTCGATGCTCAGAATCCCAGGACAGGCATGCGAGAAATTCCGGCAGGAAAAATATCCCTGCGGGCCGCCTGTATTTTTTTTGGCGCATTCTCCCTCATCTTTACCGCTGCCGCTTTCTGGATCAATGCACTCTGCGGTTTTCTCTCCCCTCTTGCCCTGGGACTGGCGCTCGGCTACTCATACAGCAAGCGGTTTACATTCCTCTGCCATTACTGGCTGGGAGCGGTTATTGGCATTGCGCCCACGGCCACCTGGCTGGCAGTGCGTCAGACGGTGGAGATTCTGCCCGTCCTCTGGACACTGGCCATGCTTTTCTACATTTCCGGTTTCGATATTCTGTATTCCTGCCAGGATGTCGAGTTTGACAGGAAGCAGAATCTTCATTCCATACCGTCCCGCTTTGGCATCACGGCCGCGCTCTGGACGGCACGATTCGGGCATCTGACGGCGGTGGCTTTGATTGCCGCGGCCGGTATGGTCTCCGTCTCCGGAATCTGGTTTTTTGCTGCCGCCGCTGCAGCGGCGGGACTCTTTCTGATAGAACACATCCTGGTCCGGCCGCACACTCTTCAGAATATTCCTGTGGCTTTCTTCCATATAAATGCATCGATCAGTTCTGTGCTTTTTGCCGGTATTCTCCTGGATCGTATTTTTCATTAACGAAGGCGCAAAAAAGGAACATTATGTCGCATTGAAGAGCTTCGCGGCGAAAGTTACCGACTGCGGATACATGGCTTCTATTTTACACTTGCATCCTTGACTGCCCCGCTGGCCTGTGATTGAATCGTAGACAGCCGCAATTCTATGCAGACCAAGCCTGTTCAACTCATCATTGCCGTATCGGGAGCCAGCGGCGCGCTGTACGGCGCGCATTTTCTGCGATCGCTCTGCGTTCTTGCGCAAGGCTCCAGTTCCTTGATTGTGAGCGGCGCCGGCCTGCGTGTGTACTGCGATGAACTATCCAGCACCGTGAAAACTCCGGACAAGTATCTGGAAGAAGTCTTAAAGGACATTCCGATAAAAGACAGAAAGCATTCTTTCACTCTGCACGATGCCAGCGACATCGGGGCGAAACCTGCAAGCGGATCGGCGCAGTACGACGGGATGGCGATCGTCCCCTGCTCAATGAAAACTCTGGCCTCCATCGCGCACGGACTCACTTCGAATCTGATTGAAAGAGCCGCCGATGTCTGTCTGAAAGAAAGACGACGCCTTGTGGTCGTGCCGCGCGAAACGCCGTACAATCTGAATCATTTAAAAAATATGACGGCCCTGACACAGGCCGGCGGAATTGTACTGCCGGCCAGCCCGGGATTCTACCAGATGCCGCAGACCATCGACGATCTCGGGCGATTTATCGCCGGTCGTCTGCTTTCACTATTTCATATACCTCACAATCTATTCCGGCCATGGGAAGGAGACAGCCTCTGATGCAGAAAAATCAATTTTCAAAAGAAACAATGAACGACTTCGAGAAAATAAAACGTGGAACTTCGGAAATTCTCCCCGCAGAAAGCCTGATGGAAAAATTGGAGGAATCCCGGAAAAAGAACAGCCCGCTGAAAATAAAAGCCGGATTTGATCCCACGGCCCCGGATCTGCATCTCGGGCATCTGGTTCTGTTAAGAAAAATGAAGCACTTTCAGGAACTGGGCCATGAGGTAAATTTCCTGATCGGCGATTTTACCGGAATGATCGGAGATCCAACGGGCCGGTCCGTATCTCGCAAGCAGATGACTGCGGAAGAAGTCGCCGAAAATGCGCGCACCTACGAAACGCAGGTTTTCAAGATACTGGACCGCAATAAAACAAAGGTTGTCTTCAATTCTAAATGGTGCCGGCCCATGAAATTCGAGGATGTACTGGGTCTCACCGCGCGCTACACAGTAGCCCGCATGATCGAGCGCGATGATTTTTCCAAAAGGCTGGCAGCGGGAGATCCCATCAGTCTGATCGAACTTCTGTACCCTCTCATTCAGGGATACGATTCTGTCGTCATGAAGTCGGATGTGGAACTGGGGGGCACAGACCAGAAATTCAATCTTCTCGTCGGACGGGAGCTGCAGAAAGAGTACGGGCTGAGCCAGCAGGTGATCGTAACGACGCCTCTTCTGATCGGCACGGACGGTCAGAAAAAAATGTCAAAATCCTACGGGAACTACATCGGCATCAACGAGACGCCGTATCAGATGTTCGCAAAAGTAATGTCGATCTCGGACGAGTTGATGTGGGACTATTACATCCTTCTCACAGATATTCCGGAGAAGCAGATAGCGGAATTGAAAAAAGAACCCTTTGAGGCAAAAAAATTTCTGGCCGAAACCATCATCGAATCACTCCACCCTGCCGGATCCGGCAAAGAAGCCCGCAGTGGATGGGAGGCAGAAAAAGGAAAAGCAGGCCGTGAAAAAATGGTCCTTCCTCCGGACACACCCGTTCACCGTGTGGATAAGAAAGGAAAAGTACCAATAATTGAAATTATCGTGGGTTCGGGCCTGGAAAAGAGCAATTCTGCCGTGCGGCGACTCATAGAATCGGGGGCAATACGTCTGGGCGAGGATCTTATGTCTATCAGCGACCTGAATTATGTCCTGGAATTTCCGGGAAAATATTCAATAAAAATCGGGAAAAAGAAGTATTTAATAGTAGAGGGATAATGGCAGGCGATTTACATGACGCCGTACAGAAAAAACGGCGCGGATGCGCCGTTCATCAGTAGTTTATCAGAACACTTTCTGCGGCCGGTTGCGACGGCCGCAGAAAATTTTGTTCTTCCGGTCTACCCTGCTGACCGGACTTTTTTTTCGAGCAGGAAAGTTTTCGAATATTCTTCGATTACATTCCCATCATGCCGGATGACATTACGCTCGTCGCAGGGCTTGCCGCTCTTTTCTTAGCGGGTTTCTTTTTCGCCTTTTTCTTGGCTTTTTTCTTACCAGCCTTTTTCTTAGCTGTTTTTTTCTTTGCTGCTTTTTTCTTAGCTGCCATTTTGTTTTTCCTCGTTGGTAGTTTATCAGCCCTTTTTATATTTTTTTTTCGGCTGTGTTTTTTTCGTACCGCTCTGTTTTTTTGTACTGCTTAATATTTTTACTTTTCTGGAGGCGCCCTTTGGTTTTGAAGCTGTCTTCACCCTGGGCTGTAGCTTTGCCTCTGATTTTGCCGGGCCCGAATGGCGGACGGTTCCCTTCCGTTTGACGAGATCCCCGGATGCGCCTTTCAGTTTCCGATTCTTCAGATCGAGCTCGAAGGACGGCGCTTTCGAAAGCGCGGATGCGATTTGAAACATTCTGTTTTCGTCAAAATGACTGGCCGTGAGCTGCAGTCCGATCGGCAGTCCTTTCTCGTCCAGACCTGCCGGAAGGCTCATGGAAGGCACTCCTCCCAGATTGGCCGTGATGGTGAGAAGATCGCTTCTGTACATGGCCAGCGGATTGGATGATTTTTCCCCGATCTTGAAAGCCGTTGTGGGCGAAGTCAATTGCAAAAGAACGTCAATTTTTTTGAAATACTCAGCATATTCAATCTGGATCAGCTTTCTTGCTTTCTGCGCGGATTTGTAATAGGCATCGTAATAGCCGGATGATAGCACGAATGTTCCGAGAAGGATGCGTCTTTTCACTTCCGCGCCGAATCCTTCTGTTCGGGATCGAACATACAGCTCCATCAGGTCATTCGCATGCGCGGCTCGTTTGCCGTAACGAATGCCGTCATATCGGCTGAGATTGCTGGACGCTTCCGCCGTGGCCAGAATGTAATAGATGGGAAGAGAGTATTCCAGATACTTGCTGTGAACCGGGACGATCTGCGCGCCCTTAGAGCGAAAAAATTCCACTGCCCGGATGCCTGCCTCAACGACGGCCGTATCGAATCCTTCTGAATTTTTCTCCGGCACATCCACGCCGATGCGAATTTTTTTCCACTGTTCCGGAGTAAGCTCTGCAACCGTGGAATTCAAAGAGTTTTTATCACTGTCAGGATGCGAGGTGGAATCTTTTTTATCATGACCGTTTATTATAGAAAGAAGCAGCGCTGCATCTTCCACATTGGCGGCAAGCGCGCCGATTTGATCCAGACTGGAGGCAAAGGCGACAAGACCGAATCTCGAAACTCTTCCATAAGTTGGCTTTACGCCCACAATGCCGCAGAGAGAGGCCGGCTGACGGATAGAACCACCCGTATCCGATCCCAGGGCCAGTGGAACGCACCCTGAGGCCACTGCGGCGGCCGATCCACCTGACGATCCCCCGGGGACATAATCCCGGTTCCAGGGATTTCGGGTCAATTGATAGGCCGAATTTTCAGTGGAGGAGCCCATGGCGAATTCATCCATGTTTGTTCTTCCGAACAGTACGGCGCCTGCGCTTTTTAATTTTTCCACGACAGCAGCGTCGTAAGGAGCGATAAAATTTTCAAGAATGCGTGATGCGCACGTGGTCTTTTCATTTTCCACACAGATATTGTCTTTGATACTGACAGGTATGCCATCGATTGGACTGAGCAGTTTACCCTTTGATCTTCTGAGATCCGAAGCAGAAGCCTGCTCCATAACAGACTTTCTGTCAAGACTCAGATAAATTCCCAGGTCTTTCACTTCTTCAGCACGCTGCAGGCAGGATCTAACAATATCCCCTGCGCTGTACTGCCTAGCCTTCAATGCCTGCGAATGTTCATTCGCTGTTTTGAAACTCAAATCAGAGTTCTTAGCCATCAGAAACGCCCGTCAGCCTTATGCATGACCGGCAAAATCTTTTTCTCCTTCCTTCATCATATCAGCCTTCCGACTCAATGACTCCCGGGACCACAAAATGTCCGGCTTCCCACTCAGGAGCCATTCTTGAAAGAACTGCCGGCGCCAGAACCGAACCGGCGGCATCCGCCCTCACAACATTGCGAGTCTCATTTGCCGCCGACAGATCCTTCACCGATGAAGTATCAATCTCTTTTATCTTTTCGACGTAATTCAGAATCTTATTGAAGTCATCGCGCAAATTTTTTAATCCCGCATCTTCCGGATTGAGCCGTGCAAGTCCTGCAAGATTGTTAAATTGTTCATTCGACAACATTTATATACTTAAGAGTACGATACCGCAATTGTTGTCAATTACAAACGCAAATTCTTGACTATTTATGAAAAATATTTTCAATTTTTTGAATTTTGATACCGTTCAAGCGATGATTTTGTCTTTCAAGATTTATTTTTTGATATTCTGGCGTCTCTCAGATGAATTTTCTCTTACATGAACGCTCTTGAGAGTAAAAATGTGAGTTCAACGTAAAAAAAGTCGCGGTATCAAATGCAAAAATGAAAATTCAGCGGCTCGAAATAGAAAAATCAGCACGAAGGAGCGATGACTTTATGAATTGAAGCGCTATTTGTCTAATATTCTGGATTGTTTGAATGAAAATATATCCTGCACACTCCATCAGAAGGGAATTTTTCATTATTTCTTGTGTTGACTGCGTAACGGACTGCTGTAACTTTAAAGAAATTCACGGTATTAAAAGCCAATATGTCTTCAGTTCCCGCTATATCAAACCAACACCCGCCAGAAAGTAAGACTATCCTGAAAGATATTCGATTGTTGTTTGCGACGATTCTGACTGATCCAGGCAGTTCACTTGCCTATGGAGCCGACGCACTGATTGCAGTAACCATCGTTTTGATAAAAGCCAATCAGGAATTGGGACTCCTGGCCACATTTATTTCCGGCGCAGCCATCATGCTGGTGTACTTTAGCGCCATCATCATCTACAACAGTATGATCAGCCATCATACACATCCAATACTGGGAGGTGGAGCGTATGTATCGGCTCTGATAACTTCAACTCAGATCCGACACCATCCCAGGATAAAAAAATTGATGAAATTGCTCGGGAAAACAGGCACTGCCAGTCTTCTTGCTGATTTTCCGGCCACGCAAGCAATCAGTCTTATATCCGGAGTGGAGGCGCTTTATTTTATCCCGCAAGAAGAACGATTGAAGTGGGCTCTGGGCTTTCTTGTATTTCTCTCATTGATACAGCGTTACGGACTCGGAAATCTTTCCAAATACATGATCTGGCCTGTGCTGGCTTTTTATTCTGTGAACATGGGTATCAACGCATTCGGAATCGTTACAATATTTCAGACCGGATGGAATTATCCAATCATACCGGATTCCGTTCAGCAAAATCCAACGATCAGTCTACTCCCTGTGGTTCTGGCCGCAGTGGCAAACGGTTCTACATTGATAACAGGGGTGGAAGTGGGGTATTCTTCTGTGAATATACCGCATCATAAAGGAAAGGCAGTGCGCCGAGCCATGTGGATGCTCTTCGGTATAGTCATGGTGACGTACAGCATGCAGCTCGTCAACTTTCTGGGTCTGGGTATCACATACCAGGCCCACCGTCCAGTCCCTATACAGATCGCTTCATTCTTAGGAGGCGATCATCTGGGCGTTCCGTTCGGAATACTTACGGCTGTCATGCTGCTTCTTGCCGCGCAGACTGCTCAGTCCGACTTCCCGCTGGAAATGCTCCGGGCTTCCCGTAGCAATTTTTTTCCGCGAGGCATCGGTGATACATCCTGGAGAAAAACAAAACCGGCCCCGGTGATCGGCGGTCATGAAGGCCTGTACAATCCCAGATCGACGATGATTCTTGGATTGTTGACCGTCGTAATCCTGTATTTTTTCCCTTCCAGCCATCATATTGAGGGCATGTACGGATTGGCTGTTGTCATTGCGATGAATATCGATATTGCCAGCTATCTTATCCGTCAGATAAGAGCGCATAAACTTTCTATCATAACGATTGTGGGATTGTTGATTATGATAGGAATGTTCTTTAATATTCTCTACAACAAATTCTTCCACGGAGCGTGGTTTATCCTCGTTCTGATGTTTCTTTATGTCATTCTCTTTGTCGTATCCGAGGCCATTTATAACATATGGAATGAAAAACTGAATGTCGTGCCTCTGGAATTCGGTCTGTGGTACCCCGCTTTTCAGAATCTCGAAGTTGATAGAACAAATATTGTGCTGGTATCAAAATTCCACCCGGGTGTGGTGCATTTTTTAAAAACTTACATAAAGAGTGAAAAAATCCCTCTTGTGGTTCATTTCCAGACAGACCCTGAGGACAAAATTCCGGATGAAGTGCCGGAATGGTTTGTCAACATAAAGGTTCCTGCGGGAACAGATACGATCACGGCCATAACAAACTACATCCGGGAACACAAGCCGGCAAGGGTGCATCTGATACCGATGCTTGTCCGGGGTATTGACTGGGTTTCCCGCCACTATTTCGGCAACAGCATGGAACGATTGAAGCATGCCATCTCTCAGTACTCCGATCTGCAGGTGGAATACAATAGAGAACGCGTTGTAATCAATCCAAAAGAACTGATCAACAGTCTGATGCCTGGCTTTAAATTGTTCAAAGATTGATTTATCTCTGAAATAGCCGGCCGATTGCCGAAATAAAACGGAATCGTCTTGAAAAGATCAAAAACAGGATTGAGAAGAAATATTTCCAGAGTTCTGTCCTGGTTTCTGACTGAGCGGCGCCGTACATTCTATAGTAGGAAACCGGTATTTCAATGCAGCGCATGTGATATCGGACAATTTCGATCATCATTTCTGTAAAATAGGTGCGGTCCTTTGCCGTAAGATCCGCGGCAATCTTCTTGAAAGACTCCTTCCAAACAGCCCTGTACATACAGCCTATGTCTGTGAATCGCGGTTCCTGATCCCACCAGAAAATTTCCACCAGCTTCCCCAGAGCCACATTCAGCCATCGGTAAAGCGGTCTTAGATTGGATCCCTGCTCGATCAGCTGCCGGGTGGTCCGGGTTCCCACAACCATATCACAGTCTTTCAGGTATTCCAGGAGTTTTGGCAGGTCCCTGGACCGAAAGCTGCCATCGGACGGCGCAAGAACGATGATATCCCCGGAACAGTCGAGCATGGCGCTGTACACAGCCTGAGCGTTATGTATGGAAGAAACCTCGGCGCTTCCCTGCACTTTACGGATTTTCGCCAGATTACCGGCCTGCTTTTTTCCACTCCGGCCGGACGGAGCGATCTGTGGCGGATTCCTGGATCCCATATCGACAAGTACAATCTCATGTACATGGGTCTGAAAATCTTTGATCACATCGGGCAGAGTGGCTTTGTTGTTCAATGCCGGCACGATCAGGCTGATTTTGTAGGAATTGAATTTTTCACTGCGAATCAGATAATTTGCCGTATAATAGTCCGCCAGCGAGTTGATATTGAAATATCTTCCATTCAACCGGGTCGAGTACACCTGCCCCGTGGACCTGGCCATATGATCGATCACATCGGTCAATTCCACAACACCGGATCGTTTGGAAGGAGGCGTTTCGAGAAATTTCTTAAAATATTCCGTGCTGAAAACATAGGTGCCGAGCCCCAGGAGATTGTTGGGTGGATTTTCAGGTTTTTCAACCAGATTTTTCACCCGGGAGCCCTCCAGTTCGACGGAATAATTCTTCCTGATGTCGGATAAAAGAGCGCTGTTCAACACGGCTATGAGCGCCTGCGCCCGGGAAAATTTCGACCAATCGCGCAGCAAAACCTGATGATCTGTTTTATAGTAGAACTCATCACCGAGAATCACGACAAAGTCGCCGTCCACGACTGTGCGCAGGCTGGCAATATCCGCTGCCAGACCTTTTTGAGTCCAGGGACTGGTCTGTATGTCGAACTCAGGATATTTTTTGCGGATTCTGTCTATCTCTTCGATCACAACCTCTTTTAAATGGCCGACGATGATGTAGAGTTTCTTTACCTTGAGAGTGAAAAACATCAGACAGACGTTCTTTTCAAGAATGGATTCATCCTCAAACGTGAACAGCGGCTTGGGAATAAAAGTTGTGCGGGGATACGCTCGGGTGCCCTTGCCGGCCGCGGCAATGACCCCGATACGGACGGGTCGTTTCATTACGGGGTGAAAATCCTATGTCTCGGCGGACTGTCAAGTGAAAAGTAGTTATGCAGGAGCTGCCTTTATCAGGAACTGGCCTATGGATCAAAACAGTGTGAAAACTTTTGGAGATTTGAAAAAATCGGGCTACAGACATCGCTCTGTGAAAGAAGAGATGGCAGGGAATCTTGCCGAGAAACTCCGGCGAAAAGAAAAAGTCTTTCCGCTCATCCATGGCTACGAGGACACGGTTTTGCCTCAATTGATCCACGCCATTCTGGCCGGACAGAATATGGCGATTCTTGGAGAAAAAGGCCAGGCCAAGTCAAGAATCATGCGTTCCCTGATGGAACTGCTGGATCCGGCTCTTCCCGTCATCGACGGCACAGAAATTCCGGAAAGCCCTTTCAAGCCGATCACATCCAGAGGACGAGAAATCATGAAAATGGGCGACAGCGCACCGCTGCGCTGGCTGCTTCCGGATGAGCGGTACGGCGAGAGGCTGGCTCCGGGAAGCCGCATCGCCGATATCATCGGTGATCTGGATCCTGCCAGGATTATTGAAGGAAAATCGCTGTCCAGCGAGGACGCCCTGCACTTTGGCCTTCTGCCACGCATGAATCTGGGTATTTTCGCCATCAATGAGCTGCCGGATCTGGATTATCTGGTGCAGGTGGCCCTGTTCAACGTTCTGGAAGAGGCGGACATACAGATCCGCGGTCTGCCTGTGCGAATCCCGCTCGATGTTTTTGTATGCTTCACGGCAAATCCAGCGGATTATTCGCGTTCAGGAAAGATCATCACGCAGCTCAAGGACCGCATCGGCGCGGAAATCCGAACGCACTATCCCAAAACGCGGGAGATCGGACAGAAAATAACACAGCAGGAGGTGAATTTGCCTCCGCTCGATCCGAAAATTGTGTTTCCGGATTTCATGGAGAAAATCATTGAAGAAATGACGATCCAGGCCCGGTCGCACCAGCTTGTGAATCAGAAGTCGGGAGTATCGGCCCGTCTGAGCATTGCCAACTATGAAACATGCGTGGCTTCCGCTCGCAGAAGAGCTCTTTTTCTGGGCGAAAATCCCGGCACGGTCCGTCCAACGGATCTGGGAAATCTATTTGCATCCAGCTCCGGCAAGATTGAGCTCGATCCGTACCGCGACGAATCGGTGACGGAATACCAGGTAATCATGAAAATCATCGACAGCGCGATCAAGGAGGTATTTCTGGAATACTATCCGGAGAATAAATACAAGACCAGTCTTGAGGCTATCGCGCAGCAGATATTCGCCGCAAAAAGAATTGAGATCTCAGACGGCATGCCGGTGGCCGCCTACCGTGATCTTATGAAAACAGTTCCGGCTCTCTTTGACCTGCTCCGAGACAAAAAATTGGACGGAATGGACAATCTGACAGCGGCCGGAATCGAATTTATCCTGGAAGGGATGGCCGTCACGCAGAAGCTCAGCCGCCGCAAGCTGGGTGAGATCGTGAGTTTTAAATCCGTGGATGTTTACTGAAGAGAGAACAAGTAAAGGTTTCACGCCGAGGCCGCAGAGTGCGCTGAGGGGTGAGCTTTTTGTATTTCAGAAACGTCAAGAACAGAGTTCTTCTGCATGCCCCGGTTTCAGGCATCCTTCATCGCGCCGTATTTTCTGGCCGTATTTCGCAGATGGCGGATCAAACCAATCAGCTGCGCCGCATCAAGGCGAAAAAATGTCAGCGCGAACATTCCGGGATACTGGCGCAGTATTTTAAAAAAACTGCCCATACCATAATTGCCGGTCTGCACTGCCTGAAATGTATCCATGGTATCTTTATCCAGAATCCAGATCCGGAATGTTCCGGCGCTGTTCTCGAATCCGTGCGAGATGGCCGTGATGGAATGCGTGGGCATTGATTTTTTTGGGGGAAAATTTTCATCCGTCGGAATTTTGTATGAAAGCCCGAATTTAAATTCTGTTTCACCGATCGATATCACGCTGTATTTTATCCAGGATCGAACCGTAAAAAACAGTGAGGCCAGAAACAGGAGCAAAAATATGCAGCCGGCAGCATATCTGCCCGCTGTCGAATTTTCAAGACCGCTCAAAAATGCCAGAGCCATGCCGCCGAAAAGAGCAATTGCCATAAAAAGATCCGATAGCTGCATTTTCTCTTTCCAGTAATAAATCGTTTTGCCGTTTCTTTCAACAGTATGAATCCGATCGGGCAGAACTGCGGGAACATCGCCGCCTGCGCCGAAAGCACCAACGCTGACAGAGCGTGAAAGTAATTCGACAAACTCATCCGTTTTCTCTTTGCTGTTGAACTGTGCCAGATCAAACCTGGAACCGTCGGTTTCATAAAGGACAGCGGCATAGCCCTGGGTGCGAACCGAATCGGCACGAAATTCCCTGAGCTCGCCGTAAGGAATTTTTCCCGTTATGCCCGACCGGCAGGGCAGCTCCAGATTCTTGTTTATATTATTAAATATAAGATGAACAGGAAGCTTGCGCGTATTCTTGCGAAGAATGAAAGCTCCCGTCAGAAAGACGATACCCATACCGGCCATAACGCCGGCTGTCATGCCCGGCTCCATGAAGTACATAGGCAGCCCAAGAAGAAGGCAGGGAACGCCCATGACCATCATAAGCAGAAACAGGACGAGACCGGCTCGTCCGAGTTTGAGTTTTACTCCGCCCTGGGAATCTGGTTCAATGCTGTAATTCATTCCAGTTTAATTATTCAAAAGCGACAGAAAATGAGCTTTCACGGCGGCGATGACCTCGCGCGGGAATTGTATGTTTTTTTTAGAAATATCTGAAAGTTGCTTTTGCTCCGTCGGCGTCATGATGGGCAGAAGCAGGCCGGCGATTTTCTCTCCCAGGGAGGCTATAATGATAAAAATACGGTCGTGCGCCGGTACGCTCTGCCAGAGCTCTTTCACCTCGGGCGTCTTTTCCCAGTACCAGTGGCGAAGTATATAAACAGAATCTTCCGGCCGGGCCAGGATTGATTTCTGCAAGAGGGGATCCGCCGGAACACTGACGGCTCCAGGAGCCGGCGACACAACAGCCGACCGGGCCGGGAAATCGGCTTTTTTCACGGAAGGCGGATTCCATGCCGTGATTCCCGGCCGGGAAACTTTTTCTGACGATTTTTTCGCGGCCGGACTTTTACTATTTTTATTCTCTGCGGTCTTGCCGTCTTTTACGGGAAAGTCTACTTTGGAAAAGACTTCTTCTGGCACAAAGTATTTCATTTGAATGTACAGCCTCCAGGTACAGAATGACGCCGACAATGCAGAATTTGTCCACCGAAAAAAAAACTCCTTCAGAGAATCCGGAAATCGATCGCCGGCGGGCCTTTGCCATCATCGCCCATCCGGATGCGGGAAAAACGACCCTGACGGAAAAACTGCTGCTGTACGGCGGAGCCATACAGCTGGCCGGACATGTTCGCGCCAGAAAAGACCGCAAAACGACTCGGTCCGACTGGATGGCCATGGAAAAGGAACGCGGGATTTCTGTCACCACGGCGGCCCTGCAGTTTGAGTACAACGGCTACCGGCTGAATCTTCTGGACACGCCCGGCCATGAGGACTTTTCCGAGGACACTTACAGAACGCTGATGGCTGTAGACTGCGCCGTGATGCTTCTCGACGCTTCGCGGGGCGTGGAAACGCAGACGATCAAGCTCTTTCATGTCTGCCGCGAAAGAGGCATTCCCATCGTAACGTTCATGAACAAAATGGACAGACCCGCGAAAGATCCTTTCGTTCTGATGGATGAGGTGGAAAAGACCCTGGGCATAACGGCGGTTCCCATGCTCTGGCCCATGGGTTCCGGGGAAGATTTCCGGGGCGTGTACGATCTGACAAAAGATCTGGTTTACCGGTATGATCGAGTCGCCGGAGGCAGCTTTCGGGCGCCGGAGAAAACCGGAGGGATAGACGATCCGGAACTCGAGTCGATTATGGGAGAGGAACTGTGCGCCACTTTCCGCGAGGGCGTTGAGCTGGCCAGGGGAGCGCTGCCCCGTTTCGACTCGGAAATATTTTTAAAAGGGATGATCACTCCGGTATTTTTTGGAAGCGCGATCACAAACTTTGGCGTGCAGCTGTTTCTTGATAGTTTTCTGGAGCTTTCGCCCTCGCCTGCCGGACTGCCGCTCACCGACGGCACCACGCTCGATCCGCGCAGCCCGCAGTTCAGCGCGTTTGTTTTTAAACTCCAGGCCAACATGAATCAGAAGCACCGCGACCGCGTGGCCTTTGTCCGGATCACAAGCGGTGTGTTCGAGAGAGGCATGAGCGTGAACGTGCCCCGACTGGGAAAACAGGTCCGCCTTTCCAGTCCCGTGGCATTTTTCGGACAGGAGAGGTCAACCATCGACAACGCGTATCCGGGAGATATCATCGGGCTGATCAATCCGGGTCTGTACCGGATCGGAGACGTGCTGTGCACCGGGGAGCCTCCCGCGTACCGTCCTCTGCCGGTCTTTGCGCCGGAAATATTCGCCAGGCTGATTCCCACGGACACGCAGAAACTGAAACAGTTCCGCAAAGGCGTTCAGGAACTCTCGGAGGAAGGCGTTGTTCAGGTATTTTCGACCGCGGAAGGTCTGCCGGTGATCGGAGCCGTGGGCCAGCTGCAGTTCGATCTTTTCCGGTTCAGACTGGAGGATGAATACGGCGCGCCCTGCCGGCTGGAGAACCTCGGATACGAGTGCTCCCGCTGGATACGCGAAGAGGACAGGAATAAATTCAGCTCGTACGATCTGATCATCCGGGACGAGCACAACCGGCCCGTTGTGCTCTTCAAAAGCGAATACCGGATGAGGAACTTTGTCCAGAACAATGCGAACATCCAGCTCTTTGAACATCCTCCTGAAAATTCCGATTGAAATTATTCCGGACCCTGCTTCCATTGCGTTAAATGACATCTCCCGCTGAAATACCGCCGCAGTCTCTGAAAGGCTTTTTTCTTATTTCGGAATCCAATATGACGGATCCGAATTTCTTTCAGACGGTCGTGCTGATGCTGGAACACAACAATGAAGGCGCTTTTGGCCTGGTCGTGAACCGGAAATCTCAACTCACACTCGGAGATATCATACCCCGCTTTGCAACGACCCGGGGCTTTGCATCGCCAGTTTTTGTGGGCGGACCTGTGCAGCAGGAGTATCTCTTTGTTCTGCATTCAGAGCTGCCGGATCAGGATAAAAGCGATTCGAGTCTGGAGCCCGTTGCCGGTATTATTTTTGAGCCTTCATTTAAAAATCTGGAAAAATATTTCGAAGAAGAATCCTGGAATTCCATTCCCATCGACGACCGGCCTCAGATACATCTATTTCTGGGGTATTCCGGCTGGGCTCCAGGTCAGCTCGAAAAAGAAATGGAATCCGGCTCCTGGATATATCACAGAGCAGCGCCAAAGATTGTATTTCATGAGAATCCGGAGAAGGGCTGGAAGGACGCGCTGCGCGAAAAAGGCGGAATCTACAAAATTTTTGCCGACTCGAATCAAAATCCCAATCTTAATTGATATTTTTTTTATTTTATTTATATGAGTAATAAATCAATCGCCTTACTGCTTGTTTTCACCGCGATTTTCTGTGTGCGGGAGAGAGAAAGCTTTGTGCCGCCTGAAATTGAGGACGGACGTGTTGATATGAGCGGCTGGGATTTTGCCGAGCGCGGGCCTGTCAAACTGGCAGGATTCTGGCAGTTCTGGTGGAACGACTTGTTGGAACCAGGCAACACGGTAGCCCTGGAATCAAATAAGAATTACGTATCCGTTCCGGCGCACTGGACGGATTATTCCGTCGACGGTAAACCCGTGCCAAAAATTGGAAAAGCGACGTTTCGCCTTCAGATGAAACTTCCCGCGGGCTCCAGAAATCTGGCCCTGCGCGTGCCGTCAATGGACTCAGTCTTTATTCTTTTTGTCAACGGCGTCGAACGCGCCCGCAATGCGAATATCATGGATGAAACGGAAACCACAAAACCAATTTACTATGCGCCGATCGTCCTGCCTCTGGAAGCTTCTGATAAAATTGACCTGGTTCTCCATCTGGCCAATTCCATATATCCAAGACCAGGTTTCCGAGATTCGATTGAAATCGGCACGCGAACAGAACTGGAAGGTTCGCAGGATAAAGAAATATGGTTTGATATCTTTCTTTTTGGCGCCCTTTTTATTATGGCCCTGTATCATTTTGGTCTCTATGTTCTGCGGCCGCAGGATCGTTCACCGGTTTACTTTGCTGTTTTCTGTCTGGCGATGGGAATACGCCTTCTTGTAACCGGCGAAGCGTTCGCTTACCGCATTCTGCCGATCACCTGGCAGGTGTCTACTTTTTTTGAATACATAACTTTTTACCTGGCCGGTCCCTCAATCATTCTGTTTCTGTCCTCGTTGTTTCCTCAGGAGAGGGTGAGAATTCTCGACAGGATACTTATTGTAATTACGCTGGTTTTTTCCAGTATCGTCATCATCGCTCCGCTGCCATTTTATACACAGACCCTGGATCCGTATCATGTGTTCGTTCTGCTGTGCGCTGTATACGCGCTCTACATGGTTATTCGCGCAACGATTCACAGGAGAGAGACTGCACGCACCTTTCTTTTCGGGGCGGTGATTCTGCTGTTAACGGCAGTCAACGATGTGGCGTATGCTCGGCGCATGATCCAGTCAGTATTCCTTGTGCCTGTCGGAGTATTTATTTTCTTTTTCTCTCAGGCGTTTCTACTTTCGCGAAGATTCGCATCGGCATTCAATACAGCGGAAGTTCTCTCCCGTAAGATGGAGGAGAAAGTCGTCGAGCGCACGACAGAACTTGCAGAGGCGCGCGATCGTTCTGACCGCTTGCTTCTGAATATTCTGCCCGCCCCCGTGGCTGAAGAACTCAAATTGAAAGGCCGGGTCAAGCCTGTTTACATACCGTCCGTCACAGTTCTTTTTACAGATTTTGAAGGATTCACAACTGCGGCAGAAAAGATGCCTCCGGATATTCTGGTGGAAGAACTCGACAGATGTTTTCGTTTTTTTGACGGCCTTATGGATAAATACGGCCTGGAAAAACTCAAAACAATCGGGGATTCGTATATGTGCGCCGGCGGACTTCCCCAGCAGAATATGACGCATGCTCTGGATGCCATTCTCTGCGCTCTCGAGATGCAGTCGTTCATGCTGACTGTTCAGAATCAGTCCACTCGAATCGGCGGCTGGAATATTCGTATAGGGCTTCACACGGGTCCGGTTGTTGCGGGCGTGATTGGAGAGAAAAAATTTGTTTATGATATCTGGGGCGATACCGTCAATACGGCCAGCCGCATCGAGGAAACCGGACAGATCGGCCGGGTAAACGTTTCAGAGACCACATACGCGCTTGTGCGCGAATATGTCGATGCGGAAGAAAGGGGTCTCATTCAGGTGAAAGGAAAGAACGACATCCGGATGTATTTTATTAAAGGCATCAAACCGGAGCATGAAGCAATCCTTCGCCGTCAGGCTGCGAAGCAATAAATGCGGTCTTTTCGTTTCCGACTGCGGTTTGTTCTCATTTTTCTTATAGCGCTGAGCGTTGTTTTTTCCGCTTACTTCTACACCGGCAAATCGGTTTTCGGGCTGATCCCGCCGGGATCTCTGCGAAACGCCGCCTGGAGCGTCCTCATTCTTGCTTTTGTGGCGCTTCCTCTCACCCTGCTTTCGCGGCTTTTCTATGAAAGGCTGCCAGGTTTTGAAACAATTGCCTGGATCGCTTATACAGGATTCGGATTCGTCACGCTGCTGTTGTCATTTTTTCTTCTGCGAGATGTGGCTCTGCTTTTTCTGTCTCTGCTGGAATATATTTTCCCCGCGCTTTCTGAATTTGAGACACTGAGCCGAAGGTCCCTGGATTCCGGGATACTCCTGATCGTGGCCGTGCTTGCCCTTTACGGTTTTCATGCGGCGAGAAAAATTCCCGTCGTGCGAAGAGTGGATGTAGCAGTGAAAGACCTCCATCCCGATCTGGACGGTTATAGAATCGTTCAGCTTTCCGATGTTCACATCGGTCCCACAATCAAAAGACAGTTTGTCGAAAGCATTGTACAGAAAGCCAATTCACTGAATCCGGATCTGCTTGCGATAACGGGCGACCTGGTGGACGGCAGCGTGGAAGAACTGCGGGACGACTCCGAGCCTCTTTCCCGGCTAAGCGCAAAGGACGGAGTGTATTTTGTTCTGGGAAATCATGAATACTACTCCGGAGCTGCGAGCTGGGTAAAGGAGGTGACCGGCCTCGGGATCCGGGTGCTGATCAACGAACATGTCCAGATTAAAAGAAGAAAAGCCCGGCTGCTTCTCGGCGGAGTGACGGATATTCAGGCTCATGCGCACATCCCTTCGCATGCCTCCGATCCTCACGCCGCTCTGCGCGGGTCTGTGTCGTCGCATTTCAAGCTTCTTCTTGCGCATCAGCCGCGTTCCGCATTCGAAGCATCGGAGGCAGGTTTTGACCTTGTTCTGTGCGGTCACACACACGGAGGACAGTATTTTCCCGGCAATCTGCTGGTGCGGCTGGTGCAGCCGTTTTCAAGCGGCCTTCATCGGTTTCGAAATCTCTGGGTATACACGAGCCGCGGCACGGGTTACTGGGGGCCTCCGCTTCGCCTGGGCGCACCTTCCGAAATTACTGAGATCGTTCTTTGCCGCTGCTGATCAGGCTTTTCTCAGCTCATCGGCTTTTTGCCTGCATAATTCCATATTATCCAGCATGGCGCGTTCCACGTTCTCCCGGGCTTTTTCAAACTCCTCTTCCGGAAGCGCGGGCGGGACAAATATCGGTTTGCCGTAGGACACGATAAAAGTCGTGAACGGTTTTGGAACTCTATGCTGATCCCATGCTTTCTTTGCAATCCACTGCCGCGTGCATTCGTAATGAAACGGCACTATCGGAACACCCGAGTTGGCCGCGGCCGTTATGATGCCGCTCTGAACTTTAAAAGCGGGGCCTCTCGGTCCGTCCGGCGTGAATGCCGCGCAGCCGCTCTTTTTAAGATGATGGATCAATGCGCGCAGGGCTTTCAGGCCCCCGCGCGATGTGCTGCCTCGAATCCCGAAATTTCCAAATCTTTCGACAATATTTGTGATGTACTCGCCGTCTCTGGACGAGGATATCATAACGGCCACGTTCATATTCCTGTTCAGATAGGGAGAATACAGCACATTCGTATGCCAGATGGAAAAAATCCAGGATCTGCCGGTCTCTTTCAAACCGTCCAAGTTCTCTTTCCCAATATCAATCCGGCGCGAAGTGACGCCGATGAATCGCTGCAGAAGAGAAATTACCAGGGGCAGAAACCAGAATAAGAATCTCTGTTTTAGGGATATTTTATTATTTTTTTCATCCATTTTTGTTCACTGAAAATCGGAATTTCGCTCCTGCGCCCAGGCTGGGATTTAAGGAGTTTCGCCGGGTTAGAAAGTAAAAATCAAAATAAACCCGCCCGGATATATCGCGAAAGATCGAAACTGAACCGGCGGCTCTGAAGCAGATTTCTTGTCGCCGTAGAAACGTGAACTGTAATCATTCCAGTCATCCACGGCCTGAGTCGGCTGTGAAAGTATCTGCGCTTCGCCGATGAGCATACTGCCGGCAAATATCATAAAACCGTCCGCCGCGGATCCCTTGTAACCCATTGTCAATCCCGCGCCGGACAGAACGCTTACGGCTGCCGTGGCGGTGTGAGCGATCCAGGATTTGCCGAACGCCTCAGTCTGCGCGCCATCCGACATCATCATTTCTGCCTGCTCCAGTTTCTTTTTTCTCTCTTCCGGAGTGGAATCCGGCATACTTTTCAGCATAGAAGATGCGGAAGCTGGATAGAACGGGAGAGCAGCCAGGGCTGCAAAACCTACAAACGACGACCAGGCGTTAACGATCGCGTTTTGTTTTGTGAATCGCACCAGATCCGACTGTCTGAACGATTCCTGCATCAACGTAGAGAGAACAAATCCATCGCTTCCTGCCGCGGCCGTGTACAGCAGCCGATCGCTGTCCGTGATTTTTGTGCGGCCCGGAGCCCCGGTTGCCGCCAGAGCCGCAACCAGTCTGGGATTCACGCCTGCAGCATAGGAAAGCACTACCTGCTCCTCTATTGAGTCAGGCATTTTAATCGTCGCGGCCTGTAAACCGTATCCAAAGGCGAGCAATCCAAAGCCAGAGGTGAATCCATAATACCAGTATTTCGCCCGATCCTGACCTTCGGCAAAGGCCTTATCCAGATATTCAAGCCTCTCCGTAACCTGTGTGTCCGTTAGATTTTTTATTCTATCCCGATCAACATCTTCGGCCTGAGCATGAATTGTTTGCGATGCGAAAAGAGCGAATACAGAAATGGCCGCCAGCAGCTGCCTCTGAAATATCTTCAATGTCTTCGCCTGCGTGAATTTTTTCTCTTGGAAGATCCGCCGCCGGAAACCGATTTGGCGTCCGTGTTTTTCTTATTCGCAACGGGAACGGCTTTCCCGTCCAATCCCGGCATGCCGCCCTGCCCGCTGAAACTTTCCACCGTGTTGTGAACAGCCTCGCCCTGCGTGCGCTTTATTGGCGAAAGAGAGACGGGCCCTTCAATATGAACCCTGAAAAGAAATTCAGTAATCTGTTCTTTGACGGTGTTTACCATAGCATCGAAAGCGCGAAAACCCTCCAGCTTGTATTCCACCAGAGGATTTTTTTCCGCGTATGATGTGGACCAGATTCCCTCACGAAGATGATCCATCGTGTAAAGGTGCTCTTTCCAGCGGGCGTCGATTGTATCCAGGGCGATTCTTCTTTCTACATGCGCGAATTGATCGGAACCGATTGATTCGACCTTCTTTAAGTAGATATCCCGCAGATTTTCCCAGGCAAAATTGAAGAGATCCAGCTGAGCTTTCGATGACCGCTTGAATTGCTCCGGCTTTATTACAAGATCTGTTCCCAGGGCCGACCGTGACCACTCAGACAGAGAATCCAGCTCCCATTTTGAGGAATCCGATCCTTCGCAGAAATCGAGTATTTTATTCTCTATCACTTCTTTCATCCAGATGAAACAGCGATCCCGGACATTGTCGTTATCCATGATTGCATTGCGCTCGAGATATACATACTCGCGCTGTCGGTTCATCACATCATCGTATTCCAGCAGATGTTTTCTTATATCAAAGTTGTGGCTCTCCACGCGCTTCTGCGCCCGCGCAATCGCCCGGTCCACCATTCTTGCCTCAAGCTCCTGACCTTCCGTCATGCCAAGGCGCTCCATCAGTCCCATAATCCGCGGACCGCCGAAAATTCGCATGAGATTGTCTTCCAGACTCAGATAAAAACGGCTCGATCCCGGATCGCCCTGACGGCCGGACCGGCCGCGAAGCTGATTGTCAATCCGCCGGGCCTCATGCCGCTCCGTGCCCAGGATGTGAAGCCCTCCGGCGGCTTTGACCGCATTGTGACTTGCCATCCAGATCTGGGAACGGTCGTAAATCTCTTTCGCAACAGTGCTTTTGGCCCCGCTGGAAATTTTTGTCATGGCCTCTCGCGCAGCCTCCCACTGTTTTTTTCGCAGAGCCTCTTTGAATTCCGCGACGCCCGCCTCCGATTCCTCAATCTCTTCCAGGTCTTTTGCATACTGCGGCGCGCCGCCCAGGACGATGTCAGTTCCGCGTCCGGCCATGTTGGTCGCCACGGTGCAGGCTCCGGGTTTTCCGGCATTTGCCACGACTTCCGCTTCTTTATCGTGCTGTTTCGCGTTCAGAACAGAATGCGTTATGCCGTGCTTTCGCAGAAGCGATGACAGAAGTTCCGATTTTTCAATCGAAATTGTTCCAACAAGCACGGGCTGCTTTCGTTCGTTGCAGTCCCTGATTTCCTCAATGATTGCGCTGAATTTTTCGCGCTCCGTGCGATAGACCCTGTCCGGATGATCAATACGGACTACCCTCACGTTGGTTGGAATCACAACCACTTCTAATTTGTATATTTTCTTAAATTCTTCCGCCTCTGTGTCCGCCGTTCCCGTCATACCGGCCAGTTTCTTGTAAATCCGAAAATAATTCTGAAATGTGATGGTGGCCAGAGTCTGCGTTTCTCGTTTGATCTCGACTCTTTCTTTTGCCTCGATCGCCTGGTGGAGTCCGTCGCTGTAGCGGCGTCCTTCCATCAATCTTCCCGTATGCTCATCGACGATGATAACCTCGTTATCGCGCACAACGTAGTCGACCTCATCTTTATAGATCAAATGCGCGCGCAGCGCCTGCGAAGTATGCGCGACCAGATCGACGTTTTCCGGAGCGAACAGATTCTCGACCTTCAGGATTTCTTCCAGTCTGTGAACGCCCGCTTCTGTTAGAAGAACGTTCCGCGATTTTTCATCTGTATCGTAATAAAAGCCGGGAGTTACATGCGGCTCCTCTTTTCCCGGCTCGACAATGCGCGGCGGCGGTTCCGGCGCCACGCCCTCGTCCGCCATCAGCTGGAGAATGGCCCTGTCGATTGTCGCGTATCTTTCTGTGTTCTCTTCCGCGGGACCGGATATAATCAGAGGAGTTCTCGCCTCGTCAATCAGAATCGAGTCGACCTCATCAACGATTCCGTAATTGTGAGGACGCTGGACCCGGAATTCTCTTTCCGCCACCATGTTGTCCCTGAGAAAATCAAATCCAAATTCATTGTTGGTGCCGTATGTGATGTCCGCGGCGTACGCCTTCTGACGTTCCGCGTAATCGAGATCGTGCTGGATGACGCCCACGCTGATTCCCAGATAATCGTAAATCGGTTTCATCCAGTTGGCATCGCGGCGGGCCAGGTAATCGTTGACGGTGACAACATGAACGCCTTTGCCGGAGAGCGAATTCAGATATATCGAACTGGTCGATGTCAGAGTTTTACCTTCCCCCGTCTTCATCTCGGCGATCTTGCCCTCGTGCAGAACAATCCCGCCGATCATCTGCACGTCGAAATGCCGGAGTCCCAGTGTCCGCCAGGCCGCTTCACGAACGGCGGCAAAAGCTTCCGGAAGGATATCGTCCAGGGTTTCACCCTTGCTGATGCGTTCTTTGAAAGACAGCGTCAGAGCGCGGAAATCCTCCGGTTTTTTTTGGCGCATCGTATCTTCCAGAGCGTTGATGCGCTCAACAAGGGGATTTATGCGTTTGATGTCCCGTTCATGTTTGGAACCAAAAATAAGAGTCAGTGCTTTTTCAATCATGGTATTTTGCACCATTCCGGTGCAGGATAAGGAATTTTCCCGGATTTTCAATCCGAGCTATCAATTTCTTGTGTTCCAGGCACCCTGTCAATAGATTTGTTGTCCCTCATGACTGGAATTCAGGAACTGGTGGAGATGTACGGTTTTGTCCCATAGAGCGGCTGTCACAGGAATCGGGTCGTGCATTCCGTCGCGGCGAATCACAAACCAGGACTGGGAAAAGCTCGTCGACACATCCGATGAATGGATAGTGAAGAATATCGGCATCCGCACAAGAAGTCGGATCGAGGCGGACCGCACCACAACGGATATGGGAAGCGATGCGGCGTCCGAAGCTCTTCGCAGAGCGGGTATTTTAGCCGATTCAATCGATTTTATTATTTGCGCCACCAATTCGCAGGACCATCTTTATCCTTCGACAGCGTCGAAAATTCAGCAGAAACTTGGAGCGACACACGCCACGTCGCTTGATATCCAGGCAGGCTGCACGGGCTGGCTGTTCGGTATGCGGCTGGCCGTCTCGCTGGCGCTGAGCGGACAGGCGTCGAAGATTCTGGTTATCGGAAGCGACGCTCTCTCCCGGGCCCTCAATTTTAAAGACAGGTCAACGACTCTGTTCGGTGACGGTTCCGGCGCGGCGGTGGTGGAAAGCCGGGCCGAGAACGAGACTGTGTCGGCCGTCCCTGCCGGAAAAAAAACACTGCCATCTCCAATTTTTTCAACGGGCACAGCGCCCTCCCTGGCGATGCAGCAGGAAACGATATATCAGGAAAAATTCAACCGCCTGGAGGACTACTTCGACGGCAAGGACATGATAACAGCGCAAAGACCGCTGCCTTTAATGGAGGGAAAAGTCTCGCTGAAACTGGCTCTGACAAAATCAAAAGAATCTCTCGATGCTGTCATTCAAGCCGCAACAGCCTTTGGAATACATAAGACGGACATTGATCTTTACGTTCCGCATCAGACCAACGTCCATGTGATAAAATCGCTCTGCGAACATGTGGGCTTTCCATTTGTAAAAATTCCCTATACGCTGGAAAAATACGGCGGGATCAGCACGGCCGGGCTTCCCACAGCGATGAATGAACACTATACAAAGGGTCTCTTGAAAAAAGGCGATCTTGTCCTGTGCTCCGGCTACGGCGCCGGTTTCACATACGGCGCTATGATGTTTACCTGGGAAGTTGCCGACTCGGGCGAAAAAAAACTATAGCAAATCCAGGGGCCCAGCCAAATCTGGATTTTCACGGGAGAGGTGCCTGAGTGGTTGAAAGGGCCAGTCTCGAAAACTGTTGACAGGGCAACCTGTCCGAGGGTTCGAATCCCT
>VFLI01000081.1 GCA_009885105.1 Spirochaetia bacterium | reverse complement strand
CTGCCTTCGGCGCACGAGAGGTGGCACGCCTCCGGCGTGCATAAATCCGTGGGCGAAAGGCACCCCATGCTCGCTGACATGAAGAGAGAAGAGCCGGGACGGGAAGCCTGCACACAGAGCTTGGAGAATAGCAAGAAGCGAATTCAAGAGACATAATATAATAATTTTTTGTAATTTTAGATATTATATACTTTACCATAATAAAGCGGGAGTGGGAAATCGTCGAATGGGACAAAAACTCGCAAGAGTACAGAAAGCGTTCGTACTGAAACCAACAGCACGATCTTTACGCAAACCCGATCGAGTCAGTCACACACTGCGATCTCTGGAAATCGCCGGTATTTTATCCGGATCCAAAGAGTTTATCACAGCCGATCGATTGATTCGCGAAATACAGAAACTGCATTCAGATTCCCGCATAGAAGAATCCGGCATCAAGCGCGCGATGCAATCATTTCAATTAATGGCAGGACAAAAGACGGTCGAATCGAGCCCCGGGAAAGGATATAAAATTTCAGAAGCGGCGCTGGCTGATCCAAAATGGATATTACCGGTTCTCGCGCACTATATTGCGATCTGTCAACCGGAGTCTTCGTTTCATCCCGCCCTCGCCTCTCTTGTCCATTCTCACGGCGTGCGTTCTCTTTATTATATTATTATGCTCCACAGCGCCCGGGAAAGAAATCTGCCCGTCAGGTTTTTATACACTAAATCCAGCCAAACTCAACCAATTGAAAAACGAGTTCAAGTTGCCGGTATTACGATCCGCGGTCACAGAGCTCTCGTCTATGGGAAAGATCTGAGGAATCAGAAAACTCGACAGTACATTATCCAGCGCATATCAGGAAAAATTCATCTGGAGGAAATACCGCTCCCTCCATTGACAGCTGAATTCAAAAACAAATACACTGACAGTCTCAATGTTTATCTTGGCGGGACTCCTACAGAAGTAACCCTGCGGTTTGATAGTGAACTTTTACCGGATGTCCGTCGGGAATTCTATCATGAAACGCAAAAAATCGCTGTAGACGGGAGCGGCATACTGCTCGAAATGCAAGTGAATAATGCCGACGAGGTATTTTCCCTGACATCACGGTATCTGGGCAAAGCGGAAATTATTAAACCGGTTGAATGGCGCGAAGAATATGCTAAAAGACTGAAACGGGCATTGAAAATAAACGGCAGATCAGGGCAGTAACTGCTCTGGAGTTATAGCTGAATTCATAGTATAGTCGAGAATAAACATTCATGAGCTTTATCGAATTAAAATTTCAAGTTATGGGAAAAAGAATTCCTGCAGATCACGGTTATTTCCTTTATTCGGCGTTGTCCGGAGTTGAGAGAAAAATTCACGATTTGGAGAATATCGCAATTTGCGGGATTTCCGGGATGCCGGATGCATCGCGCAATCTGCATTTGAACTCTGCAAGCAAGCTGCGAATCCGAATCGATCATTCAGATCTTCCCGCACTCATGCCGCTCGCAGGCAAAACTCTGCAAATCGGAGGAGAAAAAATCACGCTGGGTATCCCGGCCGTTTCACTCTTGAAACCACACAGACATCTTTACAGCCGACTTGTGACTGTCAAAGGATGCCTGGAAGAAAAGGAATTTTTGGAAGCTGTCCAGAGAAAACTCGGGGAACTGGAAATTACAGCTGAGGCGCTGCTGTTTCATAAGGAAAACGGAAACGAGAATCGTGGAATCAGAAAAACAGTGCGGGTGAAAGATAAAGAAATTGTAGGATTTCCGGTGTTGATTCACGATCTGGAGCCGGTAGATTCGCTGCTTTTGCAGCAGGTTGGGCTGGGAGGAAGAAGAAAGATGGGCTGCGGCAGCTTTGTTGGAGTCAGGGGATGAAATACCCTATTCTTCTGCCTGCAAAAAGCGCAAAGAGTGGCATCACTTTGCAGCAACATTCGCTGGATACAGAAACAGCCGCCATCCTGTTGTTCAAAAAAGACAGTCGATTTCTGAACAACTGGCTCATGTTTTTTGGGATTAAGGACGGTCAGGATAAATTTCTTTTGAATTTACGTGTTGCCTGCCTCTTTCATGATGTAGGGAAGGCAAATGAAGATTTCATCAAGGCTGTTTCCGGTCAAGCTGATAGAAACGAACCGCAAACCCTGAGGCATGAACACATTAGCGGCGCAATACTTTTGAAAGACGATGTTCGAGAATGGTTAAAGAATAATCCGAATCTAGATGTAGATATTATTACTGCGGCGGTTTTATCACATCATATCAAAGTAACGGATCAAAGGACAGAGGCTAACTGTGAAAAAGGATGGTTTTTTTTACACCCGCGAACTTCTCGAACAAAGCTTACAATGTTTTTCAATCATAAAGAAGTTAAAGATATTCTAACGAAAATCAAAACAGTTGCCGATCTCGGATCATTTCAAATGGATGAAGAAACCGAATGGGATGTTAGGGAGAAATTCCAGTCTTGCTTTAGGTCGGTTCGACAAAAATCGGCTATTTTTGATCACTCGTTGCGCGAAAATCCTCATAACAAACAATTCCTAACGGCGGTTAAGACCGGTCTGATTATCTGCGATTCTATTTCCTCGGCATTGATAAGAGAAGAGTTAGGCATCAAGGAATGGATTCAAGAAGTGATTCATTCCTCCGAGATTGAAGCGGATGAAGTCGATAAAAAAATTATTCGGCCATTGATTGTCCAAAAAGAAAAACAATCTGCGAAAAAGTTCGTATTTCACTCTTTTCAAACTAAAATTCAGAACAAAGGACGCAGAGCGATGCTTTTGGCGGCCTGTGGTACTGGTAAAACATTGGCTGCATATAAATGGGCTGAGGCTGTTTGCAAAAAAGAAAAACGAGGGAAGATTATTTTCCTTTATCCTACGCGCGGTACGGCAACGGAAGGATTCAAAGACTACATTTCATGGGCTCCTGAAACCGATGCTTCTCTCTTACATAGCAGTTCAAAATATGAAATTCAGAAAATGGCAGAAAACCCAAAAGAGGGTGACTTACGCAATTACAGGGAATTTTTGAACGAGACAGAAGAAAGACTCTTTTCTCTTTCCCTCTGGCGGAAAAAATTCTTCTCGGCCACGGTGGACCAGTTCCTTTCTTTTATAGAACACAATTATAAGAGCATTTGTCTTCTCCCCGCCCTCGTCGATTCAGTCCTCATCATTGATGAGGTACACAGCTTCGATAAACAAATGTTCAATGCGTTGACTGTGTTCCTTGAAAAGTTTGATATACCGGTTTTGTGTATGACAGCAACATTGCCGCCCACAAGAAAAAAACAGCTTCTTGAACTTGGCCTTTCAGAATATCCCAATGAGGAAGATAGATCTGAAATGCAGGATCTTGCTGAAAAAGAAATCTACCCGCGCTACCAAATAAAGACTTTGTCCGATGAAGCTGAAGGTTTTAAATTGGTGATGAAAGCCATTAAAGCAAACCAAAAAGTATTGTGGGTTGCGAATACTGTTAAACTTTGCCAACGAATATTTCAAGGTTTGCAAATTAAACTGACCGAATCGCAAAACTCAGATTGTCAAATATTCTGCTATCATAGTCGTTTTCGGCTAATGGACCGACAAGAACGTCATCAAGATGTTATCGATAATTTCAAGAAACCGGGTGCACAAATTTCCGTAACAACTCAGGTGTGTGAAATGAGTCTTGATTTAGATGCCGATTTACTCATCACTCAGTTAGCGCCGATTCCTTCCTTAGTGCAGCGTTTTGGTCGAGTAAACCGCCACTTAACCAAAGGTGCTGATTTTCGTGGAAAAATATACATCTACGATTCTAACGCAGCAAAACCCTACCTTCCCTACACCAAAGAAGAAATCGAATGCGCACGCAAATTCATATCTGATTTACCAGCGGATGATATATCGCAAGAGATCCTGGCGAAAAAACTAGACGAACATGTTGCCAGGGAGCCGTTGGCTTCCGGTATTTCCCGTTTATTTTCTCAGGGTTATTTTGCCACACCAGGCGAGTTTCGTGATCTGGATGACTTTTCAGACACTTGTGTTTTAGATAGCGATGTGACTGAAGTTCAAGATCGCTTAAAAAGTTTGGGACCAATTGATGGATACTTGATTTCCGTACCGCGAAAGGAGGCGCTCCCGAGCGACCAGAAGCCAGAAGCGTTTCCCGCATGGCTGCAAGTAGCTGACGGCAAAAAATACAATTCTCAAGTAGGCTACATGTATGGTTAAGATTACCAAGCAAAAGAAATTAACCGGAAAAACACAAAAGGTTGTACCCAATCAGGAGATTCGGCTCAAAGAGAAAAGAACGGCCGAAGAGACAAAAAGCGCTGATAAAGCTAAGCAAAAAAAGCCTCATTTTGAAAACGTTGATGCCCCGCCGATGGAAATCGAATACAAACTAAATGATCTACCATCTGCCCAGCATAAAGCTGGTCTCGCGGGTCTAAAGTTAATGGTCGATTGGCTTGAGCGATCGCAAGAGGAAAAGGGACTCTGTGAGATAAAAAATATTTCAAATAATTCTCTTATCCTTTCGTTGACCAAGCCAGGGTTAACTGCATTACTTAATGAAGTTTATGATGCAACGCAGGATGAAACTGTATCTGAAAAACCCTATGAGTACAAAGAAGGCAAGAATGTTCTAAAACTGCCATTCAACACCGAGAATGGGTATAAGCTGAAAATCAATACAGCAGAATTAGTTGATAACTCCGCCTTCATTACCGTTCTTCTGAAGTATGATACTCTACCACCTTTTCTAAAGAAGGCTGTTGTCAGTGAGGAGAGCATTGGCGAAACCGTTCGGTATGAATTCTATCTGCAAAAATCAAAAATAAAGGACCTTGAAAAATATCTGACTCAATTCGCGGACTTAGAATGCAAAAATGAATTTACCTTGCCGCGTCTGCCAATCCGCACTGTGGAGGAAAGGGATGAAAATGGGAAGCCAGTACTGAACTACATCTATCACGGGATGAATCCCAAGGGAGCTTTTTTGACAGAAAGTTCACCTTCAGATGCGAAACAATTGTGGGTTAAGCTATGGCGAAATATGATGTGGGCGACAATCCATCCAAAGAAGCGCGATGAAAAGCAAAGCCCCTGGGGGAAACGCAGTAGAAATGAGGATATTCAAATAGAGGAAGAATGGCAAAAACTTAGTAGTACTCTTACCGAAACGGTGGCCCTTGGGCGCACACGCATGCAGTTTCTTGGCGTTGAAGATAAGAATGCTGAGATGGTCCAGTTCAAAGATCAAAACCGGACGAATTTTCTTCTTCATTTCTGGCGATTTATTGCGCAAGTCTATGCGCCTTTTACAATTAAGATCGAACACGACAAAGATGCGGGGTATAAGAAGGAATCCAAACCCGCCGGGTTCGTGATCGCTATCCCAGAAATCACAGACTTGAAATATTTTTGTGAAAAGTTTCCAATTTTTATGACGAATCGCAGCGTTGAGGCTGCTGGTTACAGACCGCGCGATTCTTGCATTTTACTGCCCGCCGAAGGCCCCCTTGAGTCACTAAATCGAATGCGAATGATCGTTGGAGAGAGAGATGATTTTTTTTCGATGATATCGGGAATGGAAGTGTACCATCTGGAAAAGCAGGGTAAAAGTATTCGCAACCGCGGGAATTTTCGGGTCTTTCCGGATTCGGCGGTGTTGAATGAATATGCGTTTGTAAAGAAAAGATTCTGGGATGATCTCTTTAGAAAGCAAGTCACGGAAAATATTTTGTACAGAAAGCGCTGGGAATCTGATTTTGTTTCATTATTTTTAAAATTTCCTTATCAATATTTTTTAAATGGAAACCAACCGGATGAAAGTCCCTCTTTTTCCAAGAGTCATTTTCCCCATGATGCAAAAGAATTTTTTCTAATAAAGGAGCAAACAATGAAAGATGAGAATCGAAATTTTACTACAGAGACCTTGGTCTATGATATGATCAGGTCATACATAAGCAGCAAACTGGAGACAAAGTATGAACTTTCCTGGGAAACGGTCAAAGATGATCCTGAAAAAAAGAAGAAATATCAGGAAACCAAGCATGATATAGCTCTCAAAACATTCCTTGCGTTGCGCAGTCGCTCGGGTCAGGATTTTGTGAGCTACTTCTCCGGCACTATTTGTTCAACTCCCCAGTACTTAGATGAACATGGCAGATTTTTAGAAATAAGTAAGGCATTGTACGAAGAAACAGAAAAGATCAGAACACTCAGTATGCTGGCCTTGTCTGCACTAAGCTATCAATACGAATCTCAAAAAAAAGCGAGCTGAAAGGAGAATAGAATGAGCGAGAAAACAATTGAAAAAATACAAAATCTTTTTGGTGTAGTGCTAACGTATGCACAGCCGAGTTCAAATTACCGGGGTGAAAGCGAAGAAAACAGAACTGTCCTACAGAAAATTAGTAAAAACGGGAAAGAATACCCGATTATCAGTTCGGAAGCGATTCGCAACGCATTGCGCGAAATGCTGGCATCAAAAATCGATGAAAAGCAAATAAACCGCAAACGTCTACACAATGAAGACCAACTGGCAGTTGAGTTCAAAGCATTTCCCAACGCTGAAGAATACGCCGACGATTTTTTGTTTGGTTTCCTAGTCGCGGATGGTAATAAATATAGACCGCAAGGCAAAAGCGCTGATGAATTACCGGCAAAGCGTGACAGTGTCTTGCGGATGAATCTTGCCGTAGCTTTATCTCCCTACAAATACGATGCAACTTTTCACCAGTCGCCATTGAACGCCGGTGATTCGCCTTGGAAGAATGCAAAATCCTCGATGCTCCTGCATAAAGAGATAGCGGCCACGGGGTTTCAGTTTCCCTTCGCCCTGGCGGGAAGTGATTGCTCAAAAGGTAAGGGCAAGCTGTGGACAAAGACACTCATCGAAGCTATTGGCGAAATGACAAACGTTGCTGGAGGCCATGCACGTCACTTTTACGACATGGCCCCGCAAAGCATTGTAGTGAGATTAACGGATTCATTGGCGGCTGGATTTAATACATACGGGTTTGACGAAAACGGCAATTTTCCGGAGCTAACAAGAATTACTAACGAGAAGGATGAAGAGAAGGTGAATGTGGAGGAGAATAAAGGTCACCATAGTCATAAGGACTTGAGCGGTGATGGCTTCTTCGTTGGCGGCGCAATTGTGCGGAATATGGACCCGGACTTCAAAGCAAAGTTGAAGGAACAGAATGTGCGATTGTATGATAGTCCACAAGAGTTGCTTCGCGATGCGGCGAAAGCTTTTTTAGGTGTATGATGCAAACATGCTGGCTATACATCAAGGCGCCTTTTGCTGCTTTTCGTTACTTTCAAGCCGGTGTTTACCGTCCGTCAGCGACGTTCATGACCCATTCGGCAGCCTATGGCCTGTTGCTCAATATTGCCGGCATAGAGATGAGAACTGGTTTGGATCAAACAACGACCGATATTTGCAAGGAAAGATTACCTAACCTAAGAATTGCAGTTGGTCAGTTGGCTCAGCCTGAAGTGAATCAGATCTATCAGCAAATGCATTCCTATCCAGTGGGGGAATCGGGTTCTAAAAACGAGCGCGTAAAGAAAGTTAAAAAATTGAAGAGGGGCGACCCACCGTTGCCACTATCGCGGGAAGAGCTGGCCAAAGGTAATAAATTCTGGATTGCACCAAGCTACAGAGAGGTTCTTTGCAATCTCGAGGCCGTTTTGGGTTTACGAGGGGAAGCAGCAATTATTAAAAAAATTGAACTCGGTCTAAGGGGCAATTTCAATGGAAGTCGCTACGGTATACCCTTCGCCGGTGAAAACAATTTTTTCTTTGATCGCATTGAAATGGTTACGCAACCTCAACCAGCAAGATGGTATGAAATTCTTGAAGAAGATATCCCCGATCGGGAAAGTGTTCGCCTGTCGATAACCATCGATAGAAATGATAATACAAAAACACGTAATAGCCTATTCATTCTTGGTGAAAGGATGGCACAACCAAATGAAAAGGCTTGGATTCATGTAAATTATCAGGAGTAACCCATGAAAACTATCACACTGAACGTCTCCACCATCATCGATATATTCGCAATCCAATATCTCGACTGGGCCTTTCTCATTTATTAATATATTTTTATATACAATAAGGAGTCACATATGTTTAAGCTTTCCATAGATTTGCCGGATTCACTTTTGATCAGCATGGGCGGCTCTCTGGAGAGAGTGACGGAAGAAAGCAATTTGCTTCTGGCATCGCAACTCTTCGCAAAAGGCTACATAACAAGCGGTCAGGCCGCTAAAATCTGTCATCTGGGACGAGTAGAATTCCTTCTATCCGTAAGTAAAATGGGGATACCTGTGGCTGATATTGAGCGCGATGAAATTGATAATGAATTTGCAGACCTGAAAAAGTTATGATAGTAGTTTCAAATACCGGGCCTTTGATAGCTCTGCTAAAGGCAGGACACATTCAGATTCTGAAAGAATTATTCGGAGAAATATACATTCCAAATAAAGTAAAGGAAGAAATTCTAATCTATAAAAATTCGCCAGAACTGAGTGGTTTTCAGGCGCTTGACTGGATCAAAGTTAAGGACGTGAATACACCACCCGAAAAATTTCTTGAGAAAGAATTGGATCAGGGAGAAAGCGCAGTAATTCAACTCGCGCTGGAGATGAAAGCCAATCTTGTAATCATCGATGAAAAAAAAGCGAGAAGAGTCTGTCAGCTGATTTATGATCTTCCGATTAAAGGAACCGGCGGGATATTGGTCATGGCGAAACAAAAAAATATCATCAGCGCGGCAAAGCCTATTCTCGAAAGCATTGTGGAAAACGGTTATTTTCTCTCGAAGCGTTTGGTGGAAGAAGTAATCAGTCAATGCCATGAATAATACAGCCGCTCAACCGATCATTCGCGCCATGGGGCTTCATTCGTTCCATTACTGTGAGCGTCTCTTTTTTCTCGAAGAGGCCGAGGGACTTCTTCTGGCCGATGATCGTGTGTATGCCGGACGCGCGCTGCATGAAGAATTGCAGACGCTCGGCGAAAATTACGAGCAATCAGAGACATTTGAATACACCAGCGAAGAGCTTGGACTGACAGGCAAAATGGACCGCCTTCTCAAAAGAAACGGCCAGTGGATACCTTACGAACACAAACGAGGTCGGGCGCGGACAGTGGGAACGAGAAAAGAAGCCTGGGAATCGGACCTGATGCAGGTGACCGCCTATGCGCTGCTCCTCGCCGAAGCTACTCGGCGCAATGTCGATGAAGCGCGTATTCGTTACCATGCAGACAACTCTCTGGTAAAAGTGCCGATCGATGATGCTCTGAAACAAAAAACGATTGATGCTATCCAGCGAGCCCGGGAATTACTGTGTCAATCGGAACGGCCCCGGATTACAGAAAATGACAAACTTTGCCTGCGCTGCTCGCTGGCGCCGGTCTGCCTGCCGGAAGAGAATCGAATTTCAACGGATGAAGAGTATGAAGCAATTCGTCTATTTCCACCGGCGCGGGAAAAGCAAACAATTCACGTGACAGGCTGGAAAGCTCATATTCGCAAATCCGGGGACTGTCTGCGCGTGGAGAATACTGCTGAAGGAAAGGAGACTGTGGCCACGCAAATTCCTTTGAACGAAGTAGAATCTGTCACGATACACGGCAGCGCGCAAATGAGTACCCAGCTTCTGCATCATCTTGCAGGCGCCGGGATACCAATCCACTGGTTTACGGGCGGAGGCAGAGCGGTCGGAAGTCTGAATACCAGCGGATCGGCGGTTCAAAGAAAAATCCGGCAATTTGAAGCTCTTCGCGACAATGCTTTTCGTCTGACTCTCGCAAAGAAACTCATTTCGGCAAAATGTGAAACACAGCTGCGGTATATTCTGCGAACAACACGCGCCCGTAAAGCAAGGAGCCCGGAGATCGAGGAAAAGATCGAACAAATGCGCCGGCTCCTTACCCAGATCCCTACTGTTGACAACATCGATTCGCTGCGTGGTTTTGAAGGCAATACCGCGCGCAGTTTTCATTCGATAATTCCGCGACTTTTTGTCAAGGCAATGGACCCGGAGCTTTATCCGGACGGTCGGAACCGTCGTCCGCCAACGGACCCGTACAATGCGCTTTTGAGTTTCCTTTATGGTTTGATCTTCCGTTCTGTGCATCAAGCCATTATCGCAGTCGGACTCGATCCGGCCTTCGGTTTTTATCATACTCCGAGATCTTCAGCCCCTCCCCTGGTTCTCGATTTAATGGAACTGTTTCGCGTTCCTCTCGGAGACATGATAGCTCTCGGAAGCATGAACAGACTTTCCTGGGATTTAAAGGAAGATTTTGAACGAACGAAAGTCAAAGTCTGGCTATCCGATTCCGGCAGGAAGAAAGCGATTCAACTTTATGAAACCAGACTTGAGGATACCTGGAAACATCCCGCAGTCAATTATTCTCTGTCATATTACCGAATGATCGAACTTGAAGTGCGGCTTCTTGAAAAAGAATGGACAGACAAAATATCTCTTTTTGCAAAAGCGAGGCTGCGATGAAGAAGTGGTGGCTTATCGCTTATGATATCAGGGAACCGAAACGTCTGCGAAAAGTAGCGAAGCTTCTGGAAGGCTACGGCCGGAGACTTCAGTACAGCCTCTTTCGAGTTCGCGTTACTAACCGGGATTTACAAAAAATTCGCTGGGAAATGTCGAAACGAATTGAAGCAAACGATAGCATTCTGTATATTGGACTTTCTGAGCGTGATATTGAGACCATTCAAAAAACCAATGCAAAGACAAATTGGCCCGATGCAGAGGTTTTTTTTCAAATTCTTTGAATCAAGTACCCTGTCAGGTTGGCGACATAATCCATGACAAGCCGCTGCGGAATAGATTTTCCTAATCAGTCAGTTCGTTTTCTTTTTTTTAAGTACTTGCCTCCGAATTTCCTTGCAAATCAGCCGAAACTTCAGAAACTGAGCCTGAGAGACTGGAAGCAGCGGTCTTTAACATACCCGAACCCCAGGTACATGCAGACAATCAATAATATGCTTCCGATTGCCGATTATCTGCATTCTACCGGGGTTAGAACAAGCGGACTGTTTTTATCTTAGATGCCGAAAGGCGTTGAGCACGGGGGCGTGAAGTGAAAATAAAAACTGAATACGAACTGTTTTTATCTTAGATGCCGAAAGGCGTTGAGCACAATCTCTGTGTCGCGGCAATATGATCTATAATTGCTTCTG
>VFLI01000027.1 GCA_009885105.1 Spirochaetia bacterium | reverse complement strand
GAGCCGCAGCGGCAGGTCGCCGGAGAAGAAGGCATCCGCGTCACGGGCCAGAGGGATCGTCAGAGGCTTTCGCGGTACAATGTCAGACTGGATGAAATCAAACGAATACCCGGACAGTTCGGCGAGGCGCTTCGCGGTCTTGAGACTCTGCCGGGCATCAACGCCCCTTCATTCGGAGATGGAAATATTGTGGTACGCGGAGCGAACGAAAACGCAAACACGTATCTTGTAGACAATCTCCCCATAGGCTACGCGTTCCACATTCTCGGATTCAATTCTGTTCTCCATAACGATATGATTAAGTCGATCGATCTGTACACAGGCGCCTATCCCGTTACATACGGAAACGCAACAGGGGGCGTCATTCACATCGAGACGATTGATAAAGTGGAAAAACTTGGAGGGCACACAAGTTTTTCGCTCTGGTCATCAAACGTGCTCTTCAAAGGGCCGATAGGAAGCGGCGGTTACTGGATCGGCGCGGCCCGGGGCTCGTATCTGGATGTGGTATTGAAGCCTTATATTCCCTCCGGAGTAAATCTGGTGCCCCGATACTGGGACGGACAGTTTAAGATAAAATTCCAGCTCTCCCCGACTCAGGCGGTGTATTTTTACGCTCTGGGCGCGAAAGACATGTTCATCGCTTCCATCGATAAGAAACCGGCATGGGATCCGACAGCCGAATTCAGCTCAACGCTGGCGGGAGCGTCCATCTCCGCCGACCGCGCCTTTCATACGGAGGCCATCCGCCATGTCTGGCAGCCGACCAGCCGTATTACAAATGAGCTCACAGCGTTCTATCACAACAATATCTTCTACATTGACGCCTCCCTGGGAATTCTGGACGCGAATTTCACGCGCGAAAACGGTTTCGCTGCGCTCAAGGACGACTTCGGCTGGGAAATACTGAAGGAGCACATTTTCTTCGACGCCGGATTTGAAATGCGCGATTTTCAGTACCGTTCCAACGGCACAACAGTGAATCTCATCAATCCGGGCAATCCCGCACCGAATCCGTACAACACCGTCAATCCCGATTTTGAAGTGATTCCAATGCACGATTCGTCCCGATCCTCCTACAGCAGCGGTTATGCGATGATGACTCTTCGCGGCGGCGGCTTTGAATTCAAGCCGGGCGTCCGCACGGATTATTTCGGCCTGACAAAACAAACGACGACGGATCCGCGCGGCACACTATCTTACACGCTTCCAACAAAAACCACTTTTCTCGCCGGCGGAGGCGTGTACCACCGGCTGCCGGATCCGTATCAGTATTCGCCATCGTCGGGCAATCCTTACCTGCGAATGGAACGCGCGGAACATTACGGTATCGGCGTCGAACAGGGATGGAGAAAATGGCTGTTCAAAACGGAGGCCTTCCGTCATTATTTTACGGATATAGTCGTCTCGGATTCGTACGTACAGACGCCGGTGCGGGAGAACCAGCATCCATACCAGCGTTACCAGACTCCGTATATCTACAATGCCCGGCTATACTATTCAAATGACGGATCCGGATATGCGGAAGGTTATGAAGTTTATATAAAAAAATCAAAGAGTGAAAACGAAAACGGCTGGTACGGCTGGATTTCGTACACCTGGTCCCGGTCCATCCGCAACGATCACCAGCATATACTGACCGAATCTGAAAAAAAGAGTTTGATGAGCGCCAACGAGAGGCGAATTGCCAATCAGTATGACAATACAAAAAATATCTACGCCGATTTTGATAAAACTCATATTCTGAATGTTATTTTCGGCTTCAAAATCAATCGGGAATGGCAGATCGGGGCCAAATGGAAGTACATGACCTCGTCGCCCTACACGCCCATCATCAACGATAACGGGGGCCTCGCCGCTTCCAACGGGCGCGTTATTTTTTCTCCGGTTTATTCCGACTTGAAAAATACGGGCCGGTTGAAACCCTACCACAGACTTGACATTAGAATAGATCGATTCTTCAATTACGAATGGGGTTATGGAAATTTCTTTGTGGAGATGCTGAACGTGTATCTGCGGGACAATCCAACGGGCATGAATTTTGCCGACAACCGGCCAATCTCGCGCAACAATCCTCAGATCCAGTACGATTTTGGGACCCTGGTGGTTCCTCAGGGCGGTAATCGTTACAAAATACCGCTGGTGAACGTGGGCGTGGAGATGATGTTTTGAAATTAGCAGCCCTGAAGACTTACAAAACATGGCGCGATTCCCGTACATACAGCTGTGCCCCATCCGTCCGTAGAATCGGTCTGACGGGTGTCTGCGCACTTTTATTATTTTCTCTGTTCTGCGATTCCAGCAAAGGGACCAAAGACCTGGAGAAGGAACAGGTCTACTATCTGCTGATGACAAATCCAGCAAGCGACACAGCGGCCTGTCAGGCTGAGGAAACCGCGGCAATCTCCTGCGCCAACAGTTCGGGCATTTCGACGCCGCTCTACGTAATCACGCTTCAGTCCCTGTACGGAGTGACGGTGAGCGCTCCGCAGTCAGTTACAGAAATATGCGCCGTTCTCCCTTCATCAAATGTATTTACAAATCAGTCTGTTGGTGCGCGTGTCTGTATTTTCCAGTGCAGCATGGATTTCTGGCAGAGAGTCAAAGCGGCGAATCTCTGCACCTCACCTGCATCTTATACGAGTCTTTCGACCACGCTTGCGACAAGATCGGACCGGCCGTTTGCGAACTGTCTGAATACCTGTCTGGTGCAGGGGACCGTGTTTCCGGGTAACTGAAATGGATCTTGTATTAATCGTTGATAAAAATGAATCCGGAATATCGGAGGCCGAACAGGCTCTGGCCGGCGCGCGATGCCGAATTGTCACCACTGCCAGTTATGCCCGGGGACTTGCGTATGCCAGATCCGGCTCGCCGAATGCGATAATCCTGGGCGTATACCCCGACTTCCGAGATTCGCTGGAAGCCCTCAGAGAGATACGCACGGACAGTCTGGCCAAGAATATTCCGGTGATCGTCATACTCACAAAGCCGGACGATGCTTTCCTGAGCCGCATCCAGCAGTTCGGTGTTTCTGAAGTTATTCTTCGTCCGATCGATAGAAATGCTTCCATCGCAAAACTGCGCTCGGCGCTGAATACAGACCTGACCAGACAGGAAAAGGCTGCGAAAGTCCGTGTCAATCATATAACAATATCGCATCCGGATCTCAGGCAGACGCTGATCGAATTCAAATCCGGCCTGAAAAAATTTGTGGTTCCTCAGTTCCGAACCGTATTCACGACCGAATTCAGGGCGAAAACCAGAGGACATAAATTCTGCATCGACCTTCGAGATTTGCCGGATATGTCGCCGGAAGAAGTGGAAATTCTGGAGAAATTGCTGCCCGTCTTCTCGGGCCCCGTCGCGATTATCGCGGGGCGCCATATGGGAACCATTCTGACATTCGGTGACATAGAAGAGAAGGTACAGCTCTTCTTTTCTATGGAAGAATACACCGCATATCTTGAAACAAAGAAAAAATGAAAGCCCTTCATGCCGGGCTCTTCACGCCTGCGGGATCGTCACTCTGCCCCTTCTGCGTGTATTATCCTGGCATGCGGATCCAGGAAACTTATTCCCTCAAAAAGCTGTCCGCTGCCCGCTTCCATTTCAAAATCCAGTATTGATTCGCGCCAGAGAAAACAGTCGCTGGCATGCGAGCGGCCTCTGTGCACGGAAAAACCCGCGCTGTAGCGGCCCGGGCCCAGATTCAATGTTAAAGAGAACTCCACGGTTGTTTTTTTTCCCGAGTGTAGTTCGACAGGACCCCCTCCCAGAATATGCGTGTTTGTGCCGAAAGCGCGGATGCCGCGCGAGTCATTGATGTGTATGCCGACCGTCGTCTCTTTGAGTTCTTTGGGCTTGCCCGGCGTGACCTGACGGAGCGCGTCCAGGTTCAGCGATATTCTCAGCATGGCGCTTTCGCCTGCAAAAAATATCGACCGCGGCCGGCCCGTGCTGTCAAGCAGCGATATGGAGAACTCGGATTCCAAAAGCGTGTAAGCCTGATCCTGTTTGAATGAGCGCTCCGCAATCAGATGCATGTATTTTTCGACTGCAATTCGGGGCTCGCCGAATTCAAGAATCCGGCCTCTGTCCAGCAGCATAATCCTGTCACATACCGCCTGAAGCAGATGCGTGTCGTGGCTCACAACAATAATGACGCTGCCCTGGTTCCTGTAATCCTGAAATCGGCGCAGACATTTCTGCTGGAAACTTGCGTCGCCCACCGCAAGAGCTTCATCGACAAGCAGAAGATCGGACCTCTCAAAAGCAGCCAGGGCGAAGCCCAGCCGCATCTGCATTCCCGTTGAGAATGTTTTTATCTGCTGATTGCGGTAGTCGGACAGCTCCGCGAATTCGAAAATCTCATCCGCCCTGGAAAGAAGCTTTCTACCCGGATAACCCCACAGTCGGCCGTTGTAATACACATTTTCAAGAGCCGTCAGGTCAGGGTTGAAACCGACGCCGAGTTCAAGAATGCTGCGAATGCTTCCGGTAAAATGTATTCGTCCCGAAGAGGGAGGAGAGATTCCGGAGAGAATCCGTAAAAGCGTGCTTTTTCCCGCGCCGTTAGGACCGATGATTCCGATTATTTCGCCCTTCTCTCCGCACTCCAGGTTGATATCCGAAAGAGCCTGGAATCTGAGCGAGGGGCCGAAAAGTCCTAGCGTGAGAGCGGCCGCGGCCCGTTCGCCGAAAGACGCGAAGCTCAGGTAATCCTTGGCAAGATTTTCGACGATGAGTTTCACAGATGATCGACCACCAGCGCTTTCAATCGGCGCGAAGATAAATAAAATACGGGAATACTGGCCAGAAGAAATATTGAAAGCGAATTTGTACAGGAGAAATCTTCAACGGGAATTCCAAACAGCAGACCACGATGAATCGAAACAATTGCGTAAAACGGATTGAGCGCAAAGATCTTCGCATAGCTTCCGGCAGTATAGACGATCGGCGTGGCCCAGAAGACTATCTGAAGAAGGAGGCGCACGACCGGCGAGATATCTTTGACTATTACGCTGATTCGCGCGAATATAATCGCCCAGCCGGCCAGAAAAAATATCGCAGCCAGGCCGAATACAATTCCAATCGGCGCATAGATTGAAAGCGTCCCGCGCCAGGCGCCGATAAGACAGATAAAAAAAGTCAGCAGCAGATAGTGTATTGCGCCTTCAAAAACAGGCACCCAGAGAAAGCGCGACAGGCCGATTCCGGTGCGCCGGATCAGAGCGCTGTTGTCCGAGAGTATGCCGCAGGAGCGGACCAGCATGTCGCTCACGGGAAGCCAGAACGACATCCCGCCCAGAATAAAGGAGAGATAATCAAAATTTGCCTGCCCTCCTGCTCGCAGACCGGCCGGCATCACAAAACCGAAAATTAAAAAGTAAACGGCGATCTGAAAAGCATACTGGAAGAATAGCCATACAAGACCAAGCGCCGTCCCTGCGAACTGGACTGCATAATCCCTGTGAACCAGAGACAGAATCTGCGCAAACCAGGAGAAGGCAGAGGCAGCTCGCGCTGAAATCCTGGAATTATTCAAAGACACCACCGATACAACAGACCGCCTGCTGGTATTTTTTTAATATACTGCCCCATGTTACAGTAGCATATACCTGTGACATGATACGGCTTGACGGTCGGTGCCCAGTCTGATAATCGGGTCGGGCCGATGCCCGGAGGCAGAATCTCAAATCCACTCCTTAAGACCCACCACCGGAATAACCACCCACAGGCGGGGAAATCTGTCCGAGATAAACAGATTTTCCGATTGGCGGCCTTCCGGCTTCTCTTGAATTGTCCAACAGACAACTAATATGCTTGAAACTTTCACAACAATTATTGATAATTTTACAAAAAACAGCCTGAATCAGCCCGGTCTTGCATTTCCAGCTTATGTACTGGCGGGCCTTTTGGGAAGCCTTTTCCCGTGCGTCTATCCACTGATACCGATCAGCGCCGGGATTTTACAGAAACGCGCACGGCCGGGAGAAAAAAAATACAAACACCCCCTGCTTTACTGGCTGGGAACGATCCTGGCGTATTCGGCGATGGGAATGTTTGCCGCGGCCGGAGGCGGATCTTTTAACAAAATCATGCAGAACGGACTTGTGATCACTGGTTTTGGATTTCTATTTCTTTTCCTGGGCTTTGTGATGATCGACTGGTATACATTTTCCTGGCAGAAAGCGGAAGAACTCCGCGATAAGGTGAAAGGAAAAAATACCGCCGCAACGACGGTGCTGCTGGGTATGCTGGCCGGTCTTGTCGCATCAGCCTGTGTGGCGCCGGCTCTTGTGGCCATGCTGGTTTTTCTGGCCCGCAATGCCGCCGAACACGGGATTTCCATCGGATCTGTTCTGTACGGAGGACTGCTCTCCGGGGGATTCGGAATCGGCATAGGTGTTCCTTTTTTTCTGGCCGGTGTTCTGGGATCCAGGCTTCCATCAGCCGGCGCCTGGATGAATGTCGTGAAATATATTTTTGCCGCGGCAATCTTTGCCGCCGCCTTCTATCAGCTGGACAAAGGGTTCGCCACACTGGGATTCAAAACTGTGGAAATTGAAACTATTTTCATCGGAATCATACTCATCGCGGCTGCGGCCGTTCTGGGCCTTCGTCCTCCAGATACAGAAGTGACGCAAAAAAGAAAAATATTGACCAAATTTATCTTTGCTCTCATTTTCCTGGCGCTGGGATTTGCCGCAGTGATCCGAGGCGTGAACGGATCGAATCACGCAGAAAATGGAAGATCCGGTTCGACCCAGCCGCTGCCGCCAGAAATTAAAGGAAATTTAACATTTTACCGGGATGTTCCCGCCGCTCTTCAGGCAGCGCGTGATACAAAGCGCCCGGTTTTCATAGATTTTTACGCAGACTGGTGCGCCAACTGTGTCGAGTTCGGCAAGCTGGCAGTTCAGAACGCTGAATTGAATCGGGCTCTCCAGAAAGCGGTCCTGATAAAAATCTACGACACGGATCCGATTTTTCTGGAATACCAGAGCAATCCGGATTATCCAGAGCTCACGATCGGACTGCCATTTTTTCTGGTGCTCTCGCCGGACAACGCTTTCATCTGGAAGGGCAGCAACTATCTCGACACGCGCAGCATGATCGCCGCCATTGAAGGAAAATAACAGGCCGCGCATGCCTCTGACGGACGAAGAACTGGAACGGCACATTCGAACAGCAGCCACGCTGATTCTCAGATATCTGCATAAGAAAACCAGGAACCGGGAACTGGCGGAAGACCTCTCGCAGGAAACTCTGGTCAGAATTCACAAATTTGGCCGCACATTTGATCCAGAAAAAGGCGAATTCAACGGCTGGGCGCTTCGGATAGCGCACAATGTAATGGTGACGCATCTTACAAAGGCGGGACGATCGGCGCCGGTCAGCTCTCTGGATGCTTCAACGGGTGAAACGATCGATCTTCCAGCGCCAGGATCGCTGGAAACGTCTTTTGAGCAAAAAAATCTTCTGGAAGAGATTAAAAAAGCAATTCGATGTCTGCCCGAACCCGAAAAATCAGTAGTAATCAATAAGGAAATCAAAGGAATGAAACTGGCCGACAATGCGCAGGCGCTGGGACTTTCCATACGGACTGTAAACCGCAAACTGTTGACGGCCTATGAATTGCTGCGAAACGAGCTGGAAAAGCGCGGTGTCAATCCCCGGGAATTCGACAATGAGTGAGAATATGAAGACAGACAGTGACAGCAATGAAAAGGAGAGGATTCGTCGGAATGACGAATTCGAAGCGCTTCTTTCCAGGCATCTGCACGGCGAGCTGACGGCTCAGGAAGGGGAAAAGCTGGAGCGATGGATCGAGCAATCCGCCGATTATCAGAAGAAATTCAACAGGGTTGCCGGCATGCAGAATCTGCTGGACCGCATCCCGGCCGGTTCACTGGACGATCTGCTCGATGAGTTGAGTCCGGTCATGTCTACAAAAAACAAGGTTCGCCGGATCCGACCCGTATGGATTGTATCCTCGGCGGCGGCATCGGTGATTCTTTCTCTGGGAGCTTTTTTTCTCTGGCGAATGCAGAACCAGAGCGGGATGGAATTGCTTTCTGACGCTCAGGGACACTGTCAGTCCGACGGCGTCGATCTGACAGAAAAGAGAGGAACAATCGGCCGCACTCTGCAGTCGGATAAGGAATTTCCGTGCTCCGTTGAGATAGATCAGGGAGGACGCATCGCTCTGCGCCTTTCCGAGAATTCAAAAGTTGTCTTTTACTCCACAGCGAATGTCTTCCATATTAAAATCGATTCGGGCCGTATCTATCTGGATGTATCCAGGCGCCCCCGTCAGAGCCTGCACATCGACGCGCCCGGAAGCACTGTCAGGATTCTTGGAACAAAAATAATCGTCGAACGCTCGGCCGACGGAAATCTTGCCGTTGATTTGATGGAGGGCCGCGCAGAAGTTCGAACCGGACTGTCGCTTCTCTCCGAAAGCGTTCAGAATATCGACTCCGTGGAAATACAGGATGCTGCCGCTCGCGATCTACCTGAAATATTCAAGCTGGAGACAGAAATTCTGGAAAGCGGCGATTCGGCTCGGATTGTAAAACTATTCGCAACTCCGGCGCAGGGCCGGCTGATCGCCGAGCTCAATTCACGCGCGGCGAATATTTCCGCAGAGAATCCGACTTCCGAACAAATCAAAAAGACTTCCGGACTTCTTACAGACCTGGGACACGTACTGTTATCGGAAACGCCCGGATATAAGCCTGGCATCTCCGTCATCGCTGTCCGCAGAGGCCGGCCTGAGTCGATAGATAGATCCGGGCCGCCTTCGGGAAATGAGAATGCTGTACAATACCGCCTGAAATTGAAAGACGGCCGGACGATTACGGGCAGCTCGCCGGAACAGGAGGGAGACCGATACCGAATCCAGACGCGGAACGGGGAAATGCTCATTCCGCAGAATCAGGTTGAAAATATTGAGCTTGTGAAATAATGAAGCGGACAGGATTCGACACTGCGGGCAGCAGTAATGTCTACCACGGATGAACACAGACGCAGATGCGAACTAAAAAAAAGATGGGCTGTCGGTCAGGGATCACCCCTATGAAATTTCCGGATTGTCTATACCGCCGGTTTTTTCGGATCCGTTTCAGCGTCTTCGCTCTGTTACTTTCTGCTTTCGCGGGTTCACTCCACGCCGATACGATCGTGCTGAAGGACGGCACTCAGATCACCAATGTTCGGACCTGGGTCACAAAAGGCCAGATCCACATGATAGACCACACCGGACAGACAAGGTCTTTCCAGGAAACTGAAGTCGTTTCTATCAAACCAGAGAATGTAAACTGGGCCCAGGAAAAAACGCCGACGAGCGTATTTGACAGACCGGCCATGCTGGCCGCGGCGGGGATTCTGCCGGGTTGGTCGGGCCTGTATCGCAGTGAACATTACATAGGCGGATTGATGTTTTCCGGTTTCGATTTGCTGTTTCTGTTCAAAACTTTTGTATGGTCGAGACCGCCCGTTTCTCAATTCCAGGAATTTCTGCCGGTCCTGATACCTCTGACGCTGGGAGGCCCTCCAGGACAGCCGGCCGCGAACCCGGCTCTCCTGGTCTATGCTTTTTCGCTACGAGCTCAGGTGAAAAATCCTGAAGGTCAGGGATACATTTCCAGGGAAGAATGGCAGCTGACGAGATCGAGATACCAGATCGGGCTTTTAACTCTGATGGCCGCCGATGCGATCCTTTCTGTGATCTACGGAATCAAAACAGACAGCGCAGCGGATAGAACCACCGGCGATGTGCGGTGGTCGGCCGGTATCATGCCGGAAGGACGAGGGGGCAATGTCTATCAGCTGCAGTTTTCTATCTATTATTGAAACTTGAGAGTTATTCAACAAACTCGGGGGCGGTTGTTCTCCTTTACCCATCTCAAGTATAAAGTAGTTTAGCCATTGCAAAATGCAGAAAGGCACTTGCATTGGCTTCCTGGAATATTTTCGTATGGCGGGCGCAGGAGGAGTGATCAATGAGCAGGCTTTCAGTAAAAATAATCCGGGAAACAGTGCGAGCACTCTGTATCTTCATAATTCCAGCGGCAGGAATTGCGGTAGAGCACGGCTCGCGAGCGAACACAGGTCAGTGGCCGCAGGTCGCCGGACTCGTCGATCGCGGGACACCGGGCGCCGGAATTTTTAGAACTGAGTTGCGAGGAGTATTCTGCACTGGAGTGCTGATACGTCCTTCAGTTGTGTTGACGGCCGCTCATTGCATCACACAGCCGTTGACAAAGGCCCTGCGAATAGACCTGGGATTGCAGGTGACAGTTTATCTGGGAGAAGGCCGAATGAACCATCTGGGCCATGTAGAAGGACAATACAGAATCAGGCGCGCAACCGTTCATCCTGCTTACGACAGCGAAATCGATCTGGCCCTGCTTTCGATTTCGCCGCCATTGAACGCATTGTCGCCGATGCAAATTTTGTCTGATACAGTCTCATACAATCAGCTGATAACATCGGCGGGGTTTGGCGAAATGCTTCCCGGCGATGAGAGAAATACCATGGGACTGAAGCAGAGCGCTGAGCGTCGAATTGATTTAATCGAGCCGGGTTTGTTGTGTTCGCAGAGGCAATACACGAAACAGCCGTCCACAGCCGGAGACAGCGGGGGGCCTGCTCTGGTTCTCGGTCACGACGGAATTTTCCGGACAGCTGGAATACTGACAGGGTTTCGAACCAAACGCTGGAAAGGAAGAGATGTTGAAACAGACTGCTGGATTGCGCTTCAGCCGCATCTTGAATGGATACGAAAGACTGCGTCCGATTTTGAGGCCGACAACCTGATTTCTGAATACAGGTAATTTCCACCCCTCGCCCGAGGAGCTCCGCATTGACCAGCCCCCTATTACTTCGATTCCGCCGCAGTCACAGCGACAATCTGCACCTGCTCTGCTTTCCCTTTCAGCGGCATCAGACCTTTGTCTTCAAAATCGTAATGCTCGTATCTGTGATTCAGGAAATCGCGGTAGACGCCGCTGATGAGCAGATCGCACTGCAGCTCTTTGCATTTGGCCTGGATGCGGGCCGTGGTGTTCAGAAGATCGCCGCTGTAGGCAATTTCCTTTTTGTCCAGGCCGATTTCTCCGACAACCGACTCGCCCATATGAATGCCGGCCTTGAAGCGCGGAATAAAACCGTGTGTCGATGTGTAGTACTGTGACCTGAGCGAAATCGTATGATGAAGATCAAAATAACATTTCAGCGGGGCGGTTTTGTCATTGATTCGCTCGGTTTTCCAGGTAATGATCACCTCATCGCCCACGTACTTATAGATCTCCCCACCATTCTCAACGATATCTTTGCTGATATCGATCAGGACCTCCTGGATAAACTGAAAATATTTCACATGACCGACTTTTTCTGCGATCATCGTTGAATCGTTCAGATCGAGAAACATAAAAATTCTTTTTTCAACCCGCGGCGTCCTGTATGTTCCCAGTAAAAAACGATACAGCATGCCGGCGCCAAACACTCTGGAAATCTGGATATACGTGATGGTGGACAGAAAAATAATAATGTATATCAGTGTCGTGCCGATGTGCAGGGGGCCGGTGATATACCTGAAAGAGCTGCTGTACGTCGATGCGGACAGAATGCTGTTCTTGAATACAAGAATATTAAATAAAGTTGACAGTATATAAGTAATAACAATAAACGCCCCGCTGTACAGCATTGATTTCATTATTATTATCTGGCCCAGAGATTTTCTGCTGAACAGATTGGCTGCTGCCTTGAATTCAAAAAAACTCATCAGTACGCCGCCGGCCAGAGCGCCAAAAAGACTGATTACCAGATTGGGAACAAATTCATAGCCGATATTCGAAGGATCGGAAAAGTATTGATAGGCCAGGATATTGTATATGCTCAGTGTCAGACCGGCAAGACACCAGACGAAGACCAGAACCAGCGATTTCCCGAGAATCTTCATGTGATGCTATAGATTATTGCTCTGCGCAGAGCAGAGACTGCGCGATATTGCAGGCCGAAGCAACATTCGACAGAGCATTTCCATCGAGAAAGGAACCATTCCCCCGGCTCCCTGCCGGCCCGGTCAAAGTCCAGCCCGCGCAGTATCCGGCCCCGTCAACCGTCCAGTTGGGTGTCATGCCCGTCCAGTACAGAGAGGCAATCGTATCAAAGCTGTTTGTCATGCTGCCAAAAACAAAGATGCGGTTCGCATTTGTGGTCATCACCGGAGTGATGCCGTCGGCTCGATAGTAAGCTGTATTGGCAAAAAGCGCCCAGTCAATCTGCCCGTCGCCGAGATTTGCAGTTGTGCTGGCATTCCGCGTTAGTCCGTCCACAAGGATCGCTTTGTAATTGGAAGTATTGGGTTTTGCGGCGTCGGCATTGCACAGCACATCCGCTCCGGCTGCCGTAATAAAATTCGTCACCGCCATGTATCCTGTTGTAGTCACGTATATCCGGCAGCTTGTGCACAGGGGCGTTGCGGGAGGCGCAGGAATTGCTGACGGGCCGCAGCCCATGCCTGTCAACAGGCAGCGCAGAATTTGCAATTCATAATAGGACCTTCCCAGCGGATCCGCGGGATTGTTGAGAGCTGGCATGCTGCAGAAAGTTCCCAGAAGCAGAAAAACAGAGAGGATCGGTGCGGCTCGCATTTACTTCCATAAGATCGTAAGCAGAAGTTCTGTATACCAGTAAATTTTGTGAAATTCTAATAAAAATAGACAAAAATGGCCCGATCAGCCGGAATTTAGCGATCTGAAGGCGCCTGTTTTTTTTTGAAAAAATTCCTGAATCGTGTCCATATACTGCCCGCCCCGGGGTAATAACAGTCATGACAACAAAAAACTTTCTTTCTAAAGCTGCTGTCCTCGGCCTGCTGGCAGTCGGAATCATTCTGACCGCCGCCTGCAGCGCCAAAAAAGACAGCGCCGATACTTCGTCTCTGCTGGGAAAACTGCTGACAACATCCGGCACAAACAGCATCGCCAATTTTTCCGAAATGGCCGCATCCAACGGAGAAAATGAAATGGGCAATGCGATGGCGGGGCGTGCGCCCGATATCGCTCCGCTGTGGCCGGCGCGCGGCGATTTTGGTTTTTTTGCCCCCGAAGTGACGGGGAATACGGCCGGCGTCAAAAGTGTGACCATCACCGATGAAATCAAAGACTGCCCGGGCGGCGGACACGTGACGCTCAGCGGAACGCAGACAGTCGATATTCAGATTTCCGCAGATCTGAAAACGAAAACCATCACGGTGAGCGACGGTCAGCGAAAAGTAGTTTTCGAAAACTGCTCCGTGAGTCCGATCACTTCGATCAGCGCCGGCCAGCTGACAATCACTCAAACAGGTTTCGCCGTGCTCACAATAGTTCAGGCGGCCGACCTGTCGAATGAGACACACACTCTGCAGAATCTATTGTTTCAAATTCAGGGCAGCGCCGACATGGTGAGCGCGCCTCCTCCTGCAATGGGATCGGGCAGGCCTCCAGGACCTCCTCCCGGCGGAATGAACGGCCCGCCTCCGTCGGCTCAGAATGGCTGCCTGCCGCCGGGCGCGGGCGGACGCATGCGACCTCCTCCTTCGGGCACGATTGCCTTTGACCTGAATATCAACATCACCCGGCGTGTTCTGAGCTGGACGGGCATCAGCAGCGATCTGCAGAAGCCCCAGATTCAGGAAAGAACCGGAACTGTTACGGGAAAAGTGACTGTGAATGGAGAGGAGCATGAAGTGAACCAATCCATGCAGTGCCGGCCGATGTAGAACAGCCTACTGTACTATAGAAAAGACAATATTCTATCGTTTCTAAGAATTGAGTCTGGAACGAGCCGGATGAATATCCGGCTCGTTTTATGCTTTTTATCAGCCGCTGCGATGTTTTCTTAAATTGACAGATTTAATCGGAACAAAAAAAATACCTAAAACGGCCTGTATTATCAGGCCCAAAAAGCAGGAACCGATTATGGCTGTTGATCTTCCAATTAAAAATATTGCTGAAATGTTCGGCTGGGCCGCTAAAAAATTCGCGGACCGCCCCGCCTTCGCCACAAGAGTGAAAGGGACGCCCAACTGGGATACCGTCAATTATAAAAACCTGTATGAAACAGGCGTCAATCTGGCCACGGCCCTGATTAAACTGGGCGTCAAATCCCGCGATCATGTGGGCCTTCTGGCGGACAATCGATTTGAATGGATCCTCACCGACTGCGCAATCCAGCTCTGTGGCGCCGCGGATGTACCGCGAGGCACGGATGTGACCGACGCGGATATTCAGTACATCATTCCCCATTCCGGAGCCAAAGTAGTTTTTGTCGAACATCTTGAAATGTTGAAAAAATTGCAGAAAAATAAAAAGAAACTTTCTAAAGTAAAACACATCATCCTGATGGATAAAAACGCAAAAGCCCCCGCGAAGGTTCTGCATCTGTACGATCTGGTCGAGCAGGGGCGCAAACTGCGCGAAAAAGGCGACAGAAATGTGGAAAAGCGCGTCTCCCAGATAAAGCCGGACGATCTCGTGACTCTCATCTACACTTCCGGCACAACGGGAACGCCCAAAGGAGTCATGCTTTCGCACAACAATTTGATATCACAGCTGGTTGAAGAAATCATTCCCATCGACGATACAGACCGCATCCTGTCGATCCTGCCCGTCTGGCATATTTTTGAAAGAGCTTTTGAAATGCTGGCCGTGTCGCGGGGCGCATGCACCCACTATACAAATGTTAGAGGCCTGGGAGAAGACATCAAACTTGTCAAACCCACATTTATGGGATCCGCGCCCCGTCTCTGGGAAAGCATCTATCTCAAAATCAGCGACAATGTCAAAGCGGCGGCTCCGATCCGGCAGAAGCTGTTCAACGCTGCGTATTTCTGTTCGCGGATGTTCCAGGGTTCGGTCTTTTTTCTCACTTCAAAGAAGCTGGACATGGAAGGAAGAAATTTTGTCGTTTCTCTCGTCCTTGCTGTGCAGGCAGTGCTGCTGGCGGTTGTCTTCGCGATTCCATATTTTCTTCTCGATCTGATTGTGCTCAAAAAGCTTCGAGGAGCGACAGGCGGACAGCTCAAAGGATCGGTTTCCGGCGGCGGCGCTCTGCCCCTGCATGTGGATGAATTTTTCAACTACATCGGAATACCGGTGCTGGAAGGCTACGGCATGACGGAGACATCTCCGGTTCTGGCCGTGCGCAATTTCAAAAAACTGGTCATCGGAACGGTCGGCCCGATCTTTCCGAAAACTCAGATCCGCATCATCGACCTGAATTCCGGAGAAGTGATCTATCCGAATTCCGCTCGTCCGGGCAATGGAAGAGGTATCAAGGGTGAAATCCATGCGAAAGGCCCGGGTATCATGCTGGGGTATTACAAAAATCCGGAAGCCACCAAACGCGTGCTGCGCGAAGGGTGGATGAACACAGGCGATATCGGCATGGTGACCTTCAACGACTGTGTGAAAATCATGGGGCGCTCCAAAGACACGGTGGTGCTTCTGGGTGGAGAGAACATCGAACCCGTTCCGCTGGAGAACAGACTGACAGAATCGCCCCTGATCGATCAGTGCATGATTGTGGGCCAGGACCAGAAAAATCTGGCCGCTCTGGTTGTGCCTTCGATGGACGGTTTTTCAAGATTCGGCCTGAAAGCCAAAAACCTGGCCGCGCTGGCGGCGGATCCGGAAGCACAGAAGGTGATCGGTCAGGAGATCAAATCTCTGGTTTCGGCCGAAAGCGGATTCAAGAGTTTTGAGCGCGTACAGGATTTCCGTCTGCTGCCAAAAGCATTTGAGGTCGGCAATGAGATGACGAACCTCTTCAAACTGAAACGGCATGTGATAACGGAAAGGTACAAAAAAGAAATCGATTCGATGTACAGGTAGGGAAAACGCACCGAGGCATGACCATTTCAACGCGAACATCCATGTTCGAGTTGAAATGGCGCTTCGGCATCCTGCCTCCGCTTTCATGCCCCGCCCCGTTTTCCTGATTGACTGAAGAACTTTCTGGATTTTTCTTAAAATCGCGGTCCTGCCGTTTATTCGCGGTTTATTTTTCTTCCCGGCTTCCTTTGTACATTTCGTACAGATAGAAGCGCGCGTCGAGCGGACCGTTCTGAATCGGAATTTTCTTCGATGGTCTGAGCCCCACATGCTTGAGGGCCCCTGAATTTGCGCTGAGAATCCAGGCTCTCCATCCGGAATATTTCTGTTTCAAAGTGTCGCCCAGCAGTTCATACAGACCGAAAATATCATTTTCTTCCAGCCGTTCTCCATAAGGAGGATTCATTACCAGAGTGCCGGGAGTCTCGGGCGGAGTCATATCTTCAAAACTTTCGCAGCGCAGATCAATAAGATCCGTCAATCCGGCGCTTTCAATATTGACAGCGGCCATTTCCACCGCTTTGCGGGATCGGTCAGACGAAATAATAACCGGACTCTCTTTTCTGATTTCTGACCTAGCTGTTTTTTGAATTTTCATCCAGAGACTTTCGTCGAAGTCCTTCCAGGTGAAAAAACCGAATTCGCGCCGGCGCATCGACGGCGGTATATTGCGCGCGATCATGGCGGCCTCAATCGCGATGGTTCCGGCTCCGCACAGAGGATCGACAAACGACGAGATCGTGTCCCATCCGGACAGCAGAACGAGACCCGCGGCGAGCGCTTCATTCAGGGGAGCTTTGTCAGCCTGGATCCGGTAACCCCTGTGCGCGAGACTCTCGCCGGAGGAATCCAGAGAGATACGGCAGTGTCTGTCCGCTATATGCAGGTGGATTTTCACGGATGGATTCTGGACGTCGACGGAGGGACGGGCCTTGAAGTGCTTTCGGAACTGATCTACAACGGCGTCTTTCACGCGCAGAGCCGCAAATTTTCCGTGATTGAAGAAAGATGAATACACGTCAGAATCGACGGCCAGTGTGTCGCGCAGTCCCAGGAACGGCCGCCAGTCGAAATCGAAAATATTTCTGTACAGATCATCCTGATTGGCAATGTCAAACTCGAAGAGAAGCCGGTGAATCCGGATAGCAGAACGCAGCAGAAGATTCGCCCTGTACAGAACAGCGTTGTCTCCGCGGAACAGAACGACGCGCCTGTCGATCCGGACTTCCTGAGCTCCGATCAAGCGCAGTTCCCCGGCCAGAATCTCTTCAAGTCCGGGATAGGTTCGCGCGGCCAGTGAAAATTCAGCGCTCATTCCCGTGGATCCACCGCACAAATGTTTTTTCAAGCAGATAGAGAACACCAATGAGAATGACCGTATTCATCGCCGTGTACAGAAAAAAATTCGAAATGAACGGACGCGCGGCGATGTAAACATCATGCGCCAGATTGACGTTCAATTCCCGCGGTGTGGCGAATCGGGCCGCCGTCATCAGAGAGGCATAATAGCCGACTCCCTGCAGAAAAATCCACCTGGGACGCGGAAGCAGGAATGCCATGTTCAATCCAAGCGCCGGACTGACAATATGCGTCAGCGCCGAATAAAAACTGAAATCGCCCGTGGCGGCAATATCCAGAAACCAGGCCGGAATGCCCACAAGCAGCATCAGCGAAGCGATCCAGATGAACCGGACATTCTGAAACAGAATCGCAAGACCCAGAACCAGATTGGAAACGGTGCACCACCAGAGCATGTTGGGCCACTGACCGGGATAACGGTACTGCCAGGCTTTGAAAGCAAAAAAAACAACAGGCAGAACGCCGATATTCGGATGAGCGAGCTTCAGGGCCAGTTTTCGCAGCGCCGGGGAATTCATTTCACTGCCATCAGTCCTGCGTAATGCCGGTTCACGGCGTCCAGCGCTGCGGCTTTGTAGACGCCGCTTAGCGTTGGGTAATTGAAAATCTGATTTACAAAATAATCAACCGTGCCTCCCAGATGCACCACCGCCTGTCCGAGGGCCAGAAGTTCCGTCGCCTTCTCTGAAACGATATGCACGGCGAGAAGTTTCCGGCTCTCCAGATCGAAAAGAAGTTTCAGCAGGCCCTTCGTCTCTCCGGTAATCTGCGCGCGCGTGTTTTCCTGAAAATCGCTGCGACCGGCGCCGTATTTCACGCCCTGTGCTATCAGATCCTCCTCTGTTGGACCGATCATCGCGGCTTCCGGCACAGTCCATATCCCGATCGGCATCTGAGAACGAGTGAACTGCGGGCGCTCGCCGAGAAAAATATATCGGGAAGCGTACATCCCCTGGTACATGCTCGTGGAGGAAAGCGCCGGATGACCGATCACATCGCCGGCGGCGAAAACCGATTTGACGGCTGTCTGATAGACGTCATTCACGGCAATAGTGCCTCTGTCTGTGATTTCCAGCCCCAGCTCCTCAATTCCCAGATCCTGCAGATTCCCCGTCCGCCCTTTCGAAATCAGAGCCTGGTCCGCCTCCAGCTCCAGTCCTTTCTGCGAGCGAAGCAGAAGCATTCCGTTTCTTTTTTCATAGGATACAATCGTATCGTTGAGATGAATGCGCACGCCTGTCAGGCGCATCGAGTCGGTAAGTGTTTTTGAAATTTCCCGGTCGGCCCAGCCGATTATTGAATCCGCGATGTCAAACAGATCCACCTGCACTCCCAGATTGGCAAAGATCGTCGCGTACTCACAGCCGACAATTCCGGCGCCGACCACTGTCAGACGCATGGGCAGTTTGCGCAGATTCATGACGCCGTCAGAATCATAAATCACCTGATCCTCATAGGGAATATCAGCGGCGCGACGAGGTCTGCTGCCGGTAGCGATCAGGATATTGTCGCTCTGAAACTCTGCCTTCCCTCCGCCGAACAGATCCACAGATACACCGTGACGGGAACTCAGCTTCCCTCTGCCGCGGATCACGGTTACACTGTTACGAGCTGTCTGTTCCTGAGCGAGGTCTTCTTCAACATGAATCACAATCCGGTTGCGCATCAAGAGCTGCTGGATGGACAGATTCGAGGGTGCATGGATTCTCAAACCCTGAGCGGATTCCCGGCCCAGACGGCGCAGAAAACGGCTGATCTCCTGAAAAGTCTTGGAAGGCACAGTGCCGCTGTGTACGGAGGCGCCGCCCAGTCTTTCTCCTGTATCAACGATCAGGGCTTTTTTACCGATTTTACCAGCCTGAATGGCGGCTTTCTGTCCGGCAGGACCGCCTCCCAGGCAGATTAGATCAAATTTGGGGTCGACCATGCAGGATTGTCATCTACAGAAATACTGTAAATATGGTGTCCCGGCCACGGGATTCTTTTCCTTTCCGCTTCTGTCACAGATGCATTCCGTATCGGGTCGGAAGTGATAGACCGTAGTGTTAAAAAGCTCTTCACATTCACGGCGGGGCATATTTTTAATGCAAACATGCTGATTCTGCTCCGTCCAGAGATAATTGCAGTCCACAAGATCGGCCGCCGGCTTGTTCACACGGGGAGGAGGAGTTTTGCATCCGGCCTGCATCAAAAATATTGTGGAGAAATAAATGGTTGCTGTGAGAAAGACCATCGGCAAGGTTTTAAAAATAAATCTATTAAAATGCGAATTCATTCTATTACAGGAAGAACGATTGGCCCGGCAATACAATCGTTTTTTAGCGTCCTTCTCATTTTTTTTCTTTCCTGCAGCGCCAAAGGACCTCCCTTCCCGTCGCTGCCGGAAGGCATGCCCCTGCTGAAGGAAGGGCATTTCCGTTTTACACCGGCAGTTCCTTTCTATGAATCCTATCAGAAGGGCGCCCTCTCTATCGAGAAATCACTGCACAGCGCGTCTTTTACAATTCGTATCGTCGGAAAAAACAGGGCCGGCGCCATTCGGATTCGATCCTACGAAGGCACGGCCAGAAATCTGGGAGACATTCTGGAACTCCGGAGTGAGCACTGCTATGTCTTCGGTAAAAGATCCTGGGATGACAGGCTGGTGCCGATGGAAAGGTGGGACTGCGATCATCTGATTTTTGATTTTCACACAGTCTCCGGCCGCATTGTATCTGTCCCTACGGAACGCACAGTCTATTCAGATTGGTTCGGCGCCGTGGAACTCAGACCCATGCCGGAAAAGTCGGTCTTTGCCGGACAGATTCTCACTCTGCTGGACGACGGCCGGTTTGCGGCATACGGCTTTCATGCCGGTGAATTGCTGCGCGGCGGCCAGAAACTGTTTGTGCAGGATGAAGCGGGAAAGGAAGTCGGCGCGGCTATGGTCGAAGAGCGTATAGGGGATTTCGTAATCGCCCGATGGGAATCGGGGGAGCGGACCGGAACTGTGGTTTACACGACAACACAGCCATCAAGGCCCGGTCTTTTTTGATATACAGATAAAGAAACGAATGCCTTTTTGGTCGCAGAACGCATGAAACCGGATGAAGACACAGCGGGGATGTCGGAGGAAATCCGCCGTGTCATTGAATCTCTGCCGGGGTCAATGAACAAGGATCTTCGTTTTGAAGTTGACCAGTTCCTGGCGAAACTCGAGCTCCTCTCACAGAAAAGTAAGTCGCCTGATTTTCTGGACAGCATCGACCGCAAAGCCATCCGTGAAAATCTCTTTGAATTCCTTAAAGATGATACCGTTTATTTTCTGCAGAAACTGTTGATGGACAGGCAGTCTGTATTCGAACGAGTGCCGTCCCTCCTGCCCCCGCATAAGGAAATCACGCAAGCTCTGAAGGAGCTGAACGTGACCGTGTACTATCCGGCCGGAAAGGATTTCAGCCGGCCGTCGATCCTCGAGAAATGGTATGTCCGGCTCTGGCGCCTGGGCCGTCTGAGTCTGCCGAAAATCATCAATTTCTTTGACCTGTACAAGTACCGGCTCTATTCCCTCACGGACAACGCTCCCTACGAATTTTCGGATCTATCCCGTCTTGTCCGCCGGATGCTGGTTTCGGGCGATTACGATATTACATTCGACGAAATCTACGAGGCAGAATTGATACTGCGCGAAGAAATTATTTTCGGTCTGCTTCGAAAAATGACTCGCACCAGCCGTCTGGAATATCTCATCAGCAAACAGATCGTAAGCGATCTGTCAGACCGGTTCATACGCGTTCTCCATGAAGAAATGGCCTCTCAGCTGCGCGAAGATCTGGAGCGGGCGCGCGATCTGAATAAAGAAGTTATGAAAAACAAAACGGTGATGGATTCCGAAATCAAGCATGCTCTGCGGATTCAGAACCAGAATCTGCAGAGCAGTCTGCCTCCGCATGACGATCGCTGTCGGTTCGGGCTGTGGTATGACCCGCTGATGGACCTGGGCGGGGATTACTATCACATCGACAGAAAAAACGAATATGAGTACACCATCTTCATGGCGGATATCGCCGGACACGGACTGGCCGCAGCAATGTACACCAACACAATCCGCGTGAGCTTTGAAGAGAACAAAGGATACTATGAAAGACCGGAGAAACTGCTGCGAAAAATGAACGAGGACCTGTACGGCAAACTGGGCGACACTTTCATAACCGCGATATTTATTCATATAAATATAAAGAAGAAAATTTTAAAGTATTCAAACGCCGGACATCCCAAAGCATTTCTGATAGAATCGTCTGACGAGAGAAGAACCGTGAGATTTCTGCGCCCGAACGGAAAAATAATGGGGATTTTCCAGAAAGTTAATTTCCGTGAAATGACGCTGCCGCTGCAAAAACGCAACCGCCTGGTTGTTTACACAGACGGCATTACGGAAAGTCTTGGAGAACAGGGCCTGATGCTGGGAGAAAAAGGCTTCCTTCGCATGTTCAATGAAAGCCTGCTGACAGAGACAGAAAAGGCCATGAGAAATGTTCAGGAAAAACTGAAAATCTGGCAGGGGACCAGTCCGGTGGAAGACGACAGAACTTTAATTGTTGCCGACATTTCCCCGGATTGAGCCCCGGCAGGATTTATTCGGGTCTCAAAACACCGGCATTCACAATTTCCGCGCAGGCATTGCGTCCCGTTTCATCCAGAAGCAGACGTTCGTTTTTCCACAGGCGAAGGCGAAGCGAGGCCGTCATCACCTCCGGCACGCGCTCGATCATGACATGATCGTACGGAGCGTGGAGGACCGCTCCGCCCGCAAGGCGGCTGACATTTATTTCCAGTCGATGTTCTTTATCGCTAAGTGTGATTTCAATTTCTTCTGAATCGGCCGTCAATGAATCGATCCGGGCTCCTGAATATGTGGTGAAGCGATAAATCCTGTTTTCCCAGAGCAGACCGGCCAAGAGACCGGTAAAGGAACCGGTCAGCCACGGAATCTTTGCCACGGAAGCGCTCACCGAGATGCCGGGCCTGTCGAAGCAGTTGCTCTGCGCCCAGACATAGCCTTCCGGAAAACCGCTGCCCCAGTCTTTCTCAACATATCCGCGTCCGTCATCATAATCGGTTGATCGATCGCCCAGTGTCAGTTTCCCGGATAGACTGTGATCCATGCTCAGAATCCCGTGATAGCACTGCATGAACGGTGTAAAGGAGTACGGCCCCATGGCGCCGGGGGAATTCCATCGCACGGGCCATGGATGCCAGGGACCGAAATCAATCCTGCCCCGGGGCCCGCGGTCCGGAAGTTCCAGATTGACGTATCTTTCGGAAAACACATTCGATCCAATTCTGAGTTCGAATGGATCATCCGTCGTGGAAAATTCTTCCAGCCTGAAGCGGTGATAGGCCGCCTCGCCGCGAAAGCCGTCCAATACCTGTAAGAAACAGTGAGCATCCTTTCCCAGAAAGACACCGGGGATGACGGCCAGGGGCTGCCTTCCCGCAGCATCGACCATCTTAAAATACCAGCCTTCGAAAAAGGATTTCCCGGCGACCCGTTTCAAGAACCGGGGATAATGAAACTGGATGGGATTCCAGATTCGGTGTATGCGATCGAACATCATTTGCAGTCAGAAAAGATATGGACATCCACGTTGTCCCCCCGAAATAGTACTGACCATGAACAGAAAATTATTCTCACACGATTCCGGATCGGGTATTCCCGTCCTTCTGGTTCACGGCTATCCGCTCAACCACTCGATATGGGAGCAGCAGTTCATTCTGTCGGATTCATTTCGCATCATTGCGCCGGATCTGCCCGGATTCGGTCAGTCCGAGCCGGAAGAAGGACTGACAATGCACGATTACGCGGATCGTCTGGCCGCCCTTCTGGATGAAAAAAAAATCGACAATGCCGCTGTTGTCGGACATTCTATGGGCGGTTACATTGCGCTGGCCTTTGCGGAACGACATCCGAGCCGCATGCGGGGTCTCGGACTGGTCTGCTCGCAGGCCGGAGCGGACACGGAAGAAGGCAGAGCTGGCCGTATAAAGAACGCCGAACGCGTCCCGGCAGAGGGATTTGATTTTATCATTGACGCAATGATCGGGAAGCTGCTTTCGCCGGCGACACTTCAGAAAAACTCTGGCATGTCCGATCAAATTCGCGCAATTATGAAAAAATCCGCCCCGCAGGGAGTGACAGCGGCGCTCAGAGCGATGGCCGCAAGAAAAGACCAGTTTGAAACACTTAAAAAATTATCTGTTCCCGTGTTCATCGCGGCGGGAAAAGACGACTCGCTCATCCCTCTGGAAAAATCATCACAGATGGCTGATGTATGTAAAAGCCCAGTGTTCGTATCGCTGCCGGACAGCGGTCATATGGCGATGATGGAGAATCCATCCGAGTTCAACACCGCTCTGCGGAAATATCTGGACGGATTGAAATAATAAAAAATTGCAGACAGAGACAAAAAGAGCGCTGAGTTGAGCGAAGAAAATTTAATCACATCGGCGCTGGGACGGATGATTGAACTGGGCGGACTTGTCGGCCGGGTCGGCGTGTCGTATATCGGCGAAAAAACTCTTTCGCTTTTTCAGAGCAAAGAGGAAAAAGAAGAAGGCCTTCTCGAGAACTGGATCAAGAACGCGCAGCGAATCGCGGAAACGCTGGGCCGTATGCGCGGCGGCGCGATGAAAATCGGGCAGATGCTGTCTCTGCACGACGGTTTTCTTCCAAAAGAAGTGACGCAGATTCTGGCCGTTCTTCAGAAGGATGCGCCGCAGATCAGCGTCGACCAGATTAAGAAACAGATCAAGAACGAAGTTGCGGATCCCTATATTTTCAAAAGCATTGAGCCGACAGCGTACGCCGCGGCTTCCATCGGGCAGGTTCACAGAGCGGTTCTTACGGACGGAAGGTCTGTCGTCGTCAAGGTGCAGTACCCAGGGATTGAAGAAGTCATTTATGCCGATATGAAAAATCTGCGGGGCCTGCTGGGCTCTCTGATTTCCATGATATCGAAAGCGGACATGACGCCGGTCTGGGCCGAAATGGAAGACCGCCTGTACGAAGAGCTTGATTACGAGATGGAGGCAAAGAACATCGAAAAGATGGGGGCATTCTCGCACGAGATGCCGGGCATTCTGACGCCGAAAGTCGTGCCCGAAGCCAGTGGAAAGCGCGTACTCACAATGGAACTGCTCGAAGGGATACCTCCCTCTGAGGCCATGTCGGATAAATACGGACAGGAGTTGAAAAACAAATGGGGCGCCGCTCTGTTCGAGTGGATTGTCGCCAGTCTTTTCCAGCGCCGTTTCCTGCACGCCGATCCCAATCTGGCGAACTTCGCCTTCCGCGAAACGGGCGAAATCATCGTTTACGATTACGGATGCATGAAGGATATATCAGAAGTGATTGCGGCCGGATATGCCGGTCTGGTCAGAGCAGGCCTGGAAGGCGAAGGCGGTCTGGAAAAGATACCGGAGATTCTGAAAAACATGGGCATCCACCGCGTCAACGGTGAAATGATTCCTGTGGATCTGGCGCGGCCCTATTTCAATCTGCTCCGCGAGCCTGTCCGCCGGAGTCCGTCGTATGAATTCGGCGCTGACAATATTATATATGAAAAACTTATGGAACTCGGGCGCACCTACTGGTATGAAGCGCTCGACATCCAGTTTCCAAAAGATATTGTTTTTATTGACCGCACATTTGCCGGACATTTCGGCAACCTGAACCGGCTGAGGGCCTGCGCCAACTGGCGTGAAATCATTGAAAAATATGTTGCGCCCCCGGATGTGTGAATTTTCTCTTACACCGATGCCGTCAATCCTGGATCAGCCTGCAGACAGAGATAGCATTGATAGAATCGCAATCCTTTCCGGTTTTTCAGCTCAGGAACTACGTCAGGCCAAATTGAATGCGGGGCTGGAACCGGATGCGGATGCCTGGATTTTTTCTCTGCTGCGTCTCCTTCCTCTGGCCGGCATCCTCTGTCTGGGAGGCGCCCTGTACTATCTGCTCTACTCGCAATGGTCGGATTTGCATCGATACATCCGATTCGCGCTTGCTGAAAGTCTGGTGTTGATCTGCCTGATCACGGCGGTATTTCAAAAAGACGATACCCTGCCAAAAAAAGCGCTCCTGTTCGCCGGAATTTTTTTTATGGGACCCGCTCTTTTCCAGCTGCAGATATACAGAACAGGCGGGGATTCTTACCCTCTGTTTGCCGCCTGGACCTTGCTTTCCATTCCTCTTGCCGTTGCGGGAAGATCGCCGCTTTTTCTGCTATTCAGCCTGGGACTGGCTGGCATATCGCTCATGCTGTTCGCCGCGCAGAAAGAATTCAAGAACATTTCGTTAATATATTATATTATTTTATTTATAAATGCAGGTTTTACGGCAGGCATTGGTTTCATGCGAAAAAAGCAGCCGCGTGAGGCGGCCTGGAGGCGAACCGAGAGAATTTCAGGATTTTTCTCCATCTCCTTCGCGGTCATCCCGGCAATTGCCTTCATCATGGATGCGGGAGCTCAAAAAGATCCAGGACTCACGGCGGCTCCGGTCCTCTTTGCCGCCGCAATTCTGCTGATCGTATGGAATTATTATATCAGGTCGTACGACATCTACTTCCTGGCAATGGCTGCGCTGGCTCTGATTGTTGTGCTGTCGACCGCCGCAGGGTACAGAATCATTCACAGCGCCGCCGATATCCTTCTGCTGTGCCTGTTCATTCTGGCTCAGGCAGCTGTGGCAGCCTTCCTTCTGCGGCTTGCGGTAAAAAACCGGGAGGAGTCTTGATTACGCCTGTTTTTTTTTCCGGCGGCGTAAAAACACTGCGCGAAGCGCTTTCGTTTATCCCGGCGGCAAAACTGGAAGCCGCTCTGCAGTCGACCGCAAAAAATCAATCCCACTGGTCTGTAAAAGCGACCGTGATTTTAGCATCCTGGCTGATCTTCATTCTGTATTTTCTTTTTCTGGTCGTTGCCAAATTGTTCAGCATTAAGAATCCTTTTATGATGATGGGCATGGGTCTGGCGCTCTGTGCCGTCTCAATTCTTCTGCATGTATTTACGAAGCGTATTGGTGGTCTGGCGCATCCGTCGCTGAGCGCCGGCGTTGCCGGTCAGGCCCTGCTTATTTTTGGAATTTATGGAATGACACGATCTCTCCCGGCCGCTCTCGGAGGAGGGATTGTACTGGAACTCATCTGGATCGCCGGTATTTCCAGTCCCATCCACCGCATTTTTTCATCCGCGGCGGCCGTATTTCTCGGTTTGTTTTTATTTTTAAAAACGAATCTGCCAGCCGGCTCTTATCTACTGCTGGGTGTATCCGCTCTGCTGATGATGCTCCTGCATGAAAAACGAGAAAATCTTATTCTCCGATCCCTGGGTTCTTTTACAGAACCGATCGCTGACGGTCTGGCATATTCTCTGCTTCTGGTTTCAGTTTTACTGAACAGAGATCTGTTTATCAGTTTCCCGAATCCTGAAATTCTATCCCTGGTCATGACGGCCTGCTTTATAATACTTACGGTCAGGACGGCGGGAAAATTTGCCTCAAGTCCGGGTTCCCCGGTTGTCCTGTTTTTCGCTGGCGCCGCAGCGCTCACGCTGCTGCCGGCAGTTCAGACTCCGGCTGTCGCCTGCAGTCTATGCGTCCTTTTATTTCTTTTTGCCCGGGGCAGAAAAATATCGGCAGCGATTGCTCTGATATGCGCCGCCTACGCTGTCTATTCCGCAGTCTCCGGTTCAGAGTCTGGCACGATTCTCAAACCGGTTGTGCTGGCCGTTTACGGTATTGTATTTCTACTTATGTATTTTACAGTACGCCGGCGGTATCCAGGCAACCTGCCCGGCTGAAGGGCTCACGCTTTCACGTTTGCTCTGATAATATTCAGGGCGCCGCCCGCTTTGAACCATTCAATCTGCTGAGCGTTGTAACTGTGGTTCACTTTGAACTCTTCTTTGCTGCCGTCTTTGTGGTTCAGAGTGACATTCAGCTGCACGCCAGGAGCAAACGAAGTCAGACCGGTTACATCAATTGCATCATCTTCCTTAATCTTATCGTAATCAGCCGCACTGGCAAACGTAAGAGCCAGCATGCCCTGTTTCTTTAAGTTGGTTTCATGAATCCGCGCAAACGATTTAACAAGTACGACCCTCACACCAAGATGACGCGGCTCCATAGCCGCATGCTCGCGCGACGATCCCTCGCCGTAGTTCTCATCCCCGACGACAATGCTTCCAATATTTTTTGCTTTATACTGACGCTGGACAACAGGCACACCTTCATAGACGCCGGTTAACTGGTTCTTCACCGAGTCGGTCTTGTCGTTGAACGCATTGACGGCTCCGATCAGCATGTTATTTGAAATATTGTCCAGATGACCGCGGAATTTCAACCAGGGACCGGCCATTGAAATATGATCCGTCGTGCATTTTCCCTTGGCTTTGATCAACAGCTTCAAACCCTTAAAATCGGCGCCCTCCCAGGCAGAGAAGGGATCGAGCAGCTGCAGACGTTTGGATGCTGAATCCACCAGCACCTGAACCTTGCTTCCGTCGACGGCCGGCGCCTGGTATCCGGCGTCGTCCACCGCAAAGCCTTTCACCGGCAGCTCATCGCCGCTCGGAGGATCCAGCTTTACCTGTTCGCCTTTCTCGTTGGTGAGCGTATCCGTGATCGGATTGAAGCCGAGATCGCCGGCGATGGCGATGGCCGTCACGATCTCAGGAGAGGCCACAAAAGCATGCGTGTTGGGATTTCCGTCGGCTCGTTTTGCAAAATTTCTGTTGAAGGAATGGATGATCGTATTTTTTTCCTGCTTCTCAGAACCGGCGCGGTCCCACATGCCGATGCACGGACCGCAGGCATTCGTGAACACGGTGGCGCCCACTTCATTGAATACTTTCAAAAATCCATCACGTTCAATCGTAAAACGAATCTGCTGAGATCCGGGATTGATCATGAACTGAGCTTTTGATTTCAGGTTCTTTGCGGAGACCTGCTTTGCCAGTGACACGGCGCGCGCAATGTCTTCATAAGAAGAGTTCGTGCAGGAACCGATCAGACCGGCTTCCACTTTCAGCGGCCAGCCGTTTTTAATCGCCGCTTCCTTCAACTTAGAAATCGGAGTGGCCAGATCTGGTGTGAAGGGTCCGTTCACATGCGGCTCCAGCTCGGAAAGATTGAGCTCGATCACTTCATCAAAATATTTTTTTGGTTCCGCGTACACTTCCGAATCGCCGGTTAAATGCTGTTTGATGCCGTCCGCCAGAGCGGCGACATCCGCGCGGCCCGTGGCCTTCAGATAGCGGCTCATGCTTTCATCGTATCCGAAAGTGGAAGTTGTCGCGCCGACTTCAGCGCCCATGTTGCAGATTGTGCCTTTGCCCGTGCAGCTCAGACTGACAGCGCCCTCCCCGAAATATTCAATCACTTTGTCTGTGCCGCCTTTAACAGTCAGAATACCGGCGACTTTCAGTATAACATCTTTGGCGCTTGCCCAGCCGCTCAACTTGCCAGTCAGCTTTATGCCGATCAGTTTCGGCATTTTCAATTCCCAGGGAAGACCGGCCATTACATCGCATGCGTCAGCCCCGCCGACGCCGATTGCGATCATTCCCAGACCGCCGGCATTCACCGTGTGCGAATCGGTGCCGATCATCATGCCGCCCGGAAAAGCGTAATTCTCCAGAACAACCTGGTGGATGATACCGGCGCCCGGTTTCCAGAAACCGATGCCGTATTTGTTGGAAACAGAGGCAAGAAAATCATACACCTCTTTGCTCTCAGAATTCGCGGCTTCCAGGTCGCTTTTCGCGCCGGATTTCGCGGTGATCAGATGATCGCAGTGCGCCGTGGAAGGCACCGCAACTTTGGGGCGGCCTGCCTGCATGAACTGTAAAAGAGCCATCTGCGCCGTCGCATCCTGCATGGCGACTCTGTCCGGATTAAAATCCACGTAGGAATTCCCGCGCACATAGGCGGCGGCGGGAAGAGCGCCTTCCAGATGAGAGTACAGAATTTTTTCTGCCAGAGTTAAAGGGCGTCCCAGCATCTTACGCGCTGCTTCAATACGCGCAGGCATGTTTGCATATACCTGCTTGATCATTTCTATGTCAAAAGCCATATAGTCACCTCGGCTCCCAATAATTTGTTTGATGTCTGAGAGTGCCAGCGTTTTTTCTGGTTGACCGCCTGTGTCGGTATACCTGTGAATGAATTAATTTGTTGAAAAACAATATCATCATTCTCACGGGAACAGCTCTGTTCCTGATAGTTATCAACTATTCCTTTTTCCGACGAGAGGCAACGCTCGCTTCGGGAGACGTCATTCTGCTCGACCTGGCGCCCCGGGACGTTCGTTCCCTTGTGCAGGGCCCGGACAATTCCATGCAGCTGAGCTATACAATTGCCTTCCGGCAGGAAGGACGGGACCTGCCGGCGGACGGTTTTTTTGTAATTGCAAAGGACAGCAATTCGGAAGCTCAGTTTGTAAGGATATTTGACGGAGGCGCCCTCTCTTCCGGTGAAAAACTTCTGAGATACCGCAGGCGCGGAGGCAGAATCCGCCTGGCCGCGCCGTCCTTTCATTACAACCAGGGAGACGCCGCTCTTCTGGAGAGAGCCCGGTTCGGAGAACTGCGGCTTGATTCGTCCGGCGATGCAATACTCACCGGAATCAGGGATGAGAAATACGGCTCTCTCCTGGAAATAAAAGCGCAGTAAGGGCGCGATACAAAGAGCGCCATGGGAGTCCACACAGTCAGATACAGGCACACTTCTCGCATACATTGGGGAACTGCCGAAGGCGGCGTTCTGACTCCTCTTGCCGGGAAATATCCTTCGCTGGCCGATTTTCTAGCCGGCGGCGCCGCGCGCGCTCTGAAATCCGCATCCCGAAATAAAATATCCAGAAACAATCACACCGGTCTGACGATGCCCGCAAAGTCAGCGCTGCTTTCGCCCGTCACATCTCCCTGCCAGATCGTCTGCCAGGGGAAGAATTATGCGGATCATGTTCTGGAAACGGGGACGCGTCTGGAGGACAAAACCTTCAATCAGTTTTTTGTCAAAGCCGCGTCTTCTCTGACAGATCCGCAGGGAGCCATCCTTCGTCCGCCCGGCGTTCGTCTTTTCGACTACGAGCTGGAGCTGGCTCTTGTGATCGGCAGACCGATCCGGGGTCCGATGAAATTCGACAGATCGAATATTACGCAGTATGTTGCCGGCATCGTCATGGCCAACGATGTTTCCGCGCGCGATATTCAGATTCCTCAGGGACAATGGTTCAAGGGAAAAAGCTTCCGCACATTCTGTCCCGTCGGGCCGGTTCTGTATCTGTTTGAGCGGGGCGAAACGATCGGCGATCTGTCGCTGGAACTGAGGGTGAACGGCGAAATCAGACAGAAGGCCGACATCTCGCAGATGATCTACCCGCCCTGGGAAACGCTGAGCGAACTCTCCGGGCTGATGGATTTAAATCCCGGCGATCTTGTACTGACCGGCACGCCCGGCGGCGTCGCGCTCAGGTCGCCGGCGTCCTGGAAAAAGAGAGTCTTTGGGCTTCTGTTCAGCGAAAAGAAAATGATGCAGCTGTTTGTGAAAGGCCAGTCTGAAAGCGCGCGCTATTTAATAGACGGCGATATTATTGAATCAACAATTCGCTCGAACGATGGAAGAGTCGATCTGGGGAAACAGCGGCTTGTTGTGAAATCGTGACAGGCCTGAGCATACTGTTTTCCCCGCCTCTTTTCACACCTCAACGCTGGTGAACATGCCGATCAGATCCGTCGGCCAGTCGGGGATGCCGGAATTGAGTATCTCGATTTTTCCTTCTTCCAGGCCGCATTTATCGAGCAGCAGATTTACGGCTGTCTTCGCAGTTACGTTGGTTCTCTCCATAAATACAGTCAGCTGCGGTATGTGAACCCAGTCGCCGATGAACATGAGATTCTCCACCGGTGATTGTATCTCCGGACGTTTTTTCTCGTCTCCGGGCAGAAAGCCTGTGTATGTATCCCATCGGTTGATGTAGAATTCAGAATAATTTTTCAGATCCGGAATCACAAGCTTCAAATCCTCATGAACGGCCTGCGCTATTTCAGGAAAAGTTTTCCCGGCGAACTGCCTCCATTTGCTGACCTGCACTTCGATCAGATCGACGCGCTGCTTTTTCAGCTCCGGTATTTCTTTAGACGACCAGTTGCTCGTGAATCCCAGGACCTTGTAGCCCGTGGGCATGAAATCCACGGCCGTGAAATACGTCCCAGGCACAAATCGTTTCTCCCAGGCGTCAGAATTTTCGTAGAGAAGATTCACGCACAGAATTGTGGAGTTCGAAAGGTATGTAATTTTTTTAAAATATTCAGTCTCTCCCAGCGGCGGCGAACTCATGACAAGTTTTCTGGCCCCGGGCACATCCATGGAAACAATGTAATGATCCGCGCTGTAGAATCCGGGAACTTTTTCCGCCGCGGAAACGACTTCAATGCGCTCGCCGTGGGCTCCGCAGAACGGACAGTGGTCGTGATGCTCATTGCCGTAGATCAGATTGCCGCAGATGCGGCATCTTCGCACACGGCCGGCGGGCAGCGCCTGATTGGTATGCGCCCCTGCGATTCGGCCGTTTTCAACTTTGAGCGATGTCACTTCATGATCGTAGAGAATTTTCCCTCCTCCGGACAGAATGTGCCGGACCATCGGCTGGATAAAACTTTCATCCGGCGGCCATTTGAAAAAGTCGACGCGGGAATCCGTGGGACTGGCTCCCAGGCGCACGAACTGGGCGACCGCCAGGGCGGAGCACTCTTCCGAGGTGCTGAAAAAACCCATGTCCGCGATCGCATCAAAATAATAGCGTATCCACTGTTCGCTGACGCCGGCTTTGCGCGCCCAGGCGGCGAAAGTCATTGTATCCAGATAGAGTCTCTGATCATCGTCGCTGTAATCGAAACCCCAGAGCTTCAGGCTGGCCATGCCGGGTCCGACGACGCCGTCCGGAGTCTGCACATCGTCTTTTTTGGGCACGTACATACCCGGATTTCCCAGCTGTTCCATGCGATCGAACGGAACCGGCCAGGTGACCGATTTGAGACGATTCTGCACTCCCTGACTGTCGATAAAATAATAAAACGTTTCATCCTTCGTAAGAGGATTCAGGCCGATATCGTGCCGGCCCATGAATTCGCGCAGGTTTTTGTAAAACTGCCAGACTCCGTGCAGTCCGTGCTCCCGGGTGAATCCCTGCTGCCCGAAATACTTTCGCGCAAAATGTTTGTCGCGCCAGGCTTTGAGTTTGCCGCCCGGCAGGCCCGATTTCTCAAGAATCGTAACCTGAAACCCCCGGTCCACAAGTTCGCAGGCCGCCTGAAGACCGGAAAGCCCTCCGCCCAGAATCAGCACGCTTTTGCCGTTGGGCGGCAGGCGAACTTTGTTGTCCGGTATGCGGGGGAAGTCGGTTTTGTATTTTGAGTTTGCCAGATACGAATAGCCGCCGCCGAGAATCCCGGCTGCGGGAACGGACGCTGCGGCGCCAAGAATGCCTTTCAGGAATTTTTTTCTGGAAATGTCCATGTTCTTCTTTGGTTCCAGCTGGCTCTGTGAAAGTCAATCTGCTTTTAGCCGACCTGGGGCCCGCCTGGTGCGCCCGGCTGATCCGGGCGCACCGAAGGGGGAGGAGAATTTGAAAGTCAGCTTCCTGCGTTGACGTCGTGCCTCTTGTCTTCGCGCGTGGGCAGAAGACGGGTGATCACATAGAAAATGACAATTGGCACGCAGAGAATCAGGACCGCCATCAGCACGCCCTCTCTTCCCAGCAGATCAAAATCAAGATGCCGGAATCCGCGCAGGCTCTTGGAGAACATCTGTCCTCCGATGACGACATTCCAGCGCATGGCCAGTATGCCGACAATGGAAAGAGCGGCTGAAACCACGATCATTCGCAGATGAAGCACAGGATTTTCTTTGATTTTCTTCATCTGTGTTATGCCGATCAGCGCAATCGGCACCATTGTCCCGATAAAGAACTGTGTGAAAAACAGCGAGATAAAAAGCGGTCCATTCATCAGGTTTCTCAGAATTCCAATCGACTCTTCCCCCTCATAGAGACGGTGGGCCAGGTCGAGAACTTCAAGCGCGAAATCCAGAGCAAAAATATACAGAAGAAACCGCGCTTTTGTCGCAAGACCGGCCAGGTTGATTTCGCGGTGCCGCAGTTTTGCGAGAATCACGTCAATCAGCATGACCAGGGCATTTCCGGAAACCAGAGCGGAGAATATGAAAATCACAGGCATGAGCACCGACGACCACCAGGGATTGGCTTTCATGGATCCGAAAATGAATCCGACGTAGCCAGGCAGAATCATAGCGGACGGAATGCCGATTCCGGTGATGATACGTCCGAACTTTGCGTCGATTTCCCGGGTTCTCTCATTGAGATGATCCACACCGAGAGTCGCAATGCGGTAGAAGGTGCGTCTCCAGCCAGTGCTTTCGCGCGCCCAGAGCACCATGTCTGAATGGTAATCGAACCAGATAGCTGTGACGATCACGGCCATCAGATACCAGACATACACATAACCGAACATGGCCATGGCGGAATTCGGATTCGGTGTGATGAAGATCTCGTACGATCTCTCCGGATGTCCAAGGTGCAGGAGCAGCGGCAGTGTCGCAATCAGGAGAATGGACAGAGTGACGTGAAGCGCCAGGCGATATGTCGATTTTGTCGACTCGATTCTGAAAATATTCTCCATCGATGCGATGATGAAGGCGCCGCCCACAAATCCGCTGAGAAATGGATAGAGCACAATCAGAACGCTCCAGAGGAGCTCCGATTCATTGGGGAAAAAAAAGTTGTCAGGCATCATCTCAGTGAACCTCCCTGCGCATTCCGGCATACATCAGGCGCGGTTCCGTGCCCAGGTGCTGCCTGAGCACATTCAACCGTCCTCTTCTGCGGAACTTGCTGATATCGCTGTCGTGATCTTTCAGATCGCCGAAAATTCTCGCCTGGGTCGGGCAGACTTCCACGCAGGCGGGCAGAAGCCCGCGCGTTATGCGGTGGTAGCAAAGATTGCATTTCTCCGCCACATGCGTATCCGGATTCATGAATCGAGTCCCGAACGGACAGGCCTGAACGCAGTAGCCGCAGCCGATGCAGTAATTCGAATCCACCAGCGTGACCCCGTCCGGAGAGAAAAACGTCGCGCCGACCGGACACACCTGTGTGCAGGCCGAGTTTTCGCAGATATTGCAGAGTTTGGGAACAAAAAAGATGTCCGCATGCTCCGGTGTGCGTGTGAGAGGCGGGAATCCATCCTGTCCTCCCATCGGCGAGTCCACCTTGACGGTGCCGTCCGTCATGATCTGATATCGTTCCACCCAGTTGCGGGAGTACGGTTTATCGAGCGGTATGTTGTTTTCTCTTTTGCATCCGTTGACGCAGCGGCCGCAGCCGATGCATTTATCGATATCAATACCCATGGCCCACTCATGGTCGTGTGGATTGTATTCCGGCGGCGCATCCGGATTCTTCTGCGCCTCCGGTGTGCTTCTCAGTTTATTCCAGGGCGTCAGCGCAGCCAGAAAAGTGCCAAAACCCGCAAGGAATCCTTTTCGATTGATTTTCATAATGACCTCCTAATTTTCCCCGTCATCCGATGGCGCCGGTTTGCTCGTTGGATTGTGCGGGTCATGACAGCCAGCACAGCTTTTATGCGAGACTGCAGACGGATGATGGTCTGCGGAAGCCACCTGTCGGACGACACCGGGCGGCCGGGCATCGCTCTTCTCATGACAGAGAAGGCATGTCTTGTCCTCCAACTTCATTTCTGCGGTTGGATCATCCGTGCCGTCTTCCTGCGCCTTTGCATGCGCTCCCATGGGCAGATGGCAGGATTCGCAGGACATGGTCGCATGCTTTCCTTTATCCCAGATGGGAATGTCTCCGGCATGGCAGTCCAGGCAGCCTATTTTACCCACATGCACCGGGGTCTTTGCTCGAATTTCATCAATGGCAACGGCTCGGAAACGGCCCATATCCCCGAATGTTGCGGGAACCAGGACGGCACGCAGGGTCAGTGTTATTCCAAAACCAAGTGCGATAACAATTCCCAGTCGCTTGACATGACTGTAATCGGAAAAGTTTTGCTTCATTTGACTCTCCTCCGGAACGCCCGGCGCTCCAGGATTCATTTATAATGCAATATTAATTGTCACCCGTCCAGATTATCAAATACCATAGGAAATAAATATGCGATGACATAAATCATACAGTTTATATGTAAAAGTACGCGCCAGTTCACGCCATTTCCTGCCTTCCCCGCCGTTTTTTGGTTGCATCTTCACAGGTGATTTTTTACAGATTTCCATGCTTCGTAAAATTCATTTTGCGGGAATTGTCCTGCTGACAGTCTACGGGGGCGCTTCAGTTTTTGCGGACAGACCGGCCGCCATCGTCATACTCGCGGCGGGAGAAAGAGAGATCATTCAGACCGGTCAGCATCTCGATCTGGAGGCCCAGGACCTCGTTTATGCCGGCGATATCATTGAGACCGGAAAGGACGGGAAGGTATCCGTACAGTCCTCTTCCGGCGTTATCTTTCAAATCGGAACAGACGCAATTGTAAAAATCGGGGATCTTGCTGTTACCGGAACGGGAAGCTCTCTCTTGATCGATCTCCAGCGTGGTAGCGTTGCCGCATCTGTCGCCCATGGCAGCGGATCTCACGATGTCCGTATCACCACGCCGACAGCGACGGCCAGCGTACGGGGCACGGAATTTCTTGTTGAAGCCGACGAGGAGGAGACAAGCATACTGGTGGAGGAAGGGGAAATCGAAGTTGAAGACCGGATGGGAGGCAGAGCCAGGGCCCGGGCAGGCAGAATCATGAAGGCGCGAAGGCTTCAGAAAATGATGGAGAGCATCATGGACGATTCGCACAGAAGAAGGCTGCGTGTGCTGGAAGAATTTCGATCCAGAAGAGATTCACATTTTCAAGAACGGCTTGAAAAAATCAGAGCCGGAAGACAGCGCATCCGCCGGATACGCGAAGGCATCCGAGACAATGCCAGAGAAAACATTCGCAATCGCAGGGAAGACAGACGGCGTTGAGACTCAATTCCCCTTTGCTTCCACTTCCTGGTAAACGATCTGCTTGACCTGTGAAAACAGCCTGAGGAGCTCCTCTTTGTCCATACTGCGGTTGGGCTGAAAAGTGGCGAAAACTGTTCTGTAGTACGGTTCCTGCTCCACAAGTCGAAATTCATACTGCATCATTGCGGCCGCAACTTTCTCCATATGCGCTTTGGTGGTCGCGATGGTCACCGAGTCCGGACGGTCCGCCGTGTGATCCACATGGAAACAGCAGACGACATCTTCGTAATCCAGACGGTCGATTTCATCCTTGATTTCCTGGAATGAAACCCTCTCTCTCGGCCCTCCAGGATTTTTGTAATTGATAAGAATGCGTTTGAAGTAGTGAACTTTTTTACCGTCGCGGTTGATCTCAATCCCGTTCAGAATCCGGCGTTCATCCGTCAGCTGTTTCATGATAAATTCGCCGCGGCCCCGGTTGGATTCAAAGTCAAACTGGGGAGACGTGATGTCCCCTTTCATCGCGTTCTGGTTGATTTCGCTCAGGGTGTACTTGTGACCCGGCTCCATTTCGTGCTTGAAGATGCTCACCATGCAGGGATTGACGCTGTCATTTCTGATTTCCAGCGTTATAGTTGCGTAGCGGCCTGTCCCGTGTTCCAGAATGTTCTGCACGGCTTCCGTAACGCTGACACGCACCATATCCGCATCCAGTCCGAGCAGATGGGCAAAACGCTTTGCCTGCGTTTTGATCTCGTACATCGTGCCGTGCTTCTCATTTATTTTGTGGCCCAGTTCGTGCCGTATCACTTCTTCACGGTCGATCACCAGTTCGTATTTGAGATGCTTTATGGAAGATTGAAGATAGGGCGATTCACGGATGGATTCGACTTCATCTTTCAATTCTTTGAAGTCATGCTTCAATCGATCCAGCTCGCCTTCCAGATCGCTGCTCAGAATACCGGACATAACACTCTCCTGACGCGGGTTTCTTTTTTTTGCGCCGCACTATGCGACTGAACCCTTTTCTCTATGTATTGTGCGGTCGTCTCAGGGGAAAAGCAAAAAAATTGCCGCCGACCACAGCTTTTGTCAAACTTCCAGTTCATCGTCATCGTCAAAGTCCGGCAGCGAGTTCTTCTGTTTCTGTTTGTTCAGTTCTTTTTCAAATCGTTTGTATGGATCGTCCGCCGAAACCTCAGCAGCTGTCTGGTTTTCTGTTTTAGAGACATGTTTGAGAATCAGTTTTATTTTATCGGCAATTTCTTTATCGGGACCGCCCGGATCCCATGGCTTCAGATTCTTAATGCGGTCCATCACGCGGCGGATGCGGGCGCAACGCACTCTCCATTCATGATTCAGAGGGTAGAGAAGTATGTTCTGTTCATCCCCGCCCTTCCCGTACTGAACAATCTGAAAATTCTCCCGTTTCAGTATCTCCTGAAAACTTCCCTCCTCAATTTCCGGCAGCGACGCTTTGATATCGGAAACGGACGGTATTTTGCTGTCCGTCATCAGGAACTGATCGATTTTTTCGATAATCTTATTTGAAACTTCCAGGTCGCGAATACGCGCTGTCTTCAGCTGTTTTTCTTCGCGCAGCTGAACGGCCCGCATTTCTGCGCGAAGTTTGCTTTTTTCCTCCAGGATTCTCTGCTCGCTCATAATTTTATGCTTGGCGATCTGGAATCCCCTGTCCTGAAACCAGTTCAATCCCAGCAGGATAAAAATTCTATAGTACCACGGTATGAGCGAAACATACACCAGGCGCAGAAGAGCCCCGTACTGCGTGATGAAATCCGGATCATCAAAGAGTTCCGCAAATTCACTCTCGTTCTTCTCCAGGAGCGATTTCATCGCCAGCACCTGCCACTGCACATGCAGAGGCAGATTCATCATCCCGGTCACCAGCAGACGAAAAGTCGCTGTGTCTCTTCTGACAAATACGTGAACCGTGCTCTCCGCTCTTTCCCATACGCCGTGCAGCAGCTCCGCATCGTCCAGCATGCGCTTCCAGACTTCTTCCGGATAGGAGGTCACTTCTTTCTCGTCTACAAAAACAATTCTGTCCTTCCAGGCGCCTCCGGGTTTCAGGAGACTGCCGCGAAATTCATTGTGCAGTCTTGCAATTTCGCTTCGCCACTTATCGTGGTATTTTCCGCGAATCTGCCCCTCCAGAGCCAGAATTGTTTCTATGCAGAGAGCGCCGGGAAAACGAGCGCCCTTTCCCCGTGTCGGCTCTGCCAGCAGTGTTTTTTTAATTATGGCGGCCCTTCTGGCTGTAAAATCCCCGCTCTGCGAGGCAAATTCCTCTGAATAGTACATCGATTCGTCGATGGCCACCGCCTCGAGTTCTTTTTTTACATTGCCTTTGCTTTTGAATTTCGGGATCACATTCGCCGTCAGAAAATCCGCCGCGGATTCAAAGCGAAGGGCAATCTCCTGCTCGCGCAGCGGCATCAGTCCGTAATCCAGAAATTTTACCGCGCGCCCTTTTCTCACCAGCGCATCTTCAAGCTCGCTCATCGTTGTGGAGAGAAGTTCCGCCGGCGGAACAAGGGCGAACTTTCCCGCGTGAATTCCGGAAAACAGATCGACGATTGTGGATTTTATTTCCGACGGCGCCGGCGCTCGATCCAGCGAGAAGTCGGTTTCAAAATCCTTCCAGACCTGCTCGTTCGTTGCAGGCGGCTGCGAATCCATATACAGTTCCAGAGCGCGAATTGAGGCGAAAAGAGTCTCCGTGTACAGCTGCATGGGTGTGTTGCGTTCTTCCCCGGGCACGGCGATAAAACAGGGCACCGGCTTTATTCCTCCGCCCGGCTCGTAATCCAGGCGGAAAATCTGAGCGATCAGTTTTTCAGAGATGAGCCGGTTTAGAACGGCCAGCAGATCTTTTTTGGTGAGATTGACAACGCCGGGCACCTGCATGTCCGGCGTGAACAGGGCATTCTGCTTCGCATTCTCGACCGTGGACATGGATTTGACCGCGCGAAACACAGAATGATTGATTTTATCCGTGAGGTTGGCGCCGCGCGCAACCGCGTCCGCCTCTTTCATCAATTCGAGGAAGGTATATTTCTGCTGGACGCTCATTCCATAGAGGCCTGAAGAACAGGCAAAATGTAATCGAGAGCTTCATCCACGGAATCTACGATGCGGAACAGCTTCAGATCCGCCTCCGATATCATGCCGGCTTCCGCCAGAAAAGAAAAATCGACAATGCGGTTCCAGAAATGCCGGCCGAACAGAAAAACAGGAATTTTATTTTTAATCGTCTTTGTCTGCTGCAGTGTCAGTGTTTCGAACAGCTCGTCCAGAGTGCCGAAACCTCCCGGAAAAACAATCAGGGCCCGCGCGTAGTACAGGAACCAGAATTTCCTGGTAAAAAAATAATGAAAATCGAAATTGAGATCCGCCGTGATAAACGGATTCGGCATCTGCTCCCTGGGCAGCTCGATATTCAATCCGATGCTTTTGCCGCCCGCCTCGTGTGCGCCCCGGTTGGATGCTTCCATGATACCCGGTCCGCCGCCCGTGGTGATCAGGAACTTGCGGCCGCGCGGATGCGCATGCTTCATGGACCATTCCGTGATTTTGTGAGACAGCTCACGCGCCTGCTCGTAGTAAGCGGAAAAATTCATAATCCCGGAAACCGGCTGTTTTCCGTTGCCGTTTTTTGGTTTGTCGCCATTCTCTTTGCGCCTGGCATCGGTCTCTTCCTGTGAGGGCACTCGTGCAGAACCGAATATCACGACCGTATCCGTAACATTTTCCTGTTTGAACCGTTCATACGGGTAGAGATATTCAGCGAGAATCCGCATGGGACGCGCGGCATCTCCGTGCAGGAATTCTCTGTTTTCGAAGGCTTTTCTTGGACGCATGTACAGAACTCAAAAATACTGAAATTGTATTGAATTGGGGACCGTATGCTGTACTACAACCGATATTTTTTGTCCGGCCCGGGCTGTCTCGCATCACTCAGGCTGGAAGAAGCCGGCTCATCAATTCCTCAAGGTCCGCCGGCCGGAAGGGTTTGGACAGACTGGCCGTAAAACCGTAAGCGGCCGGATCGGCAAGCACAGGATCCTCCGAATAACCGCTCAGAACAATGGCCACTGTCGTTTTGTCCGTCTTGCGAAACTCTTCGATCGCCTCTTTACCGCCCATGCCTCCCCGGATGGTCAGGTCCATGAGAACTGCCCGGAATGGCTTTCCCGAATTTCGGGCCTGCTCGATGCGGAGCAGAGCCTCTCTGCCGTCGGAGGCAAAGGCCGTATCGAAGCCCATGGCGTTCAGCATGGCGCCTGCCGTATCGCGGATGTACTCTTCATCGTCCATCACCAGGATGCTGCCGCTTCCCCGAAATACAGGTTTTGCTGCCGCTTCCAGCTGCGTAGTTTGTCCGTCGGAGGCCGGCAGGTAGACATGAAACGTGCTTCCTTTTCCGGCAGTGGAATCCACGCGGATTTCCCCTTCGTGTTTTTTAACAATGGAATATGCGATCGCAAGACCCAGACCCGTGCCCCTCTCCTTTGTCGTAAAAAATGGCTCAAAAATGCGCGGCAGTATTTTGGGATCAACGCCGCCTCCCGTATCCCGGACAGAGATGCGAACATACCGGCCGGCCTTCAGATACACGTATTCTCCCGTTTCCACGCGAACATTGACGGCGGACACAAGTATCGTTCCGCCGGACGGCATGGCCTGATTCGCGTTGATGATCAGATTGTCGATCACCTGACCGATCTGATTTTTATCGAAATCGCAGAGCCAGAGATCGTCCGCGATTTCAAAACGGCACTCCGCGCTCGATCCGCTCACTGCGAAATGCGCGGACTGCTCGATAACCGGAGCGAGAGATCCGGTCGACCTGGAAGGGGCGCCTCCCCGCGCGAAGGTGAGCAGCTGCCGCGTCAGGTCTCTTGCCCGTTCAAAAGTATCCACAGCCCTGTTCAGAAACTCGCCGGCCTTGATTCCCGGCGATGAATTCCTGGCCAGATCGATGTATCCGAAAATGCCTCCCAGCAGATTGTTGAAATCGTGTGCGATGCCGCCGGCCAGCACTCCGAGCGATTCCATCTGCTGCGTTCTTCGTATCTCCTCTTCCAGATTACGCCGGTCTGTGATATCCTGTACAATTCCATGCAGACGAACGACTCTGCCCCCCGCGTCGTGATCCTCTCCGGCGGGCTCCGACCATACATTGCGCTCTTGACCGTCCGGCCTCACAATTCGATATTCAATGGAATGCCTTTTGCTGCTGGATCGAATAGTTTTAGCCCGCTCCTCTACATTGGCTCTGTCGTCCGGATGGATGCAGGTCTGGATGTACTCATCCATATCCGGGACATGGCCGGGTAATCCGTGAATCGCGCACATCTCATCCGACCAGGTCATTTTTTTGGACGCGAGATCCATCGTCCAGACTCCGATCTTCGCCACCTGCTGCGCCCGGGTAAGTATGCGTTCATTTTCCCGGAGCGATTGTTCGGCGGCTTTCTGGGCCGTTATGTCCAGAAAGCTCAGCACGGTCCCGGTAGCCCGGCCGCTCTCCATGATTGGAACGCACTCATACAGCACCCGCAGAAAGCTGCCGTCCTTTCGCATGAAATCTTCTTCCCCGGCATGGGCCTTCTTGAGCAGCGGCGCGTTGTGGATGGGACATTCTTCCACGGGATACGGCTCACCTGAAAGGCGACTGCCGTGCCAGACACTGTGCCCATTTTTCCCGACCATCTCTTCCGGCTCAAAACCCAGCAGCCGGCAGGCGGCCGGATTTACAAACATACAGTCGCCCGCTGTATCCAGTTCCAGAATGCCCTCGCCCGCGCTTTCGAGAATCGTCTGATTTCGCGCGGCGAGCTGTTCCATGCGCTCTTCCATGGCAAGCCTGGCGGCTTCCCGTCTGCGGGACAGTACAGCTGTAACTGCAATGCCGGCGAAGCCAACCGCCCAGAGCAGTCCGAATAACGTGACCGCCTCGAATCGCTGAAACTTCTGCATTTCTTCATACGGACGCAGGGGCACGGATACGCCGACTCCGCCGCGAATATCGCCTTCGAGATACCCCTGATGAGCATGACATTTCAGGCAGCCCTTCTCAACGACCATCGGTTTCATCAGACGCAGATACATTTTCCCGTTGATCTCCGTTTTTTCACTTACCTCCCGCACACCGCTCTCGAACTGAAGCAGAGCGAGCTCTTCCCAGGCATCTGCGGCGTTTTGTGGCCTTATCGGTTTGAGACTTGTGATATGGCCCCGGATTCCGTATTCATCCGCATAGTCCTGCATCAGCTGCCGCAGTATATACGCGGGATTCATCAGGGTGAGCTTCTTCCCGGAAGGAGTTGTCAGATCCCTTTCTGGAATATGAGAGAGATACGGACTGGGCGGCGTGCGGTCGTTGGCGGGCACATACACTCCACCGTGTGAAGCGGCCCATTTGCGGAGCGCCAAATCCATGTCGAAATGCGAGCGGGCCTCCCTTGCGGCGAGCTGCTCAATGTACTGCTGACCGTGCTTCAACTGCAACAGCAACGCGCCCAGATTCAGCAGCGACCACAGCCCCAGAATAATCAGCCAGAAACTTCGCATGCCGATCAATCTGCCAGTTCTGTGACTTTTCAGATTCTCGGAGCTCATATCTATTAATATACTTCCTTCAAGGACTCCCATAATTAAAAAAAAATTTTCTATAATAATAGATGCCGCACCTCAGTAAATTGCCCGACGCATTATGTCGCATAGATACAGCCCGATGCTCAAACATTCTTCCAGGCAATCGGAACTTTTCCGCGGACCGGCGGCGTTTTTACCGTACGTATTACTACGCATCTTATTTTTAATATTTCTTGATGACGATTTTACACAGGACGGAACCGCATGCCAATATTATGGGGGATCCAATGAAAAGATCAATGGCTGTTATAATTCTAATCTTTCTGGCGGGCGCGGTCTTCGCGCGAAATTTTCGATTTACTGTAACAAACAATGCCCGGATCAATTTGGTTGAAATGAAAATCTCAGAGAAAGGCAAATCCGACTGGCAGGCTTTTGATATCGGAAGCGCTATACGGCCTGGACAGACTGTGCTGCTTATCTGGGACGAACAGCCCAATGAGGAAGACTGCGAATGGGCGGTGAAGGTGAAGTACGCCGACGGACAGGAAAGAGAATCCGTAATCAATTTCTGCAGTACGAAGAAGCTGTTTTTCGCGCCATGAACAACATCATGACTGCTTTTTTTCTTCTCTTTTCTCCTTTGCGTTCTCTGCGGGCTCTGCGTGAAATCTCCCGGCCTGGTTTTAATAAATCCGCCGCATTGTCGATTCTCGTCTTCGTTCTGATCGACTGCGCGGCATTCCGACCGGGCGGCCGGTTTGAAGGAGCCTTCAAAGACTGTCCCTGCTACGAGGAAGTGGTTCATTTCCCATCATCCACTCCCGTCCCCATTGCGGAAGCAGAGCGGACACCGGATGATAAACCGGACGTGAGCGCAACATCGGCGGGCGCTGCGAAGGAGCTGGGAGCGGACAGATTTCTGGAAGAAGTTTACGAGGGGATGCGGCGCGATTTTGAGGCGCACGGAATTCGCGTCACTCCGATTGAGGATGGATTTCGCGCCACCGGTGTCAAGGTGGAGAAAGTACGAGACAAAAAAAGAATTCGCGAGCTTCTTGTTTCCGTTGATGGCGATATCTGCTTCGCGCATGGAAGCGCTCTTGTGACGCCGGCGGCGGCGGCGGTTCTGGAGCGAGTGTCTGACGTTCTGATAAAATATCCGGATATCAACATCAAGGTCGGCGGGCACACAGACTCAACGGGTTCAAAGGCATACAACTACGGACTGAGCCAGAACCGCGCCCAGTCCACAACGGATCTTCTTATAAAAAAAAGCGGCATATCCAGATCGCGCGTGGTCGAAATCAAAGGATTCGCCGACGATCAGCGTATCATCATCACCCCTCTGGCGGAAGTCCGAAACCGGCGCGTTGAAATCAGGATGGCGCCATGAAGCGGCGGCCGGCTGTTTTTCTCTGTGTTCTCCTGCTGAGCGGGCAGTCGCTTCTCGCGCAGAAACCGGGACAGGACAAACCGCGAACGCCGACGCCGGCCCAGCCGCCCAATCCAACGCAGCCGCGAACGCCGACTCCCAATCGCACGCCGCCTCAGACGCCGGCGCCAACGCAAACGCAGACTACAACCGGCGGCCAGGGCCAGACGACTCAGGAAACGCCTGCAGCGCCGGTTACAGAGATCCGCCAGCGACCGGAAAAATTTCGTCTGCGATTGATGGCTGGATTCGGTTATCAATCCTTCCACCCCGCCCTTCTCTCCGAAGCGGGACCGGCCTGGCAGCTGAATTCTTTTATCCAATCCGCGGACGGCGTTTCGCAGCCGAATGTGCTGATTGAGAATACGGGAAAAATTCCCGCCATACCGCTGCGATGGGGACTTGATTTTACTTTTAAGGACCGGTTCTCCGTGGCGCTGGAACGGTTTTACATCGATCAGGACTACGACCACAAACATCGGGCGAAAGTGTCATTTATCTCTCCCCCGAACTCAACCTATCAGGTCGCTGCTTTCGAGGGACTGAGGCTTCTGGCCTGGAAGGAACGACGCAATGAAATGGAATTCATGTATCTTCATCCGATTTCGACAAGAAAGGGCATCAAACTCGGCGGATTTCTAACACGGCAGCAGTCTGTGGAAAGTGTAGAAGTCAGCATGGGATCGCTGACAGGACTGAGAGCCTCGGGAGCCAGCGGCGGCACCCAGAGCTGGACTGCCGGCGGAAGCGTGTCCGGTGAATACCGGATTTCAGGATGGCTCGTTGGACCGGCGGTACGCTACCAGATGTTCGAATGGCTGGGATTCACATACAAGTTTTCTCTTATAAAGCGCGCCGGCGATTTCAATATGACCGGCTATCAGCTGCTGAGCGCTCAGAACTACGATCTTCTTGGCCAGCCCTCTGGCGCGGTTTCCCCCTACCTTCTGGTGCCTGTTCACGGCGGCTATTTCAGGGACAACGGAACCAGGCACTGGTTGGAAGCCGTTGCCCGGGTGTACTGCCGGTATTCCATACACCTGGGTTTCATCAAAGAAGATTACACGCGCACATACGATTCGTACGCGGGCATCACACTTTCGCAGACAAGAAATTTTAATCCAAAAACCAGCGGTCTGGGCGTCGGTGAGATGTCGCAGGGTTTTAAAAGCAGCCGCACGGAAATCTATTTGAAGTTCGGCGTGCATTTCTATTATTAATTTCGTCAAATTAATTCGGAGAGAAATGCGATTTATGTGAAAGTAATTTCATACAATCAGGGTATAGAATAGAAATAGAAAAAAAGCGGAGTGTCGGGCATGAAAATAAGTAAATGGATTTTATTAATTTCTGTAATGTTTGCAGGGCTTCTCGTAAGCGACTGCATTGCCAGTAAAGACGGGGAAAGCTATCTTCTGTACGGATTGACGATCAATGACACAGCGCCGAACACATGCGCGTCGGAGATTGCGGTTACGACTACGCAGATTGAGCTGGCCGAAGATGGCGATGTTACGAGAACTTATTCCTTGACTGATCCTTATTTTTCCGATTCCGATGCCGATGGAGCGCCGGCCTGGGGCTTTCGTTCCGTTGAGACCTGTGTCTACCTGAACAATGCTTTTACCGGTAGGGTAGAAATTCCAATTACAACAAACTCCACATATGCCGGACGACTCGACGTTAAAACTTCCTATCCTTCTGTTGCAGCTCTGCCTTCAAAACTTTCTTTTACGAGCAGCGGTGTCGCTTCCAGACAGTGTTTCAGTGTAACAAGAATCAACGATGCATCTCAGAATCCCAGAGAATCGGCCTTTCAATTGCAGCTGGGCGCCATTACCTCTGCTGATGATGAAAAGCTGTATGCCGGAAAAAATCCCTGCGATATTTCCGTGACCATGGAAGATGACGAAGCGCCCGGTGTGCGTGTATCAAATATTTCGAATGTAATGGAAGAACCGGGCGGCGGCAGTGGTTTCACTAGCGGCACATACACCGTCCGGCTGAGAACCGCTCCTTCTGCAAACGTGACCGTGCCTATCAATGCTCTTTACGATTCAAAGAATGCCGGATACAGAGAAGGTACTGTGGATAAATCGAGTTTGCTTTTTACGCCGGCAAACTACAATGTCAGCCAGACAGTCACTGTTACATCTGTCGATGATATGGAAATCGATGGAACGGTACAGTATACAATTCAAATGCAAAATGCAGTAAGCAGTGACACCACTTATAACGGACTGGACCCACGAGACGTGGTTATTATTAACCAGGATCAGAGTATACCGGGCTATGTGTACACGCGATTTGATGCAACCGGCGGACAAACCAACAAAGGAACAGGCGCGACTGTGCAGGGTTTTGCAACCGATCAAAAGAACAATATGGGTTCTACATATTCCAGTTTCAAATTGCACCTGCGAGCAAAACCTACGGCAAGTGTAACAATTAATTTCGCAACAGATATGAGCGCTATCAGTAACATACTGACTCCTTCACTTACATTTACCACATCCAACTGGAATGTGGATCAGTGGGTGTATGTAACTGGAAAATCCAATGGCACCGACAGCGCTACTGGCAACGGCAATATTGATTTTACCGTTTCCTTTGGGTCGGTGGTTACAGGCGATCCGTCTTATAATAGCGCAGTCACCGTGGCAAGACCCACGTTCATCATGCGATCCTGCGACAATGATAATACACATGTCATTCAGCCCTGCAACTTTTCCGGATCGCCTTATGGCGATACAAGAGGCCGGCTGACTGGAGCAGAACCTTCTACAACAAATTACATCTGGCTTATCACGAAGGATTCACCCGGTGGAGCCGTTACTGTTGCGCTAACGAGCGACGATTTATCCGAGGGCTCCCACCCGGGGACTTTTACCATTGACAGCACCAACTTCAACAAACTTGAAACAGGAACCAACAAAGTAATTCTGACTTATGTGGACGATGCAATCCTGGATGATAATCAAAACTGGACTGCGGTAAGCGCCACCTCGGGGGGATCCCTGTCGTATGATTCTTACGATATTTATGCGACAACCACGGATAATGAAGTGAGGTATACAATAACCAAGACAGGCAATACCAATGAAGATGAAATAACCACGGCCACGGTTAAAATCTATCTGGCGGCGGACAACGCAACTGATGTCAGTATGACTGTTGGATGTACCGACGCAACTGAGTGTTTGTCTGTAAACCCCACATCTATTTCCTGGACTGCCAACCAGCTGGGTCTTACTTATGAAAAGACCATCATAGTCACAGGAAAAAATGATCCTTACGCCGACGGCGATATTAATTTCAACGTAACATTTACTGTTGATTCTGGCAGTAACGCTGTATTTTACCCAGGCCACGACCCGGCCTCACAGAGCATTACAAATGTGGACAATGAACCGGCAGGGAAAGCGATCTACATCACAACCGGCTCCTATCAGGGTGAAATGTCTGGTATAGGACTTGGCGGGGATCTACTGTGCAACAGCAGCGGGCTAAAACCTGCCTATCTGCCTTCTGGAACTTACAAGGCGCTTATGGTGAGCAATGGCGCCACAGACAAAAGAATCGCAACCACCGACGGCAGTACCATCGCCGGACAGACCGGCTGGATACTGACAAGCACATATATGTATTATATGTGTTCGGGTTCAGGTGCGGCCAATTGCAGCGATGAATTCAAGCATATATTTACGGCCAACTCAGCCAACCTGATTCCTGCAGGCGCGATGAGCCGGGATTTCTCCGCTGCTGATACTTTCTGGACTGGCATGAATGCAAATATGACAGCGGCAACTCAACCCAGCACACCGGCGAAATTTTTCGATGACCCTGATTACAGGGACAACTGCGCAGGCTGGACGTACAATGATGCGCCGAATAAACCGCCCACTCATAATTATTATGGGCAGACGTGGACAAGTTCAGGGGGAACCATTTCTTCTCAAACTGACAATCTCTGCACCCTGACAAGAAAACTCATCTGCGTGCAGCAGTAGGAGATTGAATTACGGGGAAAGATTTTAACAGGATATTCAGGATAACGATAAAACATTTTCGCTGACTATCCTGCCAATCCTGACCATCTTGTTATTTTTTTTCCTTCCAGATGATCTTCGCGCCGAATCCGAGGCGGTTGTCGGTCAGTTTGAAGTAGGATGGATTCACAATCAGGAAATTTCCCTCAATCGAACGGCCTTCCGGGTAGGTCCGATGGTAAAGATTTTCAAGTTCCCCGAATTCCGGAAGGCCTTCCATGTCACTGCAGCTGCCGGTAAACTGCAGACCGTAGATGCGGGAAATTTCCATAATATCCGGCAGAATGCTTCCCGCAACGAAAGGGGATGCGACTGCCTCCCTGAAATGACGCGAACTGCGGCTTGATTTGATGATGAAGATTCCCCTGCTCTGTTCCCAGACATAAAAAACCGGAGCGCAGTACGCGCCTGCCTCAGAAGCCGTGCCCAGCGTCATCACGCGGCAGGACTGTATCAGATCGAGAATCGAATCTGGAATTTTTTCATTCACTTCTCAGATCTCCAGGCAGGAGCGCCGAATCAATTCGTCCTGCATTTCGGGAGTGAGATCCTGAAAATACGCGGAGTAACCTGAGACGCGCACAAGGAAATTCGGATACAGCTCCGGATGCGCCTTTGCCGCCCGGAGCTCATGCGGATCGATGACATTGATCTGAGCCTGCATTCCGCCGCGGCGGAAGTACGTGCGCATCAGACTCCCCAGAGCTTCGACGCCGATCTTCCCGCGAAGCGAGTGCGGATCGAACTTGATGTTGAAATTGATGCCGTTCGGCGTTTTTGAAAAATCGAGACGATTCATGGAATTGACGAGAGCGGTCGGGCCGTTTTGATCCATGCCGTTTGCCGGAGCGATTCCGGAGGCAAAACTTTCTCCTCTGCGACGGCCGTTGGCAAGCGCGCCGACCACACTTCCAAAAAATTCATGCGCAGTCACAGAATACAGACCAGCGACATACTGCCCGCCGCGCGTATTTTTATGCCGGCTCAAAACTTCCGAAAAACTGTCCACAACCAGACGTGTGTAACGGTCCGACTCCTGGATATCGTTGCCGAACTTGGAGAGCTTTCTGAGATAAACGATGTCACGTTCATCCGGTAAATTCCTTTTCAACTGCCGCACCAGTTCCGGCAGTGAAAACCGGCCGTCTTTGAACACCGTCCGCTCGATTGCGAAGAGAGCGTCGCCCGTGTCGACGGGGCCCACGCACTGAATTCCGGAAAAATTGTACTTCGCGCCGCCCGCGGTGGAGCAGCGGCCCGATTTCAGGCAGCCGTCGAGCAACATGGAACTGAGCGGAGTGGGGTGATGAATGCGGTTGGCAGTTTCGACAGCCTGAAGATCAAAAATCAGTTTTCCCAGCATGAATTCCAGCTGGGCACGAAACGCATGAATCACATCATCCATTGTGCGCATCTCGGACACATTTACTGTTTTCGCGCCGGTTCGCACGGGCGATCCAAAACGCCGGCCCCGGTTCAGAGCGAGTTCCAGAACCATCGGCGTGTTGAAGAGAGCCGCGTCCGTGGAGGAAAAACTTTTTCCCTGTGAGACCGGCTCCACGCAGCCCACTCCTGTGTAATCACGCGCATCCGCAATGGAATAGCCCCATTTAGTCATGGTCGATATGATCGTTTCATCGCCATACAGCGCCGGGGAGTTGCCGCCCCGTGCGAGAATTTCATATATTTTCGTTAAGTATTTGGCCGGAGCTCCTCTGTGTATCCGGGCATGATAGTTTGGCTGGCGCATTCGCAGCTCGTCCATCACTTCCAGAAAAATATAGGAGAGCTCGTTTGTCGCATCGCGGCCCTTTCTGTCCTGGCCCCCGACGACAACGACCTGTCCGTTGAACATACCGCCGTGAAATCTGGTCAGCCGCTGAGAAAAAACCGGAATGATCTCCGACATTTTAATGGTGAAAAGCGCGATCAGTTCTTTCGCCTGTTCGCGTGTCAAATGTCCCCGGCGCACATCTTTTTCATAGTACGGGAAGAGATACTGATCCATGCGCCCCGGACAAACAGAATTGTCCAGACTCTCCAGATTTATCGCTATCTGCGCGAAAAAAAGCGACTGCAGGGCCTCTCGAAAATTTCCCGCTCCTTTTTTTGGAACACGACGGCATGTTTTCTCAATCACGCGCAGTTCCGCCCGGAGGTCCGGATCGCTTTCCGAGACCGCCAGGGATGAGGCCAGATCGGCATACCTGGCGCCAAATTCAGCGAGCGCCAGCGAGACAGTCTTCACTCCCTCGTAAAAATTATGTTCTTCTGTTCCTGGAGTCGTCTTTGACTGCAGGCCTTCGACCTCGGATTGAATCCCATCGCAGCCAATCCGGAGCAGTTTTTCATAATCGGGCGCGAAATGCGATATGCCGCCCGCTTCGTTTATGAGATAGAAATGTGCCCGAAGCTGATTGACGATCAGACGGATTTTCTGAAAGATCGACCTGTGCGCATGGAAGGCGACAAAGCGGAACAGCCAGAAAGGCACGATTTTCAGCAGTCTGAAAATTTCGCCGGCGGAAATCTGCAGCGGATTCGTCCGACGGGTTCTGAATCGAAAAATATCCTCCATCATGGGAATGCCGTGAAGTTCCGGATAGATGGACCCGCCGACGCGTTTTGAGGAAAAATTTCCGACAATCAGTTCATCCGGATAGATCTTGACGCTCTTTTTTCTGAGGACTTCCGCCAGAGCCTCGGCGGACCGGATGTGCGCGGGATTGCGCCGATTATTATACTTTTTAAAGTATTCTGTCCAGATGAGCGCCCTGTCAACACAGATGCCCGGGCGGGCCGACTGCACCTCAGCGCGAAGTTTTTGGACCCGGACAGATTCACTCGGTTGAATTTGGGCTGCCTGAGATGATTGCAATGAAAGTGATCCTGCCATATTGCCGCCTCATGACTGTTTCCTGCGATGCTGCCGCTTGAAACACGATTACCACTCTACCGGCCCAGTTTCCTCTGTGTAAAGAAAATTATTTATACTCTATTCCCAGAATCGTAATATCATCCTGCTTCTCACGGCCGTTCAGAAATTGATCGAGTTCTTCCAGCACATTCTCGATGTTCTCTTTCATGCTCATATCCATGTTTCTTTTTAGAATGGCGTGAAGTCTCTCGTCGCCGAACTCTTCGTTCTCAGCATTGAATTCCTCAAATACACCGTCTGTAAAAATATATAGCAAATCGCCCGGCTTGAAATCCATTTCTGACGACTGGTAACCTGTATTCTTCATCAGGCCGATTATCTTGCCGGTTCTGGGCAGAAGATGAATCTCATTATTATTGAAAAGCACTGCAGCAGGATGACCTGCCGACGCATAACGAAGCCTGCTTTTCTTTATATCAAGATCAATCAGTATGGCAGTCATAAAACTATTTAATGATATATATTTATTAAGGAAGTCGTTGTTGATTATTTCCAGAATCGACTGAGCGTCCATTTCCCAGCTTTTACAGTTATCATATATACCCTTTATGGCCATCGTCATCAGCGCCGCCTGGACACCGTGACCGGTCGCATCAGCCAAAAAAACTCGGTAGGTATGATTGTTCAATTTACTGATATTGTAAAAATCCCCGCCCACCTCTGCCATTGGCAGATAGGATGCGACGATTTGCAGAACCGCCAATGACTCAGAACTGATAGACAGAGTATTTTCTTGAATCTTTTTAGCGACGGATAAATCCTTTTGAATCAATTTCAGATTCCTGTTCAATTGCCTGTTCAGTGATTCTGCAGCCTGGCTTTGTTTCTCGGCGATGATTTTAGCAGCATCAGCTTCATCCCTGGCATTCTGCACTTCCTTGAACATTTTTGAATTGGATATAGCGCCCGCTGTCTGATTGGCGAAATTCTGGAGTTTTTCCAGTAAGTCCTCGGATATTTGATTCGATTTCGTGTGCAGACAGAGAATGCCGATTGTTGCATCGTGAATTACAAAAGGTATATGTAGAAAGTAAGTCCATTTGCCCGTCTCAATTATTCGTTTATCAATTTCCGATAACTTTGTTTTTTCCTCCAGCGGAAGATACAAAATTTTCTGAGTTTTGCATGTAGCGCAGAGCAGGCTATTTTCAGTCAGCGATATACGGCAGTTCTTAAAATAATCATAGGACTCCCTGGATGATCCAGGAGAATTATATGAAAAAGTATTCAAAGTATTTTCATTATTTTCTTTTAGTAAGAACCAAAAATCTGTGAAACGGAACTCTTTTTCCAGGTAGACCATAACAAAACTCATCACGTCAGTAAGGTTGGCCACCGAATTGATATTACGCGTTATGCTGTTGAGCTTTTCTGTCGCGCGTTTCGCGGCTTCCAAATCACGAGTTCGCTCCAGTACATTCTTCTCCAGATTTACAGAAAGCTCTTCGACCGTATGGAATATTGATGCAATACGGTTTGCCAGCGCGCCTGATTGAGCAAAGATGAAAACAAACAGACTAACAGGCAGAAGAAATCCACGACCGATTAAAAATTGATTGTACAGCATGTCGTTTACTGCAGCCGCTGTGACGACAAGAAAGCCTGTCAGAATAAGCGGCGCGCCACGCTGACCGTGATAGATTGCATAGATAAGCATGATGATTACATACAGCATCACAGCCAGCGCATAAATTTCAAAAGGCAGCAGGGTGTGGGAAAAGAGAATCGGCGGTAAAATCAGAACCGCCGCGATGATTGGGGATATGTACAGCAAAATCAGTCGAAGTCCAAAGACAACGAATTCGGAAGGATACACAGACGTCATAAAAAGAGAGAATAAAGGCACAAGACTATACATGCTCAGATATTCCAGCTTCAAGAACAGCAGCCAGGTCTCCTCCGGAAAGGCTTCTATGAGAAGCCGCTCGCCGGTTACAACCACTCGCACTGCCATCGTCAGGCAGAGCAGGCCGAACCACAGAGCGCTCCGGTCTTTCCTGCGATAAAAGAACAGCGCAAGATGATAGAACCCCATGATCAGCAGCGCGCCGGCCAGAAATCCTTCAATCACACGAGTCCTGTCGCGCTCTTTAAATAGCGCTGCGGCTTTCCCGATCACGATTGGCTTAACCATTCCGCCGTGTCTGAGCTGATAATTTGCGATTTGAACTATCAGTTCTCCTGCTTCGCCGGCATTTATGGCGACGGTAACAGGCATAAAAAAAGGCCTGAAAGACTCTTCGTCTGGTCCAACAATTCCATTTGACGAGATGGATCTGCCGTTCCAGAATAATTGATAGGCAGACTGTTGATCGGATATTTTAAGAGCCAGGTCTGTCGAGCCATGGGGTAGAATCACTTTGAGTCGGTAGGTTGCAAATCCCTGAGCGCCGATTGGCCTGCCGTTGATATTGTGCTCGTTCCATCGGCCCGGCGCCTGAATGTGAGTCAGCAGGGCAGGCGTCCGAGTTTCATTCTTGCTGTTCGCTATATCCGAAAAAAAATCCCCCGGCTTCAGGAGCTGTTTCCAGTAGAACTCCCATTCATTTTTCAGCGTAACAGGACCATCTTTTTCAAAGTCCCAATGCCGCAGATCCAGCACGCCTCTGACGGCAAGCGGCGGCTTTTTCTGATCCGGCAGCGAACAAAAAATAGAAAAGACTGCCGCCGCGATGAGGAGGATGCCGCGAATCATCATAACAGGTCCGGTATTCTGTACGGATTTTTTTTCATTGCGCAGATATTGATCATTTCCTGCAAATACCGCTATGCCGGCAGTCGAACCGTAAATTCGCTGCCCTGGCCCGGCTCAACTTTTACTTCAATGCTGCCACCGTGCAGCTCTATAATTCGCCTTGCAATAAACAATCCAACGCCGACACCGCTGACTTTATAGGTCAGGGAAGAATCCGCACGAAAAAATTTCTCAAAAATACGACCCAGGTTCTCTTTGCTAATCCCAATCCCTGTGTCCGCAATACGAATTGAATTATTCTGACGTCCTGAATTTTCGCCGAGAACTCCTACATTCATCTCAACGACAAAAGAACCCTCCGGTTTATTGTAAACAACCGCATTCTTGATGATTGCAGTCATGGCCTTCCGAAAAAGAGAAGGATCGCACAACAGTTCTACGTTTTCCAGCAATCTCAGGTCGCAATGAATTTTACGTTCAATCATTTCGGGTCGCAGGTCTTCAACAATACTCGACAGCATTTCCTGCAAATTCACTGATGATTTTTGAATCTGAAGCTTTGATTCTATATCTGTCACCAGAATCAGGTCACTTAGATAATTGGTCAGTATTTTTGAATTCTCTAAGATGTTTTTTGAATACAGCGCCGTTTTGTCCTGATTTCCCGAACTTTTTGCCAGCATCTCTGAGTAGCCATAGACAATTGACAGCGGGGTGTTCAGTTCATGCGAAAGATTGGAAAGAAATTCGTCTTTCACTTTGCTGGATTTTTTTTCTGCTTCCAATGTTTTGGCCTGCTCCATTTCGTTCTGTTTCTGCAGATCATTGATTTTGTCGGCGAGGCCAAGCGAAAGCAGTATCACCTCAAGGGCGGAGCCGTAAAGAACAGCATTTTCTGTAATCACATTTCCGGGAAGCACACCGAATGCCTTGAGCGCAAAAATTATTATCCCCAGCAGGAAAGTAATCCAGGCGAATAGATAAAATCTTGCGGGTCGATATTTCCTTTTCGCCATTATTAACCCTGCCGCCAGCATCCAGACGCAGGAAACAATGGTCAGGAGAGCTCCCATAACTGTTCCCATTCGATAATTCAGGATGAAGGATGCAAAGGATCCGGCAATCAGTGTGATCAGCAAAATGATATATATTCTATGAAGAAGCACCAGATTTTCTTTTGTATGTAAAAAATAGGAAGTAAACAAAAGCATGAAAATCGTGGGGTAATAGTGAAGCGACGGGTAAAACTGATTGTACAGCCAGGGCGGTCCGGTCCAGAGATATTGATAGGTAAAACCCTGATAACTTAAAATAAATAGTAATGCGAAAAAGATATAGGTTACATAATACAAATAACTTTTATCGCGAATTGATATCCATATGAATAGATTATAAAGAAACATTACAATCATCACGCCGAAATAGATTCCAAGACCGATCATCTCTTCCATCTTCTTTTCGGCAAATCTGTCAGGAGTCCAGATAATTGTAGGAAACTGCATAGAACTCTCGCTTTCGAAACGAAGGTAGTATACACTTTCCGGCGCATCGAAAGGATTAACTGAAAAAACAAAATTTCTGTAATGAAGAAATCTTTCCTTAAATGGCAGATAGTCACCGGCAACTCCATGCACTGTAGTTTCATCAGTCTGGATATACAAATCTATTTTGTCCAGATGCGGATAGGCGATTTCCAAATAATAATCCCGGTCTCTATTTGAATCCAGCCTGAACCTCGCCCAGTATGTTGCTTTTGTAAAACCAAAACCAGGAATGTCCTTGCTGCTTTTCACCCAGAATTTTGCCATCTCTGCGCTCCGGATTTCATTAAGAGTTAATTTTCCTCCTGCATCCTCTAGAATTTCCAGGTTACCTCCAATCGACAGCTCACGAACCGAATCATCCAATTTTATTGGTTCGAGTCCGAAAATAGAATTTGTTGCAATAAGGAAAAGAATTCCGGCAGCAAATCGGAAACGAATTACAGAAACAGTTTCATATTGCATACACGACCTCATGCGTTAGCCGAAGTGGCAGAGTAATAAAGAATGTCGTCCCTACGTCCGGCTTTGTGCGATAAGTCAATTCACCCTGATGCGAATCGACAATCCATTTGCACATAAACAGACCAAGACCCACGCCTTTGCTCTTGCCTTCTGTGGCAAAAGCGTCAAAGATCCTGTCCGACAAAGCAGCCGGTAATCCGGGGCCGTTGTCGATAAGAGAAAGGGTTACTTTTCCCGATTTTTCTTCCGATCGAATGGTAAAGCTATATTCTTTTTTACCATCCTGCATCGCCTCCAGAGCATTCTTGGCGATATTAATGACGACACGCCGGATTCGATCTTTATCAATAATGACGGGCCCTTCATACTGCAGATCCTGAATATAAAGGATCTTCAGATAATCAAAATTAATTTTCAGGAATTTAGCAATTTCATCAATAAATTCTCGCAGATTCACTTCCGTCAGATCAAGTGTGAGCTGTCCTTTTGAAAAGTCCAGAATCTCATAGGCCAGATCATTCAGGCGGTCCATCTCTCTGACAATCATGTTCAAATTGGCTTCGCGTTTTTCTTTTGTGATTAGATCGGTATTTGTGAGTTCTGCCAGGGCACGGATAGTGGCCATTGGATTCTTGATATCATGCACGATGCCCGCCGCCACCTGACCGACAACGGACAGTTTTTTTCTGGATTCGGCCAGCAATTCAATTTTCTCCATTGCGTCCTTGAGATTATTTTTTTCGGCCTGCAATTCCTGAGTCCGCCCGGCTACCTTCCTTTCCAGGTTCACGGATAGCTCTTCGCTGGTATTGAAGGCAGAGGCAATGCGATGCGCCAGCGCCCCGGCCTGTGCGAAAATAAAAATAAAAAGACCGGCCGGAGCCAGAAAACCAGGACCGATCAGGAACAAATTGTACACAATATCGTTGATAACAGTTGAGAATAAGACAATCCAGCCGGCAAGAATTAAACGAGCGCCCTGCTGTCCCTGGAATGAAGCGCGGATCAGAATGTAACAGCCATATGCGCCGGCAATGACAGCGAACGCCTGAAAAGTGGCTATTGTGTAACTGTAAAGGTGGGCGGGTAGTGCAAGAACAGTCGTTGATCCGAAAAGCGAAAGAACAAGGATGCCTCGCAGAACCGGGCGATAGAAAATATCCGGGAAGAGCGCATGCAGAAATAGAATTGTTAAAGGAAGTGATAAATAGAAACTCAGGTATTCCAGTTTCAGAAAAAACTCTGCGCCAGTCAGGGGGAAAGCTCCGGTAAGAAGGCGCTCTCCTGTCACCAGGAGCCTCAGGGTGATAAAAAGGCAGAGCAGGCCGAACCACAAAGCGGCTCTGTCTTTTTTTCTGTAGAAGAAAAGCGCCAGATGATAGAGACCCATGATCAGCAAAGAGCCTGCCAGAAAACTTTCCACGATCCGACCCCGGTCTCGAATGTCCTGTATCTGGTTAATTGTGCCGATTTGCGCGGGCCGCCACAGACCTCCCTGACGATGAAAATAGTTTGAAATCTGCATCACAAAATCAGCAGAATTTTCCACGCTCAAACTCGCGTACCGGGGCAGCCAGAGCGGCCGCTCCGTTTCTGCATTCTCCCCAACGATACCGTTCTGGACGAGACTGACAGAATTCAGGTACATTGTGTAGGCAGATCCCTGGTCATTCAATCGTATCGCCAGCGCTCCGGGCAGTGCGGGAAAAAGCACACGAAGATGATAAGTGGCATGGCCCTGCCCGCCGATTTCACGGCCGTCTATCTGATGATCGTCCCAGACGTCCGGCGCATAAATGAAGTCAGGCGCCGGTTCGGTTCGCTTCTGCAAGACCTGCGGCAGAAGCAGCTGTTTCCAGTAAAACCCCCATTCTCCTTTCAATTCCACGGGGCCGTCTTTTTCGAAATCCCAATGCCTCAGATCCAGCACGCCTCTAACAGCTTCCGGTTGTATTTTCTGTTCCGGTCCTGAGCAGGAAAGAAATATTAGGATTGCCAGAAAGGCATGGTTCCCCGCGAATTTCAGAATTGAATCCGCTCGATTTCTGCTCACGAAAGCGCCCTGGTGACCTCGTCAAATATCTGACCGGCCGAAAATGGTTTATGCAGGTAGCCTCTGATATTCAATTCCTTTACCAGATTCTCATCATGGCCGCTCCCTTTCGCGGACAGAATGAAAATTGGAGTATCGTTGAATTCCGGCATAGTCCGGAGTTCTTTTATTGCAGTGATCCCGTCTTTCACCGGCATCATAATATCCATTATTATTAAATCAGGTTTGAACTCTAGTGCTTTTTTAATACCCAGCTCTCCGTTGGCCGCGGAGACAATCTGAATATTGTCGTCTTCGAGAATTTCACGCAGCAGCATGGCCATCGACGGCTGATCATCCACTATTAATATTTTTTTCACATTTTCACCTGTTCCTGATCGGATGCAACCGAAAGATATTTTTCGGACAGCTCCCTCAACAACCGCCTCCAGGAATCTTCCAGTCCCTGGTTGATCTCTGAATCGAATTCGCATATGGTTGCGATCATACAGCTCTGCCACTTCTCGAATAGATGCGGGCCTATCCCCATATCCCGGTGCTTCACGGCGCTCTGATGAATAATCTCTTCCTGGTCCAGGCGCGGAGTCATTCTCCTTGCGACAACGCTAAAAATGGAATGCAGCATCCGCTTCTGGGTTTCCATATTAGTTTCCCGGAACTTCTCCCGAACTTCCGCATCTTCCCCTATAAAGCGTCTATAAAAAACGTCATAAAATTCCGGATGAGAAACGCAGCGCACAAAACTGCGCGACAGCTTGCCCGATTCACTCTGATTGTTTTCCAGATTGTGGCGCAACATTCTGAAGATTTCGTTGGGCATCAGACCGACCGCGTCGCCGGAAAGTTCGGGCTTAATCCGGTTCACAAAATACATGTCCATCACGCCTTTGCCTTTCGCGTCCAGCTTCCCCCGGTATTCGCAATCGAAAAAGTCTTTCACCAGTTCGTATGTGGCTCCGGATATGTTCACTTCTCCCGACTCGCCGGATGCTTCCATTCTACTGGCTGTGTTGACTGTATCGCCCCAGATATCGTACGCAAATTTTTCCGTTCCAATGACGCCCGCCGTCACCGGCCCTGAATGGATCCCAATGCGCAGCTGCCAGAAAGGATGTCCCAGGCTCTTCTTGATCTGTTGCATCTGATCTAAAAACGCGCGTATTTCCAGAGCCGCCAGGCAGGCATCCACGGCATGGGTGGGACTCAGAGCGGGAACGCCGGCGGCGCACATATAAGAATCGCCGATCGTTTTCAATTTCTCCATGCTATTGCGTTTCACTACTTCATCGAACTGACTGAAGCAGCCGTCCAGTTCCTCGACAAGTTCGTGCGGCATCATAGACTGCGATGCCTGAGTGAATCCCACAAAATCCGTAAAAAGAACAGACACTTCGTCATACACGAGCGGTTCCACCCGCCCCTCTCGCTTGAGTTCCTCGGCGACACGAGCGGGTAGAATGTTCAGCAGAAGCTTGTCGGATTTTCGGCGTTCTGCCTCTGTCTCTTTCAAAAGCTTTGCATTGTTTATCGCGCCCGTGATCTGGTTGCAGAATCCTTCAATTCTCTTGATTTCTGATTTTTTCAAATTGAAGTTGGAATTGTGAGAAGTAAAGAATGCAAGACCAATGACCTCATCGTGGATTATAAGCGGAACTATCAGGAAGGCCTTCAATTGAATGGATTCAACAAGTGTTCTATCAAAAGAAGAGCTGAATTCTCCCCGGCCAATATTCAGAAAAAATGTTTTTTTCCTTTTGTATGTTTTGTACGGGACGCCGCCGGTCTCATTCAATGGCACCTTCAAGTTCTTTATGTATTCGAGCTGAGGCACGGTAAGTATATTTGAATAATTTCCAATTTTCCTTGTCTGTAAATGATCGCCTTCCTTCAACTGAATGAATCCAAAATCTATCGAAAAGTTATTTACGATGAACTGGAATATCTCATCCAGAATCTCGTCCAGGCTGGAAATAGAGTTAATATTTTTAATAAAATTATTTATTATTTGAACCTCTGCCCTCGCAGCCTCGGCGTCTTTGTGTGCGGCGAGCGCTTTCTCTTTTTCCTCCTGCGCCTGCTTGAACAGATTCGATCCGTGTACAATCCCGGCAAGCTGCTCGCCAAGAATCGAAAGACGTGTGATGTCTTCCCTGGACAAATCCAGCTTTCCCTCATTTGAAAAATTCAGCACGCCGATTGGTTCGTTATTCAGAAGCAGAGGTATCGTCAAGAATGACTGCATCCTGTATTTTTCTATTACAAACAATTCTTCTTCCGTAATACCGGAAGTTTTGACTCTGGGAGCATAAAAAGGCCGGTTCGCTTTTATGGTGATTGCGAATGCGCCCTTCACATTCTTTATCGGTATGGTCATTTTCTGTATAATACTTCTGTCTTCTTCGCTCACGTAATCCGGAAAATTGATTTCCAGAAGAGAAATGCTGTTCTTATCCGGGGTCACTTCATACAAACTGTAATATTGAATTCCGAAAGTTTTATTCGCATATTTGATAACCTTATCCATGATGAGCTTCAAATCCCGTTCCTCATTCAGGCTTTTGATGAGACGATTTAAATCTTCCGTCTCCTGCTTCTGCCTCTCAGTCTGTTCCAGTAGAATCGAATTGTAAATCGCGCTACCGATGTTCTCGCCGAGAAGCGCAAGGCTGGTCTGCTCATCTTTCCCAAGAAATATTTTCTTTCCCAGACTCACCAGATCCAGTATTCCAATGCATTCATTCTGAACGATCAACGGAATATATAGAGCGCTTTTAAAATTGAATAATTCTAGAATATCCGTATCCATTGCGTTCAACTTATCTTTGAATCTGGGCGCGTCTTTCACAAAGTAGCTTTTTCGACGATGATACACCATGCTGTGGAGTCCGCTGTCCTTTGTGTACGGAATCTGCACTTTTCTGAAAGCGTCCAAAGCATAAATTGAATTCGCAGGCACTTTCGCCGTTTTTAAAATCAGATGATTTGATTCTTTCAAGAGCAGGAAAATAGAGTCAAATTGATACTTTGCCCCGGCAAATTTCAGGACCTCACTGAGGATCCATTCAAGATCCAGTTTGGAATTCATTTTTTTGTTGAACTCATTAATGAATTCAATTTCCTGCCTTGCTTTCTCCGTTTGAATGTTAGCTTCGTCCGCTTTCTCTTTCTCTTCCCGGACTTCCGTTAGCAGATTGGATCCGTAAACAATCCCGGCAAGCTGTTCGCCAAGGATCGATAGTTTTATGATTGCCTCTTTCGATAGTTCCATCTTGCCGACATTGAAAAAATCTAAAATGCCGACCGGTTCGTTTTGAAGAATAAGCGGGATCATAAGAAAGGATTCAATCCGGCATGCATCAATGACAAATAGTTCTTCCTTGCTGACGCTGCTTCTTCTGATTTTTTGAGGGAAAAATGGTCTTTTTGCTTTGAATGTTACCGCATGAGCCCCCGATCCAACAATGGGAATTTCGAAATTGCTGATGGCATTGCGGTCAGATTCGCCTACAAAATCCGGAAATGCGGCTGAAATCAGTTTTACTCTTTCTTTATCTCTTGTGATGCCGTACAGCGCATATTGTTTGACGCCAAAAATATTAAAAACATATTTTGACACCTTTTCCATTATTACTTCTATGTTCAGTTCTTCATTCAGACTTTTTATAAGTTTGTTCAAGCCTTCCGTTTCTTCTCTCTGTTTTTCCGCATTCAACCGGGCAATTTCAGCCTCTTCCTGCGCGCGTACGGCGGTTTCTTTTGCTTCCTGCGCTTCTTTGAAAAGTTTTGAATTGTATATTGATCCGGCGATCTGGTCGGCAAAGGCCTGAATTTTATCGAGCTGATCCGTCCTGAGAATTTGTCCCGACCTGCCATGCAGAGAAAGTATTCCAATGGTCTGGCCGTAAATAACAAATGGAATTTGCAAAATGGACGTTAAATTTGCTTTGTTTATTATCTCCTGGTCCAGAGAGGAAAGGGATGAATATTCCTCCTTGTCCGAAATATAGACTCTTCTTTGGTTCTTATTTGTTATCGCCAGTAAACTATCCGAGCCCAGCGGGACTCTAATATTTTTAAAGTACATATGCGCGTCAACGGACGCCTCAGCGGCGATATAGGAATAGGTGTACAATTCATTTGTCGATTCATCTTTCAGCGCCATCCAGAAGTCAGTGAACCCAAATTCCTTCTCAAGAAAAACCATAACAAAACTCATGATATCTGCCAGACTCGACACTGAGTTTATCTTCCTCGTAATTGTGTTTAATTTTTCTAATTCTCCTTTGGCTGCCTCTGTTTCCAATTTTTGGGTTTCTGCCGTTTCCTTCGCCTGTGAGAGGCTGAGCATAGCGGAATCAATCCGCGTTGCGATCGGACGAATTAAAATAAAAGTGACAAGAAAACTCAGCAATACAAGCGGGCTTCCACTCAGCAGAGCATGCAGCAGACGGTCCGAAGCGCTGTACTCGTCAGGAAGACCGCTCCAGATATAAACAATTAAAGTTAAGACTGCTAACAGGGAAAACGGCATCAAACGAGTGCTGATAGAATAAGCTTCTGTTTTTACAATTTTACCGCCATACCGGAGCACTCCGAATACCAGAATGCTTGTCGGAAGGATGCTCAGATTCCCGAGGGGGTAAATTCCAAAACCCAGGGTCGCTGGAATATTGCAGATGAGCATGAAACCGGCAATCCCAACATAAAGAGCCGCAAAATCGCCAAGAGTATTTTTAATTCCAATTTTTCTGCAGAGCCACCATTCCCTCAATACGATTGCAATGGCGACAAAGCCTACGAAGCCATAAATCTGTATGACTGGACCGGAAGCGGAGAATCGTCCCCAGGGGAATTCAAAGTAACCGGTGAAAAGATAGGGACTGACGGCCAGGACGCTCATCGACGCTGAAACCAGGTCGAACAATGGCAGAATCCTGGGCAGCGGACGATTCAGACTTAAAAAAGCAAAACGCAATTGAATAGACGGAGCCAGACAAAATATCATGAAACTGATCTGTTCGATTCTGTGTCCGATTAAAATGTCTGAAGACAGGCTGACTGACAGGACTGATAATAATTGGAAACCGAAAATATATAAAGAAAATGAACCCAGCTGGTTTAAAGGCTGATTTGGATTTGTCCCGCCAATTAAAATTCCAAGTCCAACCACCAGGAATACCGAGAACAAAGGTATGAGCAGCCAGGGGAACCATTGCAGTTTCTCATAATTGGCGGGAGAGAAATTAAAAAGCACAGCGCCGGCCAGAACCAAAAGAACAATGCCGACAACTGTATTGAGCGTATAAAACAAACCCGTCTTCTCAAATAAAAGCTGCTTTAGATCTTTAAAGTCTGAATTGAAAACTCCAAAGGCGAGGATGAACATGGGAATAAATGAAAATGTGCTTCCGGGAAAAAGCGGAATCCCGACAAAACTTGGTAAATTTGAAATTACAAGAATCAGGGATACATTGTGGCCGATTACGAGAAACCGTCTCTCATGAAATGAGTTATTCCGCAGATAGTGATAATACGCAGGCAGCGCGAGAAAAAAATAGCCTGACGCCGCGACGATTGCCCAGGGTTTCATGTATAACGACGCGACGGGATATTTGCCAAAACTGTAATGCAGGAATTGTCCTGTGAAGGCCTGTCCCTTGATTATACCAATTATGGCAATGATTGTAGAAATCCAATTTAGCCAGGCAGCCCATTCTAAAAATCTGTATTTTTTTTCCAGAATAAAAAAGATCAAGTGATGAGATGACGGAGCGAGAAGAAGCACCAGAGGATACAGGTATGTATTCCATTTGAGAAGAACTGCCTCATCATGGATGACGGCTCTCAAAGCCAGGATAAAACCCAGCATCCCCAGGCCCAGACATGTCCCGCTGAACGATAAATAGTAACCGATCCGCTCCCCGCGCCTGAGTCGAACTATCCCCAGCACGGCCAGGATCATACCGACTATGAAGGTTATCAGCCCCGGCACTGCGTATGGCAGCATGTACCAGAAATACTGCATACCGGCCGCATCTGCCGGTATATCAGGTATGAGGCTCAGCGGATATACAGTCATAAAAAGTTCAATGAGTCCGGAGCATTAATGGAGAATATGAAAATCAGGGGACTTGAAGCGCTTTTCAGGGAACCGCTCTTTTTGATACGAATATTCAAAGCTCCAATTTACGGTAAGAAATCTTAATTAATCTATCAACTGGAAGGGACTAAATTTTTGCAAGTTAATATTGCTGCAATTTTTTTATAGGCCTGTTAAAAAATACTTTCGCAAACAGCCTCCCGGTCAGTTGATGATTCCCATGAATAAACTCCCCGCCCTGATAATAATTTTCGCGGCAATTCTGTCCTGCCAGAAAAACCGGCACGGCCATGTGAGCGTGGTAACCGCTCTGTCCGGAAGCGCAACAGTGGAACATCAGGGTCTGACATCGGATCTTGTGACCGGCACGAAGCTTTTCATGGGGGACAAGATTATTACGGGAATCCGGTCCACGGCAATCCTTGTTTTTAGCCCTGAGGAAGTCAGGATGGAAATCCAGCCTGAATCGACGCTGACAATTCAGAGTTATACGGACACATCCCGGGAATTTCATATGGACAGAGGCAAGGTCTGGCTTCAGGTTCAGCGGCTGCCCGGCAGCAGCGCGGAAATAAAACTGGTCACGCCCACGTCGGTCGCCTCGGTCCGCGGCACAAAATTTTATACAGCCCGCCTGGCTTCGCCTGAAGGCGAAATTGAACTCAAATGCCAGTGCGAAGGATCAGTGGAATACTCAGTTCCGGGCTCTTCTTTTTCCCGGCCTACGGAAAAGGACACTCTCACTGTGAGCCGGGGAAGCAAAACCGTCGTCATTCCACCGGAGGAACTGACCTTCATGGGCTACAATCACAATCATTCCGAGATGGACAGCAGTCCTCTCGGAAACAAGACAGAGTTCACGCCTGAAAAATTGGCAAAGTTCATGGAGTTTATCGACAACAAACTCAAAGCGACTCCCTGACGGAAAATCTTGTCGTGCCGTCTCGAATCATAGTTGTGGATGCGCGGCCTCTTGCTTTCGCCAATACCGGAAATTCACGCTATCTTCACTGCATGCTCTCGGAGCTGCTGAAAATCCGAGCGGATGACAGCTGGGTGCTTGTATCGCACAGAGGTCTGCATCCTCTCTATGCCGACGTCGCTTCGCGGAAGAATGTGACTCTGGATATCGACTCTTCGCGTCTCGGTCCTCTGTGGATTCATGTTCGTCTGCCGTTCCTTTTAAAAAAACACAAGGCCGATATTTTATGGGGCACGCTGGCCATGCTGCCGGTTTTTTTTCGCCGTCGCTGCCGGATTCCGGCCGTTGTCAATTTTCACGATCTCAACGCATACTCGGCGCCGGACACAATGGTGCTCTGGAATCGGCTGCAGCACCGACTTCTCGCATCGCACACTCTCCGAAACGCAGACCGGGTTCTGTGCCTCTCAAAAACGACCCGCGACGACATTCTGAAATTTATTCCTTCCGCCGATGCGCGAAAACTGGACATCGTATATCCGGGCTGCGAGCTTCCGGCTGGCGAGTCCCGGCCTCCCGGCGGCGATATCGGGGCTCTGGAAAAATTTTCTCTCTGCGTGGGGACGATCGAACCGCGAAAAAATCAAAAAACTCTGATCGAGGCGCAAAGCCGGGCCTTCCGGGAAAATTCGAATATTCTGCCGCTCGTGATTGTGGGACGCAGAGGCTGGGGCGACGATTCGCTCTACGAAGTTTTGAGAAACGGATCCCTTAAGAATTTTGGAATTTTTTTTCTGGAGAGCGCCTCCGGAGAAAATCTGCAGTGGTGCTACGAACACGCGGCCTGGACTGCCTGCCCCAGCATTCACGAGGGATTCGGTCTGCCGATTATCGAGTCTCTGAAAATGAATATTCCCGTCATGCTTTCCGATATTCCTGTTTTCCGGGAAGTCGGAGGAGACAGCCGATTTGTTTCATGCCTGGATCCGGAAAGCTGGAAAACGGCCATTCTGGAATTCAACGATCAGCACCGAAGCGGCCGTCTGAAAGCGTCGAAACTGGACACAGACTGGAGCTGGAAAACCTTCGCCGCTCAGATATCTACTATTATTGATGAGACAATCCGAACCGCCAATGACCGCCAATCACAAGAGGCAAACCGCTAATGACCGCCAATGCACGCGAATCAGAGTTAAACTCATTTGCGTTTATTCGCGTTCATTAGCGGTTAAAGAATCAGGGCGTCATGCCGGGGAAAGGCATTCCGCTTTTCTGAACTGTTGAGGACATGCAGGCGGAAACACTTTTCTTATCGCATGGTTGGGCATCCAGACAGCCTTTGAAAGCGTCCAGAAGGGCCGGCAGCTTCTCTTCCACAGTGGCAAACATTTTCTGGCAGAGTTCCTGACCCATTGCCTGGGCCTTCAATTGCGCGTCACAGCGCACGACTTCAGCGCAATAATCCGCATATTTTGCGGGATCCGGCTTATTTTTTTTACAGTCTGCCGTGAGAACGGCAGCAACGATTAAAACCGGCAGTGTGAAATACAGATTTATTTTCATTGGACCAGATTTTACTCGTTCCGTAGTTGTGTCAATGCAGATATGCTGGCCGTGCTGGCACAGTTTTATCGTATAATTTCGTTTACTTTCCTTTATACGGCTCCCGCAGTGGGTAAATGCTGACTCGTTTGAGCAATGCAGGAGGCCGCTGGATACAGGGCATCATGGGCGACCCCAGCGAGTTTGGGCTGGATGACCGGGTTTTTAACATAAGTCTGATTATCTCCATCGGACTCAATGCCATGCTGATTTTGCAGGCGCTGGTGATGCAGACTTATTTTTGGGAATCTCTGATTCTGATCGGTCTGATGATGTTCTGCCTCTTTGCCTACTGGAAAGTGCGTTTCAAGCGCGGACTTCCGCATCTCTGGAAAATCGCATACATCAGTATACAGACGGCCATGCTTTCGCTCTCCTGGTTTTTTAACGGAGGTATCGACGGTCCGGCGATGATGTTCTATTTGATCATTCCGATTCTGGCGTATGTTCTTTTCAACCGAACCATACGCGCGTTTTTCTTCTTCGTAACGCTGCTCACAGTGATCGCTCTGACATCACTGCATCTGTTGTATCCAGGATCTATCACAAAATACAGATCCGCGGGGCAGAGATACACGGACCTCATTCTCAGTTTTATTCTGGTTCTAATTTTTATTCTGCTGATTTTCCGCGCTGTCATCCAGAATTTCAAAATGGAAAAAAACAAAACGGAACTGCTGTACGCCAGAATGCATCTGCGAAATCAGGAAATTGAAAGAGATATGCTCGACGCGCGGCTCGTGCACAAACTTCTTCTTCCCACACGAAAACCGCAGTATCCGCATCTGTCGGTGGATTTCAGGTATCGGTCGCTGGAAGCAGTGGGCGGCGATTTCCTTTCATTCACGCCTCTCGGGGAGGGCGGATTCGGCGTCTTTATCGGCGATGTGTCAGGACACGGAGTCTCCGCAGCGCTGTATCTGGCTCTGATTAAATCGATCACAAACCGGGTCTGCCGGGAATACGGACTTATGCCGGCCCGGTATCTTTCCGAGCTCAACGACACGATAATCCGTGAAATCGAAGGACGATTTCTCACCGCTCTGTACGGTATCTTCATCTATGACGAGAAATCTGGTATCATGAATTTTGAATTTTCACGGGGCGGCCACCCTCTTCCGATTCTGCAGTCGGCGCAGGACAGAAAAATGACATCCCTCTACGCAAAAGGACGCATGCTGGGAGTATTTTTGGGCAACATTTATGAGAACAAAAAAATCACTCTGGCGCCGGGCGACAGACTCTACTTATATACGGACGGTCTGCCGGACACAACCGACGAACTGGAGAACATTCTGAACACTGAAGCCTTCATTGAAATAGTGGAAAAAAGCTACCATCCGGACCTGTCCACCACGCTGGATAATGTGATGGACGGTGTGTCCGGTTTTCGCGGCAGCGCTCCGGATGTGGACGACATAATGTTTGTCGGTTTCGAGGTTACATGAGAGGCATCCGGCGCCAGACACCGGGGCTGGCACGCTGCGCAATCAGGCAGGCCCGGCAAGTTTTTTCTGCCTTGACCGGGGAGTCGACATATCAACTTCTGGTTAGAGTTCAACCAGGCTCCTGATTTCCGCCCATGGTATTTACTTCCTTCCACTTCGCGGTTTTTTTCTTTGTAACAATAATTCTGGGCCATCTCCTGAAGAACCGGAAACAGCAGGTTTTTCTTCTTCTGGCTTCCTATTATTTTTATTCGGTTCTGGAACCCTGGTATTTGATCATAATGCTGTTTTCCTCGAACTGGGATTATTTTGCAGCGCTCGGGATAGAGGCCAACGACCGCCGCGACAAGGGACTGCCTCCCATTCGCGGTGCATTTCTCGGCGCGATCGGCAGAAAAACCTGGCTGATTGGCTCGATGATCGTCAACCTTTCGCTGCTTGCCTATTTCAAATACACGAACTTCGGCATTGAGGTTTTCAACGATCTCCAGCCGTACGGAAGCACGCTTCTAGCCTGGCCGGCAACGAATATTCTTCTGCCTGTCGGAATCTCGTTCTATACTTTCATGTCGCTGTCTTACACCGTGGACGTGTACCGGGGACTTGTTCCTGCAAGAAGAAATCTTCTGGATTTCGCTCTGTATGTCGCATTTTTTCCGCATCTGGTCGCCGGGCCTATTGTCCGCTCGACCACTTTTTTTTCCCGGCTGGATGACCGCCTTCCGATCCGCCGCGATGACATCATCATCGGTGTAACCAGAATCGTCGTCGGCTTTTTTCGAAAGCTCGTGCTTTCAGACAACCTGGCCGCAATGACGGTGAGTGTGTACGGCAATCCAGCAATTTACAATCCGCTGGATATCTGGCTGGCCTCCTTTGCTTTCGCGTTTCAGATCTATCTGGATTTCGCGGGCTACACGGATATCGCGCGCGGAGTTGCGCGTCTATTTGGATGGGAGTTTGAGGTCAATTTTCTGTATCCTTTTTCCTCGCGCAATGTCACGGATCACTGGTCGCGCTGGCATATTTCATTCACAACCTGGATTCGCGACTATATCTTTATCCCTCTGGGCGGCTCGCGTCAGGGTAATTTCAGGACCTACATCAATATTTTCATCACCTGGCTTTTTGGAGGGATCTGGCACGGCGCCGCGTATCATTACATTTTCTGGGGATTGTGGCAGGGAACGATGATCTCCGTCCATCGCATGTACTCCAGAACAAAGTTTCACGAGACGATCCATGAGAAAGGCGGCATTGCGTACAGTATTTTCGCCCGAGTCTTCACCATGTTCTGGATGAACTTTGGATTTATCTGGTTCCGGGCGGAGACAATGACAAAAGCGACCCTGATGCAGGGAAGACTTTTCGGCATCAACGATCTGCCGGCCGCGTTTCATGCATTTATCAGCTGGGCTTTCCGCGGCGCTCCGTTTGAGCCGGTGAAGGCGGCATTTTTTTCCCCGACGCCGTACCCGTCTTCTGCTTACAGCGAATATCTGATACTTATAGCGCTGTATTTTACGTATGAGTATGTTTTCAATTATCTGCGTCTTGAATATTTCTGGAAACCAGAGAATAAAGGAAAACTGATTGTTATGCTCATCGTGATGATTTTCTGTGTCATGGTTTTTGCCACGCCGGAGACGCCGAATTTTCTTTATTTTCAATTTTAACAATGGATAAAACATGAAGGAAGTATTAAAATATTTCAGAGATCCAAGGTTTTTCCTTCCCGCAGGCTTTCTGATCGGATTTGAAATCTTTCTGCAGAGCGGCCTTTACCGTCCGCTCATGCAGCCCCGGTCCTACGCGGACAATGTGCTCCGCGTGGTTGAAACTGCTTCCAACTCTCGCGTCGATCCAAATGTTCTTATCATCGGCACCTCCGTGGCGTATCAGGGAATCAATCTTCCCTATCTGAATAAGCTTCTTGAGAAAAAAGGCCTGCGAATTCAGAGCGGCGCCTGCGAGGGCGCGCAGATGGAAACGCAGCATCTGCTCTACAAAGCGCTGGAAACTAAAATGCCTCATCTGAAGCTGATCCTGCATGTCAGCGATATTTCTTTCCCCTGGACGGCTCGTTTCACTCTCGACCAGCCCAATCGCAGCATGATTGCGCAATTTCCCAGACGTATGGCGCTGCCGCTTCTAATGGACTACGGTTTTCATGTTTCTTCGCAGGACTGGATATACTTTTTCATCAGGTCCGTGACATACCAGAAAGACCTGCGCGATTTTGTGACGGATCCTCTGGATCGAATCAAAGGGATCGGGCGGAGAATGCGTGAAGTCCCTTCCGATTACGTGTACGAGAACACAATGGATTACCAGCTCGCCGCCTACCCGTCAAAAAATCTCCATGAGTGCATACAAACAGCCCTGCGCGGCATACCTGAATCCGACGCATCCGGCAGACGCATCACCGACCACCACCACCAGAAAGCAGTCTGGCAGACATGCCAGGTCGGTCTGATCGATCCGTTCTACGCTCCAGGAGCGGCGCAGTGGAACCGGCTGTATTTTGAGCGGCTGAAAAAGATGTACGATGAAATGTACGCGCGCGGCCTCACTGTCGCCACAATATTTCCGCCCTATTCCGATCTGATTCAGGATTTCAACGAAAACACCCGTTATGACGTCTGGGCAAGCAATCTGAAAGACCTGCACGGAAACCGGTCGTACGAGCTGATCGATCTGCGCTACTCGGCAAACAGCCGGGATCTTTACTACGACACAATCCATCTCAACCGGGCCGGGTCCATGAAATTCACAGAGGCTGTGGCGGATGCCGTCATGAAAAAACTGCCCGTTTTGATTCCAGGGGAAGCAAATTCTCCGTGAGATTTACCACGCTAACGTTTCTTGTTTTTTTTATTATCGTGTATGTGCTCTACTGGAGCATGAAGGGACGCTCGCGCATGGTGCTCGTCCCGATAGTATCCTTCATTTTCTATGCGGCCTGGTCCGTCGGGTTTGCTCTTCATTTTTTATTTATAGTTATTATTAATTATTTTATAGTCGTCCGGCTGCATGAAAACCGGTCGAAAAATCTGATGCGCTTCGGGGTGATCCTGAACCTGGCCAATCTGTTTCTCTTCAAATACTTCTATCTGTTGATTAATTTTCTCCACGACATCAGCGGGGCCGCCTTTTTCACGAAGTCTTCCTTCAACGGCTGGCTTTCCGGCGCGACGGGATTCGGCGAAATCACGCTGCCTCTGGCAATCAGTTTCTATACGTTTCAGCTTGTCGCCTATCTTGTGGACACGCACCGGGGGAACATACCGGAGAAGGCCGGTTTTCTGGAATACATGTTCTTCATTCTCTATTTCCCGCATTTTGTCGCCGGGCCGATCATGCGGCATGCGGATTTTATTTTCCAGCTCAAAGACATCCGGCCGGACCGCGACCGGATGATCAACGGCTGCTTTTTGATCCTGCAGGGCCTGATAAAAAAAATCGTCATCGCGGACAATATAACCGGCGCCATCACGCCGATGTACATGCATCCGGAAAACTACAGCGGCGGTTCAAATCTGGCCGCCAATATCGGTTATTCCGCGCGGGTGTACTGCGATTTCTCCGGATACACGGATATCGCCCGCGGTCTTGCGAATCTGATGGGTCTGGATCTGCCGGAGAATTTTCGAGCGCCCTACATGAGCCAGTCGCTGCGCGAACTCTGGACACGCTGGCATATTACGCTCTCCTCCTGGCTGCGCGATTACATTTTTATACCGCTGGGCGGCTCGCGCGTGAGCGAATTTCGGACTCACGTCAATTTCATCATCACTTTCACGCTTGCGGGTCTCTGGCACGGCGCGAATTACACATATGTCTTCTGGGGTTTCATGCACGGCGTAGGCCTTTCCGTGGAAAGGCTGGGCCGGACATTTCTCGAAAAAAGGCGGACCGACCGCGGGTTGAGCGCGGAGGCTCCGGCTTCGCCGGGATTTGCGGGTCGGCTGAAGCGCGGAGCGTTTATGATTTTAATATACGTTCTGTTTCTTGCCGGATGTTTTCCGTTCAACTCGCCCAATATCTCTTCCGCCTGGATTATGGCAAAGCGGGTATTTATGATGAGTCCGGGCGCGTCGTCTCCGCATAACGGCTATCTTATCGGCATGCTGTGTGTGACGATTTTTTTCAACTGGATGCAGTATAAAAATAGAATACCGGCTCTGTCCGTTAAAGTTCGTTACGCGGCTCTTCTGTTTTTTGCTTTAATAACGACGGCGCTGGTGGGACGGTTTGCTCCGGGCGGCGCTGATTTTATCTATTTTCAATTTTGAGTCAGCATGGAAATATTAAAAAACAAATATCTGCTCGTCCCGCTTCTGATTTTCACAATCGTCTTTGCGGCGGACAAGATATTCCGCCTGCCCGTCGTGCTGGAATACACGGTATTCTGGCAGAAGGTCGAGCCGGATTTTTACGAATCCCGCAACTGGCTTTTCGATCAGCTGAGGCAGGAGTATCCCGACCGGACTGCATCCGGACAGAAACTCGGCGTGATATTCGGCACATCGCGCGCCGGCGAATTCAGCACCGATTATTTTGCCAGAAAAATTCCAGGGTCCTACACATACAATTTCAGCGCGCCGCTGGCCTGCCCGGCCTTTCACTATTATTTTCTGTCACGTATGCTGGACGCGGGCATCCGGCCTGATTTTGTTCTGATTGAAGCGGATCCGGTTCTCTTCAGCTCCGGCGCCGTCGATTATTCGCTTTCGTATTCGTACGATCCTGTTTTTGTATTCCGGAATACGGACTACAACCGCACAGCGCCGGCGAATATATGGGATGCGGAGGGAAGAGGTTTTTCTTTCGACGAGGCGGAGACGTATTTTCTCAAACAGACTTTCGCCCTGTATAAATTTCCGCTGGATATTAACAATGTGTCAGAAAACATGAGAACCATCACCCTGCCGCACCCGACGGAAGGTTTGAAAACTTACCAGGTTAGCGAGTTCAAAAAATCTGTTCTGAACTCGATCCGCAGCGCGAACAAATCGAATCTGGGCGGCATACCCAATCTGATTTATTTCACAGTGCCGCCGCAGATGATGGAGCAGGACGCGGAAAACCTGGCCAATCGTCATCTTGCAGGATTCACACCCTCGCAGACTCAGATCCAATTTTTTAAAAAATTGATACGTGCTCTTTCCTACAATAATATCAGAACGATCGTCTACTGGCCCGTCGTGTCCGAGCCGCTGCGAAGACGCATGGAAAAGCTCAGGCTCATGGAGACATTCCAGAAGCCGCTGGAGCAGTATCTGGCGTCTGAAGCAAAAGCGAATCCCGAATTTCGCGCGCAATTTTCCGATCCCTATCTGGATCCCGCCCTGAAATGCCGGCAGTTTCAGGACGCCACGCATCTGAGTGGAGCCTGCTTTTTTGAACTGACGGACAGAATATTAAAGGATTTTAAGCTTCAGTGAGCGAATCGTATCATAAGCTGATTCAACAGCGGATAGAGAATTCCCGCAGCAAGGAACACCGCCAGAAGCCATTTTGTCTGCGAAGAATTGTCTTTGTGGATTCCTGAAATCTCTTTATGAATTCCAGCGATTTCTCTGTGAAGACCCGTGAAACCCCGCTCCATATCTGAACGCAGGCTGCCAATGTCTTCTTTCAGTTCCGATCTCAGGCTGCCAATGTCTTCTTTCAGTTCTGATCTCAGGCTAAAAATATCGCCTTTCAATTCTGCCTTCAATTCAGCCTTCATTTCCTTCATTTCTATCCTGAGACCGCCGATTTCCGCTCTCAGCTTTGATGATTCCTCTGTAATCCGCCGATCAAACTTGTCCCCGACGACCTGAACGACGTCCTCTTTATTCTCATAGAAAGCCTCGTTCAGGAAATCCACAACTTCATCCGTGCCCTGACGACCGAGAAGTTCTTCCAATTTGTGCGGGAATTTTGGTATATGCACTCTCATAATTTATATCCTCCATAGTATTCTGTCAAATTGTTTTCTGTACTGAAGGGGTAATAGAAGCGCCGATCGTTGCGTAGAATTTTTGGGAAAAGAGAAGATTTTTCACCGCAGAGGCGCGGAGGACGCAGAGAACGGCAACCGAG
>VFLI01000008.1 GCA_009885105.1 Spirochaetia bacterium | reverse complement strand
CCACATCCTGTGGGTCGCGCATATTGTATTTCTATTTTCTTACTAATCGCGCGCGCCGCACCGCGCTTCGGACACATTGCTTCGGGCTTGACAGCCCTCGCAATTTCGCATAACCTTGCCGTTATGCGAAAGCCACGGAAAGCATTTGCAGCATTTCTGATCATCGTGCTGGCTATCGCTTCCCCCAGCACCGAACAAACAGAGGAGTTGCGTCCTGATATTTGCTCACGAACACTCTATGAGCATCTCACTCTGGAGCTGCCTTTCCTTCTGCAATTACCAAACGCATTGCAATCTGATTATGCTACTGCGGGCAAGGTATGTGACCGCGTCCGGCTCGCCGAGAACGACCTTGCCCTTGTTTTATCAGAAACACCTCAAGAAATTTCCCTGTCATTCCGTCGGGACGAGAGTAAAATTTTGATCCGTGAATCCTATCGCTTTGATGGAAACGGCCGCCTGAAGTATGCAGAACGGTCCTATGGCGATCATGTCACGCTTTGGACGCAACTCGGAGATGCACAGGATACTCCGGAAGGCCGCAGGATAATTAACCATTCTCACCCCGAGCACCTTCTTCAACTCACTCGCGAATTTCGTGTCCACGGGAAACTGGCCGTAACCCATAACGCTTTGCTTGTATCGCTTGAACATAGCCCCACAATCTCCGCCACATTCTACGTCTTGTCCAGCGTACCGGGAGTCTTTGAATCAAGACCGCGCTCAGCCATCGCACGCATTGCCCACACGGACCATATGCAGTGGCATGCTCTTTGGAAATCGCTGGTTCCTGGATATGACTGGCGTATTGCCGGATGGTGGGTACACCCCATGCCAGCAGTAAAAAACTTCGATGCGTTGTATACTGATGGATTGGGCGGGCCGACCCGTTATAGAATCACTTTCAGCAACGCTTCCGGGGGCAGCATGGTCTTGTTGTCGGCAGGAAATGGGGCTGTCGCCAAGCCATTGAACATAAACTATAGAGTCACCCCGTTCAACCGATTCGAATCAAAAATGGCAACGGAGTCCGGATATACACATTGGAAATACGGATGCGATACCGAAATCGACGGGTTTGCACGCGTTCTCTTTTCTCGGGGATGGATAATCCCGTTCTGCTTATGAAGCTTAATTACATCTTTCCGTGGCCTTCGCATAACTTCCGGATAACCGCGGCGTCGCGCCTGCCGGCGCTCCTTGGGTCGGCGCCCTCTTCGGCCAAACGGCTCGCTCTGTTCGCCTTTTTGGCCCAGGTCCGGACACGGGCCGCCCGGTGGGCGAAAATATGGCCAGTGCCGGATCGGGCTTGACGAAAAACGACCTCCGGCCGTCCTGGCCGGCAGGAAAGATTTTTTTCTGAAAGATACTAAAGATTTTGGATGTTGTGTTGACAATACAGCATATATGCTGTATATTGATCCGTGACCGGCAAGCAGCTCCTTAAATTGCTGTCAAATGACGGCTGGAAACTTGACCGTATCAGAGGTTCTCATTACATCATGACAAAAGATTCCAGGACTTTAGTTATTCCAATGCATGGCAATCATGATGTTCCTAAAGGAACCCTCAATGCTATTCTCAAACAGGCTGGCCTTAAATGATTTCATACCAGGCAAAAATAGTTTTTAATCGCTCTGACAAGGCTTATCTTGTTGAATTTCCTGATCTGCCCGGATGTATCACTTATGGATATTCGCTGCAGGAGGCAAAGATAAACGCACAGGAAGCTCTTTCGGTGTACCTTGAAAGTATTGACCAGCGTAGCGAGCATATTCCCAGTCCATCTCGTCACAAAGGACGTAACTTTCACAGTATAAAACCTGATAAGTCCGTCGCTTTCGCTATCTGGTTGAAGAAACAACGCCAGACGCACGGACTTACACAGAAAGACATTGCACATAAACTCGGTATTTCATACCAAACCTATCAACGCTTTGAAGATCCAGCAAAGTCTAATCCCACATTGAAAACAATTCATAAACTTGAAACAGTTTTCAATAAAGAACTCTTGACTGTCTGAACTTCATTCGTAAGGGGCGCCCGGCGTCCATGCCGGGCACACCACCATTGCTTCGGGCTTGACAGCCCTCGCAACGTCGCATAACCTCGTCGCCTTAATGAAATTTCGCACTCTGGGATAATTCAGACTATGAAAAGCATCACAGTATTCTGTGGGTCAAGCGCAGGAAATGACCCTATCTATAGCGCTCTGGCTGCTGAGCTCGGCAAAGTCCTGGCTCAACGCGGCATCGATGTGGTTTATGGCGGCGCCAGGGTAGGACTGATGGGCTCCCTGGCCGACGGCGCCCTGACTCAAGGAGGGAGGGTGATCGGTGTTCTTCCACGATTTTTAAAGGCAAAGGAAATCGCCCATGAACGACTCACCGAAATGGTCTTCGTGGATACAATGCATGAAAGAAAAATCCGAATGCACGAAATGAGCGATGGCGTAATAGCCCTGCCTGGGGGATATGGAACGATGGAAGAATTTTTTGAAATCATGACCTGGGCCCAGCTTGGGCTGCACCAAAAACCTATGGGAATGTTGAATATTCAGGGTTTTTACAATCCACTAGTCACGATGATTGACAGCATGGTTCACGAAGGTTTTCTCAAAAAAGTAAACCGCAACATGCTGCTCGTCAGCGAGAATATTGATACACTGCTCTCCATGATGGATGCCTATGCCCCCCCGATCGTAGATAAGTGGATTGACAACAGAAAAATCTAGTTTGTGCGAACTGGAGCGAGGCCGAATACAGGCCAAACCCTCATGGCAATTGATTGCATCCATTGTAACGGAACGCGAGAAGTAGCTCGCTCGTACTGTGGCGGGACAACCGCGCATGGCAGCTGGCTATGGCCCGGCGGGAACGAATCAGAGGCGCCCTGCCCTTACTGTCATGGAACGGGTCGAGTCCCTTGCTCCTGTTCCGCCCAGCCTAGTCCTTAATCAAGCGAAAAAAGATGTACACAAAATAACGGTCACTTGAAACCCATT
>VFLI01000072.1 GCA_009885105.1 Spirochaetia bacterium | reverse complement strand
TTGCCAAGGAGGGGGTCGCGGGTTCAAATCCCGTCACTCGCCCAAACTTATGTTGACTCCTTTCACCGCCTGTAAATTCCTGTCTTCAGCACAATGATCTTTGAGGGATATCTTACCGGCTCTCGCGAGCGTGGTGGAACTGGTAGACACGCCAGACTTAGGATCTGGTGCCGAAAGGTGTGGGGGTTCAAGTCCCTTCGCTCGCACAACGCGGGAATAGCTCAGCGGTAGAGCACCTCCTTGCCAAGGAGGGGGTCGCGGGTTCAAATCCCGTTTCCCGCTCAGGTTTTTTTGATGGAGTACAGTACAAAAAGAAAAGAAAACGCTTCCGTCCTGATAACAGTAAAGCATTCCCCCAAAGAAGTAGAACAGGCCTATCAGAGCGCCTATGAAAAGGCTCGCGGGCAGATAAAGCTGCCAGGTTTCAGAAAAGGAAAAGTTCCTCTGGAATTGGTAGAAGAGCATCTGGGTGATTCCATTGCCAACGATGCTGCCAGGGGTTTGATAGCGGACACTTTCCAGAACATTGTAGAAAAACTGGATCCTCCTCCCATCAGCATTCCATCCTTTGAGGTTGAATCTTTTGATCGGGATAAAGGAGCGCTGTACAAAGGCACATACGACACCTATCCGACGGTGAAGATCGGAAAATACAAAAAAGTAAAATCCATTCTGGATACTGTAAAAATCAGCGAAAATATAGTTGCGAAAGAGCTGGAGAGACTGCAGAAGGAACATGCCGTTTCAAAAAGCCGCGAGAATGAACCGGTGCAGAAAGGCGATCTGGCCACTCTTGAAATCGATATCAAAGAAAAAGCAAAATCCAAATCGATATTTAAGAGTAAGGACTTCCAGTACATGCCGGGTGAAAACAGACATCTGCCAGGCCTGGACGAACACATTCTGGGGATGATGGTGGGAGAGAAAAAGGAATTTGAGCTCTCCATTGAAGAAGAGTTTGTGGATAAAACATACGCCGGCAAGAATCTGGAAATCTCGGCTCATCTGACATCGGCGCGGTATCCCGAGTATCCTGAAATCAATGATGATTTTGCGAAGGATCTGGGGGAATATGAAAACCTGGATCAGCTGAAAAGTAAAATTCTTAATGAATTGAAAGAACGGGCAGATTCAGAACTGAAGAGTCGATGCCTGGAAGATATTATCAAGAAGATCATAGCCGATTCAAAACTGGAAATGCCGGATTCCCTGGTGGAATCGGAATTCAAGCGGCGGCTTGACAATATAAAAAATCGGATTGGTAACAAAGACCTGGATCTGGAAGGGATAGCCGTCATGACAGGTCAGAATAAGGAAAAACTGGAGAACGATCTGAAGGAGATTTCCGCCAAGGCCGTTCAGGACCGTCTGGTTCTGGAAGAAATAGCTAAAAGAGAAAAACTCCAGGTCGATAAACAGGAAGTGGAAGCGGAGTTTCGGGCCAGGTTCTCTCAAATAATACCGGAAGAGAGAATGGAACAGTTTCTGGAAAGGGAAGAAATTCAGGATGATATCAAGGGCAAGGTTCTGTATAAAAAATGCCTGGACTGGATATTTGAGCATTCTGAGATCAAGCAGGGAAGTGAAATTCCGTTTGAAAAGCTGCAGGAAACCGAGTAATTTCCAAAAATAAGCCTTTCCAAATTTCAAGGGAGAGCTGAAAAAGGCCTCGGAGCTGGAATTTTACTGTCCTGCCTCCAGAGCCCAAGGATATATTATGCCTATTATGCCAATAGTGATTGAGCAGACTGCCCGCGGCGAGCGGCAGTATGATATTTATTCACGACTGTTGAAAGACAGGATCATTTTTATGGGTTATCCGATTGATGATACCTATGCAAACCTGATCATTGCACAGCTTCTCTTTCTGGAAGCTGAGGATCCGGAAAAAGATGTATATCTGTACATCAACTCTCCGGGCGGGTATATCACTTCCGGACTTGCCATTTATGATACTTTACAGTATATTAGACCTGATATCAGGACTATCTGCATTGGACAGGCTTCGAATATCGCCTCCTTGCTTCTGGCCGCTGGAACTCGCGGCAAAAGATCGGCGCTTCCCAATGCCCGGATTATGATGCACCAGCCGCTGGGCGGGGTTCAGGGACAGTCCAGAGATATTGAAATCCAGGCAAGGGAAATTCTAACTATAAAAGAGCGGTTGAACAAAATTTACTCGCTGCATACTCAGAAACCGCTTGAAGAGATCGAAAAAGATACAGACAGAGTCTATCACATGTCCGCTGAAGAATCCAAAGTGTATGGATTGATCGACAACGTGATAGAAGCATCGCCCCGTGATTCGGATAAAGGGGATGCAAGGTCTAAATTGACAACGGCAAAATAAAAGGCCCGGTACATGGCTGTAAGAAGAAAAAACGGAGATCGAGAAAAATTGCATTGTTCTTTCTGCGGAAAGGAGCAGGATTCTGTTAAGCGGCTTGTCGCGGGTCCGGGTGTGTACATTTGCGACGAATGCATCGAACTCTGCAATGAAATCATCGCCGAGGAAACAGATCAAGATACCGGCGGCGTCCTCATGGGCGATCTGCCGAAGCCAGTAGAAATAAAAACGATACTGGATCAGTATGTAATCGGGCAGGACGCGGCAAAAAAAGCGCTGGCTGTTGCCGTATACAATCACTACAAGCGAATCAATCAGAACACCAAGAAGGCAGAGATTGAGCTGGATAAATCCAACATCCTTTTAATCGGCCCGACCGGTTCCGGCAAAACTTTGCTCGCGCAGACTCTCGCGCGGCTCTTAAAAGTGCCTTTCGCAATTGTGGACGCAACGGCTCTCACAGAAGCGGGTTATGTCGGTGAAGATGTGGAAAATATTCTTCTTCGCCTGATTCAGAATGCGGACAATGACATTAAGAAAGCCGAGATTGGAATTATTTATATTGATGAGATCGACAAGATTTCGCGCAAGACGGACAATCCATCCATCACGCGCGATGTGTCCGGGGAAGGCGTTCAGCAGGCTCTGCTGAAAATAATCGAGGGAACGATTGCCAATGTTCCTCCGCAGGGTGGAAGGAAGCATCCGCATCAGGATTTTCTGTCCGTAGACACAAAGAACATTCTGTTTATCTGCGGCGGAGCTTTTGTCGGTCTGGATAAAATTATCGAAAGAAGAATGGGCAGCCGGAAAATTGGCTTTGACTCCGGCAAAGAAAAAGACCCTCCAAAATCAAAAGACACCGGAGCGATCCTTGCGAAAGTGATTCCGGATGATCTGTTGAAATTCGGTTTGATTCCTGAATTTGTCGGTCGACTGCCGATCATTGCCACACTGAATGATCTTGATGTGGAAACATTGAAGAGGATTTTCAATGAACCGAAGAACTCAATTTACCGGCAGTACCAGCGAATTTTTGAAATGGAAAGCGTCAAACTGAAATTTACCGATGACGCCATAACAAAAATCGCAGAAGTCGCCATCAAGCGCGAGGCGGGAGCCCGCGGCCTCAGAAGCATTGTCGAGCATGTGATGATGGATCTGATGTACGACATCCCGTCACGAAAGGACGTGGATCAGGTCGTGATCACTCCGGGCGTCGTGGAAAACAGCGATTCGCCTGTAATCATTTATAAAAAAGATAAGGCTCCGGCCGGAAAAGAAAAACCGAAACAGGAAAAACTGGCCTGATTGGTCTTTTTTGGGGGTCCTGGAAAATATCAAAACCAATCGAATTCCGTTGATCCTGCTGCCGGCCTTTTTGTTGGCGCTGCTTTCCTGCAAACCTTCCATAGACGAAATCCATAACAGAGAAACGAGCGAAATCATTCAGCGCGTACTGAAAAGAAACTCCAATGCAGTCGACATCGGCGCTTATGAAGGAGAAATTCTGGCAGAATTTGTGCGGGTCGCGCCTGACGGTAAGCATTTTGCGTTTGAACCGATTCCTCATCTTGCCGCTGATTTACGCCACAATTTTACCATGCCGAATGTTTCAATCATTGAAGCGGCGCTGTCAGACCAGGAGGGCACGGCTGAATTTGTTCATAATATGGACAATGAGGCATACAGCGGACTTCGAAGAAGAACGTATGCGGATGAGAACGAACAGACGGAAAAAATAAAAGTTAGCATGACGACTCTGGATAGAATTCTGAACAGCGATCTGCCGATTCATCTGATCAAGATCGATGTCGAGGGAGCCGAATTTCCCGTGATGCGCGGAGCGGCGCGAACGATTCGCAGATACAAGCCTGTCATTATATTCGAGCACGGAATCGGCGGCGCCGATCACTACGGTGTGAGCCCGCAGGATGTCTGGTCATTTCTGGCAGATGATTGCAAAATGAAAATCAACATTCTGCCTCGCTATTTGAAGAATGAGCCCGCACTGACCCGTCAGGATTTCATTGAGCATTTTGAAAAGCGCCTGGCATACATGTATGTCGCATACTGAAGGGTTGGCAGAAATATTTTCTAGATTTCCTTTTTATTTCGCCCGCGGCTCAATTCTATAAGCCAGACAATGCCAACGGCTCCGGCATAAAGCAATAGCAGTGGAATTGCCATAAATATCTGGCTCATCGGATCCGGCGGCGTGACAATACCGGAAAAAATTACAATGGCAACAACGGCGTATTTCCAGATTTTTTTATGCCAGGCTACAGTGAGAATTCCAATGGCGCCCAGGATAACCAGAACAAGGGGAATCTGCATGATGATTCCTCCGGCAATAAGTATCATAAACAGAAAACTGTAATACTGATCCAGGGCCAAAAGAGGCTGAGTGTGCGGCAGCAGAGCGGAACCGAACATGAATGCCAGCGAAACGGGCAGTATGAACCTCCAGCTCAGATACATACCGGACCAGAACAGTACACTGGATGTTCCGACGATTATTTTTCCCATCCTGTCGACCTTTCTATCAAATGCAGGCGAAATGAAGCCCCAGAGGATAAAAATACAGACAGGAAGTGAAATGACAGCTCCGGCCAGAAGACTGAGCTGCATGATCGCGTCAATGGAGCCGTACACGCTTCCCAGGGTGAGATTCAAGCCGGTCAGTCTGTGGTAGGGATCCACCAGCAACTGATGGATTTCGAATGAAAAAAATGCCACCGCAATGGAAGAGACAATGATAATTAATAGGATTGCGATCAGACGTTTGCGGAGTTCTTCCAGGTGGTCGCCCAGAGTCATGAGCTTCTCACGCTCCTCAACTTCGGGCACATCCGCCTCTGATACTACTTCCTTTGGAACAGGCGGAATTGAGGGACGGGGAGAATACTGACCCGTGGAAATGACCGTCGGCTTTTTAGAACCGGTTTTTTTATCCTTAGATTTATTGCTGCGGCCTGCCGCCATTCAGTCTCAGCTCCGTCTGGCTTTTTTTGAAGCAGGCTTGTTTGGTGAAGAAGTCACCGTCGATTCGTCTTCTCTTTTTTCCGTTTCACCCGTTATCTGCTCAGGATTTCCTGAAATGGATCTGCGAAATTCTCGTATGCCGGAGCCGAGATCCTTCGCCAGCTGAGGAATCTTTTTTCCGCCAAAAAGCACCAAAACTACCACAAGAATGATCAGCCACTCCGATAGACCCAGATTTTGAATAAAAAGCATTCTTCCAGCCATATATCCTCCGCAATTCCCGGCCGCTCAGGAAAAAACATCACACGGCTCTCGCAAAACAAGAAATTGTCCCGTTCCAGACGTCTATTGTAATTAACTATTTCTACAGCCTTAGAAATACCATTTTTTCTTTCTCTGGCTTTCCTGACATCATCGTTTTTTGTTGTCATTCTTTTTTTACTCCGCATTTGTGTCTTTAATGGCTGTTACAAAAGAGCAAAAAAACCTGTATAATGAAAAGATAAAGTCGTATAAGAGCGGGCTGGAGGACATCAAGAAAGAAATTTCGATGGTAAAATCAGTCGGGAAAAAGAATGCAAAGGTGGATCCCTATGCTCAAATCCGACTCGGAATCCTATCGATGCAGACGGCAAACACTCTTGTGTTGATGTCCCGGTTGTCCCAGAAAATCCAGAATTTAAAAAACGATGGATATTTGAACGATGCCCGGAAAGAAATTTCCAGCAAACTCAATGATCTGCTGAAACTTGTCGGCGATGATATTGATATTTCTGTCACGGACAGCAAGGACCGTTTGAAACTGATTGAAAAGATGACGGTTCAGCAGCGCATGACGCTTCTTCTCGGTTTCAAAGAGGCGATGGAAAACGTAAAGGAATCGCTTGGAGAGAATGCGAAATGGCGTTGGTCATTTCCGGATATGCACTTCAAACTCGCTCTGCTGGCAAAAAACATGTTCGACTTCAAAGAGCATGGAGCAAGCAAGGATCCAAATGATGAACAGTACCGTCCCCGTCAGGAGATGCTCAAGTTTATTATAGAAGAGAGTCAGTTTGCCGCGCAGGAATTTCGTTCCAAGTTCGAGCTGAGCACAAAGGATGTTTCGGATCTTGAGAACGTGCGCAGGATTTTTGAAATGCTGAAAAAGGTTTATATGATTACCGGAAACAGAACAGAACTTGATAAACTGAATATCTCAAACGAATCAATTAAGGAAAAAATTGATTTGATGATGGCTGAAAAGGCGGGTAAAAAGAAAAAAGGCCAGTGAGAGATTTCTGATGGCTGTAAAAAACATCACAGACGACGACTTCGAGAAAGCGGTTGAAGTTGGCCTGGTTCTCGTGGATTTCTGGGCGCAGTGGTGCGGTCCCTGCCGTCTTGTTGCTCCGGTGATGGAAGAGCTGTCCGCCGAAATGCCCGAGGTTCTGTTTGTGAAATTGAATGTGGATGAGAATAAGCTGACAGCCGGGAAACTGGGGATCACAGCAATACCTGCTCTGGTTCTTTACAGGAATGGAAAATTTCTGGACCGGGTTGTGGGAGCTCTGCCAAAACTGCAGCTGAGGAATTTCGTCGCGAAGCATATGTAAACGCTCAATCAGATTTCTGGATGAGAACACTGTGTTTGTGTCCATTCGTCAGGGTGGAATCCAGCGCGATCGGAACATTCAATTCCAGGTAGGCGACCTGATCTTCACGCAGTTCGTAAGAGTGAGTATGCCCTTCGGAAGCTGTCAGGAGAAAAATTCGAATTCCTGACTTCACTTTTCTGTATGTCAGGTCCGTTTTGTGGGTGTGGAAGAGCTCGGTGGACACAGTGCACTGCAGGGTGTTCTGCCGACCTGTTGAGGAGCAGGATAATAGGAGGGTTGCAATAATAAAGAACCAGTTCCGCATGCTGTCCGTACAGGCAGATTCCGCAAGCTTGCAGAAATATTTCAATCATGATTTGTTTTATTGTTGAAAAACTGGCTGTTCCTGTCGTTATATAACAATTGAGAACGAAATTTTATTGAGGATCGATATTCCGATGCTGAAAAGCAGACGAGACCCCGGGATGCGCATTAAGGAAGAACATGGCCAAGATTGAATTGACACAACCGTACACAACTCTGCCGCGGGGCGGTTACATCGTGGATACTTCCGTCGGTTATATCCAGTTCGGATCGCCACCGGAAACAATCAAGGACTCAATGTTTCTTCCGCGCAGCACTCCGCTCATTTTTGTTCTGCCAAACCGGTTTTTTCATGTCACTAAAGGGATTTCGGTCGCTGAGCTTGAATTTCCCATCTATTACAACCACTTTCTCCGTCAGAAGAAAACGTACGTTGTCTGCACCAGGGAACAGAAAGAGCAGCTGATGGTGGTTCTTGAAGAAGCAGTTTTTGGGCCGCCCGATGTTGATCTGCGTTCGGAGTATATTCTGGCGGAAAAGACCTACGGCTTCCCCGATATCAAGGCGGAAATGGAGTATTTCAGGGGAAACCGTTATCTGGATGATCTTGTTAAATTTGTCATCTTCCAGGATAACAGAGTGAAAATCAATAACGTAACTATAACAAAAAATACGGACGGCACTTTTGATATCAACGATGAAACCCGTGCAAAAAGAACTCAAATCCAGGGAGAAGTCGGCTACAATATTATTTATGATACAGGCGAGAGAATGCCAGAGCCATACAAGCCGCCGCTGTTGGGAATCACCTGTCTGGGGCCGAGTCATGGTTTTGATCCGGAAGACAATACCAGCGGATTTCTTCTATGGATCAATCACCAGGGAATTATGGTGGATCCGCCGGTGGACTCGACTGAGTGGCTGCGCAAATCTAACGTGAATCCGCGGCTGATCAATTCAATCATTCTCACCCATTGCCATGCGGACCATGATGCGGGCACATTCCAGAAAATTCTGGAAGAGGGCAAGATCACAATTTATTCCACGGAAACGGTGATGCATTCCTTTATCAGAAAGTACACCGCTCTGACAAGAATTCCGGTCAAAGAACTTCTGACTCTGTTTGATTTTGTGCCGGTCATTATCGGAAAACCGTATATCATTAACGGAGCCGAATTCCGGTTCAACTACGCGCTGCATTCCATTCCGAGTTTGAGCTTTGAATTTTCTTTTCAGGATCAATCGTTCATCTATTCATCGGATCATTTGAACGATCCGCAGAAATTTCTAGATATGTATAAAAAAGGGATTCTTACAGAATCCAGATTCCGTGAACTGATGGATTTTCCCTGGCATCACAATATTATCTACCATGAAGCGGGCATCCCGCCTCTGCACACGCGTGTGGATTTTCTCAAGACTCTGCCGGAAGACATTCAAAAAAAGATAACAGTCTATCACATCGCGCGAAAGGATATGCCCCCCGACACCAATCTGACCCTTGCGAAATTTGGAATTGAAAATACAGTCTATCCGCCGATAACTCCGCCCAAACATGAAGAAGCGTATCGTCTTCTCGATGTTCTCAGCAACATTGATATTTTCCGCGATTTCCCGATCGGCAAGGCCAAGGAATTCATTGCGGTGATCCATGAGGAACACTTCAAAAGAGGGGACAGTATAATACGGAAAAACACTCCCGGTGATAAATTCTACATCATCATGTCGGGCAATGTAAAAGTTGAAGGAATGGAAACTTCCGATGTGCAGCAGGGAGAAGTGCTGAAGCGATACGGTTCGTATGAATATTTCGGAGAGACATCGTTGATTCTGGATCAGCCCCGAAGCGCCGATGTGCTTGCAGAAACAGATGTTGTCGCCCTGACTATTGAAAAAACAAGATTCTTAAACTTTATAAAAGGCTCCAACCTGGTGCAGAGATTTACTCAGCTCTCAGAAGTCCGCCGAAGCGGAACATGGGATGTCCTGACAAATTCACGATTCTTTAAGGGGATTACATCCGCCCAGAAAACTCAGCTTGAGCTGATAATGGAGACCGGCAATTTCGGCAAAGGAGATTTGCTGATAGAGCAGGGGAAAGTATTTCAGCATTCGTTTATAATCAAGACCGGACAGGTTGAAGTTGTGTCAGCCGGAAATACGATAGAGGTTTTGAACAGGGGCGATTTTTGCGGTGAAATTTATAGAATGCAGAAAGAAGCGCCGTCCAATTATGATTTTCGAGCCACCGACTACCTGGAAGTTTACAGCCTGGAACGGCATAAAATCATTGAATATATTGCGAACAATCCCGGCGTGTATATGCGATTGAACTATGTGTACGGCCAGTAAATACGCCACAGGGATTCAGCAATCATACTGATGTAAAGACCCGATGCCAGAAACATGCCGTACGGAGCCGGGGATTTTTTAGATTTTTTTATAAAAACGATAAATAAAATCGCTCCGACAGATGCGGCCTGAAACATGATCAGGCACCAGGGCATTCCGGAGAACAGCGAGAGTATGGCCGCCAGAAGACAGTCGGCAAATCCCAGACTTCGCATTCTGCCAGCAAAAAAAAGAAGCAGAAATACAGCAAAGACACCGGAGCCTGTCAGTAAATAGACTCGGAAGGAATCCCAGTCCGCACCGGTCTTGAACACGCTTCCCGCAAGCGCGAGAAGAAACAGTATCGCAGTATTTTCATGATCCAGAAGCAGATATTTTGAATCCGTCGCCGCAGAAATGTACAGCTGGCCGCAGAGAATCGTTCCCGTAAGCGCAGCCGGCCAGCCAAATCCTGCCTTGAGCTGCAGCGGCAGAAGAAGGCCTGGCAGCAGTTCGCCCAGCAGAGTCAACAGGCCAATCCTGGTTCCGCAGTTGCGGCAGCGGCCTTTTGTGAAAATATACCCGAATAACGGAGCAATATCAAAAAGGGCGATGCGGGTCTGGCAATGCATGCAGAAAGAGGGGCGGGTGAAAAATGATTTCCATCGATTGGTTTCCTTTCTGCCTGGTCCGTAAAAAAAATACAGAATACGGCTGGCGCTCGCAGTGTAAAAACTTCCGATGCAGAGACCTATGACTGCGGCGAAACTGTATGCTGTCCACTCGCTCAACATTATAGAAGATCTATCAGGGCGGTCAGGCCTCTCTCAAGATTTTCAGGCGAGGCCGCATAAGAAATTCGAATGCGGTCTTTCGCAGAGGAAAAAATGCTTCCCGGCACAAGCAACAGCTGTTTTTCTTTAATAGCTCGCTCTACGAATTCGGAATCTTTTCCCGGCACTTTTGGAAAAATATAAAATGCGCCGCCGGGCTTTGAAAATTGCAGTTTCCCGCTGAGACGTTTGACACATTCGTCGCGGTTTTTTCTGTACATCTCCACATATTCGGACATATCCAGATCCAGCGCCTGAATGCCGCCCCACTGCACGGCGGCAGGCGCGCAGACAACCGTATACTGCTGCAGGGTCGTCATCGCCTTGATGATTCCAGAGGGACCTGCCGCAGCGGCCAGGCGAAGACCCGTCATGCTGTACGTCTTAGAAAATCCCGTCAGCGTCATGGTCTTTGGATGCAGGGAAGCCGCGCTCACGAACTGCTTTTCATAATCGAACAGTTCATAAATTTCATCCGATACAAGCAGGGCTCCGGACCTGTCAGAAAGATCTGCCAGCATGCGAATCTGATCCGTCTTCATGATGTAGCCCGACGGATTGGACGGACTTGAGTAGAGTATCATGCGTAGATTCTCAGGATTGATTTTCTCAATATCCTGTCTTGTGAATTCCTCCGGCAAGAAATCCATTTTAATATCAAAAAAACTGGCCAGGCTTCTATAAATCAAAAAACAGGGATCGGTTAACAGTATCCTGTCGCCGGGATCCAGAAGACAGAGAAAAAGCAGCTGGAGCAGACTGGAAACACCTGAACTGATAAGAATATCGTCCGGCGAAATTTCAAAATTGTTTTCCTGCTTATACTTCAGTGAAAGTCGTTCCCGCAGAGGCATGATTCCCTGGGTGGGAGTGTACGATGTCCTCCCATCCCGGAGAGCCCTCTCTATGGAATGTACGATTGGCTGCGGCATGGCATAGTGCGGCTGCCCGATCGACATATTTACTGGGTCCGGAAGCCTCGCCGCCAGATCAAAAACTTTGCGGATCTGTGAAGTGTCTATCCGGGACATTCTTTTTGAGAAGTGAAATTCCTGGTCCTGCTGCATGGTACTCGGTGAAATCGCATCGATTGAGAGGCAATCTAAAATCTTAAAATGGAAAATTAATTTGTTGAAGATTGCAATGCAATCATAAAATACTTGCCTGTTCCGAGTTCAATGGTTTATTTTTATCATGATGGACATTATTTCGCAGAGCTTCGCCCCGCTAACGCTGTGGGCGGCTTTTACTGCAGGCATACTGGTTCTTCTAATACTGGATCTGATCCTGTTGCACGGAACATCGAAAGAAATTTCGATGAGGGCGGCCCTTCTGGAAACGGCTGCCTGGATTTCTGTGTCTCTCCTCTTCAACGGATGGCTGTATTTTTATCAGGGAGCTGAAATAGGACTGGAATTTTTCGCCGGCTATCTGATAGAAAAGTCTCTGAGCATGGACAACGTTTTTGTTATTCTGCTGATTTTCTCTTCGCTCTCAATCCCTGAAAAATACCAGCACCGTGTCCTGTTCTGGGGCATTCTCGGCGCAATCGTATTCCGGGCCGTGCTGATTCTTGTCGGAAGCGCCATGATGACGCACTTTCACTGGATTCTTTACCTGTTCGGAGGAATTTTGATTTATTCGGCCTGGAATTTTCTGCGCAGCAGAGATCATCAGATCGACCCGGACAATCACCCCGTAATGCGAATTCTTGCGCGGCTGGTACCCGTCACAAAGTCAATCCAGGGACAGGATTTTTTTGTAATGGAAAACGGCATTCGCAAAGCAACGCCGCTTCTGGCAGCTCTAGTAATTGTTGAGGCTTCAGATTTAATATTTGCCATTGATTCCATACCGGCGGTTTTTGCCGTCACCAATGACCCTTTTATCGCATTCTCATCAAATATTCTGGCCATTCTCGGCCTTCGCGCTCTGTATTTTGTTGTGGCGCGGTCGCTCAAGCAAATACGATACCTTAAGCCCGGCCTGGCCGTCCTGCTCGGTTTTGTAGGAGTAAAAATGCTGCTCATTGATTTTGTAAAAATACCGATCTGGGTGTCGCTCAGTATAATTGGCGCGATCCTCTTAACGGCAACTCTTGGCTCTCTGTACGTCAATCTGCTGGAAAAGAACAAAGATCGGGAGCAATAATGTGATTCGGGAGGCTGCGATTGCCGTGCCAGGATTGAATTAATTAGTGGCAAACAAGCAGGGCCGAAAAAATACCTGCCTGTAAGATATTATGATTCGATTTCTCTGGACATACATAGTTGCTTTTTATTATATTCTTACGCAGAAAAGTAAGCTGACCGATGATTTCTTCTACAATTCGCAGTTTGTATATACAATCTCTAAGAATACAGTCAGAGCTGCAGGATACAGGATCAAGATCATCGGCCGCGAGAATCTGCCTCAGGAAGACGGTATACTGTATGTTGCCAATCATCAATCATTCTTTGATATTTTTGCATCGATGTATATCATCAATCGTCAGCTGGGTTTCATTGCCAAAAAGCAGTTGAAAAACTTCTTCTCGGTGGGTCTGTACGTGGTTAAGGCGGGCGGAGTGCTGATTGACCGCGATAATATTAAAAGTCAGGTCGAGGTTCTTCTTCAGCTGACAAAGAACGTTCGTGCCGGATACAATGCGTTCATTTTTCCGGAAGGGACCAGAAGCAGAGACGGCCGTCTGGGCGAATTTAAAAGCGGCAGTTTTCGGATAGCCGTAAAAAGCAAATGCAGAATAGTGCCGATAACATTTTTTGACAACTATCAGGTCGTCACCAATAAAGGCGATGATACAATCAAGATTCAAATCAATAAACCGATACCTTTTGAAATTCATGAGAATATGAACACGGCGCAGCTCAGTGAATATGTTAAAAGCATCATTCAAAACAATCTCAATCAGGGATTTGACCTGAATAAAGCGGAGGACTTTTAAGATGGCAAAGAAAAAAACTTCAAAAAAACCGGTGAAAAAAAAATTAAGCACGAGAAAACCGGTTAAGCCTTCGCGGCAGCCGGAACTTGCGGCTCCTCTCTATTTACCGACACATTATGAAGCGCCGCCGCAATCTAAGAAGTTGAGTATTGGAAAAATCGCCGCCGCCGCGGCGGTCCTGGTTTTCGCGTCATTGCTCTTCACATATTTTCTCTATCCCAGAGCCCTGCTCGGCATTGTCTATAAGATATATGAATTTCGAGCCGGTGTATCTGAAAAAACAATCGATGTTGACGGATATTCTGCAGGCTATCTGGAAGGCGGCAGCGGCCCGGCTCTGGTCCTTCTGCATGGTTTTGGCGACAGTAGAATTTCGTTTGCACAGTCGTCGCGTTATCTAACGGATCGGTATCGTGTGATAATGCCGGATCTGCCGGGTTTTGGCGCAACAGCGCATGACGTTTCCAGGAATTATTCGATCCAGTCACAGGTAGTATTTCTGCATAAATTCTTAAAGAAACTGGGGATTGGATCTTTCTTCCTGGGCGGCAATTCTATGGGGGGACATATTTCCGCTGCTTACACACTGAGATATCCGGAGCAGGTAAAAGCTCTGATCCTGATTGCCGCGGCAGGGCTTCAGGTTCGCGATCCGACTCCATACCGTCAATCGTTGAAGCGAATTGAAACGGAGGCTGATTTTGACGCTTTCATTGATAAAACTTTTGTTAAAAAACCATTCATTCCCCGGCCTTTCAAGGATTATATGATAGAATCCAGCGCGCGCGATTTTGAGTGGCTCAATCGTATTCGTTCGGACATAAGAGCGGGAGGCGATTACATTCTCAACAACCGTATCCGGAATATCCGCAGACCGACCATGGTTCTGTACGGCGACCGCGATCTGATAGTCGAGCCGGATGTGTCGCGGCTGTATTTGAAATCAATCCGCGGCTCTAAAGCGGTTGTATTTACCAACTGCGGTCATGCGCCTCAGTATGAAGAGGTGGAACGAACCGCGCAGGAGATACGAGATTTCCTTGCCACTGTGAAAGAGTAGATGACGATGTCGTTGTAGACCGGTAATCTGTGTGATTAAACGAAAAAAAAGCGCATTGGCTGCGATAGGAATTGGACTATTTGCCGGAGCTGTCCTGTATGAAACGAACTTTCTCGGTACTTTCGGCGGTACACCAGGAGACGATATACAGGACAGAATGAACGCATCGGCGATGTATCGTGAGGGAGGGTTTGAAAATAATCCCGCCGGTTCCGATGGAAATTCTGCCTGATGTTGACACTGTTGTGATCTCGCACGATCACTACGATCATCTGGATATGAAAACAGTTCAGTTTCTTGCGGCCCGGGGGACCGTTTTCTTTGTGCCCCTGGGAGTTGGAGCGCATCTGGCATCCTGGGGTATTCGGTCCGAGCAGATCCGGCAGCTTGACTGGTGGGAGAAAGGAGAAATCCGCGGCGTTGAAATTATCTGCACTCCCGCCGTTCATTATTCCGGGCGCGGTCTGTTCAACCGCAATTCAACTCTCTGGGCGTCCTGGAGCGTTGTTGGGCCGCGGCATCGTTTTTTTCACAGCGGCGACACAGGTTTCTCCGGGCATTTTACCCTAATTGGAATAAAATATGGGCCGTTTGATCTTACATCCATGAAGATCGGCGCTTACGATGTGACCTGGGAGGGTATTCATATGAACCCATTCGGCGCGCGCGGGGGCAGGCGAAAATCATGGGAGTCGATCTGGCCGTCCCTAGACCAGGAGAAATACTCGATGCAGACGCTGCCTTCAGGTCGACAGACTGGTGGTTGAGAAGAGCGAACTGAATGTCTCTGCGATTGTTTTGATTCTCAGAGTCGGCGCGGAAACGTTTTCCATATTTTATCCGGTCTGCCGCTGCGGATCAGCTGAATTTCCTCAAACTGCATGATGGCATCCGACTGCATTGGCCGGAAGAAAACAAAATCGCCAATTGCCAGTTTTTCATTCGAAGAAGAATGGTACAGTGATTGATTGGGCAGCAGGTTTTCGTTCGGTGTGGAAGCTGTCAGCGTATTGATCTCCAGCGATGATGGATAGACAATGTGCGCCGGCCATCCGCCGCCGTACAGATAATAAGAATACCGAGCATTAGGATCCCAGAGCTTCACAACTGAAGCGAAGCCCGGAACGATTTCCTGAAAGGGCATCCAGAATCTCTCAAATCGCTTCAGCACCGGGGCCGCTATGAAGACCGCTGCTCTATGATCGGTCAGTGTGAAATCCTCAAAGGCTGCCGGGAATAGAAAAGCCGATCCGATGGATATGTCGTTCACCGGCGATTCCTTTCCGTAGAGGCTGTATGTCCGACTTCCGCCTCCGTTGAAAGTCAGGCGGTTGTGGAACATTTCTGGATAGGCCTTCTTTCCGGCATCCACCATGTCCCGGTATCTCTTCATGCACTGATCAAATTGATTTCTAACTGCCCGCTCATGATAGAATGAAAGCGAGGGCACATGAGGGACATGGCCGTCATAGCCCATCACGCCGGAGAACTCCAGTTCGGCGGGATGTTCTTTGATAAATTTTAATAAAGAATTGAACTGTTCCGGAGACTCGGCTCCGCCGCGGTGCAGTCCTATATCGATTTCCAGATTTATGCGAAGCCGCGTCCGGAGTTCACGGGCCAGCGCAAAGTATTCCTTCAACCGCGAATCGTCGTCCACCAGCCACTGAACCGATCTGATTCTGTTTTTTTCAGCGGGTGTCAGGGAAGCAATCAGGCTCCTGACTTCGCTGACGGGAAAGGGCTTTCCCGGCAAGAGGTCGATTGGTCCGGGGATTCTTCGGAGCAGTTCCCGGGTAAACGGCGCATGGAATACCATAATTTTCCTGCAGGCTGTTTTCTTCATTAAGTATGTTATCAATTCAATGGACGGCAGTGATTTCTCTACCAGTCTGAGACGGTCCCCCGTCGCCTCCTGAATTTTTCTGATATTCCAGTCGAGGCGGTCCATATCAATGAGAATTGTCGGCCGGCCCATCCGGGCCTTGCGCATTTCGATTCCCAGAGAAACAAAATAGTCATCGTTACCGCCGGATTTGTCGGAAGGACGGAGCAGCAGCACAAGAGCCGCCGCTGTGATAAATGCAGCGGTCCATTTTCTATTTTTCAGTATTGTTAATATTTTTTTCATGTTTCGCCGTTTCTCTCCACGCCGGCATGCAATTATTCTGCCGGTAATAAATTATCTTTCTGAAGAGGATCAATATTCTTAAATGTGACGCTTTAAATAAAGATTAGGTCTTTGCGCGCATAATGGCAACCTGATCAATAACCAGGCCCGCGGCAATCAAAAACCAGAAGAGACCAAAAAGTATACCGACTATCGGGATAAGGCCGATCAATTTCATAACAACAAAAATCCCGAGAGCGCTGCCGTACAAAACCAGGGAAGAAATATTTGTGCGTCCCATTCGCTTCAAGACATGGGCTGCGAGGGCGCCTGCAGTGATTGCCTTCGCAAAAATAATGCCGAATCCAAAGACTGCCATCCACAAAAGACCCAGCGGAATACCGGCGATCGTGATAAGCAGCAGGAGAACCGCCATAGGCGAAATCAAAAGAAATAAAGCGCCGCGTCCGGCGATATTCGTCAAACGTGAACCCAGGGCGTCGCCGGCCTGATTGACAAAAGAGCGAAAAAATAGCAGCAGCGCCAAAATGGACATCGCTCCCGAAAGAAGACTGATAAAAAAGCCGATGATTCCTGCCGCCGCAAAACCCGGCATCAGCGATTCGCTGTGAAACTCACTGTCTTCTATTCGCAGTCTTTCATCGCGTTTGGCCGGCTGGCCGTGAAAATCCGGTTCGTTGTCACTCCAGTATGTAATAGTCCCGGCGAATTTTGCGTCCGGGCCGATTTCCAGATTGACGGCCGATACTTTCGTATTTCCGCCGATTTTCCCGTTTATTCTAACTGTTTCAGCCCGAATGGTCATATCTCCGTCTATCGTTCCAACAATGGATACAGTGCCGCCGGCAATGATGGCCTTCCCGCCCACATGCGAAGACAGTTCGACGGTTCCTCCTGCTGCCACTACGTCACCGCCGATTTTGGTTGGATGAATTGTAATGGTTCCACCGGTAAAAAGCCCGTCTCCGAGGATGTCTCCCGATGCGACGATTGTTCCCCCCGCGATTCGGGCATCGTCATTCACCTTACCGGAAACATTTACAGTGCCTCCAGCCGCCTGCAGATCCTGCTGGATATCACTGGAGACCGAAATGGATCCACCGATAAGGTTTGCGTCGCCCTGAATGGGAGACAATACCTGAACTGTGCCAGCTGTCGCATACAGGTCCCCGGCAATGGGTGCGGATACGGTTATACTTTCCCCTGATTTAAATTCACCGGCCAGAAGCGGGTTGAAGACTGCAAGATAAAGAATAATTACAATAAAAGGGAAATTCTTTGAATTTATCATGGTTACAAATAGAACATACTATGGAAATAAAATATATGATATTTATCATAATTCTTTCTTTTCTTCAATCAAGTCTAAAATCGATATCGAAAAATCCAGAATACAAAAGCGCCGATACAGGCCGCAATTCCGGCCGCAGCGGCAATCTGAAAAGTACCGGATAGATTTGCAGAAAACAAATGATAAACAATCCCGCCAAAAATCAGAAGCCGGACAGGCTCCAGATACTTCGCGTATCTTTTCATTTCAAACAGACCGCCGATCACCATCAGGCTGAACAGAGAAAAGAGGCCGAGAAGTATTTTTTCCAGCTCGAACGGATTTCGCGCGAAAAGCAGGCTGACTGTAATTCCAAGAGTGAATACAAATTGAACGAACAGATAAATGTTGAGACCTTTTGGGATTTGAGTGTCAAATTTCACCGCTGTGGCCGCGTCCACTTCCGGTATGCCGGGATCGTCAGTCGTCCGTAGATTTCGCGGCGACCAGCCCGGAGGCTTGAACCAGATCAGAATTCGGTCGATAAAATGTGTGGCCTGAGCGCCCACACGAATCATATGTTCGTAGTACTGAACATTGGCCCAGACTGGATTCCAGCTGGCCAGCGGTTTCACCGTTCCGTATACCGGCTCCTCTTCTTCTTTCTGGAACGTGCCGAACAGCCGGTCCCAGATAATCAGAGTGCCGCCATGATTTTTATCGATATATTTGGGATTTCTTCCGTGATGCACGCGATGGTGCGACGGTGTATTCAGGAACCATTCAAGCGGACCGAGTTTTCCAATAAGCCTTGTGTGAATCCAGAATTGATAGAGAGTGTTTACCTGTCTGTGGATCGCGTACATAAATGGAGGAAATCCAATCAATGCGAGCGGAAGGTCGAACATCCAGCCGAACGCCTGCTGGAATGTTCCCTGCCTCAGAGCGACACTGAGATTGTATTCCTCGCTGGAATGGTGGGGTTCATGCCCGCCCCAGAGAATGCCGATCTCATGGCTCTTTCTGTGAAACCAGTAGTACGTGAATTCTACGGCAAAAAAACAGGCGATCCAGGCCGCCACAGAATAGACGGAGATCGAGAAAATACTGAAGTTGTTGTATACATAAATATACAATCCAAAGATCAAACCTTTTGTGAAAAGGCCGGTGATGACAGAATATATGCCCAGACTCAGGTCCGATATTGAATCATTCAATCTATATAGAGACTTTCTTGCAATGAGAGCTGCCGCCAGCTCTATGCCGATCAGGAGAAAAAAGAAAGGCACGGCCGGTCCGATTAGGTCGATGGGTCTGGGCATGAATATATCCTGTTCCGGGATGAATTTATTTTTGGGTCAGACACAAAGTAAATAAGAAGAGTTCTCATTGCCAATAAAAATAAATTATTGATTTATAATAAATATCAGACTTTGAGCCATTGCAGGGAATCCATGAAACTGATTGAGAAAATGAATGCGCGTATGAAGGTTGAAGATTTTCAATCGACTTTTCCTTCGGTTCGACTGACCGGTGCAAATGAAGCAGACTATGACGCCGAATTCTGGGAAATGAAAATCCGACATTGCAGGTTCGCGCAGTTCGAGGAATCTATCGAAGAGCTGGATTTCAACGTCAGCATTGCATTTGAGAAAGAGCAGCTTTCCTTTCTGCAGTATTTTGGACGTTCAGCCGCTGATGCGGAAGGATACGAAAAATCCGGCCGCGCGTATTTCTTCTTGCGAAATCAGATCGTTCGTATGCTGGGTAAACCGGGATCGGAAAGTCTGTATCCGGATTTTCAGACATATAAAGGGCATCCCCGGTATGATTACGGTCCGCCGGATGAGAGGATAATCGAAATTGCAGACTGCAGCTGGCCGGGGAGGGCGTATCTGGAAAGCCATGGCGATTCAGAGGGCAGGATTGCAATCGAATTCAGACTTGAAGAATAGAAAAAAATAGGAAAAATCAGTGCGTTATCTATTTTGCTTTTAGTTTTATAGGATAATACTGCCCGTATAGAACCCCGGCGCCCCTCCGGTCAAACAGAAAAAACGCTGGCAATCTCGTACATAAGTGATATTACCGGATACTGGC
>VFLI01000074.1 GCA_009885105.1 Spirochaetia bacterium | reverse complement strand
GCGGTGCGGTGCGAAGTCCGCGCAGGGAGTTCATATACCAATTGTGACGTTATTGTGAAAAAACTGTCGAGTACTTTTTATATTTTATTAAAGATATATCATTATCACGAAAATATCGCCGGAAATAAGATCGGCCAGAATTCAGCTCAGGTGATCGCGTCTTGAGAACTAGAATCATTCTCATGTAAATACTTAAAGTGTTGTTCTATTGCTGGCAGTATCCATCTCGCAGCCTTCGCACAATTTCGCGACTGAAATTTCTTCCTTGAACTCTGTTTCCTCTTAGGTGAAATTCTTTTCTCCCCTAAAACCTCAAGCGCCAGGCGAAGGCCGTCGCCGTGCCGGTCGTGCGAGTGTCCGGGCGGACGTCCGGCGCGATCGATCCGTATTCGTGAAATTTCCTGTAAATCATAAACATATCCCAGGAAAAAAGCTTGCACCCCCCACGGATGTATAGTTATTTGTGTGTATGACATCGGTCAAAGAAATAGAAAAGGACTTAATGCCCGCCTTCAGCGCGGAGCAGGCCCAGGTGCTGGCTTCTGTTATTTTTAAGAGCTACGATCAGCTCGTACATGCCGCCGACTTTCATGAATTGAAAGATATTGTTAAGGAACTGGGACAATCACAGCAGGAATTGACGGTTGAAGTAAAGGAATTGGCCACTGAAGTTAAAGGGCTTTCCACTGAAGTTAAAGAGCTTTCCACTGAAGTTAAAGAGATCGCCGTTGCGCAGAAACAGACGGAAAAAGAAATACGTAATCTTGCCCGTCAGGTCGGTGGATTGTCGGAAGCTTTTGGTGGATCTCTGGAAGATTTTGCAGTCGATCTGGTTCCGGATATTCTGGAGAAATACTGGGGCATTGTGGTAGAAGATGCAGGGCGGGATGCACTATCGGTAAAAGGAAGCGATGTCGAATTTGATCTGGTTATCCGGGGCAAAATTGCCGGCAAACCTATGATTGTTCTTGGAGAAGTGAAAAGCAATATTACCGTTTCTGAAGTTGAACGATTTGTTCAGACAGCGCGGCAGGCTGCGCAGGGATTACCGGAAGAGATTCGTATAATTTTCTTCGGGTATCGCGCCAACAGGGAAGCCAGGGAACTTATAAAAGCATCGGGCGCTTACATGATTTTGAGTCACGGAAAGATTCTTTAACCAGGATTCGCCGCGCCGTTCGTATCAGCGTCCGGGCGCTCCTCACCTCCTTCGCAGCATCGAATATATAAAAAGCCACTTCCAGTAGTTGATCCTCTCTCTGGGCGGTGGTTCGCGCGTTACGGGATTCGGCTGAACGACGACAGTGGGCGGCGGTGCATTCGATGGATTGAGAATTCTCCACTGCGCCTGTAATTCCTGACCTCTCTGATAGTGCTGCCGGTACAGACGATCTTCTTTAAGAATCGCATACGTAAAGGCGATGCTGAAATGCGCATCATAACAGTTGGGACGGATGGAAAGAACATTTTTATATATCTCAAGCGCTCCCGAATTGTCCGAACGAAGGCCTCGTCTGCCGGCTTCCGCCATCAGTTCCGAAATGTCCGGCTCCATGCCGCACAGGAGAACGCCGGGATCGACTTCATTCCGGTCATTCGAGACGACTGCCTGTTCAACGGGAATATTTTGAGCGACGGCAGACGGATCGCCGGGCCTGTCGACGGACCTGTCACCGGCCGGGTTATCAGCAGCTGGCTGAGCTCCGGCACAACCGGACAGACAGAGGAAGGCAGCCATCGCAGCAGGGAGAGCAGCCGTCAAAATTGATAAAACGACAGAATTTCGCCTCATCAGCCATCTGCTGCCGGGAAGCCTCTATGAAAAAAGGAAAAAACTGTTTTTTTGCAAAAAAATTGAAATATTTCCAGCCTCCGTACAGATTACAATTCAGATCAGAGAGTTTGCCGGCCTGAAATCGCATTGACGAAATTTCGTCACTGCCGGACAATCATCCATGCGCTGGCTGGACACTCTGATTCTGCTCAACGGATGCGCCATGGGCGTAATTGTCGGCCTGTTCATTCTGGTGCTCCGTGGCGGAGATTTCCGCAAAGACCGGATAGCGTTTCTGTTCATCCTGATCGGTCAGTTTTCCTGGAGCCTGATTGACACCACGTCGGCGGTTCTTGCCATCGAATACGGCCATGTCTCCGACGCTCTGGGCATATCCGCCGGATTGAGCGTGCTGCTCCTTTCCTTTTCTGTGTATCTGTTCTGTGAATTTTTTTCCGCCGATAAAGATTCCAGGAAATATTTTTCGGGTCTGCGCACGGATCAAATTCGAATCGCAGCGGCGGCGTCTGTAAGTCTTGTTTGTGCGATTCTAACTTTCTCTGATAAATACATGACGGCGCGGCGCGTCGAGGGAGGGATCCGCCACGGCGATTACGGGCCCTATTTTGTGTTTGTCGGGCTGTGGGTTGCGTTTCTCATTCTGTTCGGTCTGTCGATTCTGGCAATTCGATCTTTTCGCCTCAAAGATGTCCGCACGAAAGCGCAGATACGGCTCTTTATTCTGGGGCTTTTTCTAAATCTTGCGCTGGCATTCAACTTCAGTTACATTCTGCCGCTGGCGGGAATCTATTCGCTTGATTTCGCGGGTCCGCCATCCTCCGTCATTTTTGTTTCCAGCGTTCTCTACACCATCCTGTTTCATCGATTCGCAAATTTGCGAAGAGCCTACAGCATTTTCGGAATTCATTTTGCGCTGATCAGCCTGTGTCTTTTTGTCGTGTCATTCTCTTACAGTGTTGTGTCGAAAGATTCTTCCTGGCCGGCCGCCACGCTTCTGGGCTCCATCGGCCTGATTTTTGTATGCGGCATTCTTTACCAGCGATTTTTCATAGGAAAGATAATTGGACTGCTCCTGGAAAATGAGATCGATGTTTCCCGCGCCCTGAGCGATATGTTCGCCGTGTCTGAAAAAGAGACGGGGCTTTCCATTCACAAAGCGCTTTCTGCCTGGGTTGAAAGAACAGCAGCAGGCTTGAAATTGAAGGGGGTTTCCTTATACTTTCGCGTCGATAATCGAGTCGAATCCACCGCATCGCAGACGGGCGTATCCCTGCAGCTCGAAACGGCGGCAAAGCGGCTGCTTGGAAGAAAATTCCCCCTGGAAATCGAAAGCCGCATCAACCGGGTCCTGCCCTCTGACGACACATCGCCGCTTTTTCCGGCAAATTTCCGGCGCAGGAGAAAACGACTGTCCGCTCTCTTTCAAAAATTTCTCTCTCAGGCCTCTGCAATCGGCTGTCCGATCATACTTCCAGTGTTCCAGCAGTCCCGGCTGGAGGCTCTGCTGCTCCTGGGGGAGCGTGAATCCGGCGATCTTTTTTACGAGAAGGAGCTTCGCATTCTTGCGGCGCTTCATATTCCGCTCTGCGCCGCGCTGCAGAGAATCATAGAGCAGGCTCGATTGAATGAGAGCAGACTTCGCGCGGAGACTGTGGCAAGAAAGCTTTCCAATTTTCTGTACAGCACGCGAAAGATAAGCGTCGGACAGGATCGTCAACTCGTCTATCGAAGCGAGGAGATGGACGCCGTCATTGCCAGGACAAAAATATTTTCATCTCAGAATCATCCTGTATTGATTCTGGGCGAAACCGGCACGGGAAAAGAACTGATCGCCCGCATGCTCCATGGAGAAGGAAAGCACAGAGAGCGGCCGTTTGTGGGCGTGAACTGCGCCGCCCTGCCCGATCATCTCTGGGAGGACGAAATATTCGGCCATGTTCGAGGGGCCTTTACGGACGCCAGGGACAACCGCGACGGCAGACTGGCAGAGGCGGGAGAAGGCACTCTTTTTTTCGATGAGCTGGGTGAGCTTCCGTTGAGCATGCAGTCCAAGCTTCTCAGGGTATTACAGGAACGGACATATCATCCGCTCGGATCGGACAGAGCAAAAACAGCCCGCTGCCGGTTTATCTTCGCCACCAACCGCGACCTGCCGGCCATGATCCGCGCAAAAGAATTCCGCGCCGATCTTTTCTACAGAATCAGCGTGACAGAAATCGCCATTCCTCCTCTGCGCGACAGGCTGACCGATGTGCCGGTTATTGCTTCGCAGGTTCTGGAGGATATTTCCCGCGAGCAGTCGGCGCCTTTAAAAACTCTGAGCGCGGACGCTCTTCAGGTTCTGATCAATCACTTCTGGCCGGGAAATGTCCGGGAACTTCAGAATGTTCTTGTAAGAAGCGCGACACTGGCGGCACAGCAGGAAATAACCGCGCAGGATATCGGCGTTCTGCAGGGTCTTCCTGGATTATCGGAAGCGCAAAACAGACGGGCCGGGAAAGTATTCAACGCTGCTGAAGACGCTCCGGAAAACGAACAACGTAAAAGTGATACGGACATCGCAGGGGATTACAGAGAAGCTGTGGACGAATTTCGCAGGAAGCTTCTTTCGAATGCGCTCAAACAGGCAGACGGGAACCGCACTCGCGCCGCGGAGCTCTTGAAAATAAAAAGGACGACTCTCAATTCGCAGATGAAGGAGCTGGGTATACTATGAAGACTTTACGCTTTGTGATTATTTTTCTATTTTCTCTGCTTCTATACTGCCGGCCGGCAGCCCCGCCTCTGGACGATGCCGCAAAGGAGGGTCTGGATCTGGCCCGGGCACAGTGCATTCGCTGCCATCTGTTCCCGGATGCCGGCGTTCTTCCGCGAAGCGCCTGGCCGGAGCTTCTAAATCGAATGGGTCTCTACACAGGTCACGATGATCTGAGATACCACGAACTGCTTATGAGCGGCAGCGATCAGGAGAAAAGAAACCTGGCAATTCAGGTCAATGCGGAACTTCTTCTGAAAGCTCCGCTGATCAGCGCTGACCAGTGGAAAAAAATCCGGCACTACTATGAGACCGCTTCTGTGCCGGAAATCAATGAGAAAATAAAAGAGCCTCTGCCGCAGGAAAGAAAGGATATTCTGTCCGCAGTCTACACGGATTTCAATCCGCCAGACGCCGTGGTCAGCGCGGTGCGGATGGATACGGCACGTCATCGACTGTATGCGGGAGAAAGCCGGACGCGTTCTCTTGTGGAAATCGATTCGGATGGAAAAACGACGGGCAGTTTTCCCATCGACGGAGAGCCTGTGGCTCTTGAAGTGTCTCAGCCCGGCAAAGCCGGCAGCGGCGGACTGTACATTGCGTACGCGGGCTCTCTTTTTCCTTCCGAAACCGCAAGGGCCCGCGTCGAGCTTCGAGGATGGAACACTCTGAACCGGCCGGGAATTCTTGTGAGCGGTCTGCGCCGCACGGCTCATGCCGCTTTTTTTGATTTGAATGGAGACGGAAAAAATGAGATTCTCACATCGCAGTTCGGGCATCATCACGGCCGGTTTTCTATTTTCGAATCAAATCTGAACAGTTACACGGAAAAAATTCTTATCGACCGCGCCGGCGTGATTCAATCGCTCGTTGATGATTTTGACGCAGACGGACGGCCGGATGTGCTTGTGCTCGCCGGTCAGGCGCGCGAAGGACTCACTCTGTTTCTTAACAGACCATCCGAGTCCGGCGCGCCGGTATATAAGGAAGAATCCCTGCTGGCCGAACATCCTGGATTTGGCTTCGTGAGATTTGCGGCTTCCGATCTTAACAATGACGGGAGAACTGAAATCATCATAGCCAACGGAGACAACGGAGATATTTCCGGCGCTCCGCTTCGCAGCTATCACGGCATCCGGGTATTTTCAAAAGAGGGAACCTCCCTCAATCAGGAATATTTTTATCCGATGCACGGCGCTTACGGCGTATGCGCGGCCGATTTTGACGGAGATGGAAAAAAGGATATAGCCGCCATTTCATTCTATCCGGATTTCACTCTGGCGATGCCGGAAACTTTCACGCTTCTTTTGAATAAAGGCGGTTATGAATTTGAACCGGTCCGCATTCCGCAGGCCCATCTCGGCCGGTGGCTGGTCATGGATTGCGGTGATCTGGACGGCGACGGAAGGCCAGATGTTGTTCTTGGCGGCGGATACGACGAGCACCTGAGCGGACACAGAACAGAAATCTGGGTGCAGTCCGCATCGTATCAGTATCGCAGCGCGGTGTTGATCCTGAAAAACATAATATTAAGATAAGGATTTTCTTTTTCCTCTGCGCCTCCCTGCGCCCTCTGCGTGATGCTTTCTCTTCCCTCAGATCGGCGAAACGGGATAATAGGGCAGCAGCATCAGGAAAACCATCACACCTGTCACGGAAACGAATGCCCATATCGGCAAAGTGTATCGCGCAATTTTTCTGTGACGGGGACTGGAGCGAAGACCCATTACAATGGTAACCGGAACAAGAATCGGCATGGCAGCAGCAAAAATGGAATGTGAAATCAATAAAATAAAATAAAAGGTTCGAATCGCTCCTTCTCCGCCGAATTTAATGCTGCCCGCCTGAGAGTGGAAATACAGATACCCCGTGAGAAATAGAACGGACACACCCGCGGCCAGAAGCATTGATACCTTGTGGGCCTTTCTGTTCTTTCTCAGAATAAAAAACAAACCCAGCATTTGAAGTGAGAATGACAGAGCGTTCAAGCAGGCATTGACCAGAGGAAGCTTCCAGATCATCAGACGCCCCGGTCGGAATCTTTGTTTCTTCTGTACAGCCAGTAAAAAATGCCAGAGGCGAAAAGTATAGGAATCGCAGAAAGCGCTGCCGTCGAAATTGCATAGGCATTGATTGTTTCAATCGGCAGCGATTTTCCCATGCACACAGAACAGGCGCTCAGAGCAGCCGGCAGAGCAGACGCAATGATCAACAGAATATTTTTCATCAGATTCTTTCTCCCCCGGATCAGCGCCCGCGGCTGAAATTTCCGCTTCCGGAATCTTCTTCAGTAAAGATAAACCAGCACGTACAGAAAAGGCCAGATGCCCGCCACGAAAATCCAGTACATGGCGGATCCAAGAAAATAAATGGGCGTACGGTAAAAAAGCATCCCGACAAGTAGGGCGATCAATCCCGCCGCCGCATGCAGGGCATGAGCCCCGACAATCAGATAGAAGAAAGCGCCGTAGAGACTGGAAACAGTCGTCAAACCGAAAGAGATCAGTCGAATCCATTCAAATCCCTGAACAAGAATAAAAACCAGTCCCAGAAGTGCCGTGAGCAGATACAGACGCACGGGAACTGTTTCTCTTTTGCGAATGATCAGATAGGCCAGAACACCGCTGGCAAGCAGTATAAGAGTGTTGACCGCGGTGATTTCCACGGGCAGCCTGGGCTGGCCCTGAGGCGGCCAGACAGAAATGCTGGCGCGTGCCACAATGTAAGCGGATATCAGTCCGGCAAAAAACATCAGCTCCGTTGCCCAGAGGAGCAGCAAAGCAAAGATGATTCCTGTTTCTTTTTTTCTTGCTTCTGATGGGTTCATTTTACGATTTCTATAGGAACGTTCACGATGTCCGGGAAGACTCCGAAATAAAAGAAAAACATACAGAGCACCGCAAATCCAATAATCCCCCAGATAATCTTTGGCTCGAATTTAACATGCATGAAATTTGCAAGCACCAGTCCAGCTTTAACCACCGCCAGACCAAAAATTAATACGACTGCCAGTAATTTAGCTCCCAGATAACCGGCAAGCAGACTGATGCCCAGAATTGCCACCAGTATAAGATATACAAGGAGATAATTGGGATGACCGTGGTAATCTTTGTCTATTTGATTTTGCATTTTGGATTCCTTACTGTGCGATGTATAAAAGCGGAAATAAAAAAATCCAGACAACATCCACAAAATGCCAGTAGAGACCGGCCAGCTCCACCCGGTGCAGGTTGTTGCCCTTTCTGGCGCCCAGTCCCACCACAAAAAGAGCCGTCATGCCGGCGATCACATGCGCCGCATGCAGCCCTGTCATTAAATAGTAGAAACTCCAGAAATTGCTTTTTGTTATCGTGAAACCATGACTGATTTCCGTGCTGTACTCAACGGCCTTCACCGCGAGGAAAATGAACCCGCCGGTAATGGTGCACAGAAGATACATCCAGGCTTTTTTGAGCTGATTGGATATCGCTGCAGCATGAGCCAGCACAACCGTGAAGCTCGATGTCAGAAGAACAAAGGTATTCAGGGCTCCCATCGGCGTTGATGTGTGACTTGCCTCTGCGCCCCATTCAGGGTGACGCACCCGAAAAAGGATGTAACAGGCCACCAGTCCTCCAAATATCACAAATTCGGAGCCGATTACCCACCACATCGCCATACGTCCGAGAGGGACATTGCCGACTTGAATTTTACCCTGAGATGCAGTTTGACTCATATCTATTGTGATCCTTATTTATGATCCGTATTTGTGATCTGGTTATGATTCCTTATTTATGATCCTGTTTATGATTCCTTATTCTGCGGCCAGTAATCGCTTTCGCGTCCTGGAACGCTGAATTCATATGGCCCTCTGTAAACGACAGGTGTCTCTGTAAAATTCCCATGCGGCGGCGGCGAAGGAGCGACCCATTCCAGAGTATTCGCCTTCCAGGGATTGTTTGTTGCCCAGGTCCCGCGCCTCAGACTCATGATCATATTCACAAAGAATGGGATCTGACCGATTATGAGGCCGATCAGTCCGTATGTCGCAATCTTTCTGTAAAGGATCATTGTCGGGGTTACAAGACTCGGCCAGGCGGAATAGTCGAAAATTCTGCGGTGCTCTCCCATCAATCCTCCAAAGAACAGAGGAATAAAAATGATGTTGAAGCAAATTGTTGTGACCCAGAAATGAATCTTGCCAAGAGTTTCATTTGGCATCCGTCCGATGAATTTCGGATACCAGTAATACACCGCGGCAAAGCCCCCGTAAAGAACAGTGGGTATCAGAGTGTAATGGAAGTGTGCGATGACGAAATAGGTGCCGTGCGCGTAAATATCAAACGCGCTCGATCCCAGATAAATTCCGGTCACCCCTCCGATCAAAAACTCGGCGATGAATCCCAGGGCAAACAGCATCGGCACCTTCAGCTGAATCGATCCGCCCCAGAGAGTCGCGATGGAAGCAAATATAATCACGGCGAACGGCACAGAAATGAGAATCGTTGTGAGACTGAAGAAAGTCGCCATTTTTGGATTGATGCCGGAAACAAATTGATGGTGCGCCCAGACGATAAAAGAAAGCACACCTGCTGTCAGAGTGGAATACACAATCATCTTGTATCCGAAAATCGGCTTGCGCGAAAATACGGGAAGTATTTCTGAGAGAAACCCGATCGTCGGCAGAAGAATCACATACACTTCCGGATGGCCGAAAAACCAGAACAGATGCTGGAACAGAATCGGATCCCCGCCGGTGATCGGATTGTAAAAACCGGTTCCTACAGTTCTATCAAACAGAAGCATGACGGCGCCCGCAATCAGCGGTCCCACGGAAAACATGAAAATCAGAACGGCTATGTCCAGCATCCAGACCACAAGCGGCAGCCGGAAAAAGGTAAGACCCGGCGCGCGCATATTAAAAGAAGTGACCAGAAAATTGATACCGCCCATCAAAAAAGCCACGAATTCCAGAGCAACGGCAATGATCCAGAAGTGCCCGCCGAGGCCGCTTGTGAAGCTGGGCTTTACCGCATACCCTTCCGCAGAGAGAGGCGGATACGCCGTCCATCCTCCGGCGAAAGTTCCGCCTGGAACAAAAAATGACGAAAGCAGAATCACGGTGGATATAAAGAATACCCAGTATGACATCATGTTCAATGTGGGGAAAGCCATATCCTCCGTGCCGACGCAAAGTGGAATCAGGAAATTTCCGAAAGCCGCCAGCAGAATCGGCATTGCCACCCAGAAAATCATGATTGTTCCGTGCATTGTTGCAAAAGAATTGTACTCTCCCGCCGTGATCACTTTAAAGAATGGAATCGCCTGACCGGGGAAAGCCAGCTGCATGCGAAACAGATAGGCGAGAAACCCGCCAATCAGTCCCATAAAAATTCCCGTCAGTAAATACTGCATCCCGATCACTTTGTGATCTGTGGCAAAAATATATTTCCGCCAGAAACTCGTTGGAGCCGGATGTGTTGCGCTCATGATTACTCCTACTTCAGCTCTTTGATATATTTGATGATGGCTTCAATTTCCGGATCTGTGACTGGCATCTTCGGCATGGCCGCGGGAAAGCCCGTCACAACATCAGCATTCGGATCCTGAATCGATCTGCGAAGATACTCATCATCGACCTTCACGTCTCTGACGGCTCCGGCAGATGTGACATTTTCTATTTTTCCGAACAGTCCCTTATACGAAGGTCCGACCAGACGGCTGCCATCTATGGAATGACAGCCGGCGCAGGCGTATTTTTTCATAATTTCATTTGGATCGAGCGAGACACCCGCATTGGGATTCTCCACCCATTTGTCAAAATCTTCCTGCGTATGCACAATGAGAGTGGCCCTCATGACCGTATGACCGGCGCCGCATATTTCCGTGCACATGATTTCATAAGAGCCGGCCTTTGTCGCATTGAACCATCCCTGCCAGGTGCGGCCTGGAAGCGCGTCCTGCTTGAGTCGCAGAACAGGAATAGAAAAACCATGGATCACTTCTTTCGCCTGCAGATAGAATATTACATTTTTGTTGATTGGCACATGGAGATCGTTTGTCGTTGTTATGTCGTCCGGAGTGCCTAATTTGCCGTCTTTGCCGGGATGCACAAACTGCCAGCTGAACTGCTGACCGATCACACGGACAGAATAGTCAGAGGCCGGCGATTCTATTTTGATGAGATTCCAGGCGGATGTGGTTTCTATATCAATGAAGATATCCATGGCGATAACGATCAGCACCGGAATCACCACCCATTTGGCTTCTTTCCATTTATTTCCTACAATATACTGCGCATGCGGGGATTTGCTTTTCCTGAATCGCACGACGCTGTATATTAGAACAAATTCGGCAATCGCCAGGCTTATCAGACCCAGCACTGTGATCAGAATTGTCAGCGAATCGATTCTGTCGCCGAATGTGGAAATATTTTCTGGCAAAAAACTCATTTCAAAGTCCTGTTATTATAGAACTGTATTCAAACTGCAGACGCTATTCCAGGGATGGCACTTTTCTGCAAGAGATTTTTGAAAATTTAGAGTCATTCTAATATTTTTCTCAAAAATACCGGATGATCAGCTGTCCAGTTAAAGAAAAAAAATCCCTGACGAACAAAAAGGCATTAAAAAAGCAATTGTCTGGCGGTCTGTCTGTAAAAATTCTCGTCTCATTCTGTAGTAAAAAGGGCCCTGGCCCCATGGGAGAGTTTATGCAAAAAATCGTCACATTTATCTTTTTTGTTTCAATGATATGCTTTGGCGCGATCAACTGTAAGGACAGTAAAAAGGACCCTATGTTCCTTCTGCTGGGTCTTCTTGGCCAGTCTGACGGTGTCGGCGGCAATGAGGGCATGGCTGCTCCCGGGGCTGCATCCGATCCCATACCACCGGTAACGGCGGAAGGATCCGGAGGCGGCAGCAGTGAAGTATGCGCGCCGGTTGTTCCCGCACCCGTTCCCTCTGCCGCGGACATTCTGGCTCAACAACCCCTTACCGGCGATGGAACCACAACCAGCCAGGACATGTTTGTGGAAAGAGGGGTTCTGGTCGGAAATCTGAGCTGCGGAAAACTCACAAAGAATGACGGCACGGAAGCCCAGGTTGTAAAGAATGGAGCGATCAACGGAAGCTTCGTTGTCAAGGATATCAATGGAAATACCGTATCCGGAACAACAATGATCATCGCGGATGATTTTCTCTTCATACCGGCCGCAGCATTTCAGATGAATAAAGTTTACACGATAACTTTCACAATAACCGGCGGCGGAACCTTTACAGAAAATATTTTCATGGCGATTGACAACACATGCGCTGCAAATTCTCTTTTTGAACAGGCAACGGTGTTTGGAAGTACGACCACAACGAATCTATCGAGCAATGTGATTGCTGACAACAACGGTTTGAATAAATCCATAATGGGATGGGATTTCAGCCAGGGCCGGTTCTACATGACGCTGGGCAATAAGACTGCAGGAGCCAAATACATTCTGACTCTCTACGGTGTGTATGATATTCAGTATCACAACTGCGAAGTGTATTACCAGAGATTCGCCACCACACCGTTCAATACGGTGGAGAATATCGATATCACCAACTCCGGCAGAATGCACGTTGATGAAACAGACAGTTCACTGCCGAACGGATCTGGAGGGTATTATGATTTCTCAAAAACGTATATCCAGATCAAGGTGTATGATGCGAATAACAACGACATAACAACAACCGACACGGCAACCATGCTGCTTGAGTACACTCCGGACAGAGTGGCCATGAATCAAACGCAGCAGGGCGTATCGGCTCTTGCCAGCGCGGAGAAGTTTGTTCCGGAATCAGGACTGGCCGCCTTCCTGGGCGCGTCCCGTATGAACTGGATCATTCTGATCGCAATCGCAATACTGGGCATTGCGGGAAGCACAATGATCGTGTTGATGAGAAAAAGACAGCAGAAAAACAGCTGAGCTGAGGGCCCTGCCCTGTGATAATAACTGTGATAAAAATCCGGGTTGAAAAGCCCGGTTTTTTTTTATTGTGTGAGTTATGCCGGGGATTGAAAATCTTGACGCGTTTCTGTCATCTGTCCGTAATAGTTTTATGAGAATTGAGCACATCGCACCAGCATATTGGATACATGCCAAATCGTGCCAAAATAAAAATGCTGGGTTTAAACGGCCCCGAAGAAACCCTGCACGGCGTCAAAAGCCGCTGGTTCAGAATCGAATACCAGGAAGCAGTGGGCTGGATGATTGGCGGATTTGTGAAGATGATTCAGGAAGATCCGCGGCATGAATCGGTGATCGGCATTATCGATATCCTGGATGGCATGAAATTGCGTCAGGGACCCGGCGCTCAATCAGGAATCTCAAGGCGAAGCGCCCGCGAATTCTCCTGTTGCACTGGAGTCCGCGCAAAGAACAGCAACTGCAGAGGCGGCATCGGCTCGATGCAGAACATCCGTAATTGCTATGAAAAAGGCTGTCAATAAGTACTATTTATTTTAATCTCAACCAGAGAATTTTTTGACATCTATTGGAACTCACCGGAATGATGACAATCATCACAGGAGATTGCTATGTCTGCAAAATTTGAAATTTATAAAGATAAATCGAATAAACATCGTTTTCGTCTAAAGGCGACAAACGGTGAAATAATTGCCCAGAGTGAAGCCTATGAATCTCTGGCAGCATGCAAAGAAGGCGTGGAATCTGTAAAAAAGAATGCCCCGGCGGCTGATATCGTTGAATTGAAGGATTAGCATTCTGCAATGGAAACGGCGGCGGGATCGATTTCGCCCCCGCCATATCCAAAATGGCTGATATCTCATCCCGTGAGATATCAGCCCAATTGTTTTTAATCCATAATCAAAAACCAGGACATGACCCGGAATCTTCATATTGCAATAATTGGCGGCGGAGCTTCCGGATTGATGGCCGCGATAATGGCAGCGCGCGCCGGCGCGCGGGTAACGATTCTTGAGCGTGCGGACCGTGTGGGCAAAAGGATTCTGGCAACAGGCAACGGCCGGTGCAATCTCTCCAATATCAACGCAGCCGTTAACCATTATCACGGCGAGAATCCCGGTTTCGCAGCGCCGGCTCTGCAGGTCTTCAGCGTGGAAAAAACTCGTGAATTTTTCGATGGACTTGGCTGCGGCACTATTGTGGAAGACGACGGCAAGGTGTATCCCCTGACTCTGCAGGCTTCCACCGTGCTGGATGTTTTGCGCTTTGAAGTGGAAAGATGCGGCTGCACTGTCCTGTCTGATTCTGAAGTAACCGAAATAGTAAATAACGAGAAGGGTTTTCAAATTCACCTGTCCAAAAGTTCTCACTCTGTCGATCGAGTTGTTGTTGCCGCCGGAGGCAAGGCAGCGCCGCAGCTGGGCGGCAATGATTCGGGCATGTATTTTTTAGAATCCTTCGGCCACACAATCTGTCCGACGTATCCGGCTCTGGTTCCTCTGAAAACAGACTGCTCTTTTTTAAAACAGATCAAAGGAACAAAAATCGATGCCGTGCTGGAACTTTCTGCAAAGGGAAAAAGGCTGCTGGTCGAAAACGGGGAACTGCTGTTTACAGATTACGGTTTTTCCGGGCCGCCCATCATCCAGCTGAGCCTGGCAGCAAACAGGGCATTGAATCGTGACGAGCATGTGAAAATCTCTCTGGATCTTTTTCCGGAATGGACCCTGGAGCAGCTGAAGAAGAATCTTCGGGACCGATTCACGGCGCGGCCGGACGATCCGCTCGAGAAGGCGCTTATCGGCTTCATACACAAAAAGTTGATACCGGCTGTCATAGACGGCGCCGGGATTGCCGTCTCAAATATTCCTTCCTCACAGATGGGGAGCAAAGAAATCGATCGCCTTGCTTCATTTGTCAAGCGATGGACGAGCAGCGTGCTGGGTTCTCTCCCATGGCGCGACGCGCAGCTCATGGCCGGCGGTATTTCCACAGAGGATTTTTCAGCCGAGACAATGGAATCGGCGCTTGTTCCCGGACTCTATGCCTGCGGCGAAGTGCTCGATATCGCAGGCGACTGCGGAGGGTACAATCTACAGTGGGCCTGGTCTTCGGGGTATCTGGCGGGGATTCATGCTGCGCGTATTTGAAATCAAACTCCCCTATGATCATGAAGCCGGAGATCTGCCGGATGCCGTTGCCGCGGCCCTGGGCATTTGGCCAAAAGATGTCTTATCCTTCACGGTACGCAGGCGTGCGATCGACGCGCGCAACAAAAGCCGCATCCTTTACATCTACACAGTCGATGTGACGTGCGCGATGGAGCCGCCCGACGCATCCGCATGCAGGATCGCCGGATCGTCCCAACTCCCGATGAAAGCTACCAGGCGGTCCTGCCTGGAGCGGAAAAACTTTCGAACAGGCCGGTTGTTGTGGGAAGCGGGCCGGCAGGTCTTTTTGCCGCGTTGATTCTCGCCCGGGCCGGGTACCGTCCTGTTGTTCTTGAGCGCGGTAAACGAGTGGAGGAACGAATCATTGATGTGGAGCGATTCTGGAACGAAGGCGCGCTGGATCCGGAGTCGAACGCGCAGTTCGGCGAAGGAGGCGCGGGAACTTTTTCAGACGGAAAACTGGCGACCATGATCAACGATCCCCGATGCCGCTGTGTTCTCGATGAACTGGTGACCGCCGGAGCACCGCCGGATATTCTGGTTTCGGCAAAACCGCATATCGGCACCGATCGCCTGCGGACTGTGGTTCGCGCGCTTCGCCAGACCATCCTGTCTCTTGGAGGCGAAATTCATTTCAGCCAGCGCGTTTCCGGAATTACGCAGCACAACAACATTCTTTCCGGCGTAATCATCAATCAGAATGAAAAATTGGAATGCAGCTCCGCAGTATTCGCCGTGGGCCATAGCAGCCGCGATACAATCCGCTCTTTGCATGAAAGCGGTGTGTTCATGACACCCAGGCCATTTTCCATCGGCGTACGCATCGAACACAGACAGTCGTTGATTGATGAGGCCCAGTATGGAGCGCATGCGGGGAACAGCCTCCTGGGAGCGGCGGATTACAAACTGTCGCTTCATGCTGCAAACGGCCGATCGGCCTATACCTTCTGCATGTGTCCAGGCGGCGAAGTAATTCTTGCCTCGTCGGAACCGGGCGGCGTTGTGACAAACGGCATGAGTCTGTATGCCCGCAGCAGGTCGAATGCGAATGCGGGGCTTCTTGTGAACGTGACTCCGGGCGATTTCGACGACAGACATCCTTTATCGGGCTTCGCGTTCCAGAGGAAGTGGGAGGAGCTTGCTTTTGCTCTGGGAGGATCAAACTACCGTGCGCCGGTTCAGACAGTGCGAGATTTTTTGGCCGATCGTTCATCTGTGAAAACAGGTTCGGTTGAACCGAGTCTGCGTCCGGGAGTTACACCGGCGAGGCTGCGGAGCTGTCTGCCCGGTTATGTATGCGATACGATCGCCCTTGCGCTGCCTTTCTTCGGCCGGCAGCTGCGGGGATACGATGCGGGAGATTCTGTCATGACAGGGGTGGAAACGCGCAGCTCCAGTCCTGTTCGTCTGGTGCGCGACGAAACTTTTCAGACGAACATTCGCGGTTTATACCCGGCCGGCGAAGGCGCCGGCTATGCGGGCGGCATCATGTCCGCGGCGGTTGACGGCATCCGCTGCGCAGAGGCGATCATTAAGCAGTATTCACCGGCGGAAAGCTGATCCTTTCTGCTCCCGGCAAAGTCAGCCGGGAATTCCTTCCGGCATATCCATGATGCTTTTACTCACGGCGGCGGATGCCACTTTTTTGCCTTTTACGAAAGCTTCCGCCTTAATGAATATTATATTTCTGCCGATCCAGCATGCTGTTTATGATGCCGCCGTGCAGCAGGCCGACAACATTCATCAAATCTGCCGAGGCGGTAAACATTGTGGAGGCTCTGCCTTTTTCCTGTTTCACAAGCTGGATACCGACAAATTGATGAAAGGGTATCGCCAGAATTTTTTTATTTATTTGGTCTATATCCATTTTTACTCTCGGATCGATTCAGCGAACCTGGAAAAAGAATTCGCAGATGCCTGCTGTAGACTGCCGACCCCAGAAAGCAATACTTTTCAGATAAGGTTTCCATACCGAATTGTATACCCTGCTGTTTACGGAGGACCGCATTCGAAATCTCGGAGTCTTTCACGGCACGAAGGGTACAGGCAAATATCCTGAACAGGGAACTTCAAAAATGTGGTGTGGATGTGCGGGAAAACTTAAAGGAGCTGCGATCGACAGATTGAGACAAGGGACGCAATCGTCCAATCATGCTCCCCCGGTTGGGCAAATCCAGAACGCTATAAACGATATTATTGAAGAATTCGTCCTGTTTGTCAATCAGGAATATCCTTTGAAAAAGGCTGCCGGAGATACATCCGGGCCAGTTACTGTCGCGCCGCCCGTTCATGTCCCAGATAGAGAGCCAGAACGCCTTAAAATATTGAAGGATAGAAAAGAACTTAAAATTCTTTATGTTTCAGAAAATCTCTCCCGCAACGCCATCGCCCACCGCCTGAAAGTCAGCCACAGTGCCGTTGGCGAAGCCCTCAAACGCTTCGGCATTGTAAAGAAAGAGAAACCCCGATCTCGCCACCCCGGACAGATCCCATTCGGCTGGGACTGGAACGATATAAAACTCGTGAAAAATCAGAAAGAACAGAAAACCATCCGCTGGATCGGCCAGATGGAGAAAACGGGAAAATCCTTGCGCGAGATCGCGAAAGTTTTAAATGAAAGTAATGTGCCGGCGAAAAACGGCGGGGTCTGGCAGGCGAATACGGTGCGTGTCCTCCTTAATCGACAGTAGTAGCTGCTTCTTGCGTCCTAATCGCTCCAGCCCTCTCTTTTGCGGATCAAGGCGCGTTTCTATTATTTATGGAAGGAAAAGCCCCCCTTCGGGCAGTATATCAAACCTTACCGTAACTGCGATTTGACGATTGCAATTCAGCCCGCCCCGCCCCTCCGGAAAAGCATACCGGGGTTGGATAGACAATGATAATGATATTATAATATTTATAATATAGTATCTTTGGAAATTGTTCATATAAATTTACCGAGAAGCCTGAGCGGCCGCGCAATGTGCGCGTACGCTCAGGCAACTTTCGCGGCGTTATGCCGCGAAGCATTCCCGGTATTTTTTTCTAAGCCGGAATATTTTTTTCCCGGTTTTTTCGATTTTCTTTATATTCTTTGCGCGAATTTGTTTACGCATTTCCGCCATCAGCTTATCATGAGCCAGTTGGTATGTTTCCTTTTTTCCCAGGATCGGGGGAAAAAGCGGATAATACAGAAAATCAGAGTCTGCTGGAAGTCTATTATGACCTTTTCCATCAGACGAATTGCCCTGCGATTGATTTATTGTTGGATTCATACACGGAACCTCCATTAGTCCTCTATTGAGGACATGGAATAGCGCGAGACAATCCCCGTCAAGTGTTTAGTCCTCATATGGGGACGTTGAGGCCACTTTTCTTTGGAATTTTTCAGCTGGTTCAATTTTTTTGTTGACCGGATGTGCTTCTCCTTTTAACGTCCTCTCTTGAGGACGATCCGGTTCGATTCCGTCATCTGCAAGGTCAGATTTAAAAGTTTTTGATGATATAACGAAGCTTAAAGTATCCAGCAAGTTGATTGAGGTTTTGAAAAGAAAGGTTCCGTTTCGCATTCTTGAAATTTGCAAGATGTGTTTTGCTTATACCTGTAGCGGTCTCTATGGAACGGAGTGAAAATTCCGAACATCGTAGACATTCGCGAATTTCCAATTCCAATTGACTATAACCTACAACTACCTTGCTTGATGGTGAAACTCGTGTCTTCATACTTCGTCAGCGGATACCGCAACTTCAAACGGAACTCCGATTGCTTCAAAGTGTTTCTGTCCACACCGGACCTTATCCGCTTCCAGGGTGCGCAATTTCAGAAAATCCTTCGTACCTTTCGTCTCACGGACGAGATACAACGTACTTTCGTTGTGCTTCACAATCGCCCAATCCGGGTTGTATGTTCCGAGAGGTGTATCGACTTGAAACCATCTTGGCAATTTTACGAACAGTTTTATGTCGGCGCGGTCGTCCAGAGTTTCGGCGAATTTACGTTCAACAAGAGAATCGTATGTTATGTATTCGTAAAGGGAATGATCGACGGCAAGCGAACGAAGGTAGTCGACAACTTCCTCAGTTTCGAATAAACGCATTTCCCACGCGCTATCGGGTCCCTGAATGCGCTCATATTTGATCCCGTCAACAAGCAGGCGGCGCAATTCGCGTTCGATGGTGGCCGCACTCGCGTCAAGGAATCGCTGCGGATCGCGAAAGAGATCAGACAATCTTCCCGACTCAATCAGAATGCGTACAAGTGTTGACCGGGTCAGCTCCGTGACGTTCTGTAAATAAGCTAATATATCCGGCATCGGTCCCCGGAAATCCACACGCTCAGTTGATGCGGATTCTGCGGTTGCTTCGACTCCCGCCTGAGTCACGGCCAGACGGCCAGCTGACAGACGTATTTTGGTAGGTTCGATCACGGGCATCCGTTTCAGGGCATCAACCGCACGACGAATGAGATCATCAGTCGCGAATTCAATGCGGTAACGAGTCCGTGGCTTGATTCTTTCCCAGAGTTCTTTAAATTCGGGCGTAAGCGCGATTTGTTTAAGCAGTCGATTGGGACCGCTGTTCTTCTCGCGCGTTATATGACGCTCTATTTGATATCCGGATAGCAGATCGGCTACAGATGTTGAAAGAGGGGCAAGCTCGTCCGGCAGTTTGAGCTCGAAATCCTTGTCAGTTGGACGAAAGGACGCCTGAATCCTTCCATCTTTATCGATCATACCTTGTTGCAGCAGTGCAGAATGGACTTGTTCTGCGCCTTCAAGTCCTATAGCAACTTCTTCGCCGTCGACCACACGAACGAGCCGGGCAAAAGCGGAAATAGGGACGCGTCCGAATTGAACCCCGCAATCTTCTTCGTATTCATCCTGCAGGGAGCGAGCGAAGTCTTCGTAGCTTTCGTTGGCGATGACATAGAGTTTATTGATGCTTTCGTCAAAGACGCGTTGTCCGGTGCTATCTACGGGGAGGCGTAGACCACGTCCGATCTCCTGACGCTTTTTCATCGTTGCTTGAGTTTGATTTAGCGTGCAAATCTGAAAAACGTTGGGATTGTCCCATCCTTCGCGGAGTGCGGAGTGACTGAAAATAAAACGCAGTGGCACCTCCTCAGACAAAAGACGTTCCTTGTCCTTCATGATTAGATTGTAAGTGTCATCATCCGCTTGCGTGTCGCCGCGTGTGTCTTTAAAAACTCCCTTCTTGTCCTGTGAAAAATAACCATTATGAAGGGATGCAAAATCGGAGTTCAGCCAGTTCAGAGGTTTGTACCGTTCCTCTTTCGCGAATTCGCGCAGAGCAGTTTCCAGTTCTAATGCGAATTTTCCTTTTTGCGCATGTCCCATTTCATCGTATGCACGATAGTTGGAAACCCGATCAATAAAAAATAAGCTCAGTACTTTGATTCCTCTTCCGCGCAGCTGCATTTCTTTTTCCAGGTGTCGCCGGAGGGTGTGCCGGATTTGCACACTCCAGATGTCGTCAGAAAGGCCTCCAATCTCCTCTGACAGACGGACTACAGTTCCATTTTGAAAACGAACCAATTCGTTTCCGGGTTCTGCTGTAATTTCTCTAACAATAAATCCGTTCTGATACACGGGACGCTCTTCGGAAAGAGTGAAAAGATCTGATCCATCTTGAACCGTCACAGATTTTTCCTTTGGTCCTCCCGCAGTCTGGACGTGAATCCGCAGTTTTGCTTTGATTCCTTTTTGGTGATCGATTTTCTCGACACGAACAAAAGCTTCATTCATTCCACCTTCCGCACGCGCGCCCGCGACGACGATCTGCTTAACGAGCCGAAGTTGAAAAGCCTTAATAGGATCGAGACGGTAAATGAGGTTGTATGGGTTGCGATGCGTAGCGGAGTAGCGCAAGGTGAGGAGTGGATTTAAAGAACGAATTGCTTCCTGAGCTTTCTCTGTGTTGTCCACGCTCTGTGGCTCGTCAATGATTACAATGGGCCTAACGGATTGAATGAACTGGATCGGCTGTCGACCGGAAAGCCGATCGCTCTCACGGTAAATTACATTGCTTTTCAGTTCGTCGTCGGTGCCCATGAAATTTTTGCGGAACGCGTCAATGTTTATAACAAGAATTTGTAGATGGTTATTCTGTGCAAAATGGCGCAGTCGGTTGATACGTTTTGCGTCGTAAACGAAGTGCTCGAACGGGAGGTTGTTGTAGAGAGCGCGGAAATGTTCCGCCGTAATTTCAATATTCTTGAGCACGCCTTCGCGGATAGCCACACCCGGGACAACAATGATAAACTTTAGAAAACCATAACGTTGCGCGAGTTCGAAAATCGTACGTAGATACACATAAGTTTTTCCTGTTCCTGTTTCCATCTCAATGGAAAAATGGGGACAGCTACGGTCTTCTGCGCTGATAGAATCGGTCAGATCCCAACCTGCAAGCGGGGCGCCGGCGCCGTTCGAAGGCAATTCGATTTCATTTCGCAGTTGGACTGCCCGTGTATTTGCAAGAAGTCTGTCATCACTGATAGAAAGAGGATTCTCGGCTCCGAAAAGTTCGCTAAAGGAATGTCCCTGGGCGACTGCGAAATCGGGATTTGGTCCGGGCTGGCCCTCAAACAAATCCACAACGGACTGAATCGCGTCCAGTTGAAACTGCTGGTTGGCGTCGAACTGCAGCTTCATGGCCAAATTTCTCCCGCCCGCGAACAGAGAACCTTGCAGACGTCGTCAGAAATCCAGTATCCCTGGCCGTGCAACGTCACAAGCGCCTCACGCACGGAGGGCAGCAAATCTTTTTCTTTCGCCGCAATCAAGAGGGCTCCGGTTCCCATTGTCCGCAGTCCCAGCGCCCGACAACAAGCGCGCGCTTCGGCATCATCGAGAATCGCGACAAATCCCGGATTGCAAAGCGCGTAAGATATGACGGCGGTTTCACCTTTTCCAAGATCCCAACTCTGCACCTCTGGTTCTGGCGCAACTGGCAATTTTACAAGTAATGGAAGGCTTGCGAACTGCTTAATAACTTCATCGTCAGGACGGACGGAAATTTCACTCAACACTGGTTCTGGGACGACAAGGGATTCAAATAAATTCGATAAAATCCCCAATAGTCCGCCTTTCGCCAGAAGAATTAGCGGGGAAGCGTTTATGACAGCTTTGGTCATTAAGACAACTCTTTCTTCAGTGATTCTTCATCCAACTGCAGAATGGAAACTTGATGATCCGATAGTATTTTCAAAAATTCAAGCCGCGAAACACCAAGCATTTCAGCCCCCTTTGATTGCGAGATCCGCGCCAGTTCGTACCATTTGGCAACAGCAGCTTTCTTGAGCGAATCCGCAAAGGCCTCTGGGGTAACTCTCAGCGCTGAGAACGAAGAGTCGGGAAGTTCGATTTTTAGTTCCATAGTTTTCCTCTCATACTGTTTTAAAACTTTTGACGCCTTTTGCTTTGAAGTTGTGTGCCGCGTTAGCTTTTAGTTGATCGTTTCCGGCGAATCCTGCGTCAAGACATACGACGCGCTCCGGTTTCTCGTCTGCCATTTCGCGGATGCATTCGAGCGTTAGTTCTTTTTCCAGACAAACGAAGAGCGCTCCTTCCGCGACAGAGTAGACGATTTTCCCGGCGATCTTTAGCGCTGCGACGGGTGTCGTCAGGGGAAATCCACTCTTTAGGAGAATCTCATAAAGAAGATCTTCTGGTTCGCGATCATGTCGAACATGATCCACGTAAAGTTCAAGTTGTTTTGCCAGCGTTGCTGTATCCCCATGTGGGACGTCAGATTTCCATGTTTCAAAATTGGATTCAGCTAGCTTAAAGACGCGAAAGCCACGATCAGGTTTTATGCCGTTTTCAAGGGGGAGTTTTCCGTCGTCGCCTTCGTTTAGCTTTTTTATGACCCTTCGACCGCGTTCTTTGCAGATGTCAGCGATTGTGGGGTAGTCCTCACGGCCGGTTGGTTCGGGAAGCTGTACGAGAATGAACTTACGATTGCCGCCGTCATATTTGTTTAAATCCAGAACGGCATGGGCTGTTGTACCGGAGCCAGCGAAGAAATCCAGAATGACAGCTGCGGGGTCGTCCACAGACGTCGACATTTCGACAAATTTTTCAATAACCGTCTCGTCCTTGGGAAATTCAAAAACGTTCTCTCCCATCATGCGGCCTAATCGCTCTGACGCGGAGCGCACGGGCTGATAGAGCACACTCTGTGGCGTCATTCTGTCAGTCTCGTGCAGATAACGGCGGACCATGATACTCCGCTCCGTGACAAATGTAATTCGCCCATCCTGAATCAACTTCTCAAAACCCGCCTGATCAAACGCCCAACCGCGATTGGCTCTAAGCGGGATGGGTTGCCCATTGTTTGGATTGATGAGGACAAACTTGCGACCTCCAGGGGCCGTCGGATCGTCCTCTTTGTACGCGCCGACCTTGTCAATGAATCGAAAACGCCGCAACCCAAATGATGGTGTTGCCTTGTTGTCACGAAACCACGCCGCCATGGCTGTGGACGCGGCATCATAATTCTCGCCATGAATTGTTCGTAGACGCTCGACCTCCTTGATTACGGGGTCTACACCGTCTTTGGCGATCGACCACTCTGCTGGCAAAGACATGCGATTGCGAGCGAATACCAGGACATACTCGTGGCTCACACCGATTTGTCTCGCGTCGTTCTTGCCCGCGCCCTCCCAAGTTAACTGAGCTATAAAATTCTCTTCGCCGTAGATCTCATCAAGAATGCGTCTTAAGTTCTCAACCTCATGGTCATCGACGCTCACAAAAATCACTCCATCTTCTCTGAGCAAATTTCGCGCCAGATACAACCGTGGATACATCATATTCAACCACCTTGAATGGAACCGGCCGTCAGCTTCCGTATTTGTGCTGAACTTCTTTCCCTGAGCATCGACCTGGCCCGTGTATTCCAGATATGTCTGCAGAGATTCAGTATAATTATCCGGATAGATGAAGTCGTTTCCCGTGTTGTACGGCGGGTCGATGTAGATCATCTTGACTTTGCCCGCGTACGATTTCTGTAAGAGTTTCAGGACTTCGAGATTATCGCCTTCGATTATTAAATTTTCTGTAGTATCGAAATCGACGCTTTCTTCACGAGCTGGACGTAGGGTTCCGAGGCTTGGCGACTGGATCGTCTTAAAGCAATCGGCTTTGCCAGGCCAATTCATGCCGTAGCGCTCTTTACCAACGTCAACGGTCTCGCCAAGAGCAAGCGATAGACGGGCGAAGTCGATTTTTCCGCTTTCGGTTCGCGCTTCCGGGAAAAGTCGCAGAAGTTCCTGGCGGCGATCTTCGACGATGTCAGTGGATGTTAGTTCGAGTTTTCCTTCTTCCATGGTTATCCTTTAGGGCTGCGGTTTGATGGCTTTCTTGGCTGCTCGGGTCGGGAGTTCGGCCCCATCGCGGACCGACCTGAGAGGAAATCCCAAGGTAGAGTAGTCTATGTAAGGCCCATCGTATTCAAGCAGACTGAGGATTGTTCTGCCCAGTAAGCTCCGGAATCCACCCGTTCTGAGGACTCTCTCTTGCGAATCCCAATCACCGAGCTCGCCGTGGATTGCCACATTGCGAAATTTCAGAAGGTCTTTTTCCGCTGCAGAAAGCGGAAGACCCAACTCCTCAAAGAAAGTTGACTGGCGTTGGGTGAAACCCATGCTGTTTGCGTTACGGATTCTTGCCATGATCGGATCTGCCGACGTAGCGGTGAGTTTTCCCTTGATTGGTTCAAGGAAAGGTGCAATGGCGTCGGAATATTCTTGGTCTGGTAGATTGCGTCCTTTGGAAGGACTCTGTGGTCCTTTGAACCATGCGGTCGTTAGCAAGTCGAGTGCGGTCGATAGAGGATGGACCTGTAATTCGAAGGCAAGATTCCGGGATTCGTTGAAATACCACAGGACTTTCTGGAGGCCATACGTTTCCTTTTGCTTTCGATAAGTTTCAAAAAGACTGCCAATTTCCTTGCCGACATCAAGATCAACGCGACGCTCGACCCGATGACGAAAACCGAATGGAACGAGCGGATTGGGCGCAGTCCGATCGAGTAGATTCAAAGCGTCCGTGACGTTCCAGTATTGTTGGCTGATCTCGGTGAGACCGGAATCGTAAATGTTACAGCCGATCGCAATGACCTCGGCATCAAGGAGAAAATTAAGAAGGGTTGCAAAATCGTGCGCTATTTTTCGCGGCTCGGCCACATCGGCGCAGATCACCAACAACGACCCGGGAAGGTTCCCGGCTCGCGGAGTGGGTAGACGCCCAAAGTACGCGGGCGCACCAAGAACACTAAAGGTTAAGACCGGCGGTCCGTAGAGAATGGAATCCGCCCCTTCTCGCGCTTGCTTTGATACAGCGGAAAACGCTTCTGCGGCACCTCCTGCTCGGATTTGAAGCCAAGCATCGTAGTTCAAGATGTCCGCATCGCATCCGTTGAGAAAATAGATCAAGGTGTGCTTCGCGAGCGATGTGGGTCCAGAGGACTTTAGCTCAACGGCATGCGGCTCGTACGTAATTGTTTGGGTCTCTTTGGGCATGCTCGTATCCGTGTATTTCGGCCACGCATTCGTGATGTCCACAATGCGCCCTTGCGAAGTTCCAACGAAGCTCGGAGTATCGGCGCCCTTTTGCACGCTTCCCAAAATGGGAGCGACCCCCATCAATGACAGGTTGCGCCGATCGAAAGGACCATTGACCACCAAGCCAAGGCGGTAGTCGTCTTTGCGATAGAAAGAAGCGGCGGTAATGCCGGTTAAACCAAACTCTCCAGGTGATTCAAAAATAATGGGAACTGTTGAGGCTGGCAGCCAAAGCATTGCCCGCAAAATATCTTTTGTGCCTTTTCCGCCGAGTTCATACAGCCACCCAACCCAGCCAGACGCAGACGCAATGGCGGTATCTCGCTCTACGGCTATGAGCAGGTCTGGCCATTCTGACAATCCCCGCGCCCTGGCAAGGTTCTCCTCGATCGCAAACGCCGCCGAAGCGGGGTCATCGAAAAGACCTTCCTTCCGCGCAGCATCCTTGAGCAAGGTCTCCCGATCGAACGTCCCGAATGTGGTTCCGAAGTGGAAGTCGATGATGTCTTTAGGATCACACCGACTCACAAGCGTTGTCAGCTTGTTTGCGATAATGTTATCAAACGAGTCGATTGTCAATGTCTGTCCGTCAAGATCAACAATTGGCTTTGTATCGGGGCTTTCGTTGGGTGACTCAACAAAATCGACTTTAATGCTCCCAATCGTTGCCGAGAAAAATGTCTCCGTCTGCTTACGAACACGCGTTTCCGGCCACTTTCGCTTTGTTTCGTCGGCCAATCGTGCGACGGCTCCTGATTCAATTGTGAAGAGGTCGATGTCCTCGGAGATGCGATGATGCAGGTAGAAGACACTCAAGGCCGTGCCGCCGGTAAGAAAAAAGCCGGGAGCGATCTGGGCCAGCTCCCTCAAGAGTCGGCGCAATTCAGGACTTGCATAGCACTCCTTATTTTCTTGCGGTTCCATAGATCTCGAACATCCTTTGCCATTTGCGGAAGATCATTTCACGCGATCCGTCACGCAGCGGCAGGAAATGGAGACGGCGTTTGATTTCATCCAGATCAAAGAGGCGCATCGTGTCTTCAACCCGTCCGTATTCAAGCATGCGAGCCAGTATCCAGCTGCGGTCGGCGTCACTACCGCTGATGAGGCGATTGCGCAGCGCGGTTTCACTCTTCAACTCAGGATGGTCCCAAAAAACACCTTTGATTTGGACACCACCTTCCGAATTAGCAGCGTCTGACTCGGATGGTTTATGTTCTCTGTCGGCGACCAAGTTGCGGTAGCGTGGGCATCGTGCCAATCCGGTAGCCAAAAGATCATACCGGATACCTGCATGGTTCAGCAACAAAATTACGAGTAACACCTCGATCCGCCGGCAGGAAAGATAGAGTTCATCAATATTCTGGAGGTCATGCTCCTTTGCCGGATCGACATAGTGCGTCAGCTGATTCCGCCAATCCACAATCTGACCTACAAATTGCTCGCGCCGGGGAAAGAAATCGAGTAGCGGCTCGGGCAGCTCGACGAAAACCTCTGCGAACCGTTTCCGCAGGGAATACTCGTTTCCGTGCGTCAGTCTGTTTTTCAGAGCTTGCTTGTGATCCGCGTTCAGCTCGTTAGGAAGGTGCTCGACCATCCGCTGGCAAAGCGGTGTGTAATCGCCTGCCGACATGTAGGTTCCACCTCGCGCCCGGCGGTGGAAGACTTCAAAGGCCGTTGTGAGCATCAGGAGTTTGCTTTGCAAAAAACCGCCAGGATCGCTCACGTATCCCGCGAGCAAATCCATGACCGGTTGCAAAGTCACGGAGGCCATAAGCCAGTTCTCTACGATGGTTTGAAACTCTTCTTTAATATCGTGGAAATGGACGAGGACATGATCTGAATGTAGATGACCAGCGCGGCTTGTAGTCGTCTGTCTGAAAACAAGGTCAAGGCAATCATCTTGAGCAATGGTCGCCGCTTCGTGAATACGCCATAACGGTTGACCCAGCAATAGCGAAAGGAGATTGTGAATATGAAATCCTTTCTCTTGAAACCAAGCCAGAGACTGAAGCTCACCCTTTAGTGACTCAATGACTACTGAGGTATTGTAGTTTATGGATAGCGACGGGGGATCTGAATCCGAACCTGATGACCTGTCTCCTCCGAAAATGAGCCGAACTCCAATCTTCGCCATCTCGAACTCGATATCGGCAGGACGCTCATATTTCCAAGATTCCTGATTCGCATCCATGGTTAGCATGTGCAACGGATTGCGCCCGAGCCAAGTATCCATGTAAGGGAAGCGGATCATTTTTCTGCGCAAGACAATTGAGTCTTTAGAACTGAAATGGGCGCCTCTTAGGGCCAGACCAACGAAAAAAACCACGCTGCTCGTTCCGAGGCTGCTGATGACACAGTCGACTAACGTCCACAAAGCGCCCGTAGAGTCCGCAAGCAGAATAACATCCACAGACGAGCGCCCTCGAAAAAGCATGTAGTCATCGTGATCCCATGCGATGTTCGTTGAGAGACTAATCTGTTTTTGCGGATCGAAGAGAAAAGATCCCACATAGCGCGCGTCCCTCCCCGGGAGGTGCCACATTACCTGACGTTCCATTTTTGCAAGTAGATCGATCATGGTCTGCTCCTACACTAACTCCCATCTTATTGTAAAAACTGTTTCCGATTTCGTGTCTTGCTTCAATCTCTGACTAACGCGGTCGAGCAATCCATCTTTCTCCTTTTCGACTTCAATCGCCGCCCCATCGTAAGCCTTCCATGCCTGATCCCTTTCACTGCCGAGATTGCGCAACTTCCGTTCAAGTTCAAGCTTCTTTGGTAAGTTCGGGGCAAGTCGCGCTTCTTTTTTTGTATCTTTGATCCGCGTATCCATTTCCTGTAACTGCGCTTTCAGTGCAAGTCGCCGATCGTCAGCCCAGCGGTCGAGCTTCTCCATTTCAGTATCGAACCAGTTTCCATCACGTGAACTTAGTTCTCCGAGAATTTCATTCGTTTGCGTCTCTATGATTTTCGTTAGTGACGTGGCGACCACTGTGGGAAATTGAAAGGCGGGCAGCGCCTCACCGGGTAGATCAAAAAGACGGCGACACTGTTGCAAATCCAGCTCTACACCAGCATCGGTCAGTCCGGCAAGGAGTAGGTATTCTTCTGTTTCGAGAGCCGTCACCGTTAGAAGGATAAGCGACAACCACCCGTTCTGACCTGCCAGCCCTTCCAGCGCAGCGATACGCTTACCGCTTTTGGCAAGGTCGAACCGGACAGCTCCTTGACCCGAACCAAGCATCCGTGCTCTCTCAATGACAAAGCCTGCGAGTGGATGGCCGATGCGATAGGTGTTTGCATCATTCACATTCTTTTCCATTCGATACGGACCCGCATGGACTGACAGACCGCCGGGAATGGATTCGAGCAGAAAGCTATGACGCAGGATGTCGAACCTGGCGTACGGTCCGAGAATTCGTTGTGTCAAAAGCCACAATCGCTCCTCGAACACATTCAGCGAATCACGCGTCTCAATGCGCACTTTCTCGACGACTTCGTGATCAAAATTGTTGAGTAACTTTTCCCGCGCATCCCGCTTCCCTGCATCGATATCGACTTCAAGTTCCTTTTGGAGAAAATCGAATTCAAGCTGGATCTGCTGGACTGTCCGGCATTTGTGATAAATGCCCGCAATCCGTTTTTCAAAATCGACGCCGGATTCTACGGCGCCCAGAACTTCGTCGCTGGCCCCAAAGACGCCATTGAAAAGACGGAATTTCTCATCGAGAAGTTGGTAGACGCGCTGATCTGCTGCGTTGTTTTTGTTTAGAAAATTTACGACTACGACATCGAACTTCTGTCCGTAGCGGTGACACCGGCCGATTCTCTGTTCAATCCGCTGGGGATTCCAGGGAAGATCATAGTTGACAACGAGATTGCAAAACTGAAGATTTATACCTTCGGCGGCGGCTTCCGTGGCAATGAGTATTGCAGCCTCATCGCGAAACGCTTCCACGAGGGCTGCTCGCATATCTGCCGACGGCGAACTTGAAATCCTATCGGTGCCTTTGTTTTTTTCGACCCATCGCTGATAGATTTCCTTTGAACGCAGGTCGTTATTCTGTCCGTTAAACATAACGACCTTGCCCTTGAATTCTGTTTCTTCCAGTATCCGAAAAAGGTATTCCTGTGTGCGGCGCGATTCGGTAAAAATTACGGCTTTCTGATGAAGTGTAGTCGACCCCAGAGCTTTCTGTGCATCGGATGCGGCATTGAATCCCCGCCGCAAAGCAGTGAGCAAAACTTCTCCTTTCGAATTTTTAGCTATAGAACGCGCAAGTAAGTGAAACTCTTTAAGGAGCGCCATTTCTTCGCGCAGTTCTACAAGTTGTTCAGGCGTCAACCTTGGGCGTTCGCCATCCGTTGGCGCATCTTCCTCTTCCCATTCATCGGCGAGTTCTTCAAGGCTCTCCCAATTTTCCTCCAATCCCTCCGGTTGTTCCTGTACCGGTTGTGCTTCCGCCGCCGCGGATTCCAGTTTCGCTGCGAGTCCTGCCAACGTTCCGGATATCGCGTATGTTGAAGATGCAAGTAGTTTTCGCAGAATCAAAGTCATGAGCTGACGCTGGCCGGAAGGCAGAGCGTATAAATTGTCTCTTTGCAGATAATCTGATACCAGTTCATAGAGTTTTTGTTCTTCCACCGATGGAACAAATTCCTGAACTAATGCCAGACGAGTTGTGTACTTGACATATTCCAGAACTTGCTTTCGTAAGGTCCGCTTGCATACGGGGAGTAGGCGATCTTTCAAATCTTGAAAATCCTCTTCATCTGTCAGTCGAGAGTAACGCGCTCGGAATGTTCCTAAATCGCCGAAGGTATAGTCATCAAGAATGCTTACCAGTCCATACAGTTCCAGAATTGAATTCTGCAATGGTGTGGCAGTCAGAAGAATTTTACGATACGGTGCAATCGCCTCCTTAATCGCATTGGCGATTTTGCTGGAGGGCTTGTAAACGTTTCGCAGTCGGTGCGCCTCGTCGATAACTACCAGTTCCCAGTTTGTCTGGCGAATATATGGCGCCTTGGCACGCGCAAAATGATATGAACAGATGAGAATGGCATCTTGTTGAAGAGGGTTTAAGTTTCCAGCGCTAATTGCGGCATTAAAGCTACGTGATTCCATGATCACGCTCGGAAGGAAGAACTTGTCCGCGAGTTCTTGGCTCCACTGTTTTCTCAGATTAGCAGGAACGATGACTAATAATCGACGCCGTCGCTCCGCCCACTTCTGCGCCAGAAGCAGACCAGCTTCAATCGTCTTCCCAAGTCCGACTTCATCGGCCAGAATAGCTCCAAGGGAGAGTGGATTCTTAAAGGCAAATAAGGCTGCTTCAACTTGATGTGGGTTCAGGTCTACCTGCGCATCGGCTAAAGCTGCAGTCAATTTCTCAACACTGTCAGAAGACCTCCGCCTTGTAAGTTCCAAAGCAAAGTAACGACTATGAAAATCAGTAATTACATTAGATGCTTCAAGCATATCCGACCTTGCAGATGACGGAATCGAACCGGATCGTCCTCAAGAGAGGACGTTACAAGGAAAAGCACATCCGGTCAACAAAAAAATTTAACCCGTTGAAAAATTCCAAAGAAAAATAGCCCCAACGTCCCCATATGAGGACTAAACACTTGACGGGCATGGGCTCATCCCGTTCCATGTCCTCAATAGTGGACTAATGGAGGTTCCGTGTATGAATCCAACAATAAATCAATCGCAGGGCAATTCGTC
>VFLI01000005.1 GCA_009885105.1 Spirochaetia bacterium | reverse complement strand
TTACTTTCAATCGGTAGATTGAAGCTCGGTTTTCAACTCCGGCGCAGCGCAAGGTGGGGTGGGGAGGAATTGACGGTTACGTTCGTATTGTGTTCATAGTGTTTCCGTATTGTTCATTCATCGAGAAGGCTTAAAATCCTGCAATTCTCCATGCGGCAATCTGTATTATGTCAATAATAAGCCTGGTTGATTGTCCAAAGAGTCCGGACCAGACACCAATCTGGATGCTGGCAATTCTCGCAAATTCTCGCCCCGCCACCAACAATCGTATCGACATTGATTACCTCTGGTATGGAGTTTATGATTCTTACAGTTTCTTCAAAACAATTTTCTCGGCGCTCAATTCAAGGATTTCAAAAATACTTTCTTCGTTTGGGAAATTGATTTTTAATTTTTTCACTCCACCTTCCTGATAGATTGACCACAAACCTTCCGTGGATGCCGGTCCGGTATCATTTCCGCACTGTCGATAATGAAAACTTCTAACGGTTTGATTCCCGTAAAACTCGATCCCGGCATTTCTGTAGAAAAAAGGCTGATTCGAATCAAAATTGAAATTCTGCAGACGATAAGTTATCACGGGTAATTTGCTTTCTGAAAATGAGAAAACCCAATATTGTAGAATGTATTCTTCGTGAATATTCTGTGAAACTATATTTTCTGGAAAACTAAGAATAATAAACAATAATAAAAGCATATAATATAGACAGCGGCCAGAGTTTTTCATGTGCTTGAACGATCTGAACAGATTCTCAGCTCAATAAAGCAAAGGAACTCCGCCTGTGCAAATTAATTTTTGAATAACAAAAAGGCACCGCCGCCCGGCTGGCCGCCTGAGATCAGGGTTTTCCACTGAAATACCGGTTTCCCGGGCAATTATGAGCCCGATTATTAAATCAATATCTATTTGACAGTCGATTTCAATTGTCGAGACAAGTAATTATCAGCCAGCTTCTAAATACATCTATGACAGGGCGATCCCATGAGTGAAAAAAACAGGGCGGAAAAATGCGTGAACTGCGGGGGCTCTGAGATTGAGCGGCTGGCCAAAAACAAATATAAATGCAGGCATTGCAGCAGCGTTTTCGAGACCGTTGTGCCCCGTGTTTTTATTGCGCCGGGAGCGGATGTGACATTTGGTAATAATGTCAGCATAAACCAGGGACTGGAAATAGAATCCGGAGCAAAAGTAAAATTCACCGGAAAAGTAAAAATAGACGAAGAAGGCATACATACATGACAGAACCAATGACAATTGCAAAAAGTTCCAAAGACATCGTTCTTCTACCTCAGATGGCAAACCGACACGGTCTGATCGCCGGGGCGACGGGCACGGGCAAGACTGTATCCCTGCAGGTGCTGGCAGAAAATTTCAGTCGGATCGGCGTGCCGGTTTTTATGGCCGATGTGAAGGGCGATCTTTCCGGCATCAGCCGCGCGGGCTCGTCAAATCCAAAAGTTGACGGGCGAATCAAGCAGCTCCAGCTGAAGAATTTTGTTTTTGAAGACTGCCCCGCGGCATTCTGGGATGTGTTCGGGGAACAGGGGCATCCGGTCCGTGCCACTGTTTCTGAAATGGGACCGATGCTTCTTTCGCGCCTTCTGAATCTGAACGACACGCAGTCGGGCGTTCTTACTCTGGTATTCAAAATTGCTGACGACAACGGTCTTCTGCTGCTGGACATGAAAGATCTCCGTTCCATGGTGCAGCACGTCGGCGAGAATGCGAAAGATTACACGACCGAATACGGCGGAGTATCCACGGCGAGCATCGGCGCGATCCAGCGCAATTTGCTGGAACTGGAACAGCAGGGCGGCGATATATTTTTTGGAGAACCCGCTCTCAATCTGGACGATCTCATACAGACAAACAGCAAGGGGCGCGGTGTTGTAAATATTCTGGCAGGGGCAAAACTCATCAACTCGCCCAAGGTCTACGCCACTTTTCTCCTCTGGCTGCTCTCGGAATTGTTCGAGCAGCTGCCGGAAGCGGGCGATATTGACAAACCCAAACTGGTTTTCTTTTTTGATGAGGCGCACCTTCTTTTCAATGATGCGCCCAAAGCCCTTCTTGAAAAAATCGAGCAGGTAATTCGACTCATCCGTTCCAAAGGCGTAGGCGTTTATTTCATCAGCCAGAATCCGCTCGACATTCCGGAAAATGTGCTGGGCCAGCTCGGAAACCGGCTGCAGCACGCATTGCGCGCTTTCACGCCCAAAGACCAGAAGGCAGTCAAAGCAGCCGCGGAAACATTTCGCAGCAACCCGGACCTGAAAGTGGAACAGGTAATCACGGAGCTTGAAATCGGCGAGGCTCTGGTTTCGTTTCTGGACGCAAAGGGATCTCCTGGAGTTGTCGAGCGGGCCTTTGTCTGTCCTCCGCGAAGTCAGATCGGTCCCGTGACGGAGGAACAGAGAAAAAAAATCATCAACGAATCTACTGTGTTTGCTCATTACCAGAAACAGATCGACCGAGAATCAGCGTATGAAATTCTGAAATCGCGCCGCGAAAATGGCGCCGGATCTGAAGAGGAAGCCCCGCAGCCCAAAAAAAAGGCAGCGGCGGCAAAAAAGAAGAGCGCTGGCAGCGGCCGCAGAAGCGACACCATTGTCGAGTCGTTCGCAAAGAGCGCGGTTAGATCGGTGGGAAGCCAGCTGGGCAGATCTATTGTCCGGGGGGTTCTGGGGTCGATCCTGGGCGGTGGCCGTCGATGATGGTCTGTTCTGACAGAGCGGCAAAGCATTTTTCATGAGAGCGATAGCCCGAATTGCCGTGATCGAAGATTCGCCGGCCGTGCAGCTTCTGCTCGGAAGATTGCTGTCGAATGCCGGATATAAAGATACCAAATATTTCAAATCCGTTGAGGAGGCGCAGAAAGAATTTGCCAGCCTTAAAATCGAAGATACACCGGATCTTATCCTGATGGACATTGTCCTTCCGGGAATAGATGGAATTGAAGGAACGCGTCTTCTCAAAGGCATACAAATCCTGTTCAATGTTCCGATCATTGTGATGACAGCGCACGATGATGACGAAACGATTGACCGCTCTTATAAGGCAGGGGCCATGGACTACATTCGAAAGCCGTTTCGCAAGGTTGAGTTGATATCCAGGATCGGCGCCGCTCTCAGACTTCGTCACGAAATGGAGAGGCGACGTCAGAGAGAAGAAGAACTGATGGCCATCAACAATCAGCTGACGATTTCGAACATCGATCTTTCCATTAAATCAAATCTTGACGGACTGACAGGGCTCGGGAACCGGCTTTACATGGATAATTTCCTGATAAGCACATGGAAAGAGGCCGCAGTATCGGGAACCGAAATCGCCTTCGTTATGCTGGATGTGGATTATTTTAAGAAGTACAACGATCTTTACGGGCATCCGACAGGCGATCAATGTCTCAAACAGGTGGCGGGCGCCATCGATTCATGCCTGTTTCGTAAAGGCGATACGGCAGTGCGCTATGGCGGAGAGGAATTTGGAGTGATACTGCCAAACACGACTCTTGAGGGCGCGCAGCTCGTTGCGGAAAGAATACGGATGCGCGTCAGGTCGATGCAGATCAAACACGCACAGGGTGTCGGCGGAATTGTGACGGTAACGGCCGGATGTTCTGTGCAGAAAGTCGTCGAAGGCATTTTTCCTCAGAAGCTGATCGATCTGGCGGACAGCGCGCTCTATGAAGGAAAGCATAAAGGAAGAGACACCGTCGTTGCAGCGCTCTGACGGCAGGTCGCGGTTCGTAAGGGTCTATTTCCTGACGTCTGCCAGACGAAGTGAAACCAGAACCGTCACGATGAGCAGTCCTCCCAGAATCCAGTACGCGATTTTCACGCCGGAGAACCAGTAGAGATACGCGCCGAATATCGGACCCAGGGCGCGCGCAAGAGAACCCGAGCTGCGAAAAACTCCCATCGCCAGGCCCTGGCTTTCTGCGGGCGCCGCCAGACTGGCCAGTCCGGAGAGAGCGGGCTGCACGAGCGCAGATCCGAGCGCGATGGGCGCAAGACACAGAAGCGTCAGACTCACATAGGGCGCCGTGTACGCCAGCGCGATGAGGGGCAGAGGCAGAAGCGCCAGTCCGATGACGGCCATCGTTTTTTCAAAAATCTTTCCGGAAAGCATCCGCACAATGCCTCCCTGTCCCAGCGCTATCAAAACGCCGATGTAGACGAATATCATTGCAATGGCCATCGGTTTCATGCCGAACTCGAGTTTGTAGAAAAAAGTAAGCGTAAACTCAAAGCTTGAGAAAAACATAATATACAAAAAATAAACGATCAGGATCGTCTTGAATCCTGGGAAAGCCAGTTTGCCTGTCCAGCGAAAAGGATTCTCTACCCAGGCGTGCGAGGACGATTTTCTCTCCGGCAGAGTTTCAGAAAAAAATGAGAGATTGAACAGAGCGCTGAGCGCCGACAACAGAAAGGCGGTCAGCGCGCAGCCAGAATAGTGATTCAGGAAAGAAAGCGCTGGAAAAATTTTCTGGATCTGCCAGGTCGATGTGGCGCCGCCCAGAGCCGGTCCCAGGATAAACCCCAGACCAAAGGCAGCTCCCAGCATCCCCATTTCCCTGGTACGATTTTCCGGTGTGGACATGTCCGCCATGGCAGCGGATGCCACGCCCAGATTGCCGGCCATAATACCGCCGAAAACTCGGGCTGCCACGAACATTGTGAAACTGGAAGTTGCAAACCAGAGGAAATAGGACAGGGCCAGCCCGATGCTGGTCAGGATCAGGACCGGTCTGCGCCCGATCCGGTCGGATAGTCGTCCCCAGAAGGGTGAGAAAAAGAACTGTAGGATTGAGTAAATGGAACCCAGAATGCCTCCCAGAAGGACGATTAAGTCCGGGTGGGTTCTTTTTGCGGCAGGCAGAGCCAGAATTACCGCATTTTGCAGAAAGAAAAACCAGCTATCCAGAGGATTGGAGCCTGAATCTTTGAGAAACCTCTCCAGAAGTTCCGGAACAAGAGGAAAAATCAGGCTGAAACCGATCAGATCCAGCAAAAGGATGACTAAAAGTAGAGATCGGTTCCGGCTGATATTTTGGGTCACTCAGACGAGCTTTTTATTTGCCTGCCAGTAGAAAATAAAAAAAATTGGTTGTAGCCCGTATTCAGTACAGGATTTTTACTCCTTCAATATGGCGGAGTCTGTATTCATACCCCCGGCGGAGCTGGAAGCTGCTGATCAGGTCTTACCGATCGGAAAGGACTATATTCCAAACCTGGAACGCAAGCTCCGGTCCACGATTTTTGAGCTGTTCAAAGATCCGGCCGGTCTGCGCGGCAACGAAATCAGCGATTATGAGCTTTTGGCGGAGGCTGTATTCTGGTCGCTGGGTGAATTGATAAATAATGCCAACAAAGCCAACAATCGCTGGGCGCTTCTGAAGAATGCGCTGCTGACACGGGCTAAAAAAGAATCCCCGGATGTGCCGGAGGCAAAGCTCAATGAAGATATTGATTACGCCATTCAGCACAACCAGACCGATATGCTGAAAAAATACAACCTGGTGAATGTGGATCTGACTTCTTCGATACTGAAGCTGATTGAAATGCACAAAACAAACTCGTTTGCCCTCTCTGAAAAATTTGCCAAAAAAATTGATGTGACTCTTCGCGTCCGGAAAAAGGGCGATATTAAAAATCTCACCATCAATGTCATAAACAATTCACCGATCACCGTGGTCGACAAACAGCGGGTGGAATTCAATCTCGAAAAAATAAAAGAAGATCTCATGAATGCGGGCAAGAATCCATTCGATGCGGCCATTCAGCTTTTTGACAAAGTGGAAGATCATGCGGGCGGCGGATTCGGCGCCGGTCTGCGAAGTATAGTGCTCTTTTTGAAAGAAGGCTATCGGCCTTTCGACGCGGAGATTATGTACTCAAAATTGATCGCCTACCGAAGCGCCGGAAGCTCTACAATCTTTACAATCGAACTGCCTGTTTCTCTGAAAAAGAAATAGCCCCACGGCGGAAGTCATTGGAACGCAGCAAAGACATAAAGAAAGTTCTGTTTCAGATACTTTTCCTGAATATCGCCGTATCAATTGCGAAGGCAAGCTGGGGTCTCATCAGCGGTTCCACCGCTATGTTCGCCGACGGTCTTCATTCGCTCAGTGACGGATCAAGCAACATTATCGCTCTGGTTGCGATGAAAGTCGCCGGACAGCCGCTCGACGATGAGCATCCGTACGGACATGAAAAATACGAGTCTTTCGCTTCTGCAGTTATTGGAATCATGCTCTGTATTGCCGCCTGGCGTGTGGGCAGCAGTTCTGTGTCCGCTCTTGCGGCTTACGTAAAAGAAGGCACGCTTCCCCCTGTCGAGGTCACATCGATCTCGTTCGCAATCATGCTGATAACGCTGGCCATCAATATATTTGTTGTCTGGTATGAAAGACGCCGGGGGGTTGATCTCGAAAGCGATGTGCTGCAGTCTGACGCCAGGCATACGCTTTCTGATATTTGGGTTACTCTTGGCGTGATTCTGTCTCTTGTCCTGGTAAAGCTGGGCGTCGCCCTGGCGGACCCGATTGTGGGACTGTTCGTGGCGCTGGCTATTCTGTACGCGGCCTTCGAGGTGTTCAAGAGTGTGAACGCCACTTTCTCGGACCAGGCGCGGCTTGACCCGGTAAAAGTGCGCGATACGGTCCTTGCTTTCAAAGGGATAAAAGGCTGCCACAACATTCGCACACGGGGCACAGGCGCGATGATTCATATGGATCTTTCCATCCTTGTGAATCCGAAAATCACCATAGATAAAGGGCATGCGATCGCGACCGATCTTGAGGAAGAGCTCTGCCGTCGATTTACGGGACTCAAAGATGTCGTCGTTCATATCGAGCCGGACAATGAAATTCAGAGAAGCAAGCCGTTCCTCGCGGCGAAATATTAAATTCGAAATTTCCGGAAATTTTTTGAATGGAAGTTATTCAGGAGCGGCATCGAGGCAAGCTCACATAGTTGCATTATAAATAGATTTTTTATGAATAAGCAAGAAATATTCAACGCCTCCTGATTGGCAAACGGTTGTCTGAGGTTTTAGCTTGCCGGTCTTATGCGCCGGCGGAGTTCTGTGCATATGGACCTGCGAACGTTGAAACAATCCGGAATTTCGATTGTAGATCTACTCCGGGGCACAGGTCTCTTCTCGCAGCTGGACCGTCAGACTCTGAAAATCGTCGCCCGGGCTTTGTCCTTTGTAGGAGCCACGACAGGAACGGAAGTGATGCGCCAGGGAGAGCCTGCCGATGGTTTATTTCTTGTCGTAAATGGAAGGCTTCAGGTGATGCGCGCAGGTCCTGATGGCCAGACGGTTATCCTGGGAGAGCTCGCAACCGGCGAAATTGTCGGAGAAGCCTCGCTCGTTACATCGGAGCCTCGTTCTGCGACGGTGAGAGCTGTCGTCGATTCGCTGCTCATCCGTCTTCCTCGCGCGGAATTTCAAATTCTTCTGGAAAGGTATCCGGAAAAAATAGGCACACTCAGCGCGCTGATAGCCGGCCGTCAGGCATCCGAGCATCAAGAACGCTACCGTCCTGTTTCAAATGATCTGATCCGTTTTCTGAAAACCGTCCCGCTTTTTGCGTCAATGAATGATAGCCAGCTGAGGGAACTTGAGGCACATCTTCAGTGGATGTATCTGCCCGGCGGTAAGGAACTGATGAAGCAGGGGGATGCGCCGGACGGATTGTATGTCGTTGCCGGAGGACGACTGTCTTACGAAGCTCTCGATGAGGCGGGCCGGGTTTTTCGATCCGGATTTTTCGCCCGCGGGGATATTGTGGGTGAAATGGCGCTTCTGACAGGAGAGGCTCGTTCGGCGACGGTGACGGCGCTCCGCGACTGCGAACTGATAAAGCTGACGCAGTCAGCCGTGAAACGCCTGCTTTATCGGTCTCCACGCTCCGTGCTTTCGCTGACAAAGACCATTGCCGGGCGCATCAGCAGACCGGATGCCATGGGGCGCGGACTGCCTTTTACCAGTCTGGCTGTGATACCTGTTACGCCGTCCGTAAATATAGAAGAGTTCACCACCGCGCTCGAAATCTCTCTGTCCAGACACGGGAAAGTGCGCAGGATCAATGCCAGGTCGCTGGATGAGGCGCTGGGAGAGGGATCGGCGCAAAAAAGCAGCGATGATGCCGGAGGCGAAAAGATATCCGCCTGGCTGTCCGAGCGCGAAGAAGAGCATGATTTTCTTCTGTTAACCGGGGGAGCCGATGCGGGACCCTGGAATGAGAAGTGCATCCGCGGCGCTGACCGGGTTCTGCTTGTCGCAGCCGGCGGCGATGATCCAAAGCTTTCGCCGGTGGAAGTCCGGTACCTCGGTCCAGTAAATGTCGTGCATTCCCCCCGCGATCTTGTCATTCTTCAGTCTTCGGACAGAAGAGAAGCCCGGGGAACGAAGGATTTCCTGAACCACCGCCAGCCGGCGCAGCATTACCATCTGCGCGAAGGCAGCAGAGCGGACATGGACCGGCTGGCGCGGTATCTCACCGGCAGCGCTGTCGGACTGGTTCTGGGCGGCGGAGGCGCGCGGGGAGCTGCGCACATCGGAGTGATTGAAGCGCTGCTTCAGGGATCCGTCCCCATTGATATGATCTGCGGGACAAGTATGGGAGCATTGATCGGCGGCCTTTATGCCAAATACGGAGAGACGAATACCATACGACGGCTGGTCAGAGAGCATCTCGTGGAATCGAACCCGCTGAATGATTATACATTTCCCTTCATCTCGCTTGTTCGCGGGCGCAGATATGTGCAGGCGCTGCGCGAAGTGCTCGGCGAATCGTCCATTGAAGATCTGCCGATACCGTACTTTGCCGTAGCCTGTAATCTGACCCTGGCGGAAGAGACAGAGTTCCATTCCGGACCAGCCTGGCAGGCCGTACGGGCCAGCACTTCGCTTCCGGGAATCGTGCCGCCCCTGTATAAGAACGGCCAGCTTTTTGTGGACGGAGGACTTCTGAACAACGTGCCCGTGGATCTCATGCGCAGCAGGCAGGCGGGAAAAATAATCGCCGTGGATGTTTCCGGCTCCCGGATGAATCAGGATGAACTGTATGCAAATTTTCTCGGAGCGAAATCGGCGGCGGAAGCGCCTTCATTTTTTCGTTCGCTGTCAAACAAGATGCGCCGGAGGGAAAATCGCGCGGTGGTGCCGAGTCTGGGAAGCATTCTGATTCGCTCCACGATGATAGGAAGTGTCATGAAAGTTAAACAGGCAAAAAAAGAGGCAGATATTTACGCCCGCCTGCCGGTTGAGAAATTCGGTCTTCTGGACTGGCATCTGGCGGAAGATCTGATAAATCTGGGATATGATTATGCTCTCGAAAATCTTCCGATCTGGCAGAAAAAAATCGGCATGGTTTCTTAAAGACAGCACACCATTATTGTTTTTATTATTATATATATTAAAAAAATATATAAATAGCATAATTCTTTGAAAAGTTCGGGAGATAAAATATGGATATGATAAATAAATTTTTAGACAGTAGATACGGTCCATACAGCGACATATTATTGCTGAGAGCAGGAATGATCAGCCCGGTTCGGTAAATATGATTGTGGGGGAGGTTACTCTCAATGGGAAAGCCACCCCCTTCAGAAGGGCAGGCAACTGGATAGTTAATGTTTCAATCATTCTAACACTTGCGATGATCGTTTTTTCCCGTTTTCGAAAAAAAGCGTCAACAGCCGCGCCTGTATGATACTGGAGATGAGAATTATGAAGTATGCCGCACTTGTTTGTGCGTTCTCTGCGGCTTCTCTGTTGAACTGTCTTGCCCGCCGGGAACCATACCAGAATCCTGTCGACGAAGGCAATCACGGTATTCGCAGGATTCCTTCTGTGCCGTCCGGCGCGTTGGACGTCAATCAGGCTCTCGCGCAGCCGAACAATGTTAATTTTTGTGTGGCTGCGCGCCTTGTGATGCACCCGCCCGTCTGTCCTCCCTGTCCTGAGAATGCACGGTGCGAGGCCTGCATGCCTCCGTTTTCGCGATTCGGCACGGGTATGTTTTTTAATCTGGGCGAGAAATCGCCTACTGCGGGAGATGAGATCTCAATCAAGGATTACTGGAATCATGTCTTTCTGGTGCGGGAGATCTATGATCTTTCACAGACGCCTCTGGGCACGCTGTTTGTCCTCCAGGGCGAATGGAGGATCGAAAGCAGTGACGGACGCATCTTTTTTCCGGATGAGATGCAGCTCGTCGAGCCGGAAGGGACAGTCGGAAAATAGTTGTTATTCAGCGAGCGTCAATATTGGAGAGCACGGCGTTGTGCTGGATTTTTGAAATCCATTTCTTCACAAGATCAGCCGGACCCGTAAAGCGCACGACGAAATCAACGATGCCTGTTTTTGTTCGGATGCTTTCCGGCAGGCTGATTTCAATGCGCGCCGCCTGGGAGGATCCGCTCAGAGCTTTTGGATGAAAGTACACCGCGGCCCGGAAGTCCATTTCATCATTGTTGGTGGCGACTGCCATGGTTCCGGGCTTCTCCAGAAGAATGGAGTCCGGATCCGCGGTGATTGAATCGCTCTGGTTCGCGATGATTTCAATGCGTATTTCCGGCACAGCGGAGGCCGTCACTTTTGCCTGCAGCTCCTGTGACAGACGCTGCATCGCTGCATAGTCTCCTCGGGCCTGGGCATCCATGATTTTTTTCTGGTATTCCGCGGCGATTTTCTGTCCTTCCCCGCCGAACAGAAACTCCGCAGATGACTGGGCCGGCGAAAAACCGCCGGATTCTGCGTTGGCCTCCGTGGCAATATTGAAATTCTCGTTGATTTTTGAATAACCGGCCGGGGGTGTTCCCAGCGCAGTCAGAACCGCCTGAAGTTTCCGCTTCACTTCGGTGAGTTCATTGCGGTTCAGGCTGACGCTGTCCGCAAAGATCGCCGCGGCCGGCAGCGTTAAAAGAATAACAATCCAGACAATTCGTTTCATGGTATTTCTCCCGAAAAAGGCGATGACAGTCATACTCTTCATGGATCGTGGAGGTCCCATTCGTCAAGATGAAAAAAACTGGAAATTCTCCGCTTCAGGCTCATGATCGGTCATTATGCGCAATATTTTTCTATTTCTGATTCCAGGGGCTCTCGTTGTGAGCGCCTTTTTCGCGTTCAGATTTCCCGCACCGCTTGCGGGCGAGGCGGCGCGAATTTCGCCCCGACTCGAGCTGGACACAGTCTGCCCACAAGCCTGACCGAGCTTCGCGAAATGTGGGTCCGGATTGAAATCATCTCCGCGACCGGCACGGTTGTGTTTCGTTCCGGAGGGCTGGATTCATCCGGGGATATCGAACCCGGCTCCATGCGGTTCGGAGCTCTCGCAGGCGATCGCAATGGGAATGTCACCTACAAACCGTGGGAGGTCACGCATTTTCTCTGGAAGCGCCTGATCCCGGCGAAAGCTTCTGCACGCGACCGGTTCACGGTCCCACTTGCCGCCGCTGATGCTGTGATATCCGTGAGGTGATTGATTCATTCACCGAGTATTTGAAATTCGGTCCGCCGATTCTTAGCATAGGCTTCTTCGGTTTCCCTCTGATCGACCGGTTCTGCGGCTCCCCTGCCGTCGGTGTCGATTCTGTCTGCGTTCACACCGCGATCTGTGAGTGCGCGTTTCACAGACGCAGCCCGTTCCTGCGAGAGGATCAGGTTCGTCGCGGGATTTCCGGTTCTATCTGTATGACCTGTCACAAGGATACGCGTCTGCCTCCGTTTAAGAAAATTCGCAAGTCGATCCAAAACTGGATACGATTCGGGAAGAATTGCGCTTTCATTCACACGAAACAAAATGTTCGTGAGCGAGAAAGTCTGCTGATCATCCCACGGATCATTGCGCAGTTCGAACAGATCATAATCTCCACCCTGCGACCGCCGGCAGAAAACGACCAGCTTTCCGTCAGGCGATGCCGTGTATGACGCTTCATCGGCCGGAGTGTCCAGCTTTTCCTCGGGATGGATTTTGTTTTCCGCATCGGGCGATTCTAATTCAGCAAGCGGAACCCAGACGATCTGGTACCGGTTTGCGTCCCGTTTTCGCGCAAAGTAAAATCGATCCTGGTAGACGCCGGGTGTGATCGCATGGAATCCAAACAGTTCACGCGCTTCCCCCCAGTTATCATTCTGCGCATCCGCGACGAAAATGCGGGCCAGGCCGGGTTGTCCAAACGGATAGCGGACAAAATATAAACGATTTTCATGGATGAACGGATTTTCCTCGATCATCGTGGTATTGATGGAGTCTGGCAGCCGCTCCGGTTCGGACCAGCCAGGACCGATTTTCCGCGAAATATAGAGATCGCGCGAGATAGCGATGCCGTTTGGAGCGCGAAATTCACGGGAGCCGTCCCGGTTGGAGCTGAAAATAAGCGCGCTCTCATCCGGCAGGACAAACGGGCTCTGATCGTCGAATGCGGAGTTGACAGCGATAATTGCTTCCGGCGGCTGAAATACACCGTCCACGCGGCGGCTGATGTAGATGTCTGTTCCACGTCCCGCCCGATTGGAATAGAAGTACAGGCTGCCATTGCTGCTGATCGAAGCGCCGAACTCCTGGCTGAAAGAGTTCCAGGGGATTCGAACCGGCTCGGCTGCATGGATGGCTGAGCTGAAAGTCAAGAAGACAATAAATCCGAGAATTGACAGGGTACCGGTGATTCGGTTCATACCATTATATCGAATCCTGGCGGAAATAATTTACAGCCAGCGATAACTTTTGTGCTCGTTTTATAGTCTGAAAAGCATCGACTTTCCCCTCAACCGTCGAACTTAACAATGGTTTTCATAAGATCCTCTGATTTACCTCGAAGCGCATCCGACAGCTTTACCAGGTCGGCAGTCCCGTTGCTGACGTTCTGTGCGGAACCGGCCACGTTGCTGATTGTTGTCTCAATTTCTTTCGTGGCTCTTTTTTGCTCTTTCAGAGTGCTCAGTATCTCCTCGGAGATGGAAGTGAGATTGCCCGCGTTTTTAGAGATAGAGTCGGTATTTTCTGCCTGTGTGTATATCCGCGCCATGACGCTCTCGCTTGAGTTTTCTATATCCTGGACGTCCGTCAGAATGCCGTTTAGATTCAGAGCGATCGATTTTACCTGGTCGGAACCATTGGTGACCGCTTGAGCGGACGCCTGAATGAGGACCTTGATTTCCTTGGCGTTTGACAGAGTTCGATCCGCAAGTTTCGTGATCTCCTGTGCCACTACTGCAAAACCCCGGCCGGCATCGCCTGCCCGAGCCGCTTCGATGGATGCGTTCAGAGCCAGCAGGTTCGTCTGGTCGGATATTTCCGAGATGAATGAAACAAACTCCGCGATTTTTTCCGATGATTCCTGGATTCTTTCCATGGTCGTTATGGCCTGGCGGACCTGATCATCGCCGCCTTTTGCTTTTGTGGAGGCGCCGCTGGCAAGTGTCGTCAGGTTTCGCATGGAGTCCTTGATCGCGTCGATGGAACTGTTCAGTTGCCCCAGAGTCTTCTCGATGGAGCCCATGGCTCTGGCCGAATCCGCAACACGTTGCTCCAGGTTTTCTGCGGAGGCAGCCATTTCTTCCATTGCGGCCGATGCCTCTTCCGCCGCCGCTGCCTGGTCCTGTGCGCCCTGGCTGAACTGTTTTGAGAATTCCACGATGCCGTCCGCTTGTTTCGATGTTTCGTCGCCGGTTTTTCGGATAAGCATTATCATCTGGCGCAGGTTCATCAGCATGTCGCGGAGCGCCTGGGTAACCTGACCCACCTCATCTCCCCTGGAGGTGGCATGAAGCTCTGCTTTCATATTGCCTGTGGATATATTGCGCGCCCATTCTTTGAGCTCGATGAGAGGCCTGAGCAGTCGATTGACCACCAAAACGATCAGCGGTATGGAAACCAATGCGGCCAGTAACGACAGAATGATGATCAGAAGGCGCAGCCTGTGCAGGCCGACACCGGCATCTGCTTCGGATATACCCATGTAATATATTCCCACAACCGATCCCTGGGCATCCTTCAGCGGTGAGTAGACAGTGTGAAAAGGCGTACCGAGAATATCGGCTCTACCAAGATACAGCCTTCCCTCCTTGAGAACGGCTTCCTGAACTTTGGCGGAGACCTGTGTGCCCACCACACGTTTGCCCTGAGCGTCTCGAATCGTTGTGGCCACCCTTGTGTTCCCCTGAAAGATAGTTACCGTATACCCGTTGAATTCTGCCAGTTCGTCCACAAGGGCGAAATTTCCGCTCATGTTCGTCGTGCCCTTGTAAAAGAGGCCGTCCTCAGTATCGGTTCGCCAGTCTCCCTCGTGCCGGGCCTCTATGTAGGCGAGACTGAATTTGACCTGCCGGGAAAGGGCGGCCTCGATTTCCTGAACCCGTACTGTGTTGAGATAGAAGATGGCGCCCATGGCAATCAAGGCGATCGACGGGATGTAACAGGCAAAGAAAAGCAATAAAAATCGAAATCTTAATCCGGTTTTTTTAACTGACATAAAGTTTTTTTCCCTGTCCCGTTATTTCTTTTCAACAGATGTCGCCGCCGCCGCGCCGGATATCGCAGCCTGCCGATTCATCATTTTCTCCGTGGCTTTCATGGCCGCCACGACCTGGTCGCAGTCGACGCCGACCGTGCGAAAGTGACGCTCATCGGCAGGATCCTGCCAGGTAATGACGGTCTCCACAAGTGCGTCCGTTTTGCCGCCGGGCGGTATGCGCACCTCATAATCAATCAGGGCCGGTAGTTCCAGTCCTATTTTTACGGCGATCTGCCGCATGGCATTCATGAGCGCGTCGTATCCGCCGTCGCCGGTGGCTTTTTCTTCATATATATTTCCGGAGTATTCAAGGCTGACTTCCGCGGACGGCTGGCCGTCCATTCTTGTTATGACAACGGCATTCTTTATGCGAATCAAATGTTTCTGCGCCTGTTCTGAATCAAAAAGATCGGCGATGAGGAACGGCAGATCGTCCGCCGTTACCAGTTTTTTCTGCTCTCCCAGCTGTTTGATGCGGTTGAGCAGCACAGCTTCATTTTCCGGGGACAGTTCGATACCCAGAGTTTTTAAATTGTTTGCAACGGAGGCTTTTCCTGAAAGTTTGCCCAGAGCGTAAACCCGCTGCCGTCCGAACCTCTCCGGCAGAATCGGATTTGCGTAAAGATTGTGTTTTTTATCCCCGTCGGCGTGGATGCCGGCTGTCTGTGTGTACACATCCTGACCTACGATCGGCCGGTTCGACGCGATTCGTTTTCCGCTGAATGTCTCCACCAATCGTGAAGCGTCGGTGATGGCTTTTTCATTCACGTTAGTCTTGACTTTCAGCTTGTCGTGCAGACACGTTACAACCGCTTCCAGCGGAGAATTGCCGGCCCGCTCGCCCAGTCCATTCACGGCCGTGTGAACTCCGCGAACGCCGGCGCGCACAGCCGCCAGGCAGTTGGCCGTCGCCAGACCGTAATCGTTGTGTCCGTGAAAATCCACTTCCATTCCGGGATGTCGTTCCAGAAGGTCCCGTATGCCGGCGCTGACCTCTTCCGGTGAAAGTATCCCCAGAGTATCCGGCAGGAGAATTCTATGCACCGGCATGCTGCGCAGAGCTTTCACCATTTCGCGCACATAGTCCGGGGAATCCAGGAATCCGCCCGACCAGTCTTCCAGATACACGTTTACGGTCAGCCCTTTGTCTTTTGCATGCTCAATCGTTTTCTCAATATCAACAAGGTGTTCTGAAAGTTTTTTACCGAGCTGAAGCTCGCAGTGTCGCTGAGAACCCTTTGTCAAAAGATTCATAACGCGTCCGCCGGCATCGGCGATCCAGTTCGCAGATGGACCCCGATCTGCAAAGCCGAGTATCTCAATACGGTCGACTAGATTTTTTTCAGCGGCCCATTGGAATATTTTTGAGGCTGTTTCCGATTCTCCGGAAGATACGCGTGCGCTGGCAATTTCGATTCGGTCGACGTTTAGCTTCTCCAGAAGGAAGCGGGCGATCTGCAGCTTCTCAAAGGAGGAGAACGAGACACCGTCGGTCTGTTCGCCGTCGCGCAGTGTGGTGTCCATGATTTCGATTGTGTCAAACATTGTCCTATCCTTTCCCTTTCAACATACGAAGCGTTTTTTTGTCCGGCGGTAACAATTCGAGTCTTGTCTCGCCGGGATTGGCAGAAAGTGTCAGCGCCGGCAGGATTCGTGCAAAACCCATTTCCTGAACTACTTCTTCAGTCAATTTCTTCAATCGTCCGCTTCCGATACCGTGCAGCACAACGGCGGATGTTTCACCGGCCATGAATGCATCGTTCAGCTCCATCTCCAGCTTGCGTCTGGCTTCATCTGCCCGGAGTTCTCTGATTCTGATTTCTCTCATCAATTTTCTTCTATAAATAAAAAAGAATAATAAAACTTTCAATTTTCATTCAAAATCGCGATTGCGGCCGCTGGCAATCCTTTTTCTAACAATACGGTTCGGCGCTGTAAGATGAATGTTGTGATAATCAAGGTCAATTTTCCGTTGACCCTGATTAAGGATTGAAGTAAACAGCATAGATGCGAGTGTTTCAGGGCTTGATGGGGTCTTTATTGTGTTGTGTGCTGTTCAATTCCTGCCGCCTCGTGGACACATCCTGCACGGGGTTGGATATGACCTGCACACCCATGCTGCTGAGCGTGCTTCAGAGGACTACCCTGACTCCGCGATTTCTCTTTGTAGCGAATAATGTGGGCACAATATCTAAATTCAATATCAATTCTACAACGGGCGTTCTTTCCGGCGCTGTCACAGTGTCTTCGGGAGGAACCACACCCGTTGATCTGGCTGTGGATATGACAGGGAGTTTTTTGTATATCGTCAACCAGGGTTCCACACAGGTGGCGAAATTCAACATCGACAGCGCGTCCGGAACGCTGTCAGGCCTTACAACGATCGGTACATCGGGAACAACGCCGGTCGATGTGGCAGTTCATCCGTCCAATCGATTCGTCTACGCTGCCAATCAGGGAGCCGGCAACTGGATATCAAAATTCTCGGTAGACCCGGCGACCGGTAGTCTGACTTCGCTCGGAACAACAGCTTCCAATGGCACAGGGCCGCGGTTTCTGACTTTTGATCCGACCGGTCGATTTCTGTTTGTGACCAATCTGAGTTCCAACAACATTTCTTCGTACACGGTCAACACAACCGACGGTAGTCTATCTTTTATCGGTAATGCGGGAAGCGTCGGTGTCACTCCGATAGGAACAAGCATGGATCCCAACGGGCGATTTCTTTTTGTCGCAAACAACGGAGGGACGAGTCAGGTTTCGAAATTTATCATCGATTCAAATGGCGGGCTTTCTTCTTCGGCAAGCATTGCCTCGGGTGGAACCGCTCCTTTTGGCAGCGCCATTGATCGGGCGGGAAAATATCTGTACGTGACAAATCAGACTACCAATAATATATCTCTATTCTCTATCAATCAAACTTCGGGGGCGCTGACTTTCCTGTCTTTAAATTTTTCTGGAGGCGTGGATCCAAGGCTTCTGGCGCTGGATCCCACGGGAAGATTTCTGTATGTTCCGAATGTCGGAGCTGGAAATTCTGTGAGTCAATTCAAAATCGATTCTGAAACCGGCGGCATCTCATCTCTGGGAATAATAACCGGCGGCACAGGACCGATTTCTACGGCCATTGCCTCGTATTACCAGTGAAGAAATGGAAGTGAAAAATTACTTCTGTCTTATTGTCTTTTCTCTGAGCTCGCTGTAATCCGCTGAAAGTTTCCGAAGACGAACGGCCAGAAAATGCGCCACTTCTCTGTAAAAATCTGCCGCCATTTTATTGTCGCCATCCAGCGTTTTTTTTAAGTCGCTGTAGGATATTTCCAGAATTGTGCTCTGTTCGATTGCCTCAACAGTGCCGGCCCGCATGCTCTCATCCAAATATGGCATCTCTCCAAAATGAGATCCCGGTCCCAGTTTTGCGATTTCCTGGTCTTCTTCCGCGCCTTTTTTTAAGAGGCGCACCGTTCCGAACTGCACAACGTACATAACGCTGGCCGGATCCCCGTCGTAGAAAATGATACTGCGCGGCGCATGCGGAACCGCTTTTGCGATTTTGGCAATTTTGGCCAGTTCATCATTGTCGAAATGTTTGAATAAATAAATTCCTTTTAATAGATCGTGCAGCTTATTCATAGACTATTGTTTTTAATATTGCTTTATTTTGCCAACACATATTTCAATCCTGACAGAGGTTATGGCGGAACTCTCAGTGAAAATTGCTGTTATCGGAGATATCCACAGAAGCTGGGATGATTCAGACACGGAATACTTCAATCATTCCGATTACGATATCATCCTGATCGTGGGCGATCTCCCGGGTCGATCGCATATGCATACCACGCAAATGGCCCGGAAAATCAGTAAACTTTCCAAACAATCCCTGTACATTCCAGGAAACCATGACGGTGTGAGCACTCTGCAGCTGCTGGCCGAACTGCAGGGAAATCCGACTCTCATCGAAGCTGCTTCCGGCAGGCAGGATCTTCGATGCCGGCGTCTGGAGAAAGCGATCGGACCCGTGCAGTTCTGCGGATACTCGCTCCATCCCGTGTCCATCCGGGGAGTGACTTTTGATATCATAGCCGGCCGGCCTCATTCCATGGGCGGCAAAAACATGGGATACCGGCCGTATCTCAGAAGGAAATACGGCATAGGCACGATGGCGCAGTCAGCGGCCCGTTTGAAAGAACTTGTGGATCAGAGTCAGGCCGGCTCGATTTTATTTCTGGCTCACAACGGCCCCACGGGGCTCGGGCGTGAGCGAACTGATATCTGGGGCTGCGATTTCAGAAAGAAGGCCGGTGATTTTGGCGATTCGGACCTGCGCGAGGCTGTCGATTACGCTGTTCTCAGAGGGAGAAATATCCTGGGTGTGGCGGCGGGCCACATGCATCTTCGATTGAAAGGAGGCGCGCAGAGGGTCGATACTGTAAGAAAGGATGGAATACTCTACATGAATGCAGCTCGTGTTCCGCGTATTTTCACGAACGAAGCCGGAATCGTACAGCGCCACCATGTCCGTCTCACAACCAATGAATCGAAGGCAGAAGCCAGTCATGTGCTTGTGAGTCGGACCGGATCTTCCTTTGAGGAAGTAACCGTATCCGGGAGCGAAATTTGACAGAGAAGATCGAAAGTTTTCAATCGGCCCGCCATCCGGGCGATCTCGCCAGCGAATCGGAGCTGAAGGCGACCATGCTCAGCTACAATCCTCGTCTGTTTAAAGATCTGAAGGCCGTGGAGAAAAGTTCTGAAAACTTTTTCCTGTTCAACGATTCGCCTCTGGCTCTCTCCGGTCCCGTGAAATTCCCGAACATCGCTCCCCAGGAGTTTGAATGGCTGAAAGAAAAAAATGCCGTGGTTCTGCACAGATATCTTCGTGCTCAGGAGGACGGCACACTTGTGCGAGAGGACGTTGTAATTCGTCCGCCGTCGCTCAGATACGAGCATGTGGAGAGAATAAAAAGCGCCTGCGACCGGCACAGCCTCGCAGTGATTGTGAAAATTATTGTCAAAAAAGATGAGGCAAATCTCGCCATGGAAAAAACAGGCGAACTGGGAACAGCTGTTCAGCACCGTTTTATTCATCCGGACCGCACAGTCAACGATTCGGATATTCAGAATCTTGTCAGCGGACTGCGCGTCCTGGCTTTTGAGTCTACCCTGGAGACCTTCGATCCGGGGGGATATTTTTCTTCTTATATTGTGTCCCATCTTGTAAAACCATCGCGCGAAATCAACGAATCATTGAAAGACATGCTGACGGCTGGGGAACAGAACGCCGTCCTGTCCCGGCTCGACCAGGGCCTGCTTTTTTCTCTGGCAGGCGATTATCATGTGGTCAGTCCGCCTTCGTCGCATCTTTTGATTTTTGAAAACGGAGAGGTTCGAGTTTTAAATACCGAGCTGGAATATATCCTGGATCAATTTATTTTCACGGCCAGAAAAGTAATCGGCGTTCTTCTGACACGCGAAGAATCTCTGCGTCTGGAAAAACGGGGCGCCTCTCCCTCGCAGATCATCGAGGCGGTTAAAAATCATCCGTCTTTCGCGGGCCGCTGGCGCGACGGATCCATGTTCATTCAGGCATACGAGGCTCTGCTTCGAAAAAGAGATCTTCTGCGCGATTACCGGAAATCGATTCTGGTCGAATTTATAGAAAAAGATACTCTTCGCAGCATAAATATGCGTTTTGAGCCGTTCTTTATTCAGTCGAATGAGATGATTATTTCTCAGAAGGCCGTTGATCTGTACGGCGGCCGCGCCGAGCTCTTTGACGCCATCTTCGACAGAATTAAAAATGATCCGGAAATTCTTCATTTTCAGGAACGCCGCGAGCAGAACTTCCGGGGACAGTATCTTCTCCACAGGGCCAATCTTCCTCGAGCTTTCATTGAGAATAAAAGCACCCGCACATTTCTGCACCAGATGGCTCGCTTCAACGGCATCGAAAAAGGCATTTACGGTATGCTCGTTGAAGTCCGCGAGGGAGTTGATCCGCCGTCCCTGATTGATGAACAGATTCATCTGTCAAAGGCTATCCGGGAATGGGAAGAAGCCCTGGAAAAAGAACGCAGTAAAACAGAACGCCAGGCGGGCTCTATATTCACTAAAATATATTATTATATATTAGGACTTTTCGGGGTGCGAAAGAAGCGCCGTGAAGAGGATTCCGGAATCATTTCCGCGCAGCAAAAAACAGTGAAGACATTAAATCAGGAGAAAGTCCAGGCCAATTCTAAGAAGCCGGCCCATCTGTTGGTCGGGCCGCGTGAGAAGAAAATGCGGATTCCGCCGGCTGCGTTGCAGGCAATCGAGTCTGTGGAGAAGACGGGGAGGGGGCTTATCTGGCTGGACGAGGTTGTCGATCGTCTTGCCTCGACGAAATACACGGAAGATACAGTCGGCGATCTCATGTTTTACGACAGCGAAGAGCGTTTTTCTGAAATTCGCGCCATGATCAAAGTTCGACGGCTTTTCTTGCGAAAAGAACACGCGGACGATGAGGCCTGGCTGCGCGAGAGGATTGAGATTCTGGAACTTGAAAAAAAAGCAATGCCGCCGTCTGGCCGTTCCAATGCGCAGGCTCTGATTGATGCTCTGAAGGCGAAGATGTAGAAAAGAATTGCATAAAATATTCTCAGCTGTGCGGATGACTGAAGCCGCACGATCTCATTTATTTTGTATGAAGCCCGAATCAATCGAAGAACAGGACAGCAGGTCAGAGCTCACGCGCCTCCGCCTCACGTATTCCACCAGAATAATATTCAGCCTCTTTTCGGCCCTGGCGATGTACACATACGGGACACGGTTTCTATTCCTGGGAGCCTGCCTTCATCTGGTTTTTGGATTTTTCTGGATGTATCATATCGAAACGGGAGAAACGCCGATCCGATCCGGAAGATTTCGATTGTTCCGCGTTTTTCTGGATCTCTCGCACATCACGCTCTTCATCTACGCCACCGGCGGGGATCAGTCGTTCTTTCCCATGGGATATTCCATTGTCGTTGTCCTGAGTTCTCTTGACAGAGAAAAAAATACGGGACGTTTTGCCGTTGCCGTGTCGATTTTCTTCTACACGTGTCTGATGATTCTGGATGCGACGGGCGTCCTGCCCTCCATCAACATATTCAGATCTGTGCCTCATGTCTTTTCTCCGGTCGGCGCGATTTTGACAACTTTCGTTGTGGGAACGAACTCCATTGTTCTGCACATCGTTGTCAGCAGAATGTACGGCATCCTTCTGCGGTCCCGTGAGGAATTGAGGATAGCGCGCGACGCCCTATGGGGCGAGATGAGGCTGGCGCAGAAAATCCAGACCGTTCTTCTGCCGGCGGATCCGACGCTCGACGGTTATGAACTGCTGGGTTACTGCCGCGCCGCGACCGAGGTCGGCGGCGATTTCTATGACGTGATAGAGTTCCGGGATTCGCGCTGGGTGGTTATCGGGGATGTTTCCGGTCACGGCGTTATCTCCGGGCTCGTTATGATGATGGTTCAGTCGTCCGTTCGCAGCGTGATCGCCGATCACCCGGACGCCACTCCGGCGCAGCTGCTTGCATCCGTGAATCGGGCTCTGTTTGACAACATGAAGCGACTCAACGCGGACAGATACGTCACAATCACGGCCTTCTCCATCAATCCCCAGGGGGTTGTTTCGTTCTCAGGGAACCATCAGGATATTCTGATATATCGAGCGGCGACATCCGAAGTCGAAACGCTTGAAACGCCGGGACGTTGGCTGGGAATCTTTCCGGAAATCGAAGATGAGCTGACTCTTTCACAGTTCACTCTGCAGAAAGACGACACCGTGCTTCTTTTTTCAGACGGACTGACAGAATCGAGAAACATGATCGGAGAATATTTTGGTCAGATGCAGCTGTCCGAGATTCTGCGCAGGTCCGGAGGGCTGCCGCTCAAAGAGATTCTTGACGGAATTATCCACGACGCGCAGGATTATGCCATTGAGGACGATGTTACAATGCTGCTGGTCCGTCGAAAATAGGTCACGAGGATAAATCGAGTCTGAGAAATAAAAAAAAAAGCGCCGGATCCCGGCGCTTTTTCTTCAATACAACCTCAGTTTGTTGACTGAATGCGGACTTCGACTCGACGGTTGGCAGGAACGGATCCGGCTGCGTTTGTGCCGGGAAGCGGTCTTGTATTCGCAAAACCGGTAACTTCGGTAAAGCGCGCCGGTTCTACACCTTTCTCAGAGAGGGCATCGCGGACCGATTGTGCCCGCCTCAGACTCAGCGCCTGATTGGCAGCAAGACTTCCCGTGCCATCGCTGTGTCCTCCGACAAGAAGCTTGGTTTCTGGATAACCCTTCAGGCCCTCAGCCAGATTCTCCACATTCGTTTTGGCTGCTCCGCTGAGAATAGAATCGCCCGATGCGAAGGATATATCTCCGTCCATTTTAACCAACAGTTCATCTGTGGTTCCATCAGCGTTTTTATCTTCTTTCACGAGTGTGACTCCGCGGGCAGCCATCTGGGTCTGCATATCTTCCGCCATCATGTCAAGATACAAACCTGTTCCAAGACCGGCCAGACAGCCAACGCCCAGACCAAGAATTTTGCCGGTATTGTGGCTCTTTTTTTTGCTTTTGAAAATCCCCATGGCTCTTGCCTGGATACTCTGCTGCTCTTTTCTATCTTTGTTGCGCGCAGATTCATCATAGATGGCGCCCAGGCCAAAGCCGGCGGCGCAGCCAATGGCCATGGCCAGTGGAACTCTTGACATTCCTGAAGCGCAGGTAATTTGAGATAACGCTATCGCCGAAATAAGCGTGATTGTAATTGCTTTTTTCATATATTCCTTCCTTATGAGATATAATTGGACAGAAATGTAGAAAAGCAATTCCTATCAACAAAATATTGGGAACCGAGGCTTTAGAAATCGCCTAAATTTTCAATTTTGAAATATTTTTTCTTTTTTTCAATCGTTGTCGTTGTTCGTGGCCGACACATCGGAGACAGCTTTTCCGCTGTAAAGCAGATCCGCGCTGGC
>VFLI01000039.1 GCA_009885105.1 Spirochaetia bacterium | reverse complement strand
TTCTCTGGCGGCTCTCTCATGGATGGTCAGAGCCGCAGGATCCGAATCGGTTACGGGCAGGCTGGAAATCATACTGCGGTATTCAGCATCATCGCCGAAGCAATCCTTAAAAAACGGCTGATCCAGCATCTGTCGGAAAAGAGGATACTCCTTCTTTAAAAATCCTTCGTTCAGATTGCGCAGCATTTCTGCTTTCATTTCCGGGCGATTCTGACAGACCTGGACCAGGCTGTGCATGTTCTTTAAATAGGCAGTATCGTGCTCAGCCGGATCGGTAGAAGCAGCCTCTCTGTAAAGGTTCACGGGTTTCAATTCCTGGGCTCGCCGGTAAGCCTTCAGGGAGTCCTCTTTACGGTTTTCCAGCTCCAGGATCAGCCCCAGGTTGTAGCAACTCACATCTTGATGATCAGGATTGTTCTGACAGGCATTGTTCAGAAGTTCGACGGCGGCCGGGACATTTCTGGGTTCACTAAAATAGAGAAAAACAGCTTCGTCATACACATCATAGTACGGTCGCGCCTCGGTTGCCGGCATTCTGCATGCCGCAAATACCGCTAAAAAAGTCGACAGAAAAAGCCGTTTCATAGGTACGCTCCATAATGCGTTTGCAGGTGCATCTGGAGGGTATTTGTGCGAAAAGGTACTAGAACAATCATTTATTTTTTTATGGTCATGTATATTGGGTTTTGTGGCTGCGATCCGGCACAGAGCAAAAGCGTTCCCGGCTCATTTTCCCAGGCCAGTTTTGACGAAATCATCGCTTATGCCCGCGAAAACTACATAGATCCTCAAAGCATCAATCTGAGCCGCTGCTATGCCGGCGCCGCAGATGCTGCCTTGAAGGCTCTTCCGTATCCGCTGATGCTGATGCCCCGGGAATTTTACGACAAACGCGCTCAGCTCCAGGATGCCTCGCGCATTATTCCGGGCAGGATCACACAGGTTGCCGCGAATGACCCCTATGTTATTTTTATTCCCGATTACGCCGCCTATGAAAAACAATCCGAGGCGCATTCTTCCAGAGAAGAAGCCCGGCGCAAAGCTCTCACTCCCCAGCAGCGTGTGCAGGAAATGCAGGAGAACCGCAGAAAGCTTCTGCAAGAACAGCGTTATATAGAAGACAGCTGGGAGAAGATCGGTTTTTCGCAGGAAGATTTCAGAAAAGTAATCCGCTGGCTCAGCGAAAACAAGGAAGCCTACAGCAAACTTCCACCCTCGTACACCGGGGAGAATCCTTTCGAAAAAGATCCCTTTGGATTGCATCATGCTTATTTCGCGGCAGCAAACGGCTTTCTGCAGTCGATGGATCCTCACAGCGGCGTTCTGGACCGCGAGACCTGGGACAACGTAAGAAAAGAAGCGCAGGATTCCACGTTTGAAGGCATCGGCGCCATGCTCAGAGGCGGCGGACCTCAGGAAGTTGTTGTCGACTCTCCTCTGGCAGGTTCGCCGGCAGTCAAGGCCGGTCTTCGAGCCGGTGATATTATTAAGAAAGTCGACGGCAGCTCCATCGACAATCTGGCGCTCTCTGAAGTCGTAAAAAGAATACGCGGCCGGCGCGATACGATTGTGACTCTTGAGATTCGCAGGCCCACGGATCAGTCAACGCTGACGATTCCCATCAAACGCGGCGTCATCGTCCAGATATCTGTCACTTCACAGCTGGTGCGCGGAGATCAGAGCTGGCCGGCATCCCTGCGCGGCCTGAAAATCGGCGTGATAAAAGTCAACTCGTTTCTGTATGAGGATCCCTCCAAAGCCACGGCGAAAATGATGCGGGCGGAATACAACAATCTCATGCGGGACGCGGAAAACCATCTCGACGGCATCATACTGGATCTTCGCGGCAATCCTGGAGGATTCCTGGATGAGGCGGTCGATGTGGCCGGTCTGTTCCTGCCTAAAGGGCGCGTTGTCGTGAACACACGCAGTCCTGGCTCCGGAATGGAATCGAAAAAAACAAAGGAAGAGCCCGTCATAACAAACACTCCTGTCATCTGTCTGATCAACGCCGGATCGGCGTCGGCCAGCGAGATCGTGGCCTCCGCTTTACAGGACCACGGCGTGGCATTGGTTCTGGGAGAGCGCAGTTTCGGCAAAGCTTCCGTGCAGGGCATTCAGCCGCGCGGAGACGTTCTGATCAAACTCACAACACAGAGATACTATGCGCCGCGCGGATACACGGTGCAGGTTTTCGGAGTCAGACCGGATGTCGAACTTTCTGACGAACTGGACAACACTTTCCCTCCGCGTTTCCGCGAAGAGGACATGTGGAAACATCTGCCCCAGCTCCAGGAGAAACCGGAAGACAGTCTGCGCGCTTCGTGGGTGGCCCGTCTGCGCGCTGCCGTGTCGGCGCAGGAGCCGGAAACATTTCTGGTGAATCATAAGAATGACGCCATCAAACCGGATGCCATGCTGCTACGCGCTCTGACTTATTTTCCGGCCATTCGCGCCAATCCGCAGTGATATGGGGAAATCTGTCGATGTAGACTACCTGATCATCGGCAGCGGTATATCAGGATTGTACGCGGCTCTGCTCCTGAGCGAGCACGGCGAGGTCCTTCTTATCACAAAAGAAAGCGTCATAGACGCGAGCACCTCGTATGCCCAGGGAGGCGTGGCTTCTGTGCTTGCTGAAACGGATACGTTCGAAAGCCATATTCAAGACACTCTCGTTGCCGGAGCCGGACTGTGCGATCCGGAAGCTGTCCGCGTTCTTGTCACGGAAGGGCCGTCGCATGTCCGGCGTCTCATGGAACTCGGCGCAAGGTTTGAGAAAGACGAGAAAGGCCGGCTGGACCTGGGTCGCGAAGGCGGACACAGCGCCAACAGAATCGTGCATGCGGGCGATCTGACTGGAAAGGAGATCGAGCTGGTTCTTGAAAGATCGGCGCGCAGCCGCGGAATCCGAATCCTTGAGCATACAAGCGCCGTCGAACTCATCACACGATATCATTTAAAAGACAGCACGGACGGCGATATGCGCTGCTACGGCGCGTATATTTACGACAGGCAGAGCTGGGATATTTCTGTTGTGCGCGCGAGAGCCACCATACTGGCCTCCGGCGGCGCCGGACAGGTGTATCTGCACAACACCAATCCGGAAGTCAATACGGGCGACGGCGTCGCTCTGGCATACAGAGCCGGGGCCGTTGTTTCGAACATGGAATTTTATCAGTTTCACCCGACGTCCATGTACTTTCCGGGCGAAAAAACTTTTCTGATCACGGAAGCGATGCGCGGATTCGGCGCGATATTGCGCAATCTATCCGGCGAAGCATTCATGGAAAAGTACGATAAAAGAAAGGAGCTGGCGCCGAGAGATATCGTGGCAAGGGCCATTGACGCCGAATTGAAGCGGACCGCACAGCCGCATGTATGGCTGGATGTAACGTCCAAATCACGCGAGGATCTCATGGTAAAATTTCCGAATATCTACGCTGTCTGTCTCGACCGAGGCATTGATATATCGCGTGAAATGATTCCGGTCGTGCCGGCTGCGCATTATATGTGCGGCGGCGTCCGCACGGATCTTTCCGGCCGCACGACGATTGCAGGTCTTTTTGCCGTGGGGGAGACGGCCTGCACGGGAGTGCACGGCGGAAACCGGCTGGCGTCCAACAGTCTTCTGGAAGGGCTGGTATTTGCCGCGCGAATCGACCGTTTTCTTGCCGCAGAAAAAGAGAAAACCTCGATGCCGCAGGTTAAGGACTGGGACAAGGAAGGCCTGGAAAACGCCGAGGAATGGATACTGGTGGAGCATAATTTTGAAGAAATCAAAACGATTATGTGGAACTATGTGGGCATCGTCCGATCCAATCTCCGCCTGGACAGAGCGCGCCGCAGAATTGATCTGATTTATAATGAAGTCCGGGATTTTTACAGAAGAACCGTTATTCAGAATAAAATTCTGGAAATGCGGAACCTGGCTCTTGTGGCAAAACTCATCATAGAATCGGCTCTGCTGCGAAAAGAGAGCCGAGGTCTTCACTTCAATACGGACTTTCCGGAGAACCGCAATCCTTCGCGGCAGAATACAGACCTGCAGAGGCAGTGAATTCCTGCAAAATCTGCGTCGAAATCTGCGTCATTTCATAACAAGATTCATCTGGTCAAACAGAGTCTGCGGAGAAATGGGCTTTGCCACGATGCCGGACATTCCCAGTTCGCGGCACTGTTCATAGACTGCGTCAATTTCATCCGCTGTCACGGCAATCACCCTGGACGAAAGATTCATTTTCTTAATATCCATCATCAATTCAAATCCCGTCATATCGGACAGATGCAGATCCATGAGAATGAGATCCGGGGATTCTTGTGAGAGCGCCCTCAGAGCGGCCTTCCCGTTTTCCACATGAGTTAGTTTTGTCAGGCCGTGTTTAATCAAGACCGCCTCCAGCAGCATTGCGTTTACAAAATTGTCCTCCACGATGAGAAGGGACAGCTGTTTGAGCCTGTCGGGAAGTTCAACGGTGACCACAGCTTTTTCCGACCTGTATATGCACTCCGAGCAGAAGCCTCCGTGAATTCCTCCCTCGTTAATCCATGTCTTGCAGGGGATCACGGGAAGTTCAAATGTGAATGTGCTTCCCTTATTTACTTCTGATTCGCAGCGGATGGAGCCGCCCGATTGTTCCAGCAGTTTTTTAACCATGTACAGACCCAGTCCGATTCCTCGTTTCGCAGAACTCTGTTTTTCCACCTGGAAATACGGTTCGAATATTTTCTGCTGCAAATCCGCCGGTATGCCAATACCTGTGTCGGTCACTGAAATCTTTAGCCTGTCCGGATTGTCGTTCTGCCAGTCGATCTTAACTTCGATTCTGCCCGATACCGTGTATTTGAGCGCGTTTGAAAGAAGATTGCGCAGTGCCAGATTCAGCACAGAGGTGTTCGCCTGAAAGTGGCCGGGAATTTTTTCCGGATACTGAGTTCGAAATTCGATTTCCGGCCGGGACTGCGTCTGCAGCAGCATAATGTTTTCATGTATTATTTTTGCCAGGCTGATAGAAATCAGAGCATCTTTCACCTGACTGTATTCGGATTTCGCCGCAATCAGAACATCTTCGATGATCTGGGAAAGCTGCCGGCAGCTCAGTTCCATTCTGTCCAGCCATTTATGATTCTGTTCGTCGATTGTGTCCCTGTTCAGCAGCCCCAGGGACAGCTGGATAACGTTGAGCGGCGTTCTGAGTTCATGATTCACCAGAGCCGTGAAGTTGGATTTTGTCTGCAGGGAATCTTTCAGCTCCTCCTCCGTTATTTTGCGCGCAGTGATATCCTCATGCATCGATATCCAGACAGTTCCAAATTCAGGATGTTCAAAAGCCGCAACGTTCGCCTGACACCAGAATGCGCTGCCGTCCTTTCTTCTGTTTAGAATTTCACCGCGCCAGACGCCGAATTTTTCTACATCGGCCCGGATTTCAGCCGCAGTTTCTTCCGGACTCTTATCATCCGGCTGGGAAGCATTGACAATGCTGATATGCTTTCCGGCAAGTTCTCCCGGCTCATAGCCGAACATCTGTTCAAACCGATGATTGGTGTACAGAATAATTCCATCGCTCATCCGGATAATATTGATTCCCTCAGAAAGGTTCTGAAGAATATCGCTGTGAAAATGAAGCAGTCCCTCGGCTCGCTTTCTTTCTGTGAAATCTATAAAAGTAGTCTCAATTCTTGCCGGCATTTCCCGGGCATCTTTTACAAGCCGGGAATTCAGCAGAATTGTTGATTTCTGACCGTCGCTCTTTTTTGCATCCGTCAGATAATTACGCACAAATCCTTTCTCCATCAATTCATTCAGGTAAATGATTCTTTGATCCGGATTCTGCCAGAAATCATGGGTTCTCTGTCCGACGAGGCTGATCCCGGATTCAAAACCTCCGATTCTGTTGAATGCCTGATTGTGTTCCAGGATAATTCCATCCACAGAGACACTGCAGTAGCCTTCATCCAGATTTTGAACGATGCTCCGAAACTTTTCTTCGTTTTCGCGCAGTAATTTATCTGCCCGCAGACGTTCTGTGATATCTATGGTTACGCTCATGCCTCCGGTCAGAGCGCCGCCGGCGGTTCTCAGCGGACTGTAGATTGTTTGAATGTATGAGATCTTTCCTCCTGTGATGGATTTGTATTCGCCTTCAAAAATTCCCACCTCGCCCCGGAGCGCTTTTTCCAGAGCAGCTTTCTGTCTGGGCTCTGTAAACGCTGTCAGCATGTTTACGCCGACTATGATGGTTCTGGGCGCGCCAATCGTCTTTTCCAGCTGCTCGTTGCACTCAATCACCGTGCCTTCGCTGTTAAAAATCGTGATCCCGACCGGCGCTGTCTGAAAAAGTATCCGGAATCTTTCTTCGCTTTCGCGCAATAAATTTTCCGCTTTTTTGCGTTCCGTGATATTGCCGGCCGTTCCCTGTGTCCCAATAATACTGCCGGATCTGTCGTAAATAGGAATGGCAGTGAAGGACAGGGTCAGTTCGGTTCCATCTTTTGTAAAATAAAAAGTTTCATATTCTTTAATCGAACCGCCTGCCAGGTGTCTTTTAAATTCCTGGATGTCTCTTTCATGAATCCGGGGATCCTGAAAAAATCCGAAACTCTTTCCGATCATTTCATTCAGAGAGTATCCCAGAGCTTTCTCCCAGGCAGGATTCAGATATGTGAAGCGGCCCTGAGGATCGCACTTCCAGATCAGCTCCTGTGAGGTTTCCACAAGGCTGCGAAACTTTTCTTCGCTTTCCTGCAGGGCATGCAGCGTTTCTTCAAGCGTCTGTTTCGCCGCATCAGTTTTTTGATTCGCCTCAAAAAGCCGGAAAGCCATTTTTAACGTCGCGTCAAGAACAGTCCCTCCGGTATTTTTTACCACATATCCGTATGAGGTTATTTTTTCTGTTTTCGCAACCACCTCGGGATCGGTGTGGCTTGATAAAAATACAATTGGCAGATTGTGCTTTTTCAGGATTGTCTTCGCGGCGATGGTCCCGTCCATGCCCTTTCCCAGATCAATATCCATCAGAATGAGGCCGATACCTTCTTCGGTCCGGACAATTTCCACGGCTTCCTCACCGGTTTGCACTGAGATAACACTGTATCCAATGTTCTGGAGCGTTTGAACCGTGAGCGCTCTCATCACGGCTTCATCTTCAACAAGGAGAATCAATTTTGATTTGTGCTTTGGCATAATAATTTAATTAAAATATTTTATCTTCCAAGCTGCCGTCTTTTCCTGTCAATTCCGGGAGGCTTAAAATACCTCCTTGACGATAAAACAGCCGATGCAAATCTGGCTGTATGAATGGAAAGACAGCGAAGCTGCTGAATCGGTATGCCCTGGCAAAGGGAGTGAATTCCCGGGACCTCAAGCGTCAGTGGATGTCCATGAACGCCAGAGAGCGTTTTCAGCGCCGTCAGAAACTCATTCTGGAATTGAAAGGCAAGTAGTCGCACCAATCCCCGGCAAAAACTCAGGCCGAATCGACTTCTATTAAAATTTCCTCCGGATTTACAATATCCCCTTCTTTGCACCGTATATTCTTCACGGTACCTGGATGAGCGCATCGAACCGTATTCTCCATTTTCATTGCTTCAATGATAAAAAGCGGATCATTTTCTGTGACTTTCTGGCCGACTTTCACGGATATCGCAATCACTTTCCCCGGCATCGGACTTTTGTATATACCGGAATGACCGCTCTGTACGGCTTCCAGGGCCTCCTGGAACCGGTAGGTCCTTCCCTTCCAGTGCAGGAACAATTCTTGATCTGAAAAATAATAATGTCCTTCTCCGGACGCAACATTGGAATGTATTTGGAAGGCATTCTCTCCGGCGGTCCGGAATGTCTCCACACCCAGCTGGCTGTCCGGCTTGCCCTCTTCCGAAATTCCTGTAAAAAATCCGTTGCCGTGTTTCTGGACCTCAACGGTAAATGGATTGCCGTGCTGTCTGAGAGATTTGAACATCGATAGCAGAGGCTTTTAATCCGTGGATACTGTCGAGGAAAATTTTGGACAAATTTAGAATTCGTGATATCACAAGAATCCTCCGCGAGCCGGACGGATGCGAATGGGACCGGGCTCAGGATATGCGCAGTATGAGGGGACATGTCATTGAGGAAGCCTATGAAGTTGCCGGCGCCGTGGACCGGGACTCGGATTCTGATATACGGGAAGAACTGGGCGACCTTCTGTTTCTGGTACATTTTTTCGCCAGGCTGGCAGAAGAAAAAGGCAGTTTCAACATAGAAGACGTGGAACGCGGCATCTGCGAAAAACTGATCCGCCGTCATCCTCATGTATTCGGAGACACAAAGGTGGAGGGCGTGGGCGACATATTGCGCAACTGGGAAGAAATAAAAAAGAATGAAAAAAACAATGAAGGCCTGGGCATTCTGGATAAAATAGAAATGATGCCCGCTGTTCTTCGCGCGCTGAAAGTTCAGGAAAAAGTCGCGCGAGTCGGATTTGACTGGAAAAATCCGGCTGGTGTGATGGATAAAATACGTGAGGAGATTTCGGAACTGGAAACAGAACTGGAATTGGCGCGCAAATCACCGGCGGAAAAAGACTCCCGCAGCGCTTCGATAGAGGAAGAATTCGGTGACCTGCTGTTCACCATGATCAATCTCGGCCGCCATCTGAATTTAAATCCGGAAATTACCCTGAACGGTTCCGTGGAAAAATTCATTCGTCGTTTTCGGAGTCTGGAAAAACATGCAGGAGCGGGCGCAAAAAAACTGGGAGAATACAGCCAGGATGAGCTAGAAGTATTCTGGCAGAAGGCAAAGCAGGAATCTTGAGAGCCGTGCAAAAAAATGTGCCGCTTCGCAATCTTACGACAATCGGACTCGGGGGAAATGCGCGTTTTTTTTATGAGTGTGAATCTACGACCGACATAGTAGAATGCCTGAATTTCGTCCGCAAGAACAATCTGCCGATTCTGCCTCTCGGCGGGGGAAGCAACATTGTGTTTGCCGACGAAGGTTATGATGGTCTTGTCTGTAAAATCGGACTGCGAGGGCTGATATTCACAGAGGAGCGGGATACGACACTCGTCTCGGCCATGGCGGGCGAGAACTGGGATGACCTGGTCTGCAGCTGCATAGAGAAGGGCCTTGGCGGGCTTGAGTGTCTTTCCGGCATTCCCGGCAGTGTCGGCGCCGTACCTGTGCAGAATGTCGGAGCGTACGGACAGGAAGTCAAAGACTCAATTGAACTTGTGACTTGCCTGGACCGGAATGACGGCAGTGAAATTTTATTTTCCGTCAGCGACTGCGAATTTGATTATCGCAGCAGCCGATTCAAGAAAAAAGATAAAGACAGATATATTGTAATACGCGTCAATTTCAGGCTGAAAAATCAGGCTTCGCCCGGAATCTCCTTTCCGGAAGTTCAGAGATGGATCGATGAAAAATTTGGAAACGACTTTTTATCGTATTCTCCGGCCGACGCTCTAAAAAAAACGCGCGAAGCCGTTATCTCGCTTCGAAGAAAAAAATCAATGGTAGTGGACTCTGCGGATCCGAATTCAAGATCGGCCGGATCATTTTTTATGAACCCCGTTGTTTCTCAGTCTCTCTGCGACAGAATACGCGCCTCATATCCAGATCTGCCTTTTTTCCCCGCGCCAGGCGGCTGCAAGATTCCTGCGGCCTATTTGATCGACAGGTCGGGGATTGACCGTTCGTACAGAATCGGAGGAGCCGGTCTTTCAGCCAATCACAGCCTGGCCATTGTAAATTTCGGAGGCAGCGCAAAGGATGTTCTGGCGCTTGCCGCATGGATCGAAAAGCGGGTTGAAAAACTTTTTGGGATTGCCCTCCAGACCGAGCCTGTGATTGTCGGTAATAACGACCATGACTGAAAACGAACACCGCGAAATGCTTGCTTCGGGCGAAGTTGAGCTGCACTTCCCAAAATTTGAAAATGAAGAAAGCATGACAGAGAGCGAGATCTGCATCGCCTGCAATGGATGTTGCAGTTATGTAACGGCTCCGCTCGAACCGCCCCGTTCAAAAGCTCAGAAAGATATGTACACCTGGTACCTGCTTCACCGGAATGTGGAGATATACATCGATCACGATAAAGAATGGCAGCTGCTGTTTAAAACCCCGTGCGATAAACTGAAGGCAAACGGTTTTTGCGGAATCTATGAAACTCGTCCCAAAATCTGCCGCGATTACACGCCGGACGGTTGTTCGCGCGCCGGAAAAGACTACATAGAGCTGTTTAAGAATCCGGAAGAACTCAATGCATATCTGGAAAGCAGAAAACGGAAGAAATCTCCCGCCAGAAAAACTGCCTCGAAACAGCTGTCTCCATCAATTTGATACAAATCAGCCCAGTGTCTTTTTATCAAGGAGACGAAACATCAGATGCCAGAAGTGCGTGAGTCTGGCCGCTGCCAGTCCGGTAAGAATTATATCAGGCCAGATGAATTCTTCAGCGCTGGCAACAAATCCTGTCTGATGAAGAATGCGCATGGAAGGCAGCCAGAAGCAGATAGAAACCGCCGCGCCGATGACTGCCAGGTGCGCGACCATCATTCCGATCTGCTGCGACGTAAACTTCTGCAATAAAGGTATGCTGGTCAGCGATTGAAGCGCCAGAAACAGGATCAGAGACACCATCAGGAGGCGAAAAATGAATATTCCGCCTGTTGAATACAGTCCTTCAATAAATTGAGAATCGGCCAGAAACTGCAGTGTTTGCATACGATCTGAATACCGGAAATGCCCTGGAAAGATCAATTGTTTTTTTTAGCGATGTTTCCGCGGTTTTTAAGCCGGGATCTGGAATTTCATGATCAGAGCATCGGAATTGTCCGGGTAATATTTTTTACGCCGGGATATTATCGCAAAGCCGGATTTTTCATACAGCCGTCTGGCCGGCATATTATTTTCGGAGACCTCAAGAAATACCTCAACCGGCCGGATCTCTCGCAGCGCCCTGAGCAGTTTTTCTCCGAATCCCCGCCTCCGATATTCGGGAAGAACGCCCATTCTCATGAGTTCCAGGGCAGCGTCGTCTGATCCTCCCGCAGTCAGCAAATAGCCGGCGGCAACCGGCGGGCAATCTTTCAAATCAGCACCTCTCACAGTTCCGGTGTCATTGATCAAGAGAAGCATTGTTCCCGGCGATTCGATCTGCGATTCGATCTGCTCCACAGTCCAGGGATCTGCAAAACACCTCTCTTCAAGAAAAAGCAGAAGCCGTGACGCTGTCACAGAGAACCGCCGGTGTCTATTTCAGGTATACGGTACACCGGCGAAATTGTAGGCGCATCAAGCGGTCCCGTAATATGGAAATTTAAATTCAGTATCGATTCGTTTCTCGTGTCCAGTATGATTCCGAAAAAAGGAATGTAACCCAGAAGTCTGTCCACCTGCCGGAGACCCTGGAATTTTAAATACGTGTCGTATCGGTTGAACACAATGTCGAGACTTCCCTTCAAGAAAGCGTTCATGGTGTCCGTATAAATTGAAAAATTGGCATAGTAGAGTTTGCCATTTCGCAGAGTGAAGTGTCCTCCCGAGCCGCCCTTAATCTCCAGACCTATGCTCTGCGCCTGTGGAAAAACAATTTCATCATCGTCCGCGCCTTCGCCGGTGATTTTCAAAAACTTCATCAGGCCCTTTCCCTGATCAACCGCCGTCATCCTGTACCCGCCGAATTTAAATTCACCGTCGGCGGAGCTCTTCGCCAGATCCTTCCAGAGAATGTCGACAGCGGCATTTAACTGCGCCTCACCCGGAGGCAGGCCAGAATTCCCGGGAAAAAATCCGTTGTATTCATTCAGATGCGGTATCTTTAGATCAAAATTTCCTTTCATCCGTAGATCGTTTAAGTCGATCGTTCCTGTGAACAATCCGACTCCCAGAAGTCCGTCGCCGCGCAGGCGCAGATCCGGCACAAAATTTGTGCTCCTGATATAATCGGCGCTTCCGATTCCGCCAAAATCTACCGACTTCAGAACCCTCTCTCTCACAGGCAGAGAAATATTGTAAATAAAATTAGTAAAACATCTGTTCCATTCGAGGTCTGCCGTCGTCGTGCCGGTTGCTTTGAGAAAATACGGGAAGGCAGTGCAGCCGGAGGGAAGAAGATACGGACAGATTCTCCCGAAATCGGCGGTATCAAATTCGACCTTCCAGTCAGGGTCCTTCTTACCGTAGTAAAGGACGCCGCGCGCGGAGGCATGCGTCGATTGAAGTTCAAAAGAATATTCATTGTTACCTCCGGGCTGCTCCTGGAATGAGAAGGAAATCGGAAGGTTTCCGGACTGGGCCTGCGGGACAAAAAGAAATCCATCGCCGCTTCCGTTCAGCAGACCTTTCCTGTATATCAGCGCCGCATGCGATATTTTTAAAAGAAGCCCCTCCGGTGCGAAAATTTTTTCCGGCAGAACGGATTTTGCCAGATAAATTTCTGAATCAAACAGATCGATCTTTATGCTGGTATCCGACTGTTCATCGTCGGGTAATGTTGAGAATATCCCGGCGGGAATCGGTCCGGGTGCGGCGCGTTTGCCAAGTACAATGCGCGCATGTGACAGGCTCAACTCCTGGTCGTCCCCGCTTTGCCCGAAAAGATTCAACTTAAAATGAAATGCAGGATTTTCCAAACGTACGTCGTAATTTTTCGAGATCGGAAAATAAGAAAAACCGCCGGAAGAAATCAATCCCGGAGGAAGGATCAGAATATTCCATTGTCCGACATCCAGCCGTCCGTCATGCACATACTCCGCAAACAGTTCCTGAAACTGTGTCTTCCACTGCTGCGCTGACACGGCGGACACAAAGACCAGCCCGCCGATTCCCAGAAGAAGGCAGGCCAGAATGATCCACCGGGCAGCCCGGAGCATCCTGTTTAAAAATATCAGAGACCGTCTTTTCCGGCCGAATCGGGATAATCTTTCCATAACAATGCAATGTTTTCCGCAGCCCAAAAAAAAGCGGGCGGCGCAGAAAAAAAGCGCAACGAATGCGTTCTATCCTACCTTAAAGAATCGGGGTATGCTGTGAACTCAAAAACTTCGACTTTCATTCCTTCCTGTCTGGATTTCCGGGCGGCATTTTTTCTATCGTCGATGCCGTACCGGAAGAGACTCTATCGAGACGGAGGCTGGCTTCGTACTTCCGGCCCGGGTTCTCCAGAATGGGAAGGATTTTTGCATGAATATTTTACTCGCGATGAAATAAAGATAAGCCAGGAGCATGCGCAGTCGCATTCTACTGTTTTTCAAACTCTGCGCCGTCAGATGCGCTTTACCACAATCTGGGAATGGTTTCCCGAGATACTGCTGCAGATTTTTGATCCTCCTCCCGTTCTGTTTGTCATGGGAGACGATTTCACCGATCCGGCACAGCGCATCAGTGTCGTCGGCACAAGAAGTCCGGCTTCGGTATCACTGCTGGCAGCGCGCGCATCGATTGCCAGGGCCCGGGATGAGAATCCGGGCATTGTAGTCGTGTCGGGATTTGCAAGAGGGCTGGACAGGGAGGCGCATCTTGGCGCCATAGAAAATCATGCGCCGCAGATTGCCGTTCTCGGATCCGGTTTCTGTCACATTGGACCGTCTGCGAATCTGGACATCCCGCAGCTGGCGGCGAAAAAAGGAACGCCCTTTACTTTCCTGACGGAATTTCCTCCGGCGCTTCCCGGCAGCCGGGACAGTTTTCCGCGACGCAACAGAATTATCGCAGGTCTGTCGCAGGATACGTACATCATCCAGGCGCCGTATAAAAGCGGCGCGATGATCACGGCGAGATACGCTCTCGACGAGGGAAGGGATGTGTCGGCTTTTGATCATGAGCTGCTCCAGAAGCCGGGTCTCAACGAGGGGGCCCGCAGTCTTCTTGAAGACGGCGCCGGAAGACTTGAGTTTTCCGGAGAATACTTTCGCATAATAACAGAACCGCCGTACAGAAAATCTCCGCAGAATGAACAGCTAGAATTCTGGGAAGACCGGCTCTCAGGACGGATCGAGCCGCTGGGAGGAGGGCTTTACAGAAAAATTCCGGAGTGAGTTGATCCCGGGCCGAATCCTGGAGAATAAAAATCAGCCTGGATTCCCGGCCGCCTGAATCACAGAAAGAAGATGCGCATAAACCTCCGAACTGGTCAGAAGAGCAATGTGTCCAATGGCGGTGAATGCGCGGCAGTGTATGAAATAATTCTCCGGATCGGAGGCTGCCGAGAAATCCAGACCGGCCGCGCTTTTTGTTCCGACAAGTCCATCGCCGAAATAAAAAGCAACCGGCGAATCAACGCTCTCTGTCAGAGTCCCCAGAATCACAAAGTAATGAACTCCCTTCAGAGGCGGAACCATCCTGCGTTTGACATCGACCAGATTGTCCGAGTCCTCGTGCAGCCAGTCCTCATCGACAAGAAATCCCCAGCGAAGATCCTTGATTCCGCTGCTTCGCTGATCCGCGATGCGCCCCACCAGCCGCGTCGGATAGTTCCATATCTGTTTCAGAATGAAGGTCGCCAGATGACCGAATTTTTCCAGAAAAGATCCGTCGTTGGGCACGCCGATCAGAACCACGCGCGACAATTTCTTGATCCATTTTTTCCCGGCGCGCTTTCCGTAGTAGCCGGCGCTGCGGCATACCAGACCGCCCATGGAATGAGCAATCAGATGCAGGCTTTTCATCCGCGGTCCGAATGCAGAGTGTACAGCCTCCAGAAGATTGGACAGAGAACGACCGTTCTGTGAAATATGCCGTCCCGTGTTGTAGCGGATATACAGACAGACTGCTCCCGTGTCTTTTTCCAGAAGCGGCCCGTAACCTGCATCGTCGTCGGACCGATTCTGCCAGAGCACTTCATCCGTCATAAGTCCGTGGACAAAAACAATTACGGTCCGGGATTCTTTTATTTTCAGAATCTGTATCAGTTTCTTTGCGGATATGTCCTCGCCCTGGTGACGAAGGCTCATTTGAATGGCCCGGGAGTCTTTCATCTCTGCCAGTTTGTCTCCGATAATTCCGTTAACGGCGGGAATTACATAGTGTTTGTTTTCATCCCCTTTTCTGTAAACATACTGAATCCCCCGGCCCGTGGATACCGCCGCGTATTTCAGAAACCCCGCGACCCGGTTCCACATTGACGATTGAGAGATTTCATCGTCCTCGGTGAATTTGTCTTCTGTCATTGTTTTGTTTTTATCTCTCATTCACAAAGTTTAATATCGCAGTATTCACTCTTTCCGGCGCTTCATGATGCACCCAGTGTGTGTTTTCATCAAAAAAAACAATCCGGCCCAGATCCGCATATCGCAGGCTGGGTTCGACCATTTCCTTTCCCAGAACTGCGTCGCGGGAACCCCAGATTATTAAGAGAGGAACCACCACTCTTTTGTCTCTAAGATCAAAAGGATGCTGCAGAGCTGCGCGATACCAGTTGAGCATGGCCGTCATAGCGCCCGGCCGCGACCAGGCCCTGCGGTACTGCGACATATCTTCGTCTGTGAAAGTGCTGTTGATGCTTCCGCTTTTCAGCGCCGCGGTAAAGTAGCTCCAGTCATCCAGTGACATCAGTCTTTCAGGAATTCTCGGGATTTGAAAGAAGAACATATACCAGCTTTTCTGCAGCTGATCAAGGCTGGATTCCAGGGTTTCGCGCATGATGACGGGATGCGGCACATTGATGATCACGGATTTTTCGATCCGGTCGGGATACATGCTGGACAGAGCCCAGTTCACGGCCGCGCCCCAGTCATGACCGACTACCACTGCCTTTCTGATATGAAGTGCGTCCATGAGATGAACGACATCCGCGGCAAGCAGATCAACGCGATAGTTCTCGATTCCGGCCGGCCGTTCACTCAGATTGTAACCGCGCTGGTCCGGAACAATGACGCGAAATCCCTGCTTCGCAAAAAAATCTATCTGCTTTCGCCAGCCATACCAGAATTCGGGAAAGCCATGCAGGAAAATGAGGGGCCTTCCGTTTTCCGGTCCGGCCAGCGCTGTATGAAGGCGGATATCGCCGCAGTCGACAGTTCTGTGCTCAACTTTCAGAGAGATCTCCGGTGCGGAAGTTTCCGGAATCGGCGTAACCAGAAGATAGCCGGTGAATATAATAAGAAGCAACAGCAGGAATCTTAAGAATTTTTTGTAGGGGCGGTTGTTCTCTGGATCGTTCCTGCTCATAATGTTTACTCCCTGAACCGGACCTATCATTTTATCCCGCCGAGGGAAATTGAAGCAATCCAGGTCTGTCTTCATGCCTTTTTTTCATCAGCGGAATCGGGCGCATCCAATAAATTTCACCGCCGTCTGATGAAATTCAGCAATAAAACCGGCGCCAAAAGACGCATCGCAGGGTTCGGTCGATAGGATGAAAAACCAACAGATAAAAAAAGAAGTGACAAACCAGCAAATGCTGAAATCCGGGGTTAACTTTCGTAAAAGCCGTAAAAAGGAACGGCTCAGAAATAACGGCACAGCAATTTATGCAGAAAGAAACCACAGCCCGGCCTGACCGGAAAACAAAACCAGCGGGAAGTGAACCTGCCGCAAAAAAAAAGGGAAAAGCCAGAAAAAAAAGCTCGGCGGGCAATAAAAACAAAACTCTGGTCATTGTGGAATCGCCGGCAAAAGCCCGAACAATCCACAAATATCTGGGGAAAGATTATATAATAGAAGCTTCCATGGGACATGTTATTGATCTGCCAAAATCCCGGATGGCAGTCGATGTGGATCAAAATTTCAAGCCGGAATATATTACCGTGCGGGGCAGAGCGTCGATCCTGAACCGGCTGAAGAAGCTTGCCGGTTCCACGGCGCGCGTCCTTCTGGCCGCCGACCCGGACAGAGAAGGGGAGGCCATTTCGTATCACCTGGCCAACGCGCTGCGGCATGCCAACAGCGATATCAAGCGCATTGAATTCAATGAAATCACACAGAGCGCCATTCAGGAAGCTGTGCTGCATCCGCGGGAAATCGATCAGAATCTCGTCAATGCGCAGCAGGCAAGGCGGATACTGGACCGGCTGGTAGGGTATAATATTTCCCCTTTATTATGGAAGAAAATCAAGCGCGGACTTTCAGCAGGCCGGGTTCAGTCCGTGGCGCTTCGTTTGATCTGTGACCGCGAGGAAGAGATCGAAGCCTTTCTCCCGGAAGAATACTGGACGCTGGACGCAAAATTTTTATCCGGCAAAAATCCCGTAGAATCCACGCTTCATGCAATAGACGGGAAGAAAGCGGATTTAAAAGTGAAAGAGGAAGTGGATGTGATTCTTGCCGAGCTGGAAGGCGCCATTTTCACAACAGCATCCGTAAATAAGAAAGAGAGACGCAGACAGCCGACGGCTCCCTACACGACTTCAAAACTGCAGCAGGACTCGGCGAACAAGCTGGGTTTCACTTCGCAGAAAACGATGATGATCGCCCAGCAGCTCTATGAAGGGCTGGAAGTAGGAGACGGCGTAGTGACCGGTCTCATCACGTACATGAGAACGGACAGCACACGGGTCACTCCGGCCGCAGTCGACCAGCTGCGCGGCTACATTCGCGGAAATCCGGAACTCGGCGATAAGTTTCTTTCGACGGATGTGCGGGCATACAAAACCAACAAATCCGCGCAGGATGCGCACGAGGCGATTCGCCCGACGGATCCCTCCAGGAATCCGGATCAAATCCAGAAATTCCTTTCCAAGGACCAGTTCCGTCTCTACCAGATGATCTGGCAGAAATTTGTTTCTTCGCAGATGGCGGACGAAGTCGCCGATCTGACGACTGTAGATATCACGGCGGGTCGTTTTATGTTCCGGGCTTCCGGCAGCCGCGTAAAATTCACCGGTTTTACGGAAGTGTTTCCTCTGGAAGACCGCAAGAAAAAAGAAAGCACACTTCCGGAGATGACGGTCGGCGAAGTTCTGAATCTGAAAGAACTTCTTCCGGAGCAGCATTTCACGCAGCCGCCGCCGCGTTTCACGGACGCTTCGATGGTGAAGATTCTGGAAGAAAGCGGAGTCGGCCGGCCTTCGACATACGCCCCCACTCTGGGAACTCTGCTGAAAAGATTTTATGTGACGCGCGTCCAGAAAGCTTTGAAACCCACAGAGCTGGGCAAACTTGTGAATGATATAATGAAAAAATATTTTCCGGAGCTTGTGAACATTGAATTCACGGCGCGAATGGAAGATGATCTCGACCGCATCGCACAGTCGGAGATGAACTGGGTGGACATGCTGCAGAATTTCTATGTGCCTTTTGCCGGAGTTCTGAAAGGCGCCGCGGAGCAGATCATTGAAATGAAAAACGTTCTGGATGAAAAAACAGATCTCGTCTGCGAGAAATGCGCAAGACCGATGGTTAAAAAAATCGGCCGGTTCGGATATTTTCTGGCCTGTTCCGGATTCCCGGAATGCAGAAATGCGAAAGCGATTCCTCTGGGCAAATGTCCTGTCTGCGCAACGGGCGACGTTGTGCAGAGGGCGACAAAAAAAGGACGGCCTTTTTTTGGATGCAACAAATATCCGGAATGCGAATTCTCAACCTGGGACAAACCTTCCGGGGAACTCTGCCCCAAATGCAGCAAGATTCTGCTGGAAAAATCTTCAAGAGAAAAAGGAAAGTACATCGCCTGCGCGTCCTGCGATTACGAAGCTGCGGAACAGAGCGCCTGAGAAATTTTCACGCAGGGAGCGCAGAGGCCGCAGGGGTTAAATAGCGGTTCTTTTTACTCGAACATCCGTGTGATGCCGGAGACTCGGAATATGCGCATCACTTCCGATGATGCTTCTGACATTTTCATCGTCCTTCCTGTTTTGTGCGAATTCATTTTGAGACGAAGAAGATTGCCGATCCCGGCTGAATCGATGTAGTTGAGCTCTGTCAGGTCAAGATACAGTTCCTTCTCCTCTGCCGGTATATTTCCGGTGACTGTTTGAAACACTTCATTGTCCGATTCTGTAAAATCGCCGGCAATCTGAAGGGTTGGGACCTCCGCGCTGCTGTGGTATTTGATTTCTGCCATGATCTCTCTTTCCTTTCTGTATTTTACGTACATGCCCCGGCCCGTTTCCGCTTTCAACCTTTTCCCTCTTGCTATCATCTTTTTTCGTAATAAATCGCCGCGAAGCCGCTGATCTTTTCGATCCTTTTACTTCTCAACGCTCCTGCTGTCTCTGCTGTGAGTCTTTTATCCGAATTTTGGGCCTTCTGCTATTTTGCTTGCCAAAAACGACCGTTCGTGCTATTTTGCCCTGTGGGCAAAGGTGACAATACTCGATCCCAGATTCTTGGACATGCGCTTCGGGTGGCCAGCCGTGTGGGACTGGAAGGCCTGACCATAGGCGGACTGGCTGGCGAACTTGGCATGTCCAAGAGCGGCCTTTTTGCTCACTTTCAATCCAAAGAGGCTCTCCAGGTGGAGGTGCTGAAGGCCGGTTCGGGTCTTTTCAAGAGAAAAGTGTTGCGACCTGCTTTGAGAAAACCGCCCGGCGTCGGCCGATTGCGCGCTCTGCATGAGGCCTGGATGGAATGGACACGTTCCAACGAGCTTCCGGGCGGATGTATTTTTGTGGCCGCATCTGTGGAGCTGGACGACAGGCCTGGACCGGCGCGCGATTATCTTGTAAAATCACAGAAAGACTGGATTCGAACTCTTGAGAGATTTATCAATGAGTGCAAGACCACGGGCGAGATTGACCGGGACGCAGACAGCGAACAGATCGCGCAGGAACTCTGGGGTATCGTGCTGGGATTTCATTTCTACAACCGATTGATCCATGAGGATAAAGCGGAAGCCCGCGCGAAAGAAGCATTTATAGAAATTATGGGCCGGCAAAAAGCGGATGCGCTGCTCGGCGGTTAAAAAAAAATTTAGAGGAGAAAAAAAATGAAACTGAATCAAAAAATTGCGCTGTGCTCTCCGCGAAGGACGCCCTTCGCTCAAGTGGCAAAGTCGCTCGGATCGTATTCCGCCGTCCATCTGGGACTGATAGTGGCAAAAGATCTGCTCGAAAAAACAAAACTGAAGAAAGAAAATGTCGACGGAGTGATCGTGGGCGAAGGCTTTCCTTTCGCTCCAAATTCCGCCCGCGTTATTTCCAGCCTGCTCGGACTACCGGTTGAGATACCGGCCCTGACTGTGTCGCAGAACTGCGTGTCGGCTATGGACGCTGTGGCGGAAGCAACCCGCAGAATCCTTCTGGGAGAAGGCAAGCTTTTCATGGTTATCGGAGAAGAATCGCAGTCCGCGATGCCTTTCGTGATCAAAAACGCGAGAATCAACAAAAAAGCCGGCAATGTCGAAAAACTCAAGGCGCTGCTTCCCAATGATCTTCCGGAAGGCGTGGAAATCCGCGACACTCTGGAGGACGGACTGGGCGACGGAGAAACAAGCTACGGCATGCATGTCACCGCTGAAATCGTCGCGCAGAATTACGGCATATCCCGCGAAACCAGCGACAAAATCGGCTATGAAAGTTTCAAGCGCGCCTATGACGCCACAACAGAAGGAAAATACAAAAAATATTTGATACCTGTCAAGGGCGATGACGGCGAAATGCTTGTGGACGACGAGGCGGTTCTTCTTCGCAAAGGCATTGTTGAGAATCCGGGACGCATGGCGAAGGCAATGCTGCTTTTTGAAAATCCGGTGCTGAAATTCGCGGATTTCAAAGTGAAATACAAAGACTTTCTGACAAAGACAAATATTCCAACTGTTTCGATTTTCAACGCCTGCCCGCGTTCGGACGGAGCATCCGGCGTTATTGTCACCACTCCGGAAAGAGCCAAAGAACTGGGGCTGCATATCGACGCGTATCTGACAGGCTGGAAAATGAAAGGCGTTCATCCCAATCTGATGGGAATCGGCCAGGCAGCGGCAAGTCTTGGACTTCTCGAGGAGATGGGAATGAAGATCGCGGATCTCGATCAGATCGAAATTCATGAGGCTTTTGCCGCAACAGCGATCGGCGCGCTTGAGGAAATCAAGAAGCAGACCGGCTTTGACTGGGAAAAGAAATTTGACGAAAAAAGGATCAACACATTCGGCGGTTCGATTGCGATCGGACATCCGTTTGGAGCAACGGGAATTCGTCTGATAGCAAATGCGGTGATGGACATGGAACACAACAAAGATGTGAACAAGGTTCTGATCACTGCCTGCGCTCACGGCGGAATAGCCGGCGCCATGATGATCGAAAGGGCCTAGAACCGAACGGCGGGGCCTGACTCCGACGGGAAGACCCGCCGGACTTCTACGCCAGGCCCCGCGCTGGCTCTTGAATACGAAAAATAAATGTTGCAAATCTGGGCTGTACAGTCTGTTATCCTAAATATGGCAATCAAGCTCAGAGAATCCGTCTGCATTGCGGTCGGATTTTTTCTATTACTGTTGATTCCCGCAGGCCTGGCCGCTCTGGAAGTCATGATGACGACGCAGGAACTTGTCCGCTCATCGCCCTATGTTGCGCATGTCCGCGTTCTTGGATCCGCAGCGACGCATGGCCCGGTGAGCATCAAAGAATACCGGCTTGTAGTGCTTGAAAATCTGAAGGGTCAGCTGCCGGCGGAAATTCGTGTCAAGATACTGCTCGCCTCGCATGTCATAGACCCGGACGGCATGAGCGATCCGGCCGGCTCGGAATGGATCCTGATTCTTGGAGAAAAAAATGCGGAGGGCATCTATCCGCTGCGTTCGCTTTCCTGGGGGAAAATTGAGCTGTACGAGGATTCGGAGACGGGAAAGATGATGCTGGGCAGAAATCTGACGGGATTTCGCGGTGGACCCAAGTTTACACTCGACGAATTTCGTGAACTTGTGAGAAATTTATGAAGATATTTCTGAAAATCTACGGCCGTGTCGCGGCGCTCAGCTTTCTTTTTATTTTTATTGCAGTAACGCCAGTCTTCGCCTGGTATTATTTTACAGCATCCAACGGACAGAGGAATCAATGGGTGTTTTCATCTTCCTGCAACTCCAATGCGCGGCCGATTGCCGTCTACTACGACAGCGATACGCCGGCTGCAGTTATTGCTGCGATCATGTCGGTTCATACCAACTGGAACCAACCTTTCGGTATGGCCAGCATCAATCTTCTGGGCGCGCCCGATTATACCAAAACTATAACCAGCGCTCAGGTTGCGTCGATACTTGGGAATCCGGCGAGCATCAGCGGACAGATCTGGGTGGCATGGGACACGGACGGGACGGTGCTTGCAAGTCTCGGCGTGGACCCCAGCAGCAATATTCTGGGCATTGGTCTTGACCTGGGAGCCTCAGCAATTCGACCGCAGGATATCTGCGCAGGTCTTGTGCTTCTCAATGCAATGACAATTGGCACAAGTGTGCCCTACTACAAAAGCACTCTTCTGCACGAGATCGGTCACACATTCGGTCTGGCTCATTCGATTTCCGGAGGTAATGGCAGCAATGTCAGTGTCTTCAATGGAAATCTGCCGGTGATGTACCCTTTTCTTGTGTCCGGCGGACCGACGAATTTGAATGGGGATGACATGGCGGCAGTCCTTTCTGTGTACGGGCCATAAAAAATTGCAAATATACTAAATATAAAATATAATTATAAAAACATAGTTAAAAGTGCTAATATGTATTGTGATGATACCAGTCGTAGACTCATCGTCCAGAGCCACATCCTGTGGTTACCACACAATGTGAATCACGCTTTCGACTTGAGCAAAGAATTGAAGAATCGTTGCTGGTGGTGATCATGCTATTGCGTAAATCGATTGTGCTATTGGTACTCTTGAGCTTTATTGCATTGGCAGGCCATTGCTCTAATTTGGAAACTAAGGCTCAGAAGAAGCAAGAGTGTCAGGATAAGGCTGTTAGTCTTTTAACAAAGAGCATAACTGGATGTTACATGGGATACCCGTCATCATTTGCTACGCCGGAAGAGTGTATCAGGAAAAACATTATGATAGTCGGTGCCATATCCAATTACATCTCATGTCCGGGAGCGGGTACCGGCGGACAGTTTTGAGCGTTTACAAGGGAAGCTATTGCTGAGATTTTGTGTGATGACCTGAGCAAAGAATTGAAGAATCGGTGTTGGTGGTGATGATCATGCTATTGCGTAAATCGATTGTGCTATTGGTACTCTTGAGCTTTATTGCATTGGCAGGCCATTGTTTAATATCAGGCGAAGATTTGAAAACTAAGGCTCAGAAGAAGCAAGAGTGTCAGGATAATGTTGTTACCAGTTTCACAGGCGTCATAACTTTTTGTGCTATTAAGAGACAGACTGGTCTAAGCAGTCTTGACGAATGCTTGAATCCTTACTTGGTCATCTCCATAGCCAATTACATCTCATGTCCTGGAGCAGGTACTGGCGGACAGTTTTGAGCGCTTATATACAAGCAAGCGGGATGCGATTGGCTCGCTTGCAATAAGCTGATAGGGTCAGTTGCGCGTGTTTGATCTGAGTAAAGAATTGAAGAATCGTTGGTGGTGATGATCATGCTCATACGTAAGTTCATCGGGCTATTAGCAATTTTGAGCTTTCTGTCATTTGCAGGCCATTGCTCAAATTTGGAAACTAAGGCTCAGAAGAAGCAAGAGTGTCAGGATGGGGCTGTGAGTGCTTTAACACAGAGTATAATTCAATGCAACATTCTGAGATTATATGCTACGCCGGAAGAGTGTATTAGCAAAAACATTTTCGTAGTCCTTTCCTTAGTCAAATACATGTCCTGTCCTGGTGTAGGGACTACGGAAACGTTTTGAGAGCCTACAGGCAGGGGGCAACTATTGCTGAAAGCATCCACAATACCGGAAGGCCTCCGGATTCTCCGCGATGCCGCCTCAAGGAAAACATCTTCAGACGCGAAAATTTCAAATTCTTTTCTCGTTCTTGTCACGGCCGTGTAGATCAGTTCCGCCGTCAGAACCGGGGAGACTTTTTCCGGAAGAATGAGAATGACTCTGTCGAACTCGCTGCCCTGGCTTTTATGGACCGTAAGGGCAAAGCAGAGTTCGTGATCGGTCATACGTTCGGTCTGGCGCATTCAATCTCCGGAGGCAATGGAAGCAATGTCAGCGTCTTCAATGCGAATTTGCCGGTCATGTATCCGTTTCTGGTAACGGGCGGCCCGGTGAATCTGAGCCCGGACGATCAGGCAGGCATTCTTTCCGTGTACGGACCATGAAGCAAAAAATGAATTTATACACTTTAAAATACACAAATAAATATATAAAAAAATATGCTTTAAAAAGTATGCTGAAATCCGTGCTTCTGTCCGTGCTGTTCGCCTCTTCCTGTTTTCTGCAAAAAAAAGAAGAAGAAGACACCGATATTTTGCTCTATGCCGCTCTTGGAATCGCTTTTTACTCAAATCCATGCAACTGGATAGCTTCGCCGGTTCAGCTGAGCGCGCAATCTTCGTCATCTCTTCCTGCGAACTACGCCAGCGTGAAGGGAAAGCTCGTCACCTCAGCAGGCCGGCCGGTTGTGAATGCTCTCGTGGTTCTTGATGAAACCAATTCCTTGACAGACTCCTACTATTACGGTTCCCACGCTGCTGTGATTCGAGACGGCAGTTTTGTGATTTCCGGGTTTTCCCTTCGGGGCAGGTTTCCCTGTCGCGTCACCGCAATTTCGTCTGTCGATAGAGCCTATTCATTCCTCCCTGTACAACAGAATTGACACGCATATCGACTGTTACATGTCACCGGCGACATTCACCGCGGGATGGTATAAAGGCTCCGGAAACAGCCTCACGACGACGATGGGATCAGCGACGGCAATCAGCGGATTTTCCACTAATGAACTGCGCGATCTCGGCACGATAATTGTGCCTTAATATTTATTTGTCCTGAAAAGCCTCGACAATGCCGGAAGGCCGGCGGATTCTCCTCGATGCCGCTTCCAGAAACACATCTTCCGGGGCAAAAATTTCAAAATATTTTCTAGTCCTCGTCACGGCCGTATACAGAAGTTCAGCGGTGAGAACCGGGGAGATCCTATCCGGAAGAATGAGAATGACTCTGTCGAATTCGCTGCCCTGGCTTTTATGGACCGTCATCGCAAAACAGACCTCGTGATCGGGGAGACGATCCGCTGCAATTTCTCTCAGGCGGCTTTTCCCGTCTTTTACTGATCGAAAATACGCCTTTCTCGGATAACCGCCGGCGATGATGCCCGTGTCGCCGTTGAACAGTTTTAATGAATAGTCGTTTTTCCGTATCATAACGGGCGCGACATCCGTCATCCAGCTGTCCTCCGTGCGGCGAAGCCTGCCCGATTCCAGAAGAATATTCTGAACCAGCCGGTTGATTTCGCCGGCTCCCTGTCGTCCGCGAGAATGAGCGCAGAGAATACGAAGTCGATCCATAATATCAAGGAGATTGTCGGGACCTGTATTTTTGTGAAAATCTTTAAAACAATCAAGAATTTTCTCCGGAAGGGTTTTCTTGATATCAGAAAGTTCGTTCCATTTGAGTTCGCCGGGGCCTTCACGAAAAATATTCAGGGCCTCTTTCCCGCCCTGACCGTCTTTTTCGCTCAGAACAGCGCTCAGACGCGCGATCCCGCTCTCGTTCTTAAACCTGAAGTTCTGTGTAAGGCGCACGAGAACCCGGGAAATATCTGAAGTAGTATTCTCCGGAGTCTGTTCTGTGAAAAGCGCAAGCTGCCCCCGGACGCCTTTTTTTTTCGGCGATGTCTTTTCCTTTGCTGCTATGGTGATTCTTTTTTCCATGAATGATTTAAGGAATTCCGGCCCGGTGGAATTTCCGCCGGCGGCCGAGCAGAGGTCTCCAAAAAAAGCTCCGGACTCCACACTGGCCAGCTGATCCGGATCGCCGATCAGTATCAGAGCGGCGGAGTCCTCCAGCGCCAGAAGCGTTTTTGCCATCAACGGAATGTCAACCATCGAACATTCGTCTATGATCAAAAGATCAAGGGCAAGAGGATTCTCTGTGTTGTGGCGGAATTCCGGAGAGTTCGGGATGCTTCCGAGAAGACGGTGGAGAGTTCCTGTATTTTCTGCGAGCTGCGTTATTTTTTCCTTCAAAGCGACATCCGCCGCGCCTGAGCCTGTCACTGTATTCTCAGAGGCGAGAAGAGATTCCCGTATGCGAAGAGCGGCCTTGCCGGTCGGCGCGGCCAGGTTCACACGAAGATCGCCGCGCTCTGTCAGCAATGATCGGAGGATTTTCCATACGAGCGTGGTCTTGCCTGTTCCGGGCCCGCCCGAAATAACCGCAAAACCGTTTCCCCGTTCCAGACGGGCGCGCACTTTTTCGATAAGAATATTTTCGTACTGATAATATCGGTGAAGATACAGACGGTTGTTTTTCAGCACAACAGGCGACAATTTTTCGCCGCCGCTTATGAGAGGGCAATGAAGCAGCGCCCGGTGATTATTTTTGGAAAGCGGAAGAAAATCCGTCAGTGTCATGAATGAAGGCTGATCGTTCTCATCGTAGAGATCCGCATATTCCCGGGAAGGCAGCGAGAGATCCAGGCAGATATTGCCGGACCGCGAAGTTCTTGAGAGCAGCGAAAACAGCTGATGAAGAATTTCAGAACCGCCCGGTGAAAGACGGAGCAGGAAGGAGGCAAATTGATCATCGAATGAATAACCGGCCTCCGATTTATTTTTCAAAGCCGCCCTCCGGTATTCGCAGATGATTCAAGCCGTTCGATAAACGATCGATCTGGTTTGTCCCGGAAAATTCCAAAACCTGCGCCGGCGCTTCTGTCCATGCCGCGCACAAACAGGTACAGAATTCCGCCGATATGAGTTTCAAATTTATAATCCGGGAGACGATTCTTCAGCCAGGCGTCCAGCGCGCGCAAATAGATACGGTACTGCAGAATGTAGGAATCTTTTTCCATTGCTTCGCGGAGCGATTCTTCCGAATAATCCAGATGTGTTTCGCCCAGATAGTTTGATTTCCAGTCAATGATGAAATATTTTTCGTCCCGGCGGAAAACACAGTCGATGTATCCTTTCATATATCCTCTTTGAATGGAACGGTCGGGCGTATTGTCGACGGGATAGTAGAACTCCATCTCTGTAAGACGGTCACTTTTCCTGACGGTCGCAAGGGTGAAATCCGGGAGCTCCGGATACAGCGGAGTGTGCAGCACATTGTCGAGCAGCCGGTAAACGACCGGAGCCAGGTCCGGATACATATTAAAAAAATCTAATTTATTTAATATTACAGATTTTAATATTTCTTCCGGATCCGTAAAATCAATATCCTCAAAAAGGCTGTGCAGAAATATTCCAGTTTCGATTCCCGGTTTCAGGGCCGGCGCCTGCGCTGCAGGATCGCGCAACAAACCGCCAGAGCTGCTGCCGCCGGTATGGTTCATTATCCGCTCCCTCTGCGGATTTGATTCAGCAATACCGGAAACAATCGATGTGAAGCTGTTTATATGTATGTTTTTCTTAACCGAACGATTCCGTTTGCGAATTTGAAGCGCCTTCTTTGCAGAAAGCGCCGGCAGACGTGAGTTTTCTTTTTCTGCCTTGATCGTTCGCACCTTGATGGATTGATGAGATTTTTTTTCCAGAAGCTGAAGGTCGCTGAGAAATTCATCATTGTTCATCCTGGATATGTCCGCTCCCTTCCCCGCATGAAGGAGGAAAGCTGCTGCGCTGTTCTGAGTGCTGTTCAATCGTCCCCAGCCAAAATGGCAGCGATGGATGCTCCGTGTTACAGCGACGTAGAGCAGGCGTATATCCTCGGCCAGAGACTCTCTTTTAATTTCACTTTGAATATTTTCCATTTCCGGGTCGTTTTCCAGGTCCGTGTTTTTCAAGAATGATGGGATCACAAAGTGCTTACGGTCTTTGCGGTAAATCTTTTCTGATTCACCGGGCTGGCTCCATGTAAACGGACAGAACACGATGGGAAACTCAAGTCCCTTGGCTTTATGTGCCGTAATAATCTGAACCGCCGAATCTTCATTTTCAGGACGCTGGAGATGGTCCAGCGCAGAATTGAAGGGATTCTTTCTGCACTCCTGGAATTTCTTTATGCAAATTTCGAGAGATGGCTCCTTGAATCCGCTTATCAACTCAGCGATATGCGTCAGATTGGTAAGTTTTCTCTCCCCTCCGGGTATTCGCAGAAGCCGCACAGAGAGTTTATCTTTCCTCAGAAAACAAGCAAACATTTCTGCAAAACTTTTTTCCTGCCAGATCTTCCGGTATTCAAGAAACCTCTTCACGGTTCGTTCTTCTAACATTTCTGAAGAAAATGTCCTCTGAAGGGTCATTCCGGTCCAGCCAGGGACTGCTGCGGCCAGCGCTGTTTTGATAAGCGCAATCCTCTTTGGATTCTCGACAGCGTCCATGATCACCTGAATCTGCTCCGCTTCCTCGGACTTCAGAACGCTCATTTCACTTCTGAGAATGGCCGGGATTCCACGCGATAAGAATTCATCCCGGACCAGGTCCGCTTCCGCGTTTGTCCGGACGATTACGGCCATATCTTCCAGGCGAAGAGGAATATTTCCGATTGCCGCTTTTCCGGCTCGGGATTTTTCTATCAGAGAAATAATTTCGGATGCCATGGCGCTGCAGAAGATACCGCGCGCCTCGGGTAGACTGCGGGCCTTTTCATCCGGGAGAAACCACAATTCAAATGCTGCCCGGGAGTCTTCGTCTGTATTCAGAAGAGAGGGACCGCTTTTCGACGAATTCATTGTATGAAAAGGAATTTCTGGGTACAGAAATGATCCTCCGGGCGTATCTTCCGAGAATACGGCATTAACCGCTTCAATCAGCTCTCTGTCAGATCTATAGCTTGTGCGCAGAGTAAAGAGCCTGTCGGCCTGAGCCCGGGCTTCAATGTATGCATGAATGTCCGCGCCGCGAAATCGATAGATTGACTGTTTAGGATCTCCGATCAGAAAAAAAGGCCGGTCGTTTCCGGTAAAAATCGTTCTCAGAATTTCCCACTGAGCGCTGTCCGTGTCCTGAAATTCATCTACCATCACCGCATCGCAGGAGGAACTGACTGCCTGAACAAAAACTTCCGAGGAAAGACGGCTGCGCGTGCGGAGCAGAAGATCATCATAGGAGACGAGACGGGCTGCCTTTTTTTTCTCGCTCAAATAATTTTCGCAGAACACGATCATTTCCGCATGCAGCTCGGCCAGACGCCGGATCAGCACGGAGCTGTATTCTGCTAAAAAGCTGTTTAGATCTTCAGCAAGATCAAAGAATCGGTGGACAGGCGGCTGTCTGCCGGCATTGGTATACCTGCGTATTTTTGATGCGGTAAAATTCTCCAGAAAATCAAGTCTCCCCGATGACGCGGAGAAAGGCCCCGATCCGGCCAGAAAAATGTCCATATCTTCAGCCCGGCGCGGCAGAGATTCCGGCGTTTTTCGGAAAATATTCTTGCGCAGATCCGGCGATTCAAGCATCTGAAGGATCTTTTCGCGGGATGATTTCCATTCTTCCCTGACATCGAGAAAAAGTTTTATAAGGAGCTGCCTGTCGGGCAGAGCGCCCGACGTCTGCGCGCCATGAACCTGTACGCCGGGATACTGCAGACATTTTTGATAGAAATCCGCAAGACTGTCAGGAGTAATTTTCTGGGACAGCAGAAACTCTATCAGGGATTCTTCCAGTCTGACGATTCGGGTGCGCCAGAAATTCATCACTGCCTCGCGTATGAGCAGGCTCTGATCGGGAATAACTTCTGTTTCAAATGCTTCGCCTGCCTCGAAAGCGTATTCCTTCAGAATTTTTCTGCAGAAACCGTGTATGGTCAGCACGGAATACTCGTCAAACGATTGAAGAGCGGCCGAGAGGAGACGGACTGTCTGAGCTGTATCCTGACGTGATACAATGGCAAAAAGAGAAGTTTCCGCTTTGTCTTCAGATCTGCGCCTGAGAGCGATATCCAGGGAATCCTTTATCGTGGAACGAATTCGAGAAATCAGATCCGATTTGGACGCCTCGGTGAAAGTCACAACGAGTATTTTTTCGGCGGGAAGTTTTTTTTCGATGAGGAATCGTATATAGAGCCGGGTGATGGCAAATGTTTTTCCCGTGCCGGCCGATGACTCAATCAGATTTGTTTTGTCCAGCGGACAGCTTGCCGGATCGAATTCCTCAGCCGCTTTCTTTTCCATCAGTCAGACGCCTGCAGGTGATCCAGAAGCGGATTGTATATTATTTTTGCGTTCTCTGGGAAACCGGGGGCCTGTTCCGGATTGTCGCCGAACAGAAACCGGGCAGAGAAATCCTTCACGGACAACCTGGAGTATGCTTTATGGGCGGCAAACAGAGCCTCTTCGTCGCTCAGTGATCTTTTCAGACTCTCTGCGAAGATATATGAAATATCCGGAAAAAAAGCCAGCGGACTGGAAAGGCCGGCTGTCTGCATCTCAATCAGTCCAGCCAGAATCACTGAACAATCTTCCGCCTCTGAAATTTCTGTGCGAAATATTTTCAGATCAATGCGCGAATCTCTTGAAAAGCCGACCAGGCTGGTTTTGAAATCTGATTGAAACGCGCATGCACAGGCAAGATGCTGGATCCAGGCATCCAGTAGATACATAGGTTTCAATTCCCCCGGACGGAAATAGAGCATTTCTTTCCCTGCGGCGTGCGGTATAATACCGCGAATTTCTGTCTGATTGAGGCGCAGTCTGAGCGGCAATTTTGAATAAGTTTTTCCCGCACGTATATTATCGATGCTTTCAGAAAGCTCTTTTGTCTGCAGATAAAGACGATCAAACAGGATTGTGCCGGGTATTCCGTGCGGCAGACGACCAGAATATTTTAAAAAATTATAAATATAATTATATGAATCGCCCGATTGGATTTTTCGTAATAAAAGATCCTTGAGCAGATACGATTCCAGACTGTCCGGATTTACCGGTTCTTCATCGCTGATTTCATGCGATTCATTCCCGGGAAAAATTTCCAGACCTCTGAGTGTCTGTTCGGAAGGATTCTTGTAGTAGCGGCATATTTCATCCAGATTGAGAACTGCTTTTATGCGCAATGGAAGAGGCTTTTCCAGGAATCGGGGCGGATCTTTTCTCTCCATCTGCTGCGCCTTCGCCGAGTGAAAATGAAATTTTGAGTAGCTGAACAATTGACTGCCGGCGGAAAAATAATCTGCATGGAATTCCTGGAGTCTGTGGCGGCATACAATCTTCTCGGAAATCTGTGCCCCGGATCCGGACACAAAGCATTCATCCAGGTATTCCAGCAGTTCGTTTACAGGAGCGGAAGGATACTGAGACGATTTCTGGGAGCCGGACCCGGTGCAGCTAACAATCAGCCTGTCGCGGGCAGATAAAATAATTTCCAGAAAGAGCTGTCTGTCCTCATCGGCGCTGTCCGGCTCGCCGGGCAGAGATGCCTGCCTCATCAGAGTGAACGCCGCGTCGCGGCTGCGCGAAGGAAAGATCCCCTCGTTCATGCCTGCCAGGCATACTACTCGAAAGGGAATGCTGCGCATCGGAAGAAGGGCGCAGAACGTGATCCCGCCGGACAGAAATCTGCCTGCGGATCCGGCAGCTTTTTTTACACCCAGAATATACAGACGAATTGTTTCCAGATCAATGAGTTCTTTGCAGCCGGTCTCCATTTCAATTGTCTGCAATTTGTGAATATGAGAAAAAAGAGAAGGCGCTGCGGCGAGATCAATACCCAGGAAATCATTCAGGCAGTTAAGCATACGCTGCGACCAGATATGGAGCGGAGCGCTGACGCGAATTTCGACGAGCACTTTCTCCAGACTGTCAATAAAATTCATCAGTTTTCCCAGCGTCTCTGTCTGCGATCCCTCAATATTTGTAAACGGCACTGTTTCTGACAGGATACAATCTTTATTGGACAGGGCGTAACCGAGAAGCAGCCGATCGAGACCGGAGCGCCAGGTGTTGGCTCTTTCCGGCATACAGCCGCGCGCAGCTCTTTCAGTTTCATCCAGTCCGAATCGAATCCCGGTGTCTGAGATCCAGTTTCGTACCAGGTCAATTTCATTTTCCGAGAGGCTGTATTTCCGCCTGATAAAAGAACTTTCGAGTATTTCATAAACGGGACCGGCTGCGAAATTACCTGCAGAAAGACTCAGCACAGCGTTCAAAACTTCTGCAGCTGCCTGATCTTCGCGAGGCAGAATATCGGAGATGGAACTGGGAAGTTCGCCGGAATCCTGGAACACTGATTGAAAAAGCGGCGCATACTTCTCAATTTCCGGAGTCATTACGATTACATCCTCCGGACTCAATGTCCCGTCGTGCTCAAAAAGATCGATGAGAGTATTTTTAAGAGCCTCCACTTCCCGCGCGGCTGAACGGCAGATATGAAATTGAATGGATCTATCATCGCCGGCTGTCACGCGGCGCTTTAATCCTTCCTGAGATTCTCTGTCTTCGAGCAGGTCTGCCTGCAGCGATTTTAAAAGAGTTGTCTCTTCCGGTTTTCGAAAAAAATTCTGGAATTCTGCTTTCTTTTCCGCAGAGACGCTTTCACGCCGAACCGAGGAGATAAAATGAAGATAGGACTTGATATTCTTTGCCGTGAATTTATTCTTCACAGAAGGCGCCTCTGCAATGGTTTGGGGCGAAGGCGAGAGAAAATAATATTGAATGTCGATGATTTCGGTCATTTCCGCAAGAATCCGCACATACAGAGCGGGCAGGGCAGAAACCCCGAATACTGAAATTCGCCGGGGGAAACTGCTCTGATTGTTTCTCATGAACTCAAAAAATAAATTTCTTTGCAGGACGGGATTTTCCTCTTCCTTCAGACATTCCCGCCACAGAACTGCCCGCCAGTCCCGGCCGGGCGGTTTCTCCGTCCATTCACGCACGAGTTCAAAACGGTGCAGTGTCAAGTTGTCGAACATATCGGCGATTTTTCTGGACAGAGAATAAAGATAGGAAGGGGATGCACCGGCCAGATAGTTCTGCACCGGTTTGAATTCTTCACGCTCGATGAGCGAAGGAATGACGCGCAGAATTTTCCAGGCAAGCATTTCCGGATCGAACGGGTACGGTCTTTCCGAAACGCGCCGAAAAAAATCGCGCATCAGATGACCTGGAAAGCGGTAATCAATATTTGCGGCTATACCGTTATGATCCGCAAGAAACAGAGAAAGGTACTGTTTCATGCCGTGGCTCTGCACAACGACAATTTCCGGTTTAAAAATGTCGTCTGCGGGAGTTCGGACAAGCTCGGCAAAGGAGGCGGCCAAATCCTCCAGTCGGTTTCCCGTATGGATGCGCAAATTCCCCATCGATATCCAGGACATTCTCCGGTCGGCGCGTCTGCAACAGATAAAAAGTATCTTGCCGGGATACCGCCGATGCGATAGACTGCGTATTGAAGCAAACCTATGGAAAATGATAGAATTGACTGGATTGAAGGCTCGCCCCGTTCGCGTAAATTTAATGACATTTACTATTCGAGAGACGGCGGGCCTGAGGAAAGCCTTTCAGTATTCTTAAAAGGAAATTTTCTGCCGGAGCGTTGGGCCGGCCGGAGTTCTTTCACAATCTGTGAAACAGGTTTTGGCACAGGTCTGAACTTTTTCGCATCCGCGTCGCTGTTCTTAAAAACTGCTTCTTCACAGCACAGGCTGTATTATTTCAGCGCAGAAAAGCATCCCTTAACAAAAGAAGATTTTACAAGGACTGCCTCACTATGGCCGGAATTTTCTGAAATATCTTCTGAGCTCCTGGAAATGTATCCACCGGCGCTGGAAGGTTTTCACCCGATTCGATTGTCGCACTCCAGAGTGTATCTTATTCTGATGTACGGAGATGCGGGCGCATCTCTAAAAAAAATGACATCGGGAGTAGACGCCTGGTTTCTGGACGGTTTTTCTCCCGCGAAAAATCCGGAAATGTGGTCGGACGAAATATTTCATGAAGCGGCTCGTCTGAGCCTGACAGGCGCCACACTGGCAACGTATACATCGGCCGGATTTGTGCGGCGCGGACTTGAATCGGCAGGCTTTCGCGTGGAAAGGGCGGCTGGATTCGGCGGGAAAAATGAGATGCTCAGAGGAACGCTTGAAAGGCAGATTCAGGAAGGCGTAAAACCTGAAATGCCGATTCATTCATCTCCGCCAGAGAAAGCTGTGATTATCGGCGCTGGTTTTGCCGGCACTTCCGCCGCTTTTTCTCTGGCTTCAAGAGGGATTGAAGTCACGCTCATAGACAAATCGGCCGTGGCGTCGGGGGCATCGGGCAATCCGGCCGGAATTTATTTTCCGCAGCTGACAATGCATGAGACCGTCATGAGCCGCTTTTCGCTTGCGTCATATGCATATTTAATTCGTCATCTTCGTTTTCTGAAACGCTCCGGATTGTCAATACCCGGCGATGAATGCGGCGTTCTTCAGCTTTTTGCGGACGAAGACTGGGAGAAAAGGCTTCGCAGCGGCATCAGCATCCTGCCCGAATCGGTTGCCGCGCTGACCGAAAATATTCAGGCCGCCGCTCTTTCCGGCTGCGCTATTGCCGGCGCCGGGATTTTTTTTCCCGAGGGAGGCTGGCTGGCTCCGCCTGCGCTCTGCCTGGCGAATACGGCTCTTTATCCCGATTTGATCCGCTTCATCCAGAAGCCGGCCGTCCGGATAGACAGGAATGACTACGGAAGCGTTTCTGTCCTGGACGAAGAAGGCGGGCTGATCGCTCAGGGAGACGCGGTCGTTCTTGCGGCCGGCCACGATACTGTGCATTTTACTCAGGGAGCTTCGCTGAGCATTCGACGCGTGCGGGGACAGATTGTGTATCTGGAACATTCAGAAATCGAATGCTCGCCCCGGGTTGTGGTCTGTTACGACGGTTATCTTACCCCGTCGTTCAACGGCCGCAGTGTGCTTGGCTCCACGTATCATCCCGGCGATGATAATACAGAACTCAATCCGGAACACACACTTGACATGATTGAAAAAATGCGCAGGCGTCTGCCGGGAGTGCTGCCCGGAGCCGATCCGGCCGCCATGAAGCCGGAAGGCCGTGTTGGATTTCGCAGCGCCGGTGTGGATCACCTTCCTTTGATCGGGCCGCTTGAATTAACGCCCGGAGTGTATGTGAGCGGCGGTCATGGTTCGCGCGGTCTCTTGAGCGCGCATCTGGGCGCGGAAATCATTGCGTCCCAGATCACAGGTTCTCCGCTGCCTGTAGAAAATGACCTCGTGCAGGCTGTTTCTCCATCGCGATTTCTCCGCCGTCAGGAGAAGAAAGACAGAGCCCGCCGCGCCCTGCGTTGATTGAGCTATAGTTCGGTGAAGATATGTTCGTCGCCGGTAAGCTCGCTCCAGTATGATGACCAGGAGGCGGCCCTGAATGAAGAATTATCCAGGAACTGAACTGTTTTTTCCCGGCCCGGTATTATTCGCACGGCCCAGAGAGGTTTGAATCCCGCATTCTCCGTTGAATAGCGCATATCGCCTACGGCATCGGTCTGGCCGGGTATGTAACCGAGCCAGTCCGTGCTGAAACAGCGGAAGCGCTCCAGGTCAATTCTGGAATTCTCGGAGAAGGAAGCGTCAATGGCGCTGCGCGGAAAAGCTGCTGCGAAAATTCCAGGAGTCCAGGAAACATCGCCCGCCCAGTTGATCCGAATTCTGTCCGCGAAAATTTTCCCGCGAGACAGATACAATGACCGCCACACAATATTGTTGCCGACCATCGGTATCAAACGCGACCGTTCGACTGCGCTGTGCCGCGAAAGTGCGATCTGTTCCTGGGCAATCTCTCCCCGTTCTTGCTGAACGGCTCCCAGAGCCAGATACAGACTGCAGAATACCAGAGCCAGTGCCGCCGCATTTTCTTTATTTCTTTTTACGGCAAGGACTGTTCCGGCAGCCAGCAGAATCGTAAACACAGGATCCACAATGGAAATGATGTCCAGGGAAATGCGCCAGTCGAAAAAAGGCCAGAGCAGTCTTGTCCCGTAAGATGTGCATGTATCCAGAAGACTGTGTGTCGCGTAGCCGGCAGTCGAAGCCTGGACAAACCAGCGAGCCAGGCTCTGAAATTTTCTCTGGAGTATCCAGGGGAGAGAGGCCAATAGTCCGCCGGCGGGAATAAAAATAAGACTGTGAGTGAAATGCCTGTGGAAATCGAGCGCCAGAAACGGATCCGCCGGAGATCTGATCAGTATATCTAGGTCTGGCAGGAGCGCACCGGCGCAGCCCGCCAACCAGGCGCCTTTTCCAAGATGACGGGAGAAAAGAGCGTGCGAGACTGCCGCGCCCAAAATTCCATGTGTGACAGGGTCCACGAATGCGAAGAAAAAAAGCCGGTTATGACTTTACAAGATATTTACTGAGAAGCTTTGAAATTTCTTCCATGTTGAACGGTTTTGGAATACCGGCAGTGAATCCAAAAATCTTAGCGTCAGAAATCATTATATCTTCCGCATATCCGCTCATGGAAAACAGAAAAATCTTCGCATCGTTTTTTCTAATTTCTCTCATGACATCCAGTCCGCCGGGTCCGCCGGATATCGTAAGATCCAGAATCGCCGCATCGAACGGGCTGCCTTTTGCTTCGGCGCCTTTGTACAGTTTCAAAGCCTCCAATCCTTCCGCGGCAGTTTCCACGGTATATCCCAGTAAAATCAGCTCCTGCCTGAGTGTGTTTCGAATTTCCGATTCATCGTCCATGATCAGTATTTTTCCCGAGCCTATTGCGTAAACAGTGTTATGATTGAGATTGATTTCGACCGAAGTCGAACCGCCCGCCGCCGGCAGGTAAAGATGGAAAACGGTGCCTCTGTCCGGCACTGACTCAGCCCGGATGGTTCCGTTGTGTCTTTTTATTATAGAAAACGATGTGGCCAGTCCCAGGCCGCTGCCCAGTGTTTTTGTCGTGAAGAAAGGATCAAAGATGTGCGAAAGTATTTCAGGATTCATGCCTCTGCCGAAGTCTCTGAATGACAGTCTGACATAATTGCCCGGCACAAGTTCAGGAATTTCGCCTGGATTCACTTTGATATTCTCGGCTGTAACCTCGTACTTTCCGGAATCTTCAGCCGCCTGCCTCGCGTTGAGAGTAATGTTGTCGATCACCTGGCTCATCTGGTTTAGATCGTAACTGGCGGCCCAGAGATTCGGATCGACATGAAAATTGCATCGCAGACTGGATCCGGCAAGCGCAAAGCGGACGGTATCCTCAACGAATGGAAACAGCGATGCTCTCCGGAAATCGGGATCCCCGCCCTGCGAGAATGTCATGAGCTGGGAAGTCAATTTTCGCGCGCGCGAAATGGTCCTTCCGGCGCTGGAGAGCAGCTCTTTTACCTGAGGGCTTTCAGCGTAATTCTCCGCGAGTTCCAGATATCCAAAAACTCCGCCAAGAAGATTGTTGAAGTCATGCGCAATTCCGCCTGCAATTGTTCCCAGGGATTCCAGTTTTTCATTCCTGGTCATCATTTCTTCATATCTCTTCTGCTCCGTTATATCGCGGATGATGGACATAAAGGCCTCCGGCCTGTGTTTGCTGTCGTATATAACTTTAGTTTTCGCCTGGCGGTCAATCCACTGACCGTTCTTATGCCTGACCCTGTAGGAGCTGAAGGCCATGCCGTTTCTGATGAGATCGGCGGAAGCGGCCCTGACATTTGGCAAATCATCCGGGTGCACATATTCATGGCCGTCCAGCGCGAGCTCCTCCTCGCCTGAATATCCGAGACTGGAATAGTATGCTTTATTTCGGAACAGGTGCCGGCCGTTTGTGTCGGTAAGAAGAATCACATCGTCCGCAAGCTCAATGAGGGACCTGTATTTCTCCTCCGACTTTGCGAGAATTTCACGCGAATTTTTGTTCTCCGTGATATCGAGAGTCACAGTCAGCACGCCGATATCCTTGGTGTCCAGCGGCGCCGCCGAAACGCTGGTCCAGACTGTGGAGCCGTCTTCCGTGACGATGCCGATCACTTCATCAAGGATCACTCTTCCTTCATTGAGAGCCTGTCTGCTGGGAAATTCTTCCTGCGGCAGAGGCGCGCCGTCCCCCCTCAGGTATTTTCTGCTGCGATATTTCTCATCCTTTATATCATTCCCTGGCATCCGAAGAATTCTTTCCAGCGCGGGATTCATTTGAACAATTTTACCGTCGTGGTCAAGCAGGGCCACGCCGACCGGCAGAACCTGAAAAATGGTCCAGAGTTTTTCTTCGCTCGAACGGAGAAATTCTTCCAGACGTTTGAACTCGGAAATATCTGTGTATACTCCTATCACGCGAAGCGGTTTGCCGGAGGAGTCTCGAGTGATGACTTTTCCTCTGTCCAGTATCCATTTGTACGTGCCGTCTTTGCATTTCACGCGGTGTTCTGTGGTGTACAGCGGCGTAATGCCTTCAAGATGTCTGCCGACTTCTTTTAAAACTCGGTCGACATCATCCGGATGAACACGCTTTTCCCATTCGGCCGGCGAGTCTCCTATTTCATCCTCATTGTAACCCAGCATCTTTTTCCACTGGCGCGAAAAAAATACTTTTTTTGTTTTGGTATTCCAGTCCCAGAGGCCGTCCCCCGCTCCCTCCATCGCAAACTGCCATCTCTCCTCGCTCTCGCGCAGAGCCTCCTCCGCCCGTTTTCGTTCGGCGATGTCCCAGGAAAGATCTGCCAGGTCGGAAATATTTTTGACATCGGTTTCGCTGTAATCCGTGTCCTTGTTGCCCACTCCGAGAATGGCGACAATCAGGTCGTTTCGGAAAACCGGTACGACCAGTTCGCGCGTGACGGCCGCATGGCCGACCGGCATTCCCTTTTTGTTTTTCAGGGATGCGTAGTCATTGTGTATGACAGGCTTTCTCGCATGGATGCAGTCCACCCAGACGCCAGCGCTGTCCACCGGGTAGTGCTCGCCCTGACTGTCAGCCCTGCACATTTCCCCGGTTGTTCGCGTTGACCATGCCTGGAGCGAGAGAATATTCTGATCGCTTTCCAGCAGATGGCAGAATCCGATTTTGCTGCCGGTGAGGACTTCCGCCTCGTTCAGGGTTTCGACAAGGATTTCGTTAGAGGTATGATTGGCCGAGAACTTTATCAGGCGAAGGGCTGCCTGCAATATTTTTTCCGTGGCGGGCGCTGATTCGAATTGTGTCTTTTTTTCCATACATCGGATTCTGATTTTGATTCAGGTCCCCGTCATTGTTCCGGTACATCAATAAAAACCTGAAAAATTTTTTGTCAATATGATTTTTTGCATGAAGCGGAGTGTCCGGAATTATGTCCCCTCAGTGCGCCTCGTCCCAGTTGAGCCCGAAACCGTAATCCACACGCAGCGGAACATGCAGCTTCACGGCATTTTCCATATGGGTTTTCGCGACGGCCAGAAGACGTTCTTTCTCTTCCGGCACAACGTCGAATAGAAGTTCGTCATGCACGATCAGGATCATTTTCGACTGCAGCTGCGATTTATTTATATCATGCTGGATTCGTATCATGGCCAGTTTGATGATGTCGGCGCTGGTTCCCTGGATCGGCGTGTTCACCGCAGTCCGGCTGGCTCCCTCGCGCCGGAAACGATTTGTGGATTTGATTTCCTCTATCTGTCTTTTTCTGCCGGACAGAGTTTCCACGTAGCCGCGTTTCTCCGCCGACTTCACCATTTCGTCCATGTAGCGCCGAACGCCCGGATATTTTTCAAAAAAACGATCAATATAATTTCGCGCCTCTTCCCGTTCAATCCCCAGACTGCGGCTCAGCCCGTATTCTGTTACGCCGTATATGATAGAAAAATTTACCACTTTCGCGCGCGACCGCATGTCCGGCGTGACATCTTTCTCCTCCACATTGAAAAGCGACGCGGCCGTCCGCGCGTGCACATCGATATTGTCCGATACAAAAGCTTCTATGAGCGGTTCATCGCCGGAAAAGTGCGCCATGATGCGAAGTTCAATCTGAGAATAGTCCAGAGAAAGCAGCTCATTGCCTGGGGCCGGGATGAATCCTTTTCTGATGGCGCGTCCGGTTTCCTCGCGAATGGGAATATTCTGCAGATTTGGGTCGACGCTGGAAAGGCGTCCGGTCGCGGCGATTGTCTGACTGAAGCTTGTGTGTATGCGGCCGGTAACCGGATTCACCAGCTGAGGAAGCGCATCGACATACGTTGATTTAAGTTTCGAATATTTTCTGTGTTCCAGAAGATAATCGATAACTTCGTGTTTTCCGACAAGCTCCTCCAGCACCGCCTGGTCTGTTGAGAAACCGGTTTTGATTTTGCGCCCGTGAGGCAGCATCATTTTTTCAAACAGAATATGCTGGAGTTCCTTTGTCGAATTGATATTGAAAGCGACCCCGGCTGATTTGTGAATTTTATCTTCTAATTTTATTAAAATATCATTGTATTGGCGGGAAAGCGTTTCGAAGTACGGCCCGTCTATCGCGACCCCGGACATTTCCATATCCGCCAGAACCTCAATAAGGGGAATCTCTATTTTTTCGTTCACATTGTCCAGTTCTCGTTTCGCCACGTCTTTTTTTAGCAAGTGAAAGAGCTGCAGAGCGATATCCGCGTCCTCGCAGGCATAGTCGCGCACGTCTTCAGGCGGGATATGATCCATCGTGACTTTTTTTCGTCCGGAACCGACAACATCCTCATATTTGATTGTGTCGTGCCCCAGATAATCGAGGGCCATATCGTCCAGATTGTGACGCCGCACATTCGGATTGCAGAGATACGAAGCGATCATCGTATCAAAGGAGATATTGTATATTTCCATGCCGTGACGCCGCAGCACGATGAGGTCGTACTTTATATTCTGGCCAATTTTCTTGATCTTTTTGTTCTCCAGAATTTTCTTCATGTAAGGCCGAACCTCCTCCAGAGTGAGGCCTCTCTCGGAGAATTCAGTATTCGGGGGAGGCACCGGTATATAGTAGCCCTCGCCAGGTTTTCCGGAAATGGAAATGCCCACAAGACTCGCTTCCATGGGCTTTGGAGAATCGGTTTCCGTATCCACAGACAGAATTTCGTATTTTTCCAGAAGGTTGACAACTTCGAAAAGTCTGTCGATCTTATCCACCAGCTCATATTTTGAGCCGGGAGGTGCGCTTCGTTTTACAGGCTCAGGTTCCTTCTCTTTCTTCCGCGATGATTTGATCTGTGCCGCGTCGAACAGGGAGCTCTGTTCTTCCTCCGCCGGCGCAGCTGCTTTTTTCGGTTTCGCTTCCACGGGGATCGCCTTCAACAGCTCGGCATAGATCTGTGTGTAACCTTCTTTGCGAAACAGACCCGCAGTTTCCACGCTCCGGAACGGAGGCGTCGTGAGTTTAGTTTCATCCAGGGCGTCGATTTCGGGAAGATTCAGTTTGATAATGGCAAGTTCGCGCGACATGAAGACGTCATCGCGGGAATTCTCAAGCTTTTCCCGGATCGACTTGCTGGTGATGTTTCCCAGATTTTTATAAATGCCTTCTATCGTTTTAAATTCCTGGATGAGCGTCTGCGCGCTTTTTGGCCCGATTCCTTTTGCGCCCGGAATATTGTCGCTTGAATCGCCGACAAGAGCCATGTAATCCGGTATCTGGGACACGGTCACTCCCAGTTCATCCTTCACCCAGTCCGGATCGATGGAAATGAATTCGGACACGCCCTTCGAGCTTCGCAGCATGATGATATTCTTGTTCAGCAGCTGGTAGCAGTCTTTATCGCCTGTGAGCAGCACAATGCGCTTTTTTTTCCCGAATCTTTCGCACAGTGCGCCGATCACATCATCGGCCTCGAAACCGGGAACTTCTATATTGAGAAAACCGGATCGGCTGAGGAGTTCCTTGATCTCATCGATCTGGAAGCGAAGGTCCTCCGGCATCGGTTTTCGTGTGGCTTTGTACTGGTCGAATATTTCCGACCGGAAAGATTTGCCGGGTGAATCCCAGGCGACGGCCGTCATGGCCGGATCGTGATCGATCAGCGCTCGAAAGAGCATCCGGAAAAATCCAAAAATGGCCGTGGTTGGCTGGCCGGTGATCGGATTGGTTATATTCTGTCCCTGCAGAGCAAAATATGCCCGGTAGGCCATGGCATGGGAGTCTACAACGATCAGGTCCGTCTTCCTGGTCTTCTGTCCGGGCATGTCAGCACTCTGAAACATGTGGCTTTGGCCGACCAATATTTTTTTGGCCCAAAAGCGCAAATTGTTAAAAAAGGGGGCAAATAATAGCGCCGGGGCAGGCTTTTTTGACTTGCTTGCCCGGGTATTGTTCATAAAACTGACTACAGATCGGCATGGAAAAATGCCGCTTTGTGTCATAAGGGAGAGCAAAATTGCTGAATTCAAAAAAAGTCGGTGATAAGCTGGTTGTTTTTCTGGAAGGTCGTCTGGATGTTTCTGTCGCCAATGAGGTGGAAGAAGAACTGGCTCGGATGATAGACAATGAAAATCAGAGACACATCGTCCTGAATATGGATAAAGTGGAATACATGAGCTCTTCTGGCTTTCGCGCCTGCATTGCCACTCTGCGCAAGCTGAACTCCCGGGAAGGCACCCTGAAGCTCTGCAACATCCGTCCTTCTGTGAAGAGAATTTTCGACGTGATTGAACTCACATCGCTTTTCGAGATTTACGATTCCGAGTCCGAAGCTCTAAAAGCTTAAGATGCTCCTCGATCGTATACGCGCTGCAAAGATTGCGGAAGTTCGGTCGATTCCCGATTACGATCCGTCTCTCTATAAAACTTCTGTCCTGTCCCTGTACTCCGCGCTTCGCCGCAGGTCCGGAGAGAAACTTCATATAATCGCAGAGTGTAAAAGGGCCAGCCCTTCCGGGGGACAGCTTCGCCAGTATTATGATGTTGCAGAAATCGCGCGGACCTATGCGGATCTGGGGGCATCCGCTGTTTCAGTGCTTACGGACCGGGAATTTTTCCACGGCGATCCGTCGCATCTGCTTCTGGCCCGCCCGGCGGGTCTTCCCGTCATTCGAAAAGATTTTATTATTTCACCGGCTCAAATCTTTGAGGCCCGAGCTCTCGGCGCCGACGCCGTTCTTCTGATCGTGCGCATGCTGGAAGACTCGCAGCTGCGGGATTTCATGAGCACGGCGTCGTCCCTTCTTATGGAATGTCTGGTAGAGGTTCACAATGAAGAAGAAATGCGCCGGGCTCTTGCAGCCGGAGCGAATATCATCGGCATCAACCACCGCGATCTGGACACTCTTCAGATGGATCTCTCTCTTTCTTCGAAACTTGCGCCGATCATACGGAGCATGAATCCTCATGCGGTTATTGTGGCGGAATCCGGGGTTGAAAACATTCAGGGCCGCCTGCAGATGGACCGCTTTGCGGACGCAGTTCTTATCGGAAGTGCATTCATGAAGAGCGATGATATCCCGGCAAAGTGGAAAGAGCTGTTCGGGCATTGAGGGGGGAGAGCCGGCTCGGCGAAGAGGAGGGCTTTGGCACTACCAGGTCGTAATCCCGCTGAACATATAGTTTGTATTCTGTAGATTCGCAGGGCAGTCTGTCTTCGTAGCATCGTTCGCGCCATAATCACAGCTTGCCGATCGGGCGACTTGATTGTTCTGAACAGAAGAAACAAGCGCATCCTGGGAAGCGGTAAGCCCCATCTGAGACCGGCAGCTTCCGCCCAGATCGCGCAGCGCGACAAGGCCGGATGCAGTCGAAAGAAAACCCAGTTCATCAGAAGTCGCCAGTCTTTGCGCCCCGCCGAGAAAAGAAGTTTCGTTCATTCCAATGGAGGCGCAATCCGTCAGGCTGCTTGCGTAGTAGGCACTCTGCGTGTGCGGGCCGGTCGTTCCCCCGGCTTTGTTCATATAGTAATATCCGGGCAAAGTGAGCGAATTGATCTCCGTAAGCGCGTTGCCGGCCGCTGCCAGACAGTTTGAATACTGCTGGCCGACCGAGTTTATCGCCGTTGTGATTTGAGTTCTCGCGGATGAAGTATTAGGAAATAATGTCCTGGAACAATTGAAATTGTCGAAGGCGCTGCAGGCAAGCACTCCGGAATTGGCGACAGTCCCGCTTCTGCCAACAAAGAGGCACTGGCCGTAGGGAATGGAGGCAATGATTTGGGCGGCCACGATACTTGTTAAATCCAGAGTCGCTGGCCGGGAGATACACGAAAGCGGCAGTAGGAAAAACATTGAAAACATGACTTTAAACGATATAAACATATCTTTTATATCCGGAATTCCCAGACGACATTCACGGTGCGAAGGCGGTCTGTAAGAAAACCTTGATCCAGCCAAGAGGATTCGCGGCTAGCAGACTCGCGCAGAATTTCCCCGGAATCTATCTGATTTCTGTCATTCAATCGTAAATCATTGCCCTCGCTGTCGCGGCCGAATTCCCTGTATGCCCGAAACGCGATATATCCGTAATAAGCCAGTGTAAAAAGCCCGATCCCATAATAGGTGTTTCTAGCCTGCTCAAAAGACCTGTTCGCTCTTGCCGACTGATCGAAAACATAAAAACCGCCCGCAAGACGCGCGGCGCTTTTTTGCGCGTTGGCGTACGAAACAGCTGTCAAACCCAAAAGGCCGATCTTTATTATGCGCGTCCACATGTTGCGACTCAGTGATAGATTTTCACCAGTGTATTTCGTGAATTCCGCGGACCGGTCAAAAAAAATAAGTGAGCGAAAAGTAGCCGACAATGCGGATGAGTCCCGGATCGATTGAAAGTAAGCCACAGGGATAAGATTTTTTTCTTCCCCTTGAAGCAGGTAGCGTCCGGAAACAATGCTGCGAATGTAGAGACCCGCGTCATTCGTCGCAGCGGGCTCTCTGAGAACTTGAACGTTTGCAAATTCCGAATCACCGCGCAGGTAAATCATTTCCTCGGTAGTCTGCGCCCGGGCATGCCCGGCACACAAAAGAAAAAAAGCTGCAAAGAACGCGTGTCTCTTACTGCGAATTCGCAAATTGAACCTCGGCGGCCGGGATGGACGTTTGCTGGAAAGCGCCGTCCTTAAATTCATGGAAGAGCAGAATTTCCCGGCCTTGTTCATCCTTACTGCGAACAAAATAATCGTACTCCACAAACCTGCCCTGACTGTGCGGCGGATGCGGCAGCATGTACGCGCCTTTGAGATCTGGCTTTTTTTCTTCCAGAGCCGGATTCTGTAATATAGATGGAGAGGGCGGGTTTCTCTTTTGCATTTCGAAGGAAAGAATCTGTAGATTTCTAAAGAGCGCCTGGTCGCGCTCGGCATTTTTTTTATCCAAATCGAGTATGATTTTTGTCATAGAGCCGGTTTGAGCATCTGAAGATTGCGCAATAATGTCAATCGTCCGCGAAAGATATTGAACCTGACGATTCGTTATGAATGCATAATACAGAAGGAAAATCAGCGTTATTGTGAAAATAATCTGTAAAAATATCGAAATAAACGTAGAAATCTGCGACCGCTGCATGGATTAGAATTTTATTTCGCGTCGGAAAACGCAATAATAATAAAAATAATAATAATAATAATAATAATAATAATAATAATAATAAAAATAATAATAATAATAATAATAATAATAATAATAATAATAATAATAATAATAATAA
>VFLI01000094.1 GCA_009885105.1 Spirochaetia bacterium | reverse complement strand
GGCCCGGAATCTGGCTTGACGGAAAAGAACGAATCGTGAATCTCGGGTGGGTCAATTTCAAGCCGCCGAAAGGGTCAATTTCAGAGCGCCATATACAGCATTGAAGGGCAGAGTTGCGAACAGCAATATAAAAGAAAGACACAATAAAGGTCTCTCATTGCCTGAATACTCCCGCATGGGACATTCAGCCTATTGTGCCTGTGCATTGCAACATATTTAAGATATTTTAAATATAATCCGACTGTGCTGAAACAGAAATTTTCAATATCTACTGATATCTGTATCTCAATGCTTTAGCCCCTTAAGGATATTGCACATACGTCGTGCACAAACAGGTATCCGAGACTGATGAATCTTGTTTCTCCCGCCAGCCGTCGGTATCCGCGGACATCTCAAAGCATTTAAAAACACGAGATGAACCGGGTTGGATGAGTAATCTCGCCAATCGCGGGCGAAGAAGATGGATTAGACTCAGTCGCTATTACGAGTGTGAATGCACGACTATGCGAGCTCTGCGGCATGATTATTCTTCTGCGTCTCCAGAAAGAAGCATTGGCCATTGTCGGAATTACGGGCAATGTCACTCCGGCATCAGATGAAAAACATCAAGCCTCTTCGACGATTCCAGATGCGATTTTGCCAGGTCCGGTTGAGCCAGACTGCTGTAAATATCATACAATCTTCGATGACAGAAGGCGGAATAAGAATACAATCGAACACAGGCTTCGAATTTGAGTCTGGCATTTTCCAAATTCTTTGTCGACTTATCCGGAAGAGTCCAATAAATTTCTCCACCAAATTGAAGGTTTCTTGGATAAATAAACTCAGGCAGTTTTCTATTTTCCAGAGATATCAGCCTACCCATTGTAACACTATCCGGTACTGTCTTGAATAACAGGTTTTCGAAAATATCAGCATTGATATAATTGCCAGCCACTTTATGCTGATTCAATAAAACACAAACATTATAAGATTCATAAAAAGATACCATATAGAATATAACAATAAATACATGAACGAAAAGACGAAAATAAATACTGCTGAACGACTTGATTTCAAGAATATCGGCTGGTTGATCCCTGTACCCATTTATGGCACCCAGAAAGAAAAGACATGGGAAAAAAGTGAAAGTATCTACGAAAGTAAAATCAAGCATTTCCTGGCAGAAAATGGAAATTAGCGCGAAAATAAAAATTAACATTCCAAATTTTTCGGAACTTGCGAAATACATTTTTTTAAAATGCAGGACACTTCTCATCATAAACACAAGAAATAATGCCAATCCTATTGAACCGTATGAAAATAAATATTGGATAAGAATGTTATGACCATGTAGATTTATCCCGGAGTTATGAATAAAAAATAAGTAGTCGTTGATAGTTTCTTTCCGTAGCAAATTCGCAGGCAGTACTGCGTTCATTGCGACGTTATCAGGTCCGAATCCAAAATAGGGTGCGAAATGTACTACCCTGCTCAGAAACAATTCCCAGACGCTGAATCTTATCATCAAGGTCCGTGAGCTCAGGAATTCGTCAGTCTTAATGAAATTTTGGAAGAAAATTATTGTCAGGATTAAAATTGGTATTGCACCCAGCACAACTAAAATTACATGACGTCTATGGGATCTACATCCGGAAAAAATATAATAACCGGCAATAAGAAAAAGTGAGACCGCAACACCGATCATAGCTGCCCGGGATTCAGATTTTATCAGCACAAAAACCACGGCGATGAAGGATAAATAAAGGAACACTTTGAATGTAGTGTTCTTGTGCCTTAGTCCATAAAATAACAGAGGAAAAAACAAAGCAATCATTCCTCCTATTCCATTCACATGAAAGGATGCAATGTTGGATTCAAGCAAATTTCCTGAACCGAGAATTATATAATAAACTATAAATCCAGAAAACGCTATACAACAAATACCAAAGAAACCAATCATCAAGAAAATCACTTCCTTCAGATCCTCTTCCTTCTTGATACCTCGGCCAATGAAAAACAGCAGGAGACCGGTGAGAAAATGACACATACCCAGAAAGGCTATCCATTTATCTGCAGAAAGCAAAGTTGAAATAGTGGCAGAAATTGCAAACAAAATAGCCGCAACCGAGAGAAAATCAAGGGGAATATTTATTCTTCTACTGCTAATAAAATAAACGAAGAAAGGAATTGAATAGACAAGGACAGGCAAACTGCGGAGCGTCAAACCCAGGTAGTACCAGGCAAGAAAAATATTCGTTCCTAGAAAAATTACTTTTAAAAAAGTCGTCACAATATCTTTCTTCCTGTAGACATCCGAAAATAAAACAAAAAGAGATGCGTAATATATTACTTTAATCAGAATCTTCAATTTTGGAATTTTCGTTGCGGGAAGATAGTACATCCCATTGGAGAATGAATAAAGAAGAAATAATCCGGATGATACGAGAAAAAGAATCTTAAAGACGGTAATATTCTTTCGATCAAGATAACTGTAAATGGCCAATCCTAAAATCGCCGGAAATGATAGATCTCGGATGAGTTGATGATTACTGATATCAAAGAAAGTGATACCAGAGAGATACACAATGTTGGTTGCGATCAAAAGATAGATAACCATCACGATGAATATTTCCTCCGTATCATTCTATGCTGATCCCATAAAATTGGAAACAGAATTTTAGATAACCCTCTTCATGGCAATGAAAAGAAATAAATCTCCATATACGGTTGCAGACCAACTACAGTCCGCGGCAGCAAATCCAATCCTATTACACCATGGTTTGAAAGCTGAAACCGGACCATTAAGATTGGTCCATATATTTTAGACTGACCCCCCTAAAGCTTGAGGTAAAAAAAAGCAAAGAACAAGGAGAAATAGTCCAATGATCAAGAGAAATCGATTCAGGATAGAGTTTAAGGAAAAAGTGGTTCTGGTGACCTGCCCCCGTTTTCGATACCCGATTGAATGGTGAAGATTCCCAAATTTCAGGGGATCCTCCGTTTGACAGATCTCATGATGAGGCCCACTTAGCCTTCCCCGATTTTTCGATTACGGAGACTCCGGCTTCCAGTTTTCTCAGAATCGTACGGATTTGTCCTTCTGTGAATTTATTTCTTTTCATTCTTTTTCTCATTTTTCTTTGTTTCGCGACAAAAACAAAGAAAATTTTCATTCGTCAGTCTGGTTCAATTTTTGAAGGGCAGATCAGGTGAATATCTGCAAAATAACCTCTCTGAACAATAAGAGGAATTGAAAAAAATTGTTTCCAGTATCAGGGGATCACCCCAAATTGTAGATTCTATCCTTCAGGAGAAATTGTGAAAATCATTTATAAGCTGGATCTCATCCTGGAAAAAATACTTCGATTTAAACTGCCAATCATGGCGGGGATCATTCTTTACATGTTGACCGGTTCATATCTTACACTGCGTTACTGGTATTTGCTAACCATGTATCCTGGTGAAATCGACTACGCAGAACCAATAATGCTCTATGAATCCCAGCTGATCCTCCATGGGCAGAATATTTACCCTCTGGCAGACGACAATTATTTCACTGCCGCAAATCATGGACCGCTTTTCTACATCGCGAACGCTCTTGCTAATAATTTTCTACCGAACCACTATCTCCCAGGACGAATCCTTTCTCTCCTTGGCGTTCTGTTTATTATTGCCTCTTTTCTCTATGCGGTTCACACTCAAGGCGGTGGAGTTTTTGCCCTTTGCATAGCATTTTGCATGTCGATTTTTCCATACAGTGTTATTAGATACGGACCTGTTTGTAAGCCAGACTCACTTTATATTGGCCTGACACTGCTGGGACTTGTCATGGCACAAAAACATCTCAAATCTGGTAAAGTGCTTTATTCGATTCCCTTTTTTGTATTGGCTTTGTTTTTCAAACCGGTCGCGTTGGCAGCTCCAGCCGCCGTCTTTGTAGCATTGTTATTGAAAAAAAGCAGGCGAGCCGTTATTTTTATTGTATCTGGATTTGTATTGTCCTCGATTTTATTGCTGCTCATTGCCACATTTATGGAACCCATTGGAATGCTCACCCACATTTTCCGTTTTAACGTTGCGAAATACAATATTCACGCCGCACTACTTTCTAATCCGATAGGATTCTTTTTTTTCTTTTATTCAATAATAATCCTTGCTGTTATTATGTATTTCCTCTTTGTGCGTAAGACTGTATACGCTTTATACTTTATTATCGCATTTATTCTTCACGTCATTGTACTCGGCGGGAAGGTGGGCGCCTGGGCTAATTACTGGAGCGAACCAACTCTCGCTTTAACTCTTTGCATTGCCCTTGGAATCGGAAATTATTTGAAGGATGGGAACAGGCAAAGCATCCGTATCCAGGCGTTAGTTCTCCTCATGATCATTGTGTTTTGTGCATTGAATAATCCTCGGAGCGGGAAGGTTCCGCCTACCCGAGAGGATTACGCGAATGACGCCGCAGTGCAGAATATCGTGTGCGAACTTGCGGGCAGCGGACGTCCTCTCGTTTTCGTATCAAATCCTGCGGTGGCTGCTCGACAGGATTGTGTGCGAATGCCTATATCCGACCCGTTCCTATATACCCAGCACGTTCTGCTTGGAGTAAACAATGGAAAGCTACTTGAGGGACTTATTAAAACTAAAAGATTCGCGTTTATTGCACTGACAACACAGAGTAATTTCACAGATGGCCTCTTTAAGGAAAGAATTCCCGAACATTATTTTTCCATGGTACTCAAATATTACAAATTTAAAAAGAAGTTCCGAGGTACGCGATATTCGGAAGGTGATATTTACTTTTTTGTGCCGAAATAGTACGATGAGTGGTTAATTGTAAGAGATAAGGTCAAAAGTTGTGAATAACCCGCAAATTTAAAGCATGAAGAAAAAAACCGCAGGTGCCCTGGGCCTCCCCCGATATTTCGGACACAGTCAAGCGATCTCCGGGTTTGATTCAAAATCCACAGGACTTCTGTACCCTAAATACGAATGCAGTCTCCGGCGATTGTAGAATCCTTCGATGTAACGAAACATATCCATTTTCGCGTCAACAAAATTTTTTGTTGCTGATAAATCCGCTCCTGCTTGATCGTCGCGAAAACAGATTCAGCGCATGCATTGTCAAAACAGTCACCTTTCGCGCTCATGCTTGAAATGATCCTGTTTTCAAATAACATTTTCCGAAAAGACCGACTCGCATACTGCGATCCCCTGTCCGATTGAAAAACCAGCTTCCACGGCTGAATTTTTCTCTGCGAAAGAGCCGAACGCAGCGCACTTTTCACAAGCGATGTCCGCATATGACCTTTCAAAGACCAGCCCACGATTCTTCTGGAGTAGAGATCCAGTATGACGCAGAGGTAGGCGAAACCCCGCCGTGTGCGAACGTATGTTATGTCCGAAACCCATACGCGGTTTCGTTCCGCTGCCTTGAAATTCCGGCCAACGAGATTCGCCGACACGGGCAGTGAATGCGCCGAGTCCGTTGTTTTTACCTTGAATTTTCTCATCATAATCGGCTGAATTCCGGCCATTTTCATCAGTTTTGTGATGCGGCCGCGCCCCAGACGCATCTTTTTTTCCCTCAGCGCCCTTTGAATCCGAGGCACTCCGTACACCTTCTCATTCTTCTCGAAAATATCCCTGATAATTTCGATATAGAAAAGATTCTGCAAGCTCCGGCGCGACAGCCTGCGCCGGCTCCAGTCATAAAATCCGCTCCTTGACACATCAAGAATCCTGGACATCGCCTCCACAGAAAACATGGAGCGAAAGCGCGCTAAGAACTGATAGCGTTCGTCTACTGTTTCGAGACGATGCCCATGGCCTTTTTTATAATGTCGCGCTCCTGTCTGAGCTGGGCATTTTCCTTTTCCAGGCGGACAACATTCTGCTCGAGCCGCTTCATTCTTTCACCGGGCGTCTCGGATTCATTTTTCTGCTCTTTTTGATCCATGAGGAACTCATTTTTCCATCGGCCCAGATTATAAAGCTCTATTCCGATTTCGGCGGCCACGGCCGTCATTGGTTTCCCGCTGGACAGCAGCAGATTTACTGCGTCTCTCTTGAAATCCTCGTTGTATTTTTTCCTTGTTTTTTCCACATCCAACCTCCATTAATGTCCGGAGGTCGCTTAGATTGCTATCCGTTTTTTCGGGGGAGGCTCAAGGCTCAAATTGTGCAGAGTTATACAGACGGATAGAAACTCTACCAGATGAACTGATCCAGATCGGACCGGTTGGTACCAAAAGACTTTCGCGCACGGCCGGAATACGCCGGCCGAAACGTGTCGAGCAGACAAAATCACTATAGCGGAGCGGCTTAAGATTGCAGACTCCCAATTCATTTTTGGAAAAATCTGTATGCATGCGTTAAAAGCGGAAATTCAGAAGTTCGATAAGATGCGTCTTGTAAGAAATCAATGATTTTGGACGGAATAATGATGGAAAAAAGAATGATCAAAAAGTAGTTTTTTAGGCCTTAGTTCGTTCTGGCAGGGACGTAGGGGAGACTTTGGAAGACCGTGGGCTTAAAAAAAAACCTTCCATGCTCTTCCCAGTAACACGTAATCTTACACCTCTGGGAAAAGGCTGCCCACCGGCCCGGATAGCGTGAAATCACTTTTTTCACTGAAAAAATTACAGTGCCTACGATTTCCAGCGTTTTCGGGATAGTCGGGCTTTTTTTGTTGACCCAATAATGGGATTACTTTCTATATAAACATATTAACATCTAGATGCTAAATTCTAGCGGATCCATCAAAACGTCACATGAAACGAAAGTCAAGGGTATTGCATCTGTTCTTCGGTTATATACTGCCAGCTGCCCTGTTTGCACAGTTCGTTGGCCCACATGCTACAAGCATGATTCGGATTGTCGCCAATCGAATAACGTTTGCTTACGACCTGGAATGGATGGAAGGCATGGTTTTGTCTTCAGCGCATCGCTTCACTTCGCTGGGAAATTTCTATTCTTCACCTTCGGTTGAATATGTGCCCCCTCTATACCCGCCGCTGTTTTTTAAAATAATGTACTTCGTTACAGAATGGTTCGCTGACTATTATTTCGTGGGCCGACTGATTGCCCTTGCCACTATAGTACTGTCATCGTTTGTAATTTTCCTGATCCTTAAAAACAGGTTCGATATTCTCACAGGGATATTTGGAGCTTTTTCAGTTCCGTCATTCTATGCATTAACCGGATTCTGGTTTGATATTATCAGAGTCGACGGTTTGATGCTATTTCTTCTTCTCCTGCTGATGTGGCAGCAAATGTACACGGCTGATTCCTGGGTCAAGATCACTGTTTCCTCTCTGCTATATCTGGCTGCGGTTCTGACCAAGCAAGCCGCTCTGGTTTTTGCAGTGCCCGTGGTTTTATACTGGATTCTCAGGTCAAAATACCGTATGGCTGTCATCCAGACCGTGGTAATAGCGTTATTTTTAGTCGTTTCTTTATTGTTTATGCAATGGCAGACTAAAGGACTATTCTGGCAGTACTACTGGGTACTCGGCAATTCGCATCCGAATATAGCCGGTGGCTACCTTCCTTCGACATTGCTGTATCTGAATATCCAGAGTATTCTGACTCCGTACATGTGGTCTCTTCTCGCCGTCGCGGTAGCAATGAATGCTGTCTTTGGTATCCAGTTCTTTGTCTTTCTTTTCAAAATTCAATATTCCGCAAAACCGATCTTAAAAAAATTACTTACATGGGATGCTCGCTCACCGGTCGATGCCTACCTGCTTTTAGCTATTGACTTCATGATTGTGATGAGCTGGCGTATGTGCATACACGAAAATAGCTTTCTGAACGACAACATACCGTTGATGACGGCCTTCCTTTTCCTTTTTGTATTGGCCGGCCGGGTGATTGCCCGAATCGCCGTTTCTCTGATTAAAAAAGTATGGCTTCCGCATGTTGTGCGAATCCTCCCAGCGGTCATGTTGAGTTGGTTTTGTTTTGCGAACCTTCGTTCAAATATTATTCAATTCCTACCCAATCCCAGCATAACTGCCGAAAAACGCGTCGCAGTCGAACTCTTTAAGAACTTGCTTCGAGTCCCTTCGTCAGTACTGGCGCCGATGATCGCCGTAGACGCTTTATCCGCCTGGAGAAAGCCGGGAACATTTCATGGAATGTCAGCACTCGATCTGCGATCCCATATCGGTCTCAACGGAATTTTTCAGAAATCCAAACAGGATGCTATGAATTCCTTTGAAGTTATATTGGATTCGAATATGTCAGCCGTTTATGATGGGTACACACGGACAACCCCGGAGGATTTTGGAATCGCTTCTTACTTTTTATTTCCTTCGACAGGAGCCTTGGTCTCACCTCGTCTCATTTTTATTCGGAAAGATAAGTATGCTTTCTATTCCAAACTGATGAATCCTTTGCACAATAATTAGTATGATAGAGAATGTCCCAGAAATAGTTAGAGTTTGAAAAAGCGGAACCCCGGCCCGAAATGGGCCAAACACCACATTTTCCAAAAGGAGGGGTTCCAAATGAAGAAAGCTACAGGCAACGAAAATAGTCAAACACAATCCATGGGTCCGGAAGATTTCCGGCACTTCGTCAGATACAAACTGCGCAATCAGGTTCAAAATTTCGCGGTATTGTACATCGAAGAACTGATCAGAGAAGAAATCACAGAACTTTGCGGGAGGCCGGGGGAACGCAAGAAAAGTCGGGATCTCGCGCACAGAGGCGGCAGCCAGCCCGGCTGGATCATCATGGACGGCCAGCAGGTTCAAATCGACAAAGCGAGAGCCGAAAAAAGACGGCGGCGAAATTTCCCTGTCTCGATATGCGGCTCTTTAAGAACGCAATAATCATCGCGAATATGCGGAACGCTTAATGCTTTCCGGAATCAGTAAGCGAAAGTATGAAAATATTCTCCAGCCTTTCGAGGAGAGCCTTGGTCTTTCTAAGAGCGCTGTTTCTCGCGAATTTGTCAAGGCCAGCCGCGTATCGTTGAACTTCTTAAATTCAAGAACTTTCCCGGACCAAACCTTTTGGTGCATCGTTATTGATGGGATAGAATTTGGCGGCTCAATCGTGATCGTGGCCCTGGGCAATGATACCTCCGGAAACAAGCATTTTCT
>VFLI01000100.1 GCA_009885105.1 Spirochaetia bacterium | reverse complement strand
ATTTCCTGCCCGACCATCACCAGAAATCGATCCGATACTATGGAATATATGCGCAATCCAAACGACGAACTGTGGATTATGCTGAACCTGTGAGTTGCACCTGGTCTCAAGCGATTGAAACGTCTTTTGAGAAAAAGCCTGAATTATGCCCGGATTGCAAGAAGCCGATGGTTCTTTCTGTTGTTTTTGCTGGAGCTTCAAACCGGTTGATATTCAGAATCAGAAAGACACATCAGCTGTTCAATGGATATTTCCGTCCGATTCGGGCGCCTTAGAGGAATCCAGTCGCTCAAAACCACATCCATCTTTTTCAAAAAATGCTCAACCGGCGCTATTTCCGCACAAATACTCAATTTTCCACGATTATACTGGCCGCGAAAATTTAAGTCCCCAGCCATACAAGGGCCACCCCTGCATCCGATAATGTGCTGTATGTCACCTCCTGGCGTCTGTTTTTTGGAATAGGGTGACTTTTTTTGTTGACCCTATGATGAGAGTACCTTCCTATAAAACTAAGGTACATTATCGGATTCTGGCAGGACGTACGGAAGACTTTGAAGGCTGGGGGCTTAAATTTTATGTGGGCCGCAAGTTCCTACAAAATAAATAAAGGCACACAGCAGGTACTTGACCGCGCAGACTACCGTGGTACAGCAGTGCATGAAAAAACTACTACTCATCCTCCCGCTGCTGGCGCTGCCTTTACTGGCGGGACCGGTCGAAGACAATATTGCCACACTGAAGAGCACGAAGCAATGTCCGGGCTGTGACCTCCATGGCGCAGACCTCAAGCACGCAAACCTCACGGGCGCAAACCTCTATAGCGCAGACCTCAGGGGCGCAAACCTCACGGGCGCAAACCTCATGCGCGCAAACCTCAGGGAAGCAAACCTCACGCGCGCAGACCTCACGCGCGCAGACCTCACGCTCGCAGACCTCACGCGCGCAGACCTCACGCGCGCAGACCTCTTGCGCGCAAACCTCACGGGGGCGATATGGATGGATGGACGAATATGCGCGGCAGAGTCTATCGGCGTCTGTAAGTAACCGTGAAATAGGACGCACACGGGTCACCGGAGAGCAGGGTGATGAAACGTCCTGCTCGCGTCCGCGTACACTGAAGACAAGGAAAAACAGGACCCGAACACACCTTGCCTTTTGTGTGGTGGTTTGGCCTGCTTGTTTACATAAGCCCACTTTTGTAAACCCGTTCTGACAGAAAGAATTGTGTGCCACAAAAAAATTTTGGCATCCCGGAGTAAATTTTAAGCTCCCAGCCTTCCAAAGTCTCCAGCGCGTCACTGCCAGCATCCGGTAATATGACTTAAGTATGAGATTGCCAGCGTTTTTTCGGATTGACCGGGAGGTCGCCGTATCTCCATACCGTCAGTATTGTCCTATAAAACAAATACTATAAAAATATTAAGATGGATATTTTCGAATTCATGGCCAGAATGCTCTATTTCCTGCCCGACCATCACCAGAAATCGATCCGATACTATGGAATATATGCGCAATCCAAACGACGAACTGTGGATTACGATGAGCCTGTGAGTTGCACCTGGTCCAGAGCGATTGAAAAGTCTTTTGAGAAAAAGCCTGAATTATGCCCGGATTGCAAGAAGCCGATGGTTCTTTCTGTTGTATTTGCTGGAGCTTCAAACCGGTTGATATTCAGAATCAGAAAGACGCATTTGCTGTTCAATGGATATTTTCAACCGATTCGGGCGCCTTAGGAAAGCCGGCGGCTTGTAAGAATACATCCCCTTTTTAAGAAATGCTTATCGTAAGCGCCGAATCTCTATAAATGCTTGATTTTACCCGATAACGCTGGCCGCTAAATTTAAGCCCCCAGCCTTCCAAAGTCTTCCGGACATCCCGCCAGTATCCGGTAATATGACTTATGTACGAGAATACCAGCGTTTTTTCGGATTGACGGATTTTCGTCGATCTGCCTGAGATAGCAGTATCTTCCTTGAAAACCAACGGAAGTCCAGGGTCTGTCGTTCACCTCGGAAAGAGCCTTCAATTTTACATACCGGGCTCGGACGAATCCGGGCAGCATCATTTCTTTTTTCGATTTATCGGGAGAAAATGTGCCTTTCAATGCCAGAGTGAAATTGCGATTGTCAATACTTGTATACAGTTCATAATCTTTAATATCTCCGTTCGGGCCGTTCTGTCTTGGGGTGTAATAAAAGCGGCTCAGAAGATATTCTTTTCCCATATCAATAACAATTTCATGCGGGTGTGCCGGATTGTTATTTTTCCATTCAGTGACCCAGTAAGTTCCGGTATCGCCGTCAATGGCATTCCTGGCAGCGCCGTTTTCGCCGACCAGTTCCTCGCTGTCGACGGAGACGATTCTCCAGTTGTCGCTCTGGATATCCTGATAGATATCCAGAGCAAATAAAGGGATGCAGGGGATGATCAGGGCGATGAGGAGAATTGCGTTTTTATCGGACATATGCTGGCTCCGGTTAAGCCAATCACGGGCATGAATATTTAAATCGGTCAAGAAATATTTCTGGCATTGCTCGAATTTTCCGCCCAGACTAAACGGGAGCGCAATCCCGAATAGTCTTGACTTTTCAGGAATAGAGTCCTGAATGGTCGAATGAGCCCCTGGACGCGGAATAATGCGACAATCATTCTAAAAGATCTGAATGACAAAATCGTTCTCCTGTCCGGTCCCCGGCAGGCCGGCAAAACAACCCTCGGGCGATCACTTTCTGATTCTCATGAATATTTGAATTTTGATTCGGTAAAGGACCGACTGCGGATCATGGAAGGCTCCTGGGACCGCAGCAGGTCTCTCATAGTATTCGACGAATTGCATAAAATGCGCGGCTGGAAATCGTGGATCAAAGGCGTCTATGATACAGAAGGAATTCCACCGGCAATGCTTGTGACGGGAAGCGCCAGGCTGGATATTGCGCGCAGAATGGGCGACTCACTGGCCGGTCGTTTCTTCATGCATAGACTCTTCCCTCTCGACAATAAAGAATTGCGCGAATACGGAACGCCGGACCATGTGATGTGGCAGCTTCTTGAATTTGGAGGATTTCCGGAGCCGTTTTTTAAAAAGTCAAAACAGTTCTACAGCCGCTGGAAAACATCTCATACGGACATTATTATCCGGCAGGACCTGATCAGTCTGGAAAACATCCGCGATATTTCCTCCATAGAAGTGCTCATTGAGCTTCTGCGCGAAAGGGTCGGTTCCCCGGTTTCGTACGCTTCGCTGGCGCGCGATCTCGAAAGGGACGCAAAAACGATCCGACGCTGGCTGCAGTCGCTTGAAAATATGTACGTCATTTTCAGCGTCAGGCCGTACCATCGTAATATAGCGCGCTCCCTTCTCAAGGAGCCGAAGTTTTATTTTTTCGACATCGCACAGGTGAAAGGCGACGGACAGCGTCTTGAAAATCTTGTCGCCCTTTCGCTCTTAAAGGAAATCACCCTTCTGAAAGACAGCGAAGGAACAGCGATCAATCTGAATTATCTGCGAAACAAGGACCATCTTGAAACGGATTTCTGCATTACGGGCGGTAAAAAGAGGCTGCTGATCGAAGTTAAGAAGAGCGAAGATATGCCGTCGCCGGGACTGAAGTTTTTTCACAGGAAGTTATCCGGATTCCGGGCGATTCAGCTTGTTGCTGAAATTGACCGGGAGAAAACATACCCGGACGGAATCGAAATTCGCCGCGCTGCGAATTGGCTTACACATTTGAATTTCAGTTGAAATTGACAGAAAAATCCTGATAACAATCATTCGCCGGCGGCGGGTTTAAGCAGAGTGACATTAATGTTGTTGTGATCGGGACCGGTAAGATCGAGAGACATGGCCTGACTTCGATCGGCGACGAGACCGCGCGTGGCATTGTACCGTGTTCTCCGGACGAGCCGACGAATCCCCCCGCTCACTCCCTCAGTTTCTGCATGACCACGTAGTTGCTCCTGACCTCTAATATGCTGAGGTAGGGTTCGTAGATCTTCAGGAACGCATCCTTCGCCTCGCGCGGTCCGGGGTCCCCGTCGCGCAGGCCGAGCGCCTTCTGTAGTGAT
>VFLI01000043.1 GCA_009885105.1 Spirochaetia bacterium | reverse complement strand
CTTCGCCGTGCGCAAAGCGCGCCATACAAATGCCGCCAGGATGGCGGCCACACCTCGAAGCACGAAGGCCAGGGAGGGCCGGGAGTACTTCGCCATGAGGAAGGTTACCGCCGGGTCAGATGTTCTGTTACAACAACTGGCCCGGCTGGCGTGCCCATTAGCGCGGACAGGATTTGAACCTGTGACCTTTGGGTTATGAGCCCAACGAGCTACCTGCTGCTCTACCGCGCGGTATAATGGCATCATTTTTCATTTATGCATTATGTCAATGACATAATGCAAACGGCTTTACACGGGAAGAAGGTGTTGATAAATGTCCTTAAAGCGCGGGAGCAGTGTTTTTAACCTGAAACAATCATGTCATTTTCCATTCCAGATGAAATACAGCATTATGAAAAGAAAATTTACGATCAGCGGCAGCTGATTGAGATTTCAAAAGCGCTCAGCTCGTCGCTTGATTACAACAATTTGATACAGGCCACGCTGGACATCTGCCTGGCGCAGGTTCAGACAATGCAGGCGGCATTGTTTCTGACTCCGGATATGGATTCGGACTATCTGGGATTGATAAGCGGATACAAAGGATTCGAACTGAACCGTCCCCTGGAATACTACCGAATCCCGCTTGAATCGCTCCTGGTGCAGTTTTTTGAAAATCACAACAAATCTTTGACTCTGACAGAAATCCAGGCTTCCATATCCAACAATACTTCACTGGACATACTCAGGGAAATGGGGGCAGAGCTGGTTGTTCCGCTCAAGGCAAAGGGAAAGGTGATTGGACTGATCGTTCTCGGTGAAAAAGCCGTCGGGGGCGAGTATCCGGAATCGGAACGCAGTTTTCTGGTGGATCTGGCCTCTCTCGGCGGAATCGCTGTTGAGAATGCGAGACTGTACGAACGCGCCACTGTGGATATGATGACAGGTCTGAAAAATCATGCCTATTTTCAGAGCCGCATGAAAGAAGAGCGAGAAAAAGCACAGAAGCGAAAAATGCCTCTGACAATGCTTCTTACCGACGTGGACAAATTTAAAACATTCAATGATACATACGGACATCAGGCCGGGGATGAAGTGTTAAAAGCTGTGGCCCGGGTTTTGATTGATGCGGCACGCAAAACAGACTTTGCTGCCCGGTACGGCGGCGAGGAATTCTGTCTGGTGATGCCTGGCGCCAGTGAAGAGATTGGCCTTAAGATGGCGGAAACCGTGCGCAATTTAGTTGAACAGATGTCGGTAATTCACGAAGGCCGGGAAATGAAAGTGACCATGTCCATCGGTGTGTCCACTTTTGATGCGGATCACGACGCCAAAACCAACAAAAATCTCATTGAAAGAGCGGACAAAGCCCTTTATTTCTGCAAAAGAAACGGAAGAAATCAGGTGAAGAGTTACAGCGAGGACCTCAAAATTTCCGATAATATAACTCAGGAGCACTGAGCTCAATCGTCGTAAGTATGACGAAAAAAGTCCAGGCGCACTGCGCCGGGACAAACGAATGACCTCCGATACGGAATGATATTCCGAAAGAAGCAAGGAGGCTTACATGATCACAGTCGAACAAATAGAGCTTGCGGCGGAAGAACTGCCGGCTGTTTCCTCCACAGGAATGTTTGACGGTTATGACTGTCTGGTGGAGCTCAAATCGCCCGACATGAGGACCGGAATACAGTACAGAGAGTGCCTGATTGAATACACATCCTGCTCCAACCAGCACTGTATTAAAAAACTCACGTAGGAATTACCGAAGGTCGGACTTGAACCGACAAGGGATTGCTCCCGGTAGATTTTGAGTCTACTGTGTTTACCAATTTCACCACTCCGGCGATCCAACAGGAACAGAATTTTACCGTAAATCAGGCTGTAAACAAAAAAGAAGTTGTAAAGTGTTTCTGATTTTTCGAAGCAGCGCCGCAATCGCGGATTCCGCAACACCTTTTACCCGGGACGAACTGCGGCATATCCGGGTTCGCCGGATGAGACCCGGGGACGAAATTCTGATCGGCGACGGCATATCCCGGCGATGGTCCGGCGTTCTCTCTGACGATGGTAAATCTGCGCAGTCCATCAGTCCAAATTTTGTCGAAAGCATAGAGCCGCGGCGGATTCTTTTTACGGCGCTTCCATCTCCCAAACGCTGGGACTGGCTTCTTCAAAAATCGGCCGAGCTGGGTGTCAGCGAAGTCTATCCTGTAATTTTTGAACGTTCTGAAAAGAAGAAGGTTTCTCTGGAAAGAGGGCAGAGAATTCTTGAGGAGGCCGCTGTTCAATCGGGCCGTTTTTTTCTCCCGCTGCTGCGGCCCGAACTGACGTTTTTGCAGATGTTGGACCGGCTCAGGGAGAATGAAGAAGCGTTTGCTATGTCTCCCCGCGCTGAACTCAGCCTGCTCGATGAGATAAAAAAATATTCTGCCAGAGCATTTCTGATTATCGGTCCGGAGGGCGGCTATGCCCGGGCGGAAGAGCAATTACTGCTCGAGAATAAGATTCCTTCTTTTCGCATAGGCCGGTCCGTTCTTCGTGTGGAAACAGCGTGTCTTGCCGCTCTGTCGCTTCTATCCTGAGATGGCAGTCACGAATGAATGGATCGTCTGTCCACGGCCAGCGCAGCTTCTTTGACTGTTTCTGACAGGGTGGGGTGGGCATGCACGGTGCGCGCCAGGTCTTCCGCGGATGCTCCGAATTCCATCGCAAGGACGCATTCGGCTATCAGTTCAGAAGCGTTCGGCCCGACAATGCATGCCCCCAGAATCCTGTCTGTTTTTTTATCCGCGATAATCTTCACCTGGCCGTCCGCTTCATTCATGGCCTTCGCGCGGCCGTTGGGACGGAACAGAAATTTTCCTGTGTTGTAAGCGATGCCGGCTTCCGTTAGCTGTTCTTCCGACCGGCCCACCCAGGCGATTTCCGGCCAGGTGTAAACGATAAATGGAATTGTGTCGTAATTTATATGCCCTGCCTTTCCGGCGATTCGCTCGGCGATCATCACTCCTTCATCTTCCGCTCTGTGAGCAAGCATGGGGCCTTCTATCACATCGCCAATGGCGAAAATGCCGGGCACAGAAGTTTCCAGTGAGTGACGGTCAACCTCGATTCTGCCGCGCGCGTTGAGTTTTATTCCGGCTTCCGGAAGTCCCAGTCCTTCCGTGTAAGGCCTGCGGCCGACAGCAACAAGCAGGCAGTCGGCATCAAGAATATCCTTGCTGCCGTCTTTCTTTTCCAGCTGGATATTTACCCGGCTCTTATCCGCCTGGGCGCCCGTCACGCGCTGCTCGAAAAGAAAACTCATGCCCTGCTTTTCGAGAATGCGGCGGGCCAGTTCTCTCATCTGACGGTCCAGACCCATCAGGATATCCGGCAGAATTTCAATGACCGTGATCTTTGAACCCAGACGGCGCCAGACGCTTCCCAGTTCCAGACCGATCACACCGGCTCCGATAATCGCCAGATGTTCTGGAATTTTTTCCAGAGCGATGGCGTGATCGGAGGTGATGATTTTTTTTCCGTCGATTTTCACATTGGGAATATCTATGATTTCAGAGCCCGTGGCGATGACGCAGTATTTCCCCGTGATTGCTGTCGACAATTCGTTGATTTTCACCGTCACAGATCCCGGAGCAGCTTTTTCAATCCGCCCCGAGCCCTGAAAGACGGTGATTTTATTTTTATCCATCAGGTATTTCAGACCGTCCGTCAGTTCCTTCACAATCCGCGTCTTGCGTTCCATCATTTTTCTGACATCGATTTTCACCGAATCGGCCGTGATTCCATGGTCCGCGAAACCATGGAGAGCTCTGAAAAAATGCTCTGATGAATCCAGGAGAGCCTTGGAGGGTATGCAGCCGACATTGACGCAGGTTCCGCCCATAACCGGTCTTTTCTCAACAACGGCCGTCTTCAATCCCAGCTGAGAAGCCCGGATCGCGCAGACATAGCCGCCGGGACCTCCGCCTATAATAATGAGGTCAAAAGAATTTTCCATTTCTTATATATCCCTTCCCGGTTTCAGACTCCAAGCATCATCCTCTCGGGATTTTCCACGCACTCTTTCACGCGAACCAGAAAACTGACCGCCTCTTTTCCATCCACAATTCTGTGATCGTAGGAAAGAGCGGCGTACATCATGGGACGAATTTTGATTTCATCGCCGATGACGACGGCTCTTTTGACGATATTGTGCATGCCAAGTATGCCGCACTGCGGGGGATTGATGATCGGCGTCGACAGCATGGAGCCATAGATACCGCCGTTGGATATTGTGAAAGTCCCGCCAAGAAGTTCATCGACTGTGATTGTTCCGTCTTTGACACGCAGGGCCAGACGCGCGATTTCTTTTTCTATTTCTGCAAAACTCAGCATATCCGCGGAACGAACGATCGGCACAACAAGCCCTTTCGGGCCGCCGACCGCCACTCCGATATCGTAGTAATTTTTATAAACAATATCGGTTCCGCGAATTTCTCCGTTGATCGCGCGAAAAGTCTTGAGCGCATCCACGCATGCTTTTGTGAAGATTGACATGAATCCAAGGCCGACACCGTGGACTTCCTTGAATCGGTCCTTGTATTTTCCGCGCATTTCCATGGCAGCAGTCATATCTATCTCGTTGAATGTGGTCAGCATAGCAGCCGTGTGCTGGGCCTGCACAAGCCTTTCCGCAATTTTCTGCCGCAGTTTGGTCATCGGCACGATTGTCTCACGTTCACCCGGAGCAAGCTGACGAACCGGCGCCTGAGACGGCGCGGGAGGCGAATAGGCAGGTCGCGTCTCTTTTTTCTCCAGATGCTGGACCACATCGCTCTTTGTCACCTGTCCGTGCCTGCCGGAACCGGAGATGTCTGACGGATCGAGGCGATTCTCCTCCGCAAGCCTCCGTGCTCCCGGGGGCAAGGTGAGGTTCTTTATTTCTTCCGGATTTGGCGCAGGCGCCATAGAAGAGCTTTCTGGCACTGCCGAAGCAGAACCGGCCGACTGGGCGGCCTGCGATTTTCCTTCTTCCATCAATGCGAGTATTTCATTCACGTGCACAATTTCGCCGCTGCCTTTCAATACTTCTTTTAAGAAGCCGGCAGAGGGAGCCGGGACTTCCATTGTGACCTTGTCCGTTTCCAATTCCACCAGAATGTCCCCGCCTGCAAAGTTTTCTCCGGGCTGTTTTCTCCATCCGGCCACCGTCGCCTCTGTTATCGATTCGCCCATCGGCGGAACTTTTATTTCTATCATGTTTTAAATCCTTCGTTATTTTATTCGGGCCTGACGGCCTTCTCTCTGCGCGGGCAGCCGGAGGCTCAACTCGACAATCTCTTTCTGCTGGTGTTCATGAACTGTATGATAACCGGTTGCCGGACTGCTCGACGACCGTCTTCCAATATACTTCAATTCCTGGTGAGAGGCAATCTGTGAGGACAGATAATGCTCCATATAGATCCATGCGCCCTGATTTCGCGGTTCTTCCTGAACCCAGACGACTTCCCGGGCGGAAGAATATTTTTGAAAAATCTCAATGAGGGGCTGCACGGGGTAAGGATACAGCTGCTCCAGGCGCACGATGGCCAGTCGTTTTGTTCCCTGGGAGTCTCTGGCCTGAAGCAATTCGTAATACAGTTTTCCGGAACACAGAAGCAGCCTGTCCACACCGGCAGGATCGATGGATGTATTTGTTTCGTCGATCACCTCCTGAAATGCGCCTTCCAGAAAATCGTTTTTAGGACTGGCAGCTTTCGGATGACGGAGAAGCGATTTGGGGCTCATCAGAATCAACGGCTTGCGATAATTTCTTCTCATCTGCCTGTGCATCAAGTGAAAATACTGCGCCGGAGTCGTGCAGTTGCAGACCTGTATATTGTTGTGCGAACATAGCTGCAGAAATCTTTCCAGACGTGCGCTGGAATGTTCCGGTCCCTGGCCTTCGTATCCATGCGGCAGGAGCAGAACCAGTCCGCTCATCCGGTTCCATTTTGTTTCACAGCTGGCGATGAACTGGTCAATTACGACCTGGGCTCCGTTCACGAAATCGCCGAACTGCGCTTCCCAGATCACGAGCGTTCGCGGATCCGCCAGAGAATATCCAAAATCAAATCCAAGAATCGCAGTTTCCGAAAGCAGACTGTTGTATATCTCAAATCCGGCCTGGTCGTCACTCAGGTTCTGCAAAGGGATGTATTCGGTGCCGGTTTTGAAGTCATAAACGGCGGCATGCCTGTGGCTGAAAGTTCCCCGTTTCACATCCTGTCCGGAGAATCGTATGCCGTTTCCGTCAAGAAGCAGGGATCCGCAGGCAAGAGCCTCGCCCATGCCCCAGTCGATACGTCCGCCGCTGTCCATCACCATGGAACGGCGT
>VFLI01000113.1 GCA_009885105.1 Spirochaetia bacterium | reverse complement strand
GGAAGGTGCCCCGTGCGAGCCCCGCCAGTGCGAAGGAAGGTGCCCCGTGCGAGCCCTTATATCTTTCTTTCCGTCACCATGCGATACACCGTTTCCAGTCTGTCCGCGCAGATCTTCAAATCGTGCTCTTTTGCGATTTCCAGACTCTGCACGGAAAACCGGCGGTAGATTCTGTCGTCTGTGATCAATTTCATGGCGTACTCCGCCATGGCGATGTGGTCGTATGGCTCCACTATATACCCGTTCCTGTCGTGGTGAATCAATTCCGGCAGGGCGAAAGAATCCACTCCGATGCACGGAAGGCCGCAGGCCATCGCCTCGAGCACAACCAGGCCCTGTGTCTCCATCGTTGATGCCGTCAGGAAAAGATCGTACTGCGGATAAATCTGCGGTAAAGAAGAATGGGCGACGAATCCCGGAAAATTCACACGGCTGTCAATACCGAGCTGTTTTGCCTCGATTTTAATCGAAGTGAGCGCCGGCCCGTCCCCGATAATGTCCAGAGTCGCCGCCGGTTTTTTTTCCAGGATCAGCGCGAAAGCCTTCAGCACAACTTCGCAGTTTTTTTCGAACGATATCCGGCCGACGTGCAGAAAGCGCGGGGAATCGCCCGGCGATTCTTTTGCTTTTCCTGTGAATTGATCGAGATCCATGCCGTTGGACACAACTTCAATGGGTGTTCTCACATTGTAATCGAGCAGTTCTTTTTTGATCAGATGGCTGGGGCTGATAATGAGCCTTGCCGTTTCGTAGAGAGTGTTTGTGAGTTTAAATATCAGAGCCTTTTTAAGAGTTTTTTGATCCTTGCGTTCGATTTTTTCCAGATTCTTTTTTATCTTTTTATTCGATTTGAAAAAATTCAGCAGAGAATCAACTTTCAGCAAGCGATAGAGAGAAACGTACGTGGCCTGTTCCGACACCAGGGTATGGTACGTTCCGATCAGCGGTACGCCGTACATTTTCGCGGCAAGAACGCCGTACTGACCCAGAAGGCCTGGTGTCTGAATGTGCACAAGGTCCGGCTTGTGATGGGTCATGGCTTTTTTCAGCTTCTTGTGCGAAGGCAGCACAATTTTTATTTCCGGATATGAAGGCAGAGGCGCGTTCTTGAAACGGATCACCGTGATATTATCGCCGATGCTGTGAAAATCATCCGGGCCGTACTTTGGGGCGCAGATAACAAAGTTGTGTCCGCGCGCGGCGAGCATGCGTGAAAAATGATCCACGGAAATTCCCACCCCGTCGATTTTCGGAAGATACGTGTCTGTAAATATTACTATGTTCATATTGTTCGTCCTCTATCCATTTATAACCGCGAATATACGCGAATATACGCCAATGAAAAATATTATTCGCAACTTTCTACTCTCTGCAATCCACGTCCAATGACAGGCTATGGCTTCTTTTTCCAATCCGCGTTCATTAGCGTTCATTAGCGGTTCCCGCCCTGGCGCTGTCCTCTTTTCGGAACACGTCCCGGGTCGGTTCGAGTTCCCTGTCCAGAGGGAAAATATAACAGGCCCAGGATTGCAGCGCCAGAACAGAGTAGAGGGTGAAATTGATCAGCGCGGCCGCTATACTGAACCGCATCGCCCTGCTGGCGCTTCGCGTCAATCGATTGGCATGAAATCCTTCGTGTTTCTTCCAGTGGAAAACATTAAAAAAGCCGCCATTGTGGAATAGATTGCGCAGAATCGTCTCGTCCGACTGATTGTCCTGACCTCCCGCCGAATAAAGGACAAGGGCGGATACCGTCAGAAGCACGATACTCAGTATCAGGACGGCAGGGAGGAGCAGTGGAACAAAAGCCAGACTCAGATCGACCAGGGCCATAAACATTAAGATTCTTCCCAGTGTTCTGTGCATAAATCCGAATTCCGAACCCACCTTCGGTATACGCCTTGAAATCGTCTTCCAATATTAGCTGGAATTTTACACTGCGGGGCAAAAATATGGCAAGCATTTTGCGGGGAAATTATTGATATTAGAAAATAATTGAACTATTGCCGTGGAACTCAATTTGGCCGGGTGAATCAGGATGAATCTTTCCTGACCCGGGAATGTGTTTTGGCGGCAGAGAATTTTATATTAAAGGGAGCTATTGAATGAGCACTGTATTACTTAAAGGAAATCCAATCCGGCTGGAAGGAAAATTGCCCGCAACCGGGGACAAAGCGCCTGCTTTCCATTTTATCAAACAGGACCTGAGCCAGGGGGCTCTGTCCGATTATTCCGGCAAGGTTAAGGTGATTCTGGCGGTGCCGAGTCTGGACACGCCTGTCTGCGCAAGAGAGACACGTGAATTCAATGTGAAGCTTTCCGGCATGAAGGACACAGTCGTCCTTGTGCTTTCGGGTGATCTGCCCTTCGCGATGAAACGATACTGCGCCGCGGAAGGTGTGGAGAATGTCGTGACCGGTTCGCAGTACCGGGATATGAATTTCTCAAAGGCATACGGCACTCATGTCGCTGAGGGAGCTCTGGCAGGACTCTCCGCTCGCGCTGTCTTTGTCGTGGATAAAGAAGATGTGGTCCGGTATGTGGAGCTTGTCGGGGAGATCGGACAGGAACCGAATTATGGCTCTGCCGTGGATGCTGTAAAACAATTGATTTGATGCATTTTTCCGCGGCAATAGAGGATTTGCAGAAAATATTCGCAGATTGCCGGTCTGCTGCCTCAGGGTTTCTGGCAAGAAAAAGGATGCCGGCAGCTCGGCTTCTGGCCGGTGAGCATCTGCCTCTTTTGCTGCTGTTCCCCGTTTTCTCGGCAATGTCTCCGCTTCGCTGGTGGCTGCACGGAGGTCTTTCCGTGAAGAAAGACCTGCTGTATCCGCTTGCCGCGCCCTGCGCTTTTCTCATGCTGGCCGCCGTGTATGACCGGATTCTGGAATATTCCCGCTCCCCTTCCGACAGAATAGAGAGCGACCGCCAGAATCAGCTCTCTCTTTTTCTGTTTCTGCCGGTCGCCGCCAGCGGTATGTTTTTTCTGATCCACCCGGCGGTCGGATTTGCGGCCGTCATATTTTCCGGAATCTATTCCAGCGTGCAGACGATTCAAATTCAGAGCGAGCTTCGCGGTCTGAGTCCGGCGCGGGGCGCCGCGTATTTTTTTTCGGCGGCTGCCTTTCTTCTTATCCCTGTGAATCTTGTTCTTTTTCTTATGAACCTGATGCGCAGTATTGATATCGTCATTGATTTGTTTTGAACACTATGAAGATTCATTTGATCGGCGTAGGCGGTGCCGCAATGGGCAATCTGGCCTCCATGCTGAAAGAAGCAGGCCACACGGTGACAGGATCGGATACGGCGCTGTATCCGCCCATGTCGGACAAACTGCGCGAAAGAGGAATTGCGGCCTACCCTTTTGACGCAAAAAATGTGCGCGGAGTTGACCTCTGCATAATTGGAAATGTGATATCGCGTGGAAATCCGGAAGCGGAGGCCGTGCTGAATGAAAATATTCCGTACACAAGCATGGCGCAGGCTGTATCCAGATTTTTTCTGCAAGGAAAAAATGTCATCGTTGTCGCCGGAACCCACGGAAAGACAACCACCACTTTTTTGATCGATCACATTCTCTGCGAATCGGGCGAGACCCCGGGCCTTTTTGCGGGCGGAATTCGCGCCGACGGTCAGGACGGATATCGTCTTTCCAAATCTCCGTATTTCGTTATTGAGGGCGATGAGTACGACACGGCGTTTTTTGACAAAGCTTCCAAGTTTCTCCACTACCGGCCGCGCATACTGGTTCTGACTTCTGTTCAGTTCGATCATGCGGATATTTTCAAAAACACACAGGAATACAGGACCGCTTTTCGCCGGCTGCTCCGGCTTATCCCTTCAGAGGGATATGTTGCGGCCTGCGTCGATGATGCCGGCGTGCGCGAAGTTCTTTCTGGATATTCGCTCAGTGAAATCGGCTGGTACGGAAGTGCGAGAAAAGGCTACAGTACAGAAACATTTCAAAGAAACGGCCGGGAAGTGGAGTTCCCTTACATTGGAAAAGTGCCGGACTTCGCTTTGATCGGAAATCATAACACGGCCAACGCTCTTGCCGCCGTGCTGGTGGCGCAAAAACTGAATCTGCCCGCTGACCGGGTGAAAAAAGCTCTTCAGAATTTTCCTGGAGTGATGCGCCGCCAGCAGATTCGCGCATGTTCAAAAACGTCGTCAGAAAAAAATTCGGGAGGAGTTCTTTTGATAGAAGATTTTGCGCACCATCCTTTTGCAGTGCGATGCACGATTCAGGCCGTTCGCCAGGCCTATCCCGGCAGAACAATTCACGCTCTCTTTGAGCCGCGCAGCGCCACCAGCCACAGAAAAATATTTCAGAAAGCGTATGAATCGGCGCTTTCCCTGGCCGATTGCGTGTACCTATGCGATGTATTCAACAAATCAAAGGTGTCTCCGGAACTTCTCCTGGACGTTCCCAGAATTTCCTCGGGAATATTACAGAAAAAAAACAAAAAAAATTCAGATAAAAAAAGAAATATTCAGAAATACATAAGTGTGTGGACCGAGACTCCCCAGGCCCTGGTGAATGAATTCAAAGAAAAGTTCACCCGGTCCCAAAAGGGCGATGTAATTCTTGTGATGTCGAACGGAGCTTTTGGAGGTATCTATCCGGAACTGGACCGATTCGTGGAGGCGATGGCATGAGTTTGAGCGAGAGACAGCTGCAGCTGATACAGGGCGGGGTGGAATCTCTCATGCATGCGCTGACACTCACGCGCGAAGAAGCCGTGACCCTGGTCGTAAAGGGCATCCGCAGCGAGTCGGCGGCAAGGGCCATCACTCTCGAAGCCCTTGAAATTCGTCCGCGCGCCGAGAGAGCGGCATTTATTCGCGGCGTCGTCCATCATGTTCAGCAGGAACTGGAATCTATGAAGACCTGGCCCTCGAACCGGATTGAACGCGCTGTGCGGGAGTTCATAGCGATTCTGCATGAATCCTGGATGGCCGAGGGAAAACAGGGATAGGCGCCCGTTACTTTGTTTACACCGGCCGCAGTAACGAAAAACCTGTAAATGAGATTGATTATTAATATCAAAATGGTCGCATCAAATCGTAAATCAATGATCCGAGCCGCATCGGCTGCGTCGGCGCTTGTAATGTTTCTTCTATTATATTGGTCCGGCTTCCAGGATGTACTGCTTGCAGAAGTTTACAATCTTCCGGAAAGTGCCCTGGCCCGGCAGTTCCCAGGAGCCGCAGTCGAAAGAAAAACTGTCTATTTGACACAGGAGCAGCGCCGTCAGCTGGATGCGCGGCTGGGCGGTCCGAGCGAAAGCCGCATGAATACATTCTACGTCGCGCGAAAGAACGGAGCCGTGCTGGGATACGGCATTTTTGAGACGCACACAGTTCGTACAAAGGATGAAACTCTTTTTATTGTCGTGGACACGGCCGGTTCGATCCGGCATGTGGAATTGATATCGTTCTTTGAACCAGAGGATTACCGTCCGGTGCAGAGATGGCTGGCTCTTTTTCTTGGAAAGACTGAACACGACGCGATTTCTCCGGGTAATGACATTGCTGCGATCAGCGGAGCCAGCCTGACCTCGCGGGCCGTGGCCAGAAGCGTGCGAAAAGTTCTGATGCTGTACCGGTTTCATTTCGGGCAGTGAGAGGATAAGATGAAATTCATTGTTACAGGGTCGATTCAGAGCAGCCGTGGGCCGCGTTTGATCGTGAGCTGCGCTCTAATTTTTATTATTCTGTTTATCGCGGCCCATGCCGTGCGCGAGATACAGGCCACAGGATTTTATCCGGCGCAGATCCGCGAGAATCTCGGCGGTGAGGGAAAAAGCTTCGTACTGATTCTGGAAGATCTGCACATCGATATTTTTCTGTTTTCCATGGCGCTTCTTTTTCTCTTCTCGATTCTGTACCAGACCGGACTTTCCATCGCAGCTAAGAATTCTTTGATTTACGCGTCGTTTTTTTCCGCTCTGATAAATGTGGTCTCACGCGCAGCCTGCGTCTGGACCGGTGAAGCGTCGTACCTTGTTTTTATCTCTTTCCTGCTCCTGCACATAAGCCTGGCGCTTCTCTGCATTATTGCATTTTATCATATGTATATAGCTGAAAATATTTTTCCGGGATAGGCGAATTTGAGAAATCACGCTTTTTTTAAACCGGTTCTTGCGATGTTCTGTTTTCTGCAATTGCTGCAGTTCGTAAGCGGCGCCTGGCTGTACGCATTGAAAATTGGATTCGTTGCCTCGGACACTCTCGAATACTATGTCGGTTCGGAAGAAATGATAAAAATTTATCCGGACCGTCCGGATCGTTTCATGCCTCAGAAAACTCTGGGCGGCATGTTGAAGATGAGCGTGGGACACACCCTGGCTTTCGGGCTTTTGTGTTTTATGCTGACGCATCTCCTGCGTTCTCTGGCCAAAAACTCCGGCAGGATGAGAATGGCCGACAATCTTTCATTCCTGTTCTTTGGATTTGCCCTGCTCGATGTTTTTTCCGGTTACGCGGTTCGCTACGGCCCGGTCTGGACGGCGGCGGTTCGATCTTCTGTTTTTATCGGATTTGAATTGTCGGGGTTGTCCGTGATCGGGGCGTTGATGTACCTGGGAATTCGTGATGATTGAATGAAATTCCCGGCAATTTACGCAGCCATCACAGGCCACGGATTCGGCCATGCTTCCCGTTTTTCCTGCGCGATGGCGGAACTTCGCCGGATGCGGCCGGATATAGAAATACACATCAACTCCAATCAGCCGGAATGGTTCTTCCGCACGATCATACCGGGAGAGTTTACTCTTCGCAGTGTTCCTCTGGATACGGGAGTTGTGCAGAGAGACAGTCTTCGCGTCGATCTGAATCGAACGAAGGAAATACTTAATGAAATATATAAAAATAAAAAAGAAATAATCGAACAGGAATCTTCTTATGTCAGAAAAAATAATATATCTCTTGTGATCGGCGATATTCCTTCGCTGTGCGCGGATATTGCAAAAAGCGCGGGAGTCGAATGCTGGATGAGCGGAAATTTCGGCTGGGATTTTATTTATCAGGAATGGGAGGGATTTGAAAATATCACAGAATGGTTTCGGGACAGTTATGTCCGATGCGCCCGACTGTACAGGCTGCCGTTCCACGAACCAATGGCTGCCTTCCCCCGGATCATCGACGTCGGATTCTCCGGTCAGCATCCGTCGAAAAATACGGAAACCATAATGAGGGAACTGGCGGTGGAGAAGGAAACCTGCGTGCTTCTGACTTTCGGCGGTCTGGGTATTTCAGAAATTCCCTATCAGAATCTGCGGAAGTTTGACGGAAATATTCTGCCGCGCCGGCATTTTCTGACTTTTGACCGGGAGGCGCCCGATATGCCAAATCTGACGCGGCTCGGCCATCAGATGCGGCCCGTGGATATCATGCCGATGTGCGAACGCATTTTGACCAAGCCGGGATACGGCACTTTTTGCGAAGCGTACAGAACCGGTGTTCCGGTGATCTGCGTGGAAAGGCATAATTTTCCGGAAACTCCGCTTTTGCTTGACGGACTCAAGTCCTTTTTCCACCAGAGAATTGTCAGTGAAGAAGAGTTTTACAGTGATGATTGGAGTTTTTTAGCGGGGCCGTTGAATCCTCCGGCCCGTCTGCACGGATCGGTCGATCGGCCCCCGCCCGATGACGGCAACCGTCGGATAGCTCTGGGAATAGCGGAATATTTGAGTTAACACTATGCAAAAATTTGACGCCGAATATGTTGTGATTGACACCAACGTTTTTCTTCTGGATCCGAATGCTGTCCTGCAGTTTGAAAAATCCATTTTAGTCGTACCGCTTATTGTGATTGAGGAGCTGGACACTTTCAAGCGCGAAATGAATCCCACCGGGAAAGCGGCGCGTGAAGTGATCCGCTTTCTGGATAAGCTGCGCGATAAAGGCAAGCTCACCGACGGCGTGCCTCTGGAAAACGGAGGGCGGCTGCAGGTTTACATAACGCAGCACGAGGATAAGCTGCCGCCGGGACTCGACAGCAATTTGAAGGACAATCATATTCTCCAGTGCGCCTTGAAAATACGAGAGAAGGCGGGTGACAGTGTTCTGCTGATCACAAAGGACGCGGACCTCAGAATCAAGGCCGACGTGCTCGGTCTGCGCTGCAGCGATTATCTTCCGGGGGAGGACGCGGGCGAAAGCAGCATATACAGCGGAGCCCGTGAAATCGAGCTGACTGATGAAGATATAGATAATTTTTATAAAACAAAAAAGATTGATATGCCGGATATTCAGAAGGAAAATGCCTCGATCCACGATCCGGCCGAGAATGAATATTTTTTCCTGAAAGGTCCCGCTAAAAGCGCCCTGGCCCGGCTTCATCTGCATGATAATAAACTGACGACTTTAAAATTGCCGGATGAGAGCATCTACGGAATCGGGCCGCGCAACCGGGAGCAGCGATTCGCCTTTGATGCTCTGATGGATCCTGATATTAAAATCGTCACTCTTTCCGGACGCGCCGGCACAGGCAAAACCCTGATCGCCATCGCCTGCGGTCTGTCTCAGGTAACGCAGGACGCCATGTACAGACGGCTGTTGATCGCAAGACCGATCATCCCCATGGGCCGGGATCTGGGATTTCTTCCCGGCGAGCTGGGCGAAAAGCTCGATCCCTGGATGCAGCCGGTGTATGACAACCTGGAGCTTCTTCTGGGCGAAGACGAAAAAGGCGACCGTGAATACGGCAAGGGACCCGGAGAAGGCATTAAATATCTGCTCGGATCGGGTCTGCTTTCCGTGGAGCCGCTCACCTACATTCGGGGCCGTTCGATACCGAAGCAGTTTATCATTATCGATGAGACGCAGAATCTTTCGCCGCATGAGGCAAAAACGATCATAACGCGCGTCGGCGAGGGAACAAAAATCGTCTTTACGGGCGACTATTACCAGATCGACCATCCGTATCTGAATTTCTATTCAAACGGCCTGACCTTCCTGATCGAGCGCTTTCGCGGACAGAAAATAGCCGCCCATGTGAATCTGATTAAAGGCGAAAGATCGGAACTGGCGGAACTGGCGTCGAAGCTGCTGGAATGATAAAGAGAAGAATTTCTCACGCAGAGAACGCAGAGAACGCCGAGAACGCAGAGACGCAGAGGGGGGCTTTCAGGCCGCGCACAAGCGTCCCGGAACGCTTGCCCACCTGGGAGGAAATTTCTTCTCTTCTTTCTCTGCGCCTCTGTGGTAAGATTTTCTTTTGATTTATGAATGAGAATACAACAGCGCTCGAAACTCTTCAGCAGACCGCGGATGCCTGCGTGAAATGCCGGCTGGCAACGACGCGAAAGCGCGTGGTTTTCGGCGAAGGCAATCCGCAGGCGGAACTTCTGTTCATAGGCGAGGGGCCAGGACGGCAGGAGGATCTCACGGGTCGTCCTTTTGTGGGCCGTTCCGGCGAACTTCTGACGCGCATTATTGAGAACGGCATGGGCGTGCCCCGTTCGACCGTTTACATAGCAAATATTGTCAAATGTCGGCCCACGGTGGATATGAAAATGGAAAAGGATCGAGCGCCGGATCCGGAGGAGGTGGCCTGCTGCAGCCCCTATCTATTGAAGCAGATTGAACTGATTGCGCCTCGGGTGATCGTGACGCTTGGAAGTCCGGCGGCAAAATTTATACTGAAAACAGATACAGGCATTACCAAAATTCGAGGCCGCTGGCATGAATTCAAAGGCATACCGGTGATGCCCACCTTCCATCCCAGCTACGTTTTGAGAAATGGAGGTGAAAAAAGCCCTCTGCGCAAAGACGTATGGGAAGATATCAAACTGGTAATGCAGAAGCTGAACTGGCCGATCCCGACACAAAATGGATAAATTCGGCCTGAACTGACCAATTATTATCTAAAATCTTGGATTGCTCCAACATTCTGGATGTCAAAAATTTGACGTACTGTTAAAAATCTGCCGGTTCTGTTTCTCCCGCGTCATTGAAATGATTACTTCTCTTTGTGTGCGTCGCATCATTCGGTATCGTCCTGTATAAAAAATATTTCTGTAAAATGTGAAATCGTTCCCGTTTGCATGCACTGCCGGTCAGTGCAGCGCACCAGGAAGGATTTTTATTTTTCTGCCATGAATGCTGGCACGGTCTTTGCATTCTGTAATCGGCCTGAAACGATACACAAACGGGCAATGGAGTTTTCAAAGATGAAAAAGATACTTACAATCGGTCTTCTATTATGTCTGACCGGAGTATATTCAACAGCGCAGGCTACAGTTCGAAAAACCGCCTATCCGGTGGTTTTCGCCCACGGTCTGGCTGGATGGAATGACATTCTGGGCTATTTTTATTTTGGCGATGACGGAGCCGGCGGCAATTTCGTGGGGGATGCCTGCAACGAGTTTCTGGAAATCGTCTGCAACGGCGGATTGAACAGCGGGCAAAAAGCATACGCAGCAGGTGTTCAGCCCTTCCAGTCCTCGGAGGTGCGCGGCACACAGCTGGCTGATGCAATCCAGAGCTATCTGGCAACTGTGGGTAGTTCCTATGTCAATATCGTGGGTCACTCTCAGGGCGGCATTGACGCGAGAAAAGCGGCTCAAGTTTTGAAAGCGAGAAAAGGCTATACTGTAGTAAAAACTCTGATTTCTGTTACTTCCCCGCACCGCGGTTCTCCGGTGGCAAAGTACATCCTGAATCTGGGACCGGGAGTCACAAGCATCATAGCCACTCTGGCAAACTACTATGGAAGCATTATATACGCATCCGGCAATGATCCGTATGCGGCGGCGATGCAGCTTGTTTATGACAACTACACCGCCTGCGTTGATACAAATACCAGTCTTGCCGGCTGCCAGGCGCACGCTGCCGTGAACGGAATGAAAGCATACAATCTGCTCTATCCGGCCACCGGCAATGTTTCCAACCGGGTTGCCTCGCTGGTTTTTGCCCAGCAGGGAGCTGATATGAATCCGGCTCTCTGGCTTCTTTCGAATGGTTTCTACAACATCGACGGCGATGGATCTGCCTGCGCGACCATCGATTCCGATTGTGATGCCGACGGCGCCGGAGGCCGCGGAAATGGAAACAACAGCGATACGGACGATGATGGTCTGGTGGGAATCAACTCGGCTCAGATGGGATACCGTTTGATCTACAACACATGTTTTCTGTGCGATGATTACATGAATACAGACACTGCTTCAGGTTCTGTGGATACGATCAACTCTCCATCTTCTGCCCAGCAGTCGTCCCATGCCAGCATTGTAAGCCAGGATCACCTGGATCCAACAGGCGTCCCTCCGGACATGATGGATGAATATGAATTCTACGCTGCAGTGATCGATTATATGGCTGCATACGGCGGTTGAGTGTTCCGATACAGAAAAAAAAATGCGGCATAGCCGCCTCAAGATCCGCCTCTGAAAAGAGGCGGTTTTTTTTATTCCGTGGGAGCATCTGTATTCTCGTTGCCCGTGCTGCCAGCCAGGCTGTAAATGGGCAGGACCGCCGGTCAACCGGCTGACAGACTATGACTGAAACTGCTCCTGATACCAATCTGCCGGATCTGGCGACCATTCGCTCCTATCGGAAAAAGGCCAGAACCATTGAATTTCTTGTGCATCTGAATCACAGTCCCCGGACAGTGATTCGGTATTTGGGGCAGGTGGATATGGTCAATCGCCTGGCGGGCAATCCCCGAGTGGCCTATACCTTTATTAAACAGAAGATCGGGGGCACCCTGAACCGCGGAGAGGCGAAAAAAACCGGTATGACAATGGTGTACACCGAGCTGCCCTACGAATGGGTATTCCCTTACTGGTCGCTTGCGGAACTTTTTGTTTCGCGCGGGCCGGTGCGGTATGTTGCCGTTGAATACTATTTGAAAGCGTCCGGTGAGCACACGGAGATGACCGGCCGCGTCCGCTATGTGCCGCGGGGACTGGGAATCATCTCCCGCCTCTTCGCCCTGAAGTCCACTGCAAATTTTAAGAAAGCAGTGACGATCCTCAACGAAAGAGCTGTCGCGTCCGATGTTCTGGGAATTGAGCCATTTACTGATTCGGCTGCGGTAAACAATGTCGATCAGAAACGCCTCGCCGATGAATGGAAGTTTCTCCATTCTGATGAGAAACTCACATCTCGGATGGCGGAGTTTATCGCCACGGCCCCGGAAAAACTTGCGGGAAAGATCCGGCCCCTTGCGCTTGCGGCTCAGTATGGTTTTGCCGAAAAAGACGTGATTGAATTCTTTTTGAGAGCGACACGAGCCGGTTATTTCAATTTGAGCTGGGATCTCCTGTGTCCCAACTGCCGGGGCGACAAAGCTACCGCCTCAAGCTTGAGCGGAATCAAGCCGCAGGCTCACTGCGATTACTGCGACATCGACTACGGCGCGGATTTTGATAAAAATGTGGAACTGACATTTCGTCCCGTCGAACGTGTGCGGCGCGTCAACTACGGAAGCTACTGTGTAAATTCGCCGGGCAACACGAAGCATATATTTTCACAGATCAATATCTGGTCCGATGATTCTCCCGAATATGAATATGTATTCCCTGAGGCGCGATACCGGCTGGAATCACCGCAGATTTCCGGTAAGTGTCAGATTGAGATCGACGATGCGCGGGGCTCAGACAGGGCTGAGATTCGCGCAGGTGATTCTCTGGAAATATTTCCGTTGGTTCTAAAAAAGAGTGCCCGGATCAAGTTTTTGAATTCAGGCGAGGGACGTGTCACGGTGAAATTCATCGCGGAAGGATACAGAGATTATGCTCTGACAGCCGCGCGCGTGACGGCCATGCAGGAATTCCGCAATCAGTTCGGATCCGAGGCGCTCAGTCCCGGTCTGGAACTTGGCATTGAGAATCTGGCGATTCTGTTTACGGATCTGAAAGACTCAACGCCGCTGTATGAGAACATGGGAGACGCGCCGGCCTTCGCTCTTGTGCGGGATCATTTTGATCTGCTCATGAAAGTGATCGACGAACACAACGGCGCCGTTGTGAAAACAATCGGCGATGCCGTTATGGCTGTGTTCATCGATCCCGTTCAGGCGTTTTCCGCCGGCACGGAGATTCTTCGTGTCATACGACGCTGGCCCAGGGATGTCACAGTAAAAATAGGTGTGCATCTCGGCGCCTGCATTGCCGTGACTCTGAACGATAAACTGGATTATTTCGGCACAACTGTAAACCGGGCGGCGCGTATCCAGGGACAGGCTCTGGGCGACGACATTGTGGCATCGAAGGAGACGGCGGAACGCTGCGGATTTGTCTGCCCCGCCGATTTTGAACAGACGGAATTTACAGGGACTTTGAAGGGAATCGCCGGTGAAGCCAGGCTTGTGAGATACCGATTGAAGTGATAGTCGGGCGAGGGCGCCGAAGCGTTGGGCAGGAAGGCTGCGCCGGTCCTGCAGGCTGCACGCCACACCAAAAAAAACTTGTCGCCTCAGGTCCTCTGAAAGGAGCCTGATTTCATGATCGACCGCTATTCCAATCCTGAAATATCCGCCGTCTGGACTCTGGAAAATAAATACGCTATCTGGCTGAAAGTGGAAATTGCAGTCTGCGAGGCCTGGAATAAACGCGGTCTCATCCCGGACGAAGATCTTAAAAATATCAAACAATCGGCCCGGTTCGATCCGGCGCGAATTCTGGAAATTGAAAATGAAGTCCAGCACGATGTGATCGCATTTCTGACCAACGTCAAAGAACACATCGGCCCGTCCGGCCGTTATGTGCACTATGGCATGACCAGTTCCGATCTGGGAGACACGGCTCTCTGCATGCAGCTTGCGCAGTCCGCGGATCTGCTTCTGGCCCGGCTGGAAACGTTGATTCAGACATCGCGGGAACTTGCGATTCGTTATAAAGATCAGGTTATCGTCGGCAGAACGCACGGCATACACGGCGAGCCGACGACGCTGGGATTGAAATTCGCGCATTTTTACCAGGAGATGATCCGTAACAAAGAGCGACTTCGCCGCGCGCACGAGGAAATCGCCGTCGGCAAAATGAGCGGCGCCGTCGGAACATTCTCCAATATCAATCCGGATCTGGAGGAGGAAGTCTGCCTGGCGCTCGGACTCAAACCAGATCCGATTACGACACAGGTGATCAACCGCGACAGGCATGCCTATTTTCTTTCCGTGCTCGGCGTCATCGCCGGCGGTCTTGACCGCATGGCCCAGGAAATCCGGCTCTTACAGAAAACAGAAGGCCGCGAAGTGGAAGAGCCATTCTCCAGCGGACAGAAGGGCTCGAGCGCCATGCCGCACAAACGCAATCCCGTGATCTGCGAGAGAATCTGCGGACTGGCCAGGGTCATTCAATCGAACGTTATGACGGGTTTTCGTGATATGCCTCTCTGGCACGAGCGCGATATTTCGCATTCCTCAGCGGAGAGGGTGGTTCTTCCGGATTCGATCATCGCTCTGGATTATATATTAGGAAAAATGAATTACGTCTTGAAAGATCTGCAGGTTTATCCGCAGGCTATGGAGCGGGTGCTCGGCCTGACACGCGGGCTCATATTTTCACAGAGGCTGCTGCTGGCTCTCATCGACGCAGGAATGGAGAGGGAGTCGGCTTACACAGTCGTACAGGCGCTGAGCATGAAGGTATGGGGAAATACGAGTCTGACTCTCAAAGGACTGGCTCTGGAGAATGAGCAGATACGGGAACGGATGCGACCGGAGAAGATCGAAGAGGTTTTCCAGATGGAATATTTCTTGAGGAATGTAAACTATATTTATAAGAGACTGGGCCTGACCTGAACAGGAGTATCGTCCTTTATATCCTGTTCACCGCGGGTTTTTCCTTGACCGGCCGGGGGGTATACTAAAAATCTAAGCATGGAAAAAGAGTCCCTGTACTACCTGGTCCGCGACACGGTGGCCACCTTTGCGGAACGCCCTGTTTACTGGGTGAAAACGGACTCTCAGAGTTTTTCCGCTGTTTCCTATTTCAACTGGCGCGCGGATATGAAACGATTTTCCGCCTATCTCATCCACAAAATGGGCATGAATCACGGCGACCGGGTCGGCCTGATATGCGACAACAGATATGAATGGAATTTGATCAGCCTGGGAATCACGACAGCCGGCGGTGTTGATGTGCCCCGGGGCTGCGACGCAACCGTTCAGGATGTGCAGTACATTCTCAATCATACGGAATGCTCGATCGTCGTTGTGGAGCATGAAAAAATGCTCAAGACGATTCTGGAAAATATCGGTCAGCTGCCGTCCGTCAAACATATCCTTGTAATCGATCCAGTACAGAAAATGAAAAAGCTGGAAGATCTGCGCTCCCTTCTGGGAAAGGTAAAACTGCATTTTCTTCTGGATGCCCTGATGATCGGGGAAGAAGTCATCGAGCAGTACGGCGAAATCGAACTGCGAAAACGCGGCGAGGCTCTGCGCCCGCACGATCTGGCAACGATCATTTACACAAGCGGCACAACGGGCGCTCCCAAAGGCGTGATGCTGGAACACCGCAGTTTCTGCTGGGAAGTTTCTCAGATTCAGTCGGCCGTGCCTCTGAATGAACAGGACCGCACCGTAATATTTCTGCCGCCCTGGCATATCGCGGAACGTCTGCTGGAGACGACTCTCATTGCCTGCGGAGCGAGCATGGCCAATTCTAATATTATCTCCCTGTCTCTCGATCTGGCCGCAATCAAACCCACATCTCTTGTGTCGGTGCCCAGAGTATGGGAACAGCTTTACAAGAAAATTTTCGACAATGTCCGCAAGCAGCCGGAAAACAAGCAGAAACTTTTCAACTTCGCCGTAAATGTGGCGCTGACAAAAACAGATATTGTAGACACTCTGCTGGACCGTTTCGCAGAAACGGAGATTGATGAATCTTCTTCTGTGATGATACGTAAAGGCCTGTCACTGGCCCTCCTGCCCGTTTACGGAGTGCTCAATGTTGTCGCGCAGCTGATATTAAAGAAAGTTAAAAATGTCCTGGGCGGCAGAATTCGCTTTGCGATATCCGGAGCGGGCGCGCTTCCGGAGCATGTCGCAGTATTTTTTCGCTCGCTGGGTATTCCGATTCTTGACGCATATGGCATGACGGAGACGACGGGTGTTTCCGTGATAGCGGCTCTTCCCTGGCCCAGGCGCGGCGCCGTCGGAAAAACGCTTCCCGGCGTACAGATTCAGCTGCGAGATGAAACGGGAAGGATCGTCACCAGGCCGGGAATGAAAGGCGTGGCCTGGCATAAAGGGCCTCATATCATGCGCGGCTATTATAAAAATCCCGAGAAAACCGCGGAGATTCTGAAGGACAACTGGCTCAATTCGGGAGATATATTCACCTGGACTCTGACCGGGGATTTGAAATTCGCCGGCCGTGACAAAGATACAATTGTTCTGGCAGGCGGTGAGAACGTGGAACCCGGCCCGATTGAATTGAAGCTGCTGGAAAACGAATTTATCAGCCAGGTTGTTGTGGTCGGCCAGGACCGCAAAACGCTCGGAGCGCTGATTGTTCCGAACGTAGACAGAACAAAAGAGCATTTCGCCTCCATCGGGAAATCAATCCCCGCGGATCAGGCCTCCTGGCAGGCAAATTCCGATATCCGGAAATTTTTTCACGAAATTATTAAAAATAAAATTTCCGCCGATCACGGCTTCAAAGCATTTGAAAAAGTGACCGGATTTCATATCATGCATAAGGAATTTGAAAAAGGGAAGGAGATGACGGAAACAATGAAAATCAAGCGCAATGTTGTCTTTGAGCTTTACGAGAAGGAAATACAGGCGATCTACAAAGATTAAAAAAGAGCCCTGGCAATCTGTATGTGTATACCGGCTTCCTTTGTATTGAGATACGCCCGCTGCGGCGGAGAAAAATTGTAAACATAATTCAGGCCTGTCGTGTGAATCGCGCCCCGCGTATAAATATGGTGCGAATAGAATCCCAGTTTGAGAAAATATTTATCCTGCAGACGGAGTATCCAATCCAGATTTATCAGAAAGCCGCCGCCCTGCGATTCGGTCAAGAAATTGATGCCTCTTTGAAAATGATAATCCCTTGAATAGGCGTCTGCGGCAACAGCCTGAAAAGAAGCATCGATTGAATTGCGTTCTCCCAGCCCTAAATTATAACCAATACCGAGAGGAATCTCAATCAGTCGATTGGAAAATGTCAGGCCGGCGCCGATGGGCCCCAGATAAAGAGGACGCGAATCCACAAATTGAATCACATCATAGACAATATATTTAAAATAAGTGTAACGGGCTCCTGAAATAAGATAGAATCCTTTTCGCAGCCAGCCTCCGCCGGTCCCGTCTGTCAGATACATACGCAGAGAAAAATGATATTCATAGCCGGACATGGAGGACCGGGCTTTTGCGTCGGCCCAGTTCTGTGTGCCGGAAAAAGTATTGACATTGTCATGGAATTCGCCGCGCCGCAGGTCTATCTTTGCGCCCTGTTCACGTGATCTGTAGTTCGTATTAAAATCTTCATCACGCGCAGTACCGGTGTCCACATACCGGCCTGTTGTGCGAAATCCCAGCTGCATGAAGAACGGCCCGTTGCCGGCGGAAATACCGAGACCCGCCATATTGAAATCCCTTGGATACGTGAGCCGGGAACCGCCGGAATACCCGGTTATATCCGGGAAGCGTGATCCGAGCTCAAAGACATGTTCGCCGCGGTTTGGCTGGTAATCAAGAAACAGCTGGCTCTCACCGAAAGCCTGTCCGGACACGGCAGTCAGCAGGATTGCAGTGAGAAATTTGCGCATGCGTAGCGCAATATTTTCAGGGGATATTGGCGGGGCAATTACTATTCGAAAAACTGATTCCTGCCGCCTATTTTGGAATGCGCTTTGATTCCGCCCTCGCCACGATCTGTTTCTGTATTTCCGATGTTCCGCCGCCGATCTCCGCAATCTTTATGTCGCGATACATCCGGGCCACGCGGAATTCTTCCATGTAGCCGGCGCCGCCGTGGATCTGGACGGCCAGGTTCGTGACTTCTCTGGCATACGTTGAGGCCATGAGTTTGATTTCAGCGCACCGCGCCGTTATATCAACGGTATATCCATTGTGCATGAATTTCCCCGATTTTACATGCTCCTTTTCCGACTCATCCATTAAGAACGCCGTTTCCATGAGCAGCAGTTTTGAGGCTTCGAGTTTTGTCAGAATATCGGCAAGCATAAACGCGACACTCTGCTGCTTGGCGATGATCTTGCCGAAGGCTTTTCTTTCCTTTGCGTAACGCCGGCTGTCTTCCAGACAGGCCTGCATAACACCGACGCTGTAAGCTGCCAGAGCCAGCCTCTCTTTATTGAAAGCCTGCATCGTGATGCGAAAACCGTGTCCGGGACGGCCCAGTATTGCATCGTGCGGAATTTTCGCGTCCTCAAAGAAAATTTCGCCCGTTGGGGATGCGCGAAGCCCCATTTTTTTCATGGGTTTGCCCCGGCTGATTCCTTTTATTTTCATGTCCACAATAAAATGAGTGAGGCCGGCATCCGCGCCTTTTGCGTCTTTGAGACGCGCCAGCACCAGCGCGAAATCGCAGATAGGCGCATTCGTGATGTAAGTTTTCTGTCCGTTCAGAGTGTAGCCGGTTTCCATTTCCTGGGCTGTCATTATCAGACGCGAAACATCCGATCCAGCTCCGGGCTCTGTAATGGCGAGTGCGCCGACCGTTTCACCTTTGATAAGGGCGGGCAGGTATTTTTTCTTCTGTTCCTCGGTCCCGTAATCTGCGATGGGTCCGCCAAAGAGACCGCAGGAAGCTCCCACAGAAAAGAACGTGGAAGCGCAGTACTCGGAGAGAATCATCTGCGCCAGAACAGCCTGAGCATACGTGGCCTCCTGGCCTCCGTATTTTCGATTATGCAGAAGCCCGGTGTAACCGATCTCGGCAAGTTTTTTGTAGTGCGAAGCCGGCAGGTGGCCCGATTCGTCTGCCTGTGCGGTGAATGGCGCGATTTCCTTCAAGCAGAACTTTCGAAAGCCATCCGCAAATTCTATTTCTTCGGCTGTAAGATCAAAATTCATGGCATTCGCCGCCGCCGCCGGATTGTTCGTATTTTCAATTGTGTTTGTTCCCATATATATATTCCTTTAGTAAAATGTATAAACAAATTTACAGATTTGCAGCGATGATGGACCTCATCACCTCCGAAGTTCCGGCGCCCAGCGTTCCCAGGCGGCTGTCCCGGAATGCCCGCTCGATGGGATATTCATGAATGTAACTGTAACCGCCGTGGATCTGCCCCATATCGTATGAGGCTTCCACCACCGCTTCCGTCGCATATAATTTTGCAAGCGACGATTCGATGGGGGCCGGTTTCCCCTGGTCTTTCATGACGGCGTTCTTGTACAGAAGCAGTCTGGCCGCGTCGAGTTTGTAACGCGTCCGAGCGATTTTTTCCTGTATGGCCTGAAACCGTATGATCGGTTCGCCAAACTGTTCGCGGTTTTTCGCGTATTTTATTCCTGAATCCAGCATGGACTGCATCGATCCAAGAGCGCTTGCCACAAGCACGGTTCTTTCCCATTCCAGGGTGGCGCGTCCGACTCTGGCAAAACCGGAATTTTCTTTTGAGAGCATATTCTCTTCCGGAACTTCCATGTCTTCAAAGATCAGTTCGCTCGTAGTGCTTGTGCGCATACCGAGTTTTTTCATTTTCTTGCCGGCAGAAAATCCCTTAAAATTCTTTTCCACTATAAAAACAGAAATTCCCATCGGGCCTTTCTTCTTGTCCGTCACGGCCATCACGACAAACACATCGCCGATGGGTCCGTTGGTGATGAACATCTTCGCGCCGTTCAGCACATATCGGTCGCCCTTTTTTACCGCGCGCGTTTCCATACTGCCTGCCGCGTCGCTGCCCGAGCCCGGTTCCGTCAGTCCCAGTCCCGCCACCCATTCACCGGATGAAAGCTTCGGCAGATATTTCTTTTTCTGTTCCTCTGTTCCGCACAGAACGATCGGCATTGTTCCGATGATCGTATGGGCGCCCCAGGCCAGAGTCAGTCCGCCATCGGAGGAGCCCTCCGCGAAAGCTTCCGTGGCCACAGTGGTCGTCAGGCAGTCGGCGCCCTGTCCGCCGTACTCGACAGGATGCGAGAGGCCCAGAAGACCCATTTCGCCCATTTTTTTCCAGATATCCGTGTCCCATTTCTCGCTCAGATCTCGTTCTTCCGCGCTGGGTCGGACATGCTCGATCGCAAATTCGCGTACCATATCTTTAAAATCCAGAACATCTTTTGGAAGTGAAAAATTCATAAATTACTCCTCTGGCCGCACGCCGAAGCTGCCGCCGCCGATTATCAGTCTCATTTTTTTCTTTAATACTTTAAGTTCTCGCGAATTCAGATTCTCGCCGTACAGTCCCGCCGAAATCGCCGAAAGAACCGTTTCCATCGCGCCGAAAAAAGCGAAGCTCAGAAGGCGTGCGTCGGAATCGGCGCTGAGTTCCTTCTTCTTCATTCCTTCCAGAAATATTGTTTCTATCATTCCGATTATCCGCCGGACTATTTTTACATCCGGGAACTGCTCGATATGACTCGACCTGACGACTTCCTGCACCAGAAGCCGGATCAGATCCGGGCGCGCGATGCAGGTGTCCAGCATGTAGTCGGATATCTCCGTCAGTTTGGCGACGGTGGGCTTGTCATTTTTGCTGATGCGGTTGATTCGCTCGCCGAACCGTTCCCAGATACTTTCGAAAATCGCCGTGAGAATCGTTTCTTTCGAACCAAAATAATGATAGACGAGGCCGTACGCCACATCCGCTTCTTTGGCAATGTCTGAGATCCGAGTTCGATGGTAGCCCTTTTTGGAAATCACGGTAATGGACGCCCGGAGGATGTCCGCCTGGCGGGCTTCCTTCTGTCTGTGGCGGATCTGACCGGTGCCTTTTTGAACAGTTTTCATTAAAAATGGTCGTTTTTAAGGTAAAAATACTTGAAAAACGATTATTGACTCAAAAATCAATGATTGATTTATCAGTCAACAAAAATAGTGCTGCAGGACAGCTTCAAAGGACAGGGAGGCGCCCGGATGCGCATGAGACCTCAATCGAGAAAAAAGTATAGCAATCCTCACCGCCTAATACCACTACCGTATTTAGCCACGAAATTTCACGAAAGGACACGAAAAGGAAAGGAGAACCCCAAATCGTCTAAAATCTTTCGTGTTTTTCGTGCCTTTTCGTGGCAAATTCCGAACTACGGATGTAATACTAATAAAAATGTAGAAACTTCAAAACATAGATAATGCCAGTGAAGAAAAACAATGAAAATAAATAAAAAACAAATAGTATATTCTCTGGCAATTTTCGCCGGTTGTATTTTTCAATCGGCAGCGCTGCTGGCGGACGGCTGGCGGATCGATCCTTCATCCTCGATTGTATTTCGTGCATCGTCCCGCTTCGGAGAAGTGCGCGGATCATTCTTTCGATGGGAGTTTGCGGGCCAGATTCAGGAGGACCTGCGTCCGACCGGGGAATTCCGGATTGTGACCGGCTCGCTTACAACGGGCAACAACATGCGCGACAATCACTTGAAATCTCCGGATTTTCTGGATGTGCAGAATTTCAATTTTGCTGTGTTTCATATCGATCGGGCGGAAATCACCGGAGCGAGCGCCGTCATCCACGGGGAGATTACTATTCGCGGAATCAAAAAACCGCTCGTATTCACGCTGGTAAAATCAGAGAAGGACGGCAGGCTGCGGCTTGCCGGAGAATTCAAAATAAACCGCCGCGATTTTCACATCGACTATGACAGCGCGATGAATCCTATTGAAGACGAGGTGGCGGTCGAACTGGATCTGCTGCTGATGCGATGATGCCGGACTCAGAATCTGAATACTGCGGCAAACTCAACATGATTCTGATAGGTGTTGGAAACCGGACTTTTATCAATAAAGAATTTTCCGTATACCCAGACATCAGCCAGACTGAACGCATAGGTGAGTATATATGCAGCCATTCCTCTGCCCGAGTTGATTCTGTGCCGCCGAGCTTCTGCCCTGATTGATTTAAGATTCAGGACGGATGTCAGATAAATGGGATTCTGATCCGGCGGAACTGGATTTGCTCGATAGGCCAGAAGCAGCACGGGTGTGTAGAAATTATAAAAATTATAGAGATGATCGGCCCTTTTGCGCTCATTCGAACTATATATCCAACTTTCTGTGCCCAGAAGAGCCAGAATGAATCCTGTGACGACGCGATTCTGAAGTATCTCGCCGATGCCCGGAAAAATCACGCTTCCCACAAGCGCATATGTTCGGGCGTCATCGCGGATGTTGCTCCTGGTTCTGTAAGGCTCGGTCGGGGAGGAATCTGGTTTCTCCGGCAGGTCTGATGGTTTATCGGCCGGCAGTTCGTCTTTTTTAGTCTCAAAGATGACATTCTTGATGTCGTCTTTTGCAATAATTACCGTGCTGCCGTCTGCGCTTCGAATCTGTATCTGAGTGTCGCTGTACCGGGAGATACGGCCTTCATATGTTTTTCCGTCTCTGGTAATAACAGTATCCGCATGGATCCGGCTGATGCAAAGGAGCAGGAAGGCTGCGGCAAAGGAAAAAAGTTTTAAAATTCTTTTACCTGCCGGTTTCTGTTCGCTGATTTTTCTTGAGGACATACAACGTAACAATTATTATTAGTATATTCATGCTGTCGAGAGAAAAGCCCGCTTTCTATATTCCGCACGGAGGCGGTCCTTGCTTCTTTATGGACTGGGATCCGCCGGATGCCTGGAATAAAACAGCGGACTATCTGCGTTCGATTCAGGATTCTGCAGGAGAGGTAAAGGCCGCGGTCGTGATTTCAGCCCACTGGGAGGAAAAGGAATTCACTGTATGCAGCGGAGAGTCGCCGGATCTGTACTATGATTATTTCGGATTTCCTGCGCACACCTATGAAATTCAATACCCGGCTCCTGGATCGCCGGATCTGGCGCGCAGAATACATGGCCTCCTGGAGGAATCCGGTATAAAGGCGAGGCTGGACGCAAACAGGCCTTTCGATCATGGTGTTTTTATCCCCTTCAAACTGATATATCCAAAGGCAGATGTTCCGATTGTGCAGCTTTCTTTGAAGGCGGGACTGGATCCCCTGCAGCACTGGGAGGCCGGCCGGGCTATCGCTTCACTGCGCAGTGAGGGCGTAGTGATTGTTGGAAGCGGTATGAGTTTTCACAACATGCGAGGTTTCTCAGGAGGGTATGAAAAAATTTCAGAAGAATTCGATGCCTGGCTGACAGACGCGATCGCGGGCGATTCTCGAAAGGACCTTCTTGTGAACTGGGAAAAGGCTCAATATGCCCGGGACTGCCATCCGCGCGAAGAACATCTGCTTCCGCTGATGGTTGCGGCCGGGGCGGCGGAAAAGGAAAAAGGACGAAGAGTCTTCAGCGATTTTGTGATGAACACAAGAATTTCAGGATTTCAGTTCGGGTAAGTGAAGAGATTTCACGCAGAGGCCGCTGAGTCGCAGAGGAAGAAGGAAGACTAAATAAAACGTTAATGGTAGGCAGCGTCCCTTGACGCTTTTCCACATCTTCACATTATGTATCCTCTTCTCTCTGCGTCCGCTGCGAGCTCAGCGTGAAAAAATCTGTATTCTTTACTGAGCCGGTTTTGTCGGATTCCGGATTTTATCCATCTGACTGCGCGTGCTGTCCTGGCTTGCGCCGCCTCCGCTCTGACGGATTTTATCCATGTTCTCATTTCCGCCGGATTGAATAGCGTCAGATTTCTCCTGGGCTCCTCTTTTCATTGCATCTGTCTGTTCCTGCGATGATCCGCGGATTCTGTCCATCATTTCGCGGTCGCGGCGAATCTGATCCTGAAGCATTGTTTTGTCGCGCTCCTGCTGGTTTTGAATCAGATTCGCGTCTCTATCGCGCTGATTCTGTATAACAGATTCGTTCACTTTCTTCTGCTCTTCCAGAGCCTGCTGGATTCGTGCTTTGTTTTCCTCAAAATTTGCTATGATATCCTGGATGCGAGCCTGCGCATCCGCCTGAATAGTTTGAATATTATTGCTGATGTCCGCCAGTTCCTTTTTGTCATCTTCATCCAGAGGATTGACTTCAACTTCGCCGTTCTGTTCCACTTCCGCTTTATTGCCTTCGTCGACAACATCCGGATTCTCAAGATTCTCATCGCTTACCTGAACGCTGCCGTCCTGTACGAGAGTCTCGCTGGATCCTTTTTCTTCATTGATAAGGAATTCCGTGCCGCGCACAGAAGCGATGGCAGTCGGCGTTGCGATGGTGAATACAGAAGTGGAACTGATTTTATCAGATCTCACGAAAACCTTTCCCTGTTTGAGGTCCATCAGCACCTGGCTGAAATTTTCTCCGGAAAGTATCCGGGCGCCGGACAGTTTTACGCGGGTGGATTCCCCGATTCTCACCACCTGGCCTGCCGCAAACTGCATGTCCACCAGGGACGCTTTTTCCGTTACAAGCACTTCTCCGGGCATAAAAAAACTTTCTTTTGTAAATAAGTTCTGAGTGGTAATTCTCCGCGAGACGCCTGCCGCAGATTCGATCCGGACATCGCCGGAAACAGCGGTGATTGTGCCGCCTTGAAGATCTTCCGCCTTCTTTTTGCACGATGTGCCTGCAATGATAATCAGAGCGGCGAAACCTATTAAAGTTCTATTCAGTAACATGGGGATCTCCTTCAAAGAATTAATGGAAATACTTTATTTTTAAGTTCAAAGTGAATGGTATTATTATTGCCATGGTTCATATCCATAATCTCTCCGTCAAGCTCCAGTGAAAGTTCGCCCGAGTGTTCGATGATAACATGTCTGGCTTCAAATTCGCGCACGCCGCTGAGTTCCGAAATTCTTCCCGCGTAGATTTTTCCGCTCTGCGCTATCAGTTTGAGCTTGCCGGTGCGGGCAACCACGACAATATTGAAAATCCCGTCATCGATGATGCCGTTGGGCGCCCAGTTCATTCCGCCGCCGTTGAATCGTCCATTGCAGGCGAAAAAATTGACCAGTTCCACATCCAGTTCACTCCAGTTTCCGGATGGATCCAGACTTTTTATTTTTACCATTGGCGGGATATATTTAATCAGGGTTTTCAGCGAGTGGTAGAAAAAAGCGGGAGTGCCCGTTTGAAAAGCCGACTTTTTGAGACTCTTAAGAACTTCGCCGCCCATCCCCGTAGAGGCGATATTCAAGAAGTAACGTTGTTCGCCGCCGTTTATCGTGACAAGACCGCAGTCCACAAGACGGAAACAGTTTTCTCTGATTGCAACATCATAGGAAGCATTGATCTGCTGTATGCTGCGAAAAAAGTCGCCCCCCGTGCCCAGGTTGATTACTCCGAGCGGGATATCTTTCCGGACGACTTTTCCCTTTTCAAAGTATCCGTTCACAGCCTCATTGATCGTTCCGTCCCCGCCGGCCACCAGGATCTGGTAGCATTCTTTATTCTTCAAAGCCTGACGCACTCTGTTTGTTGCGTCCATCGGAGAAGTGGTCATGTGCAGTTCAAAATCTCCGAGCTTTGCTTTCAACGCGGGATAAAGTTTGTTGAAAGCTTTTGATGCCCGACCATTCCGGCTTGCCGGATTCATGATCAGCAGTCTTTTAAGCGGCAGGCTGCCGCCAGTCAGTTTCTTCCATAAACGGCTTGCCAGGGACATGAGAGGAAATAAAATTTATCCTTGATCGTTGTCAACAAGGAAGCGACCCTGTTTTTATGTTAGATACAATACCGGCAGAAATAGTATACAATGAAAAACAGCTGCGAATTCAGTGGAAAGACGGCAAAACCTGCCAGTACGACCTGCTGATGCTCAGAAAAAACTGCCCCTGCGCCGTATGTCGCGGCGGCCATGATCAGGACTCAGTCAGAACCACGGGCGACATAACGGGAATCCAGCTTGTGTCCTGGAAAAAAATCGGAAGGTATGCGATTTCGATCACCTGGTCGGACAATCACGACACAGGCATATACACATACGACGGACTGCGCGCTGCCTGCGATGAGGAGTCGCCGTATGCAAATTGATGGATGTCCGTCAATGGAGGCGACTGTTCAGAAGAGATGACAGTTCATCCACGGTGAATGGTTTTGAAATCCTTCCGCTGAATCCGTACTTCAATATTTCTGAAATATTGAGTTCGTCCGAGTAACCGCTCATAACAAAGACCGGAATATCCGAATTGGTTTTGCGGATTTGTTTCACGACTTCCAATCCCCCCGTCCCTCCAGGAACAGTCAGATCTACGATCAGGGCTTTGAACTGTTCCTGATTCGCGTCGACGGATTCGAATTTCGCAAGAGTCTCTTTTCCATCAGAGGAACTTTCCACCGAATAACCCATCATGACGAGAATCTGAGAGAGAACATCTCTTATCACCGGATCATCGTCCATGATCAGGATACGTCCGGTCGCCGGTGAATTATTTGTACTGATTTCCAGACTGACCTCCGGCGACCTGGCCGCTTCTCCGGCCGGTAGAAATATATGGAACACAGATCCTTTTCCCGGTTTAGAATCGACGGTGATGGCCCCTCCGTGCTGTTTCATTATGGAAAAGGCCGTGGCCAGTCCCAGTCCGCTTCCCAGGGTTTTTGTAGTATAAAAAGGTTCAAAAATATGATTCTGAATTTCCTTCTCGATACCGGCGCCTTCATCCTGAAACGAAATACGAACATACTGTCCTTCTTTCAGTTCTGCCGCTTCATTGTTTTTCAGCTGAATATTTTCAGCCCTGATAAAAATTACTCCGCTGTTATCAGAAGCCTGCCTGGCATTGATCACGATATTGTCAACAACCTGGCCCAGCTGACCCGAATCGTATTGAACGGGCTTCAGGTCCGGCGCCAGAGCAAACATCGGCTCGATTCCGGATCCGGAAAGAGCGAACATCACAGTTTCTTCCAGGAAAGGCGAAAGATTTCCCAGACTCATGTTTGGTGTTCCGCCTTTTGCAAATGTGAGCAGCTGCAAGGTCAGTTTTCTCGCGCGTTCTATGCTCTTGCCGGCGTTTACAAGAAGCAGTTTAATCTGCTCCGGATCGCTGGTCCGCCGGGCCAGGTCCAGATACCCGTAGACGCCGCTCAGCAGATTGTTAAAATCATGAGCGATGCCGCCGGCAAGCGTGCCCAGCGATTCGAGTTTTTCATTTTTAACATGAGACGCTTCGATCCTCTTTCTTTCGCGGATATCGCGCACCATGGACAGGGCTCTCGGTGTTCCACCTATGAGAATGATCGATGTTGTGATTTCAACCGGAAATATGGTTCCGTCTTTATGAATATGCTGCGATTCGAAAGTCATGGCCGGCTTTCCCTGCATGGATTGAAACAATTCTTTGAATCTTGCTTCATTCACGAGCGGATCGATGTCTGCTATTTTCATCTTCAGTATTTCTGTTCGTGTGCGGCCAAGCATCCGGCAGGTTGTCGCATTTACGTCCAGATATCCGCCGAACTCATCCAGCAGCTCAAATCCGTCGCCCGATTGTTCGACTGCCGAGCGGAATCTTTCTTCGCTTTCCCTGAGCGATCGAACAATCTTTTTTTGTTCCGATCTGTCGCGGATGATCGCCATTATGCGGCCGTCTTTCAGCTGCCTGGCGCTGGATTCCACGGCAATGGTCGTGCCGTCTTTCCTTTGAAGATTTCTCTCCAGCCGCAATGGTTTTCCGGTCGCCAGATCGGAGTAATGTACCGGATCGCGGGTAAGATCTTCCTTTGCTATGAGATCTTTAATCTCCTTCTGCAGCAATTCTGCTTTTGTATAGCCCGTCATCAGGCAGCCCTGTTCGTTTACGTCCAGATAGTGTCCGTCTGCGTCGGATATAAAAATTCCGTCCGAAGCCTGTTCCATCAAATTTCTGTAATTATCCTGGGTGTGGCTGAGAATCTGTTCCGCTTTCCGGCGCTTATCCCAATCCTCCTGCGCTCTTTTTAATTCTGTCACATCCCAGATCAGATCGGCCAGACTGGATACGAGTTCCAGGTCTGTTTCATTGTAATCCACCGGTTTGTTGCCCACGCCGATGATGGCCACAATTCTGCCGGTTCTTGTGATGGGCACTGTGAGTTCGCGCAGAATTGCTGCGTGCCCCGGAGGCAGGCCCCGGCGGTTTGACAGGGAAGCATAGTCGTTGTGTATGACGGCGCGCCGCTGACGCACACAGTCTGCCCAGATGCCGGCATCTGAGAGATCGTAGTGACGTCCTTTCCCCTCTGCGGCGCACATTTCGCTCACAGTTCGGCTTGACCAGGCCTGCAGGGAGAGGGTATTCTCATCCGGTTCGACAAAATGGAAAAAACCGATTTGACTGTTGGTCAGGATTTCCGCCTCGTCGAGCGTGGCTGTGAGAAGCTCATCCATCGTTTGAGACGAAGCTTTTTCTATCAGCTTCTGGCGAATTTGCAGAATGGATCTGCTTTTTTGTGGTTCCAGCTCATTCATAATCAACAGTAAATCATCCGGGCTGTGGCCAGGATTTGCGCCCAGCAGGATTCGAACCTGCGACCTTTTGATTCGTAGTCAAACACTCTATCCAACTGAGCTATGGGCGCTTACCGTGAGGCAGGGTCGACTTTTCCGCGGGAATATACAGTGTCAAATGTGATTTTACGCGATGGACTGATTATTCTCATGGCAGGTCGATACTGCTGTTCGCCGATATCATTTCGCCCTGTACTCAATTTAATAAAAATACCGGTCGGGGGAAACCGGAAAATTGCTCCAGCATTGCGACTTTTTGAGAAAAACAGGATCGCCGGCAAAACGTCTCTCCTCGGCGGCAAGGCTTTCTATGGTTGTCCTGTATTTTTCTTCCAGACGGTTTACAATCGGATTTCCGCGGCGTTTGAGCTCCAGCAGTTTCTGCAGCCGGCTGGATATTCCGGGCAGTGTCAGGAGCAGATCTTTATCCAGGTTGATTAGAATACCGGCGTTCGTCGCCATAATGCGGTCATACTGCGGATCTCCGGAAGAGCAGAAGAGCGCATTCTTCTCCAGAACATCCGTCAGTCCCACGTAGTGTTCGTGACCGGGCCGCCATCTGTACAGCACTGTCATTCGCGCCACTTCGCGGTTGGGCAGACCCTGTTCGTCGAAAATTTTTACTCCCGCACCGGCTGAAAATCCAAAGTATCCCAGTCCGATTCCTTTCATGCATCGCGCCTGCGTCTGGCTGTTTGTGATCCAGATTTCTCCGAGTTCCAGACACTGCTGAAGTTTTTTAAAATCGGCGCCGGCAAGGCCCCAGGGATGTGCCTGTCCGGCCGCCAGCTGCAGAGGTCCCGCCTGCAGCTGCATCGTAAACACACTGCGTTCATCGGCGATAAAGCCGCGGGAGTAGGGAATGGGCTGAAATGCCAGAACGATGTAAAAGAGAAGAGCTGCAAAGCTGAAAATTTTCCACCAGGATTCGTTCCCGGCGATTGCCAGCGTGTCATTCTCAACAAGAAATTTCCGCCAGAATCGGGCCGGCGGAAAATGAGAGAAACTCCGGTGAGCCAGGAGCGCCAGCATGGACAGTTCCGGCAGAAGAAAACGGAAGGCCATGAAATCCCCGCCCACACGAATCACATAAAACACAAGCAGTATCGTAACGCCCAGTTCTCTCATGTAAGGAACAAGCATACGAGCCGGCAGAAACTTACGCAGACGATGGAGGACCGGCGTGCACAGGGCAGCCGCCGCCGCAATCCAGATCGACGGAGACCAGATCAGCGTTGACGCCAGATACTTGAAGCCCTGGGAATAGTAAGCGGACAAACCGGATTTCGCGTAGTATGTGTTCGGAAAAAGATCTCCGTAATACAGCCAGCGAAACAGCTGATACGTTCCCGCGAAAACAAGAATGCCCGCCGCCCACTGGCTGAGCCTGCGGATTTCTCCCGCCAATGCCCCGCGTCCCTTTCTGAAAATCTCCCCCGCCGATTCAACCAGGATAAAAACGGAATAGTAGGCAGTCATCAGGCCGAGTTCCGGCCTTGTCAGATAGAGCAGGGCCAGCAGGGAAGAAAACAGAAATGGTCTGTCTCTCATCTTGAGAGAGGACGCAGAAAGAAAAAACAAAACCAGCAGAAAAAAAACCGGAGAAAACTCCATGCCCGCCGTCGAAAAATCTCGAAATCCTGAAATGGCACACAGGGAGACCGCGGCAATCGGAAATCCTCCGGAAGATCGAAGAAGCAGAAATATCCCGGCCAGAGTCAGCGTCAGTCCCAGCAGAACAGAACCGGCATGCAGGGGGAGACCTGTTCCGCGAAGCACGACCAGGGCCGCCATCCAGAGAGGATGCGTGAAAGCTTCTGTCCGTTCACCCGGATTGTAAACCAGTCCATGCCCCTGATACAGATTTTCCACAACCCGGAAGGTGATGTAGGCGTCTTCCGCCACCCACATGCGGCTGACGGCCGCCCAGATACAGAAGAGAGCGGCAAGAATGATTAAAAGTCTGTCCGCTCTGAATCTCACAAATCGAAGATTCTATGCGACTCCGGAGAGAAAAGCAGTTTTCCTCCCTGATGTGAGATATAATTTGTGCCTGTGCGCATTCACAGAGACGTTTATGAACGATAAAGCCCCCGTTTTTTCCGCAGCGGACAGCTTTGCGTATGGATTCGGGCAGAAACGCAGCCGCCTTCGATGGATTGTTGCGGGGATTCTGGGCACAATAATATTTACTATTATTTATTATAAATATTTGCAGAATTCTGCGGCCAGCATTGTTCTGCGCGACGTTGTCTCCGGGATTCTTGAGAATATCCGCACCGGAAGTTTCCGCGGTATTTTTTACACGGCTTTTTTCGGCGGATTGTTTTTCCTGTATCTTCCCACCGACGTGATGTTTCTTGGATTTCTGAAATCCGGGCACGGAGCCCTGCCAGTATCGGGCCTGTATCTGGCCGGAGCGACTCTGTCCTGCTGGATCAACTATGCTGTTGGAACGCGCGCTGCCTCCTTTGCCAGGTTTGCAGTCACGCCGCGCAAATTCTACCGCATCAAGGGCCTCCTGAATCAGTATGGCGGTCTGCTCATCTTTGTCTTCAATGCCCTGCCGCTTCCCGCGGAAGCTCTCGTTGCGGTTCTCGGAGTGTTTCGCTACAACAGGCTTCGATTTATTATTTTTTTTCTTGCCGGCAAAATGGTTCTGTATACCGGTCTTTCGATCATTTATTTTGCGGCAAAATTCTGGGGGCCGCATCCATAATGGAAACCATTTCGACAAAGACCAGAAATACAAAAGACTTTCGCGGATATTTTTCATATTTCTGGAAGAGAGTCGCGTCGCGTTCCGGCGAAAATGCGGGCAGGGTGATCGATATTCTTCTATCAACAGAAGATGTTGCCGGGCTTGTGGTTCTCTGGAAATCCCGCACTTTTTTTCTGGATATGGAATTTGTGGAAAATACTTCCGGCCGTCTGATCATGCTCAATATCGATCCCGTTTATCTGCATCTCGGAAAAAATGTGTTCGATAAAAGCGGCCGCCGTCTGGGAAAGGTCGTGCATTTGATGCGAAACGGTTCGGAAAACGAGTTTCAGGCTGTGGAGATCAAAAAAAGCTTTTTTGCAAAACCGATTGCAGTTCGGGCGGACCAGATTGAGATTTCACGAAAAAACATTATCTTAAAAATTGATATGGATTAGGAGGAGCGGCCGCGCGTATGGGGAACGGCATCACTACAGACGATATTCTGGGCAAGCAGGCCGTCGATTCCGAGGGGGGAATACTCGGAGTGATATTGAAGCTGCACGTCGACCCTGTGAAAAAAATTTTTACGGGCCTGACGGTTGATCAGGGATTTCTGAAACCGTTTCTTTTTATCGGCATCGATCTGGTGGCGAATTTCGGAGTGGACGCAGTGTTTCTGAATGTTGTGCCGCCGGATAAATATATTGGAATGGAAGTGCTGTCGCCGGACGGACGGATTGTTGGAAAGGTCAAATCGGTAAAAAGCAGCGGTAATATTCTCAGCGAAATAACAGTGTCTCTGTCGGGCGCAGGATTGAAAAAAGAGACCGCAACGATAGGAGCTTCGCGCATCCTGGAAATCGGCGCCAGAGTCGTGCTGAAAGAGAGTTCCTGGTAGAAGAGATTTTGACCGTCAATGAACACGAAACAGGGAACGCAAACCGCGAATGAACGCCAATGCACGACTATGCGTAACCGTCAATTCCTCCCCACCCCACCTTGCGCTGCGCCGGAGTTGAAAACCGAGCTTCAATCTACCGATTGAAAGTAAGCTTTAATAGTTTGCATATCCAGGCGAT
>VFLI01000021.1 GCA_009885105.1 Spirochaetia bacterium | reverse complement strand
GTCCAGGTGAAAGCCGTGCCGCCCCAATCTTGCACATCGATTCCGAGGTGCAGCCTGTACCAATCCCTCATCGCCGGAGCGTCTTTGGCTTTAAAAAAGATGCCGCCAATGCCAGTAACTCGTTTCATAAAACCTCCGAGGCCGGGTGCCGGCGTGACTAATGCCGTGAGACCAACCCGTACAGACCCGCGAGCAAAGGAGAGGCTGAACGCATTCAGACCGGCTCGATTGGGTTTCTAAGAAAGTAATGATATCTAAGGCGTATCGACAAAAATCTGTCAACACGAAAAAATGCTGGAAATTCTCGAGCTTGGATTCTCATTGCGGCTGTCAGGCAAATGTGCGTGGATGTTGCTTTTCCCCGCCAACTTCGTCTTGATATTCCGGGCCGGGAAAAAAATTCTGACGCATGCCGTTCCAGGATTATTCAAAGCTCCGACCCCTTCCGGAAAGAGAGCAGGATATCCTGCGATTCTGGAAAGAAAATAAAATCTTTGAGAAAAGCGTCGAGAAAAACAAGAGCGGCGAGCCCTTTGTTTTTTTTGAGGGGCCGCCCACGGCCAACGGCAAGCCGGGAATCCATCATGTTCTGGCCCGCGTTTACAAGGATATTTACGTCCGCTACCAGAGCCTGAAGGGTAAGGCTGTGCCGCGCAAGGCCGGCTGGGACACGCACGGACTGCCCGTAGAGCGCGAAGTCGAAAAAGAGCTGGGCATCAAAACCAAGGCGGAAATTGAAACCACGATCGGGCTTGAGAAATTCAATGAACTGTGCCGCAAGTCCGTGTACCGATACGTCGAGGACTGGCGGACCTTCACGGAGCGTCTCGGTTTCTGGCTCGATATGGACGCGGCCTATTTTACTCTGCACAACAGTTATATTGAATCGGTCTGGTCGCTGTTAAAAACGATCTGGGAAAAAGGCCTGATCTACCAGGGGTACAAAGTGGTTCCGTATGATCCTGTGATGGGCGCGACGATGTCGGACGCGGAAGTGGCTCAGGGATACCGCACCGTGGAAGACCCTTCGCTCACGGTTCGATTTAAAATTCGCGACAAAAAAAAATTCGGCGATAATGCATACTTTCTGGTCTGGACGACGACGCCCTGGACGCTTCCCTCGAACGTGGCCCTGGCTCTGGCCGCAAAAGAAGAGTATGTTCTGATCGAGCGCGAAATGGTAGATGCGACGGTGAAAAAGCAGATCGAACATCTGATCTGCGCCGCCGCTCTGGAAGGTCAGCTGTTCGGCGATTCAAAGCGAAAAACAAAAAAAACATTCAAGGGCGCAGAACTGGAGAACGTTAAGTACGAACCAATATTCAATTATATTAAGCTTGATAAAAAAATAAAATCGCACTACACAGTCTGCGGCGATTTTGTGACGATGGACACAGGAACCGGCATCGTGCACATTGCGCCCGCGTACGGCGCCGATGACCTGGAAGTCGGAAAAAAATACGATCTGCCCGTGCTGCACGCTGTCGGCCTCGACGGCAAGTTCGCGGAAGGCACGGCCATGGCTGGAGTGTTTTTCAAAGACGCGGATCCTCTGCTCATAAAAGACTTAAAACAGCGCGGTTTGGTCTGGAAGTCGGAAAAATACAAACACGAATATCCCTTCGGCTGGCGGACCGGCGCGCCGCTTCTGTACTATGCGAAGGACGCCTGGTATATCAAAACAACACAGGTGCGTTCAGAACTCATCGCCAACAATGAAACGATAAACTGGTTTCCGGAAACCATAAAACGCGGACGATTTGGAAACTGGCTGGAAAACAACCGCGACTGGGCTCTCAGCCGGGAACGATACTGGGGAACTCCGCTGCCGGTCTGGACGGACGGTGAAAATTTCAAAATCATCGGCTCCGTTTCCGAGCTGGAAAAACTGACAGGTAAAAATCTAAAAGAACTCGATCTGCACAGACCTTACATTGACAGAATTGAATGGACCGACGAAAAAACCGGGCGCACGTTCAAACGCGTGCCGGAAGTCATCGACTGCTGGTTTGACTCCGGAGCCATGCCGTACGCGCAGTGGGGTTACGACGCTTTCGCAGGTCAGGGCGGGTCAGGGCAGGCAGGAACGGACACGAACGCTGCGAAAGTCCGGGGCGCAGATGAATTTTCGAAAGCATTCCCGGCCGACTTTATCTCAGAGGCCGTGGATCAGACGCGCGGCTGGTTCTACACTCTGCTGGCAATAAGCACGATGGTGTCGGAAAAGGCGCCGTTCAAAAATGTAATCTGTCTCGGCCATGTCGTCGACGCTCACGGCGAAAAAATGTCGAAATCCAAAGGCAACACAGTCGATCCGGACAAGGTTTTCCAGACGCACGGAGCCGACGCGATACGATGGTATTTTTTAACCAATTCGCCTCCCGGCAATTCACGACGCGTCGGCCAGCCCGGTTCTCCGGAAGATCCGGTTGCTCTTGTATTCGGCTTTTTCAACATGCTGCAGAACAGCATCGGCTTTTTTACAATGTACGCGAATGTCGACGGCATCCAGACGCAGCTTTCGCCACGGCCGGGCGTCAAAGGCGCATCTCCCTTCGCTCAGCGTCCGGAGATTGACCGCTGGATTTTGTCGTCTCTTCAGCAGCTGATCGATGATGTGACCGCATCGCTCGACTCTTACGATTCGCAGAAGGCGGGTAAACTCATTGAGTCTTTTATCGATAGTCTTTCCAACTGGTATATCAGAAGAAACCGCCGCCGATTCTGGAAAGGTTCTCTGGATGAGGACAAACTGTCCGCATACGACACTCTGTATCTCTGTCTGATGTCGATCGTGGAGCTCATGATGCCGTTCACTCCGTTTCTGGCAGAGGATGCGTACCGGGCTCTGACCTCCGGAGCCTCGGAGGGCGAAAAATTTCCGGAAAGCATCCATCTGCTGCCCTGGCCCGTCAGCGATCGTTCTCTATTTGACAGTAAAATACTGGAAGAAGGCAATGTAGTTCAGAAAGCCGCGTTTCTTGGCCGCTCCGCCCGCCAGCTTTCCGGCGTCAAAGTCCGCCAGCCGCTTTCACGCCTCATGATTCATGCCATGCGAGAGGAAGACAGAAGCGCTATTGAAAAAAATCGCGATGTTCTTCTGGATGAGTTGAACGTGAAGGATCTGGAATTCATCGCCGATTCGGCAGGAATTCTCGATTACCGCATCAAGCCGAATCTGCCACGTCTGGGAAAAAGAATGGGTCAGAAACTGCGGGAACTCCAGGAATTTTTCAAAACATGCGATGCGCGAAAAATCACGGGCCTTGCCAAATCGGGAGCGGCGTTTGAAATTTCGCTGCCTTCCGGAACAGTGTCTCTCGAGGCGGAAGATGTCCTCATCGAGTCAATGTCTCGCGAAGGAATTTCCGGCGCGGAGGGCGACGGCATGCTTGTCGCTCTGGACACAAAACTCACTCCTGAATTGAGGCAGGAAGGGATGGCGCGCGATTTTGTCCGGAATGTCCAGGAACTGCGCAAGAATTCCGGACTGAACGTCACGGACAGAATCCTGCTTTTTGCAGCCGGCGGAGACGACTTCCTGGCAGCGCAGAACAAATTCAAAGCTTTTATAGAAGAAGAAACACTGGCAGAGATACAGAAAGACGCCGTCGCCGGCAGTCCGGCGGGATCAGCAGGCGCGGATATCGGCGGCGAGAAGATACAGATTCAAATTTGGCAGAAATAGCCGGAGCACACTGCGGAAAAAATAAAATACTAATTATATTTGTATATGAGACATAATATTTCTCTTCGATATCCGGTTTCTGTCAGCCGGCCTGACAGAGAAATGATTTTGATATTTCACCATTGCCGACAGCACAGTCCTTCAATTTTGTCCTTTACCGGACAGCCCCTGGCCGGATATTCGTTCGAAATGGCAACACCACGCAAACCTGTGAAAAAAACGACATTTCTGGAAGCGGTAGCGGCCGCCATCCAGCATGAAAAAGAAGTTTTCGAATTCTATGAAAAGAATGCGGCTTCGCTGAAAACCGGACCCATTCAGAATTTATTCTACCAGCTTGCGGAGGATGTGGACGACCATATCCAGATGATTGGAGAACTTTATTCGCAGGTCAAAGGCGGGGAGATGCTGCCCAACCTGAAAATGGCGTCGGAGGTGAACAAACTGAACACGACATCACTGCAAATTTTAATGCGCCGCCTGGACCGCAACAAAGGCCAGAACGCCGGCGGTGATGAACTTGAGGCTCTGCGACTGGCCACGCAGGAACATGAAGACGCCGCGGATTTCTATAAAAAAATATCGGAAAAATTTGACGACCCCAGTATAAAATTTCTCTTCCGAGCGCTGGCCAATTTCCAGGAGGAGAACAGAATTCTTCTGGAATCCTATTCGTCCTATCTGACCCAGGGCACGCCGTACAGCCAGCCCTCCGCCTACTGGGAACAGGAATAAATCTTAATGCCGGCCATAAAGCCGTTTCGGGCGCTGAGGCCAAAGCAGGATCTGGCAGCCTCCATAGTCAGCCCTCCGTACGATGTTGTGGACACACAGGAGGCGCGCGCACTGGCGGAGGGGAAGCCTCTCTCTTTCCTGAGAGTCATAAGATCAGAAATTGAATTTTCTTCGGAAATGGATCCGTATTCCCATGATGTGTACGCGAAGGCGCGCGCGAATCTGGACAAAATGGCCGCAGAAAGTATTTTTTTCTACGAAGAGAAGCCGTGTCTGTACGTGTACCGGATTTTTTCCGGCCAGCACAGGCAGACCGGGCTTGTCGCTCTCTGCAGCGTTGATGATTATCTGAATGAAAAAATAAAAAAGCACGAACTCACCGTGAAAGTCAAAGAAGACGACCGCACAAAACACATTGATACAGTCAATGCGAACACCGGTCCTGTATATCTGACATATCGGGATGCCGCGGCCCCGGAACTTGCTAAGTTTCTGGATAATGCGGCAGACACGCGTCCGCCGCTGTACGATGTGACCGTGGAAAACGGTGACCGCCACCAGATATTCCGCATCGATGACGCGGGAGAAATCGCAGAGACGGTCAAACATGTCGCCGGACTGTCGGCGCTCTATATTGCGGACGGGCATCACAGGGCGGCTTCGGCAGTCCGTGTCGGGACGATGCGGCGACAGAACGCCGGAAAACACACCGGCGTAGAAGCATTCAATTTTTTTATGGCGGTGAGTTTTCCGGACACACAGCTTCGAATTCTTCCGTACAACCGCGTTGTGCGCGATCTTAATGGAATGTCCGCCGGACAATTCCTGGCGAAGATCGGTGAAAAGTTCGATATCGCAGAGGGAAAAGTTTCCCTGAAATCTCATGAGATGAACATGTATCTCGACGGCGTCTGGCGGAATCTGAAAGTAAAAACGGAATTTGCAGGCGGCCAGGATGAGACAAAATCGCTGGATGTGAGCATTCTTCAGAATCATATACTGACACCTCTTCTGAACATTGAGGATCCGCGGACGTCAAAACGCATAGCGTTTGTGGGCGGAATTCGCGGCGATGAGGAGCTGGTCCGTCTGGTGCAGGGCGGCGAATTCGTTGCCGCTTTTTCCATGTTTCCCACAACAATGCGTCAGCTGTTGAGCGTCGCGGACGCGGGAAAAATAATGCCGCCCAAATCCACCTGGTTTGAGCCAAAACTCAAATCCGGTTTTCTGGTTCACCGGCTCGATTACTGAAGGCAGAATGAAGAACTCAACGGATCTTACAAAAGATCTGATCAGGCACTATCTTGAGAATTTTGCCGTCGTCGAGCCAGACCCTTTCTGTCCCGAGCTGATTGTTTCAAATACGGACAATATTTCGGCCGTCTGGAAGTATGTCTGCGATCTCTACAAAACAGGCAGCATGATTCTGCCGTACTGGAGCATTGTCTGGCCCGGGGGCAGGGCCCTTGCACGGCACATTCTCGACAATCCCGGTGTCGTTGCCGGCAAACGTGTTCTGGAAATTGGTTCCGGAAGCGGAATCGCCACGATTGCGGCGGCCAGAGCCGGAGCCGTCGCCTCAGGCATGGATCTGGACCCTGCCGCAGCGGAACTCGCGCGGTATCTGTCTGAAATAAACCAGGTGAATTGTGAGTGGATCACTGGAAATGCCTTTCTTTCCGGTGCGGATATTTCAACAGGTTACGATCTTGTCATCGCTGCGGATATTTTTTATGAGCAGCCCATGTCGTTGAATGCAGAGTTGTTTCTTCGCCGCACTTCGGCATCCGGCGTCCCGAATATAGTCGCCGATCCAAGAGAAATGCATCGGCCGAAATCGGGCCTGCGTGTCATAAAAACAATCAGGGTGCCGGTTTGTGTCGATATAGAGGGAATCCGGGAGAGGGACGTCTGTCTGCTGGAGATTCTGCCATGATTCGCCCGTAACAAAGCGGATTATCTACCGACATCCCTATAATAGTCTGAAAAAAAATCCCCGGGCGGTCCTGTTCCCTGGTACTTTATTATTATTATGATCACAGGCGTCCCCCGTGAAATAAAAAGTATCAGAAAACGGCCGTGTTCGGACACTTTGGCCGTGAGGACAAAGAATTCATCTGGGAAAAAAAGACCGAACTGAAATTTTTAAGTAGAAAAAGCCAGATTGGCCAGACGATCGGCCTCTGTATTTTTTTCCCTTGGCACATGGTGGATCTTCCAGATGGAAAAATTCATCAACAGTTCTTTTGCTATTCTGTGCAGCGGGATGAGATCCCTGTGTTTCACTTTGTATATGCCGTTTATCTGACGAACCGCCAGTTCCGAATCCATGTATACATCCAGGGATTCCCCCACCGCTTTTCCGCTGTCTGTTGTGATGCTCAACTCTGCCGGAGAATTTTCCCGGACTGCAATAATGATTTCCCGTCCGCAGGCCTCCAGGGCCGCGGCAATACCTGCGATCAGGGATCGATATTCCGCAACGTTGTTGGTTGCATTTCCGATTCTTTCAGATATTTCGCGTTCTTTTTCGCCGTTTTTATACAGGACACAGCCGATTGATGCGGGGCCGGGATTGCTGCGCGATGCTCCGTCGCAGTAAACAAGGAAATGCGCCGGTTTTGCGGGCACTTCCTTTTTGGCGGATGTCTTTTTCGCCGCGGATTTTTTCACCGCTGTTTTTTTCGCGCCTGTATTCTTTTTTGCGACCGTTTTCTTATCAGCTTTTTCTATCATACGACTATATTCACCAGTTTGTTCTTCACCACGATTATTTTTCTGGGCTCCTGACCGCCCAGAGCCGATTGAATCTGTTCCTGTCCCAGAGCGGCCTTTTTCAGGTCTTCATCGCTGATGTCGGACGCCAGAACTGCTTTCGCGCGGATTTTTCCGTTAACCTGAAAGACGTATTCTTTCTCCTCCAGAGTTGTTTTGGAAACGTCGAACGATGGCCATTTTTTCAGAGATATGCTTGTCTTTTCTCCCAGCATCGCCCAGAGTTCCTCCGTTATATGCGGAGCAAATGGAGAGAGCAGTATGAGAAAAATCCTCGCTCCGTCCTGGCCGATTTTTTTGCGGCCGTAGATTTCATTCACAAAAATCATCAGCTGCGAAATGGCCGTGTTGAAAGAAAGCCGTTCCAGATCTTCGGTGATCTTTTTTATGGTTCCATGTATCAGGCGCTCTGTTTCGCGCAGCAGCTCTGCAGGGCAGGGCGCCGTTATTTCAGGATCGAAGACAGGCGGATCCTCCTCATTTGCGGATACGGTGTAGAGCCGCCAGACGCGGGACAGAAATCGGAAAACGCCCTCAATGCCTTTTGAAGACCAGGGCTTTGACTGTTCCAGCGGCCCCAGAAACATTTCATACAGCCGGAAGCTGTCGGCGCCGAATTCTTTCACCACCATATCCGGATTGACAACATTACCGCGTGATTTTGACATTTTGGAGCCGTCTTCGCCCAGAATGATGCCCTGATGGACGAGCTTTTTGAACGGCTCCGGCGTGCTGACAAGACCGTAGTCAAATAGAATTTTATGCCAGAATCGAGAGTAGAGCAGATGCAGAACCGCATGCTCCGCGCCGCCGATATAAAGATCGACGCCTGTGTCCTTCATCCAGTATTTTTCTTTTTTTGGATCGATCATCGCCTCATCATTGTGCGGATCAATGAATCTGAGATAGTACCAGCAGCTTCCGGCCCACTGCGGCATGGTGTTGGTTTCGCGCCGGAGCGAATGTCCTTTCTTATCTTTGTAATGCACCCATTCTTTCAGATTCGCAAGCGGCGACTCTCCGGTTTCGGCGGGCTGGAAATCGTCGCTGGCAGGCAGAAGCAGCGGCAGGTTTTCTTCCGGCTCCGAATGAAGCGAACCGTCTGACGCAAAACTGACGGGAATCGGCTCTCCCCAGTAACGCTGGCGTGAAAACAGCCAGTCGCGCAGGCGGTAGTTGATCCTTCGGCGGCCTTTTTTTTTCTCCTCAAGTTTATTGATCATCGCAGGAATCGCCTGATGCGACGGCAGACCGTCCAGAAAATCGGAATTCACGTTGATACCAGGATCAACGTAGGCGTCCTTCATGGTTTCAAGTTTGAGAGATTTCTCTAGATTCTGAATCACAAGTTTCACAGGCAGATTGAATTTATGCGCGAACATCCAGTCTCTTTCATCGTGCGCGGGCACGGCCATGACGCAGCCCGTTCCGTAACCCATCAGAACATAGTCGGAGATCCAGACGGGAATCTCTTCTTTTGTAAAGGGATGCAGCGCCTTTGCTCCCGTGAAGATTCCCGATTTGTCGGCCTGATCGCCTTTCGCGCTGCGCTCCAGATCCGATTTTTTTCTGGTTTCCTCAACGTACGCTTTCACGGCTGATTTCTGTTTTGCGGCGGCAATTTTCAACACGAGCGGATGCTCCGGAGCCAGCACCATATACGTCACTCCGAACAGAGTGTCCGGCCTGGTTGTGAACACTTCAATTTTTTCTTTACGCCCTTTCAGCGCGAAAGCGACCTGCGCGCCCTCCGACCGGCCGATCCAGTTTTTCTGCAGTTCCAGAGTTCCGGCCGGCCATTCCACATATTTCAGATCGTCCAGAAGCCGGTCCGCATACGCTGTAATCCGGAGCATCCACTGCCGCATCGGCCGCCTCTCCACGGTGTAGCCTTTCGAAACCCATTCTTCGACTTCTTCATTGGCCAGCACAGTGCCGAGTCCCGCGCACCAGTTTACCGGAGCCTCCGCAATGTAGGCCAGGCGGCGCGAATTTATATAGTCTTCCTTTTTTTTCTTATTCTCTTTGTCTTTGAATTTTGAGGGAATCGGCAGTTCATCGATCGGCCGGGCGCGGTTCTGTTCGGTGTCGTACCAGGAATTAAAGATTTTTAAGAATATCCACTGCGTCCATTTGTAGTAAGACGGATCCGTTGTGTTTACTTCGCGCTCCCAGTCGTAGGAAAATCCCAGAGACTGCAGCTGCCGGCGGAAGTTTTTGATGTTTTCCGCAGTCGTTACCGACGGATGAATCTTTGTCTGCATGGCATACCGTTCCGCAGGCAGGCCGAATGCATCCCAGCCCATCGGATGCAGAACATGGAATCCTTTCATGCGTTTGTAACGGGCGACAATATCCGTGGCGGTGTAGCCTTCCGGATGTCCTACATGCAGTCCGGCTCCGGAAGGGTAGGGAAACATATCCAGAACATAGTATTTTGGTTTGTCCGATATGTCATCGGTCCGGTATACATGAGTGTCCTGCCAATTTTTTTGCCATTTTTGCTCGATCTGGGCAAAGGGGTACGCCATGCACAGGACAGGTCTCCGGAAGAGCCTGCCAGGTCGATTTCTTTTCCTTGCCCAAAGGGGTTCGGATACCGAAAATTACTGTAGATCGTTATGTCTTTTACTATAAGAAAAGAAATCTCACGCAGAGGCGCAGAGGTCGCAGAGGGAAGAGGAGAGGAAAGGAATCTTTCAGGACGACGGGCATCGTCCCGGGACGCTCATTCACCTGGGTCGTTTTTTCTGTTTTTCTTATTAATCCCGTTCTCTGCGTTTCTCCGCGGTCTCTGCGTGAAAAAAAATCTTTATCTTCCCATTTTACTAATTCTAAGCACTTTTATACTTCCTCTCATTCCTCTTCAGGCCCAGGAGCGAACACAGATCATCTACGCCTTCCGGAGCTACACCCGTCCGGAACCGATCCGGATGATTCTGGTGGGAGAGATCCAGAGCAAAACAAAGGCCGCTGAAGTTCACGATACCGAGTCGCCGTTTCGCGGGTACGACACGCGCCAGGATCAGGTGATGGTCAAGGTCACAAACCGAACCGGATTGAAAGTCGGGCAGAAACTGTACGTGATTGAGAAAAATCCATTCCATCAGGAGAACCGCAACGGACTGATCGTGGGCGAAATCACGGTTTCGGCAATTTTATACAATCCGTTTTACGGCTGGGTTGTCACCGGCACAGGGATTCTGCTCCGTGTGAGAATCGGTCAGTTCATCGCCAGAACGCTGGCATCGGAAAATCTGGAGAGAGCGCGCGTACTCAAAAGAAACGGAGACCATCATTTCAACCGCGGTGATATCGAGCGTGCCATGACCAGTTACAATTCGGCTGTGGAGGCGGACAATACTCTGCCGGAAGCGCATGCAGCGCTGGGACGCGTGTATCTGAATCTGGCCCGTCGCCATGGAGAGCAGACGCCGATCCGGGCTCTGGCGGAGTTCGAGCTGGCCTGGAAGAACAAAGAGAATTTTCAGTACACATACGATGAGCTGGAGTTTTACAAAGACTTCATGGACGCTCTGCACTATACATACGCTCTGCGTCGCCTGGAATCGTCGCGTCAGAACAATCTGGTGCGGCATCTGGACCGGCTTCTGGAAGTCGGACAGTCAGCTCTGAGTTTAAAAAGCGATCTGTCCGCTGCGATTCTGCACATGGCCCGCGCTCAGTACCATCGAATGAACTATTACAAAAATCAGTCTTCGCCCGAAGAAAGACGCAAATTCGACGAGGCCAGAATGAAGGCAGGCGAGTACATGCAGCAGCTCATGCACAGTCCGCCGCCCGATTCGGAAGCCTATCGAATTGGCGCGCTGTATTATTCAGAGCTTTACACAGAATTGTCCGGCACGATCACGGCAGCCCAGCAGGTAAGAAAAAACCGACTCAGAGAACTGGTTGGATACTGCGTCAAACAGTACCATCTGTATCTGGACGAGAGACGAACGCCTGCGGATGCGGCTGTGGACAGAGCGCTGCGCCTTGTGGAAGACTGAAGAAGAAGGAACCGCTAATGAACGCCAATGGACGCGAATCGGGATAAGAGAAGGAACCGCTAATGAACGCCAATGGACGCAAATAATGAAAGATCGCCAATGAAAGTGAAAATCGAATATTGCAAATTCTTATCAGTACTGCTGCCGTATTTTATCCACGAAATTTCACAAAAGAACACGAAAAGGAAAGAAGGGCCCAAAAAACGACTAAATTCTTTCGTGTTTTTCGTGCCTTTTCGTGGCAAACTCCGATCTACGGTTGTAGTATTGGCGTTTGTTCGCGTTTATTCGCGGTTAGATTATCTTTGGTTTCGTGGTTCCTGGATTGGCCGTGAACAATAACTTCTTCTCAGTTCTTCACACCGACACCTCCTCCCGCGCTCGACTCGGCCGCCTGGTCGTCAATCCAAATGTCACTCTGGAGACTCCTGTCTTCATGCCCGTGGGAACCGGGGGAAGTGTCAAAGGACTCTGGCAGGAAGACCTGGAAGAAATCGGGTATGATCTGATTCTGGCCAACACGTATCATATTTTCCTTCGACCGGGAGAGAAAATTGCCGAAATGGGCGGATTGAAAAAATTCATGTCCTGGGATAAGCACGCTCTTCTGACCGACAGCGGCGGATATCAGGTCTTCAGTCTGGCCGACAGAGTAAAATTCCTTCCGGAAGGAGTCGAGTTTGCCAGTCATCTGGACGGCACAAAGCACATTTTTACGCCCAGGAGCGTGGTCGATTTTCAGCTAAAAATCGGTTCGGATATTATGATGGTTCTGGACGATTGTCCCGCCGCTGACAGTTCGGATCAGAGACTGCGGGAATCGCTTGAGCGCACCCACAACTGGGCGGAACAGGCAGTTTCTTATTATAGAAGCATTTCCGGAGAAAGGTACGACTCTGGAAAATTATTCGGCATCATTCAGGGAGGGACAGACTCCTCCTTTCGAAGGGAATCGACAGAGAGAATACAGAGCCTTCCATTCGATGGGATAGCCGTTGGCGGCCTCAGTGTCGGTGAGGGCAGGGAGTCGATGTATGAAACTCTGCGGATGCTTGCTCCCCTGCTCGATGCTGACAGACCCAGGTATTTGATGGGTGTCGGGACCATTCCCGATTTTCTGGAGGCTGTCCGGTGCGGAATCGACATGTTCGACTGTGTTTTGCCAACCCGAAATGCCCGGAACGGGCAGCTTCTCACCTCATCGGGCAAAATTAACCTCAGAAATGCTCAGTATACTGCCTCGGACGAGCCGCCGGACCCTTTCTGCAGCTGCCGGGTGTGCCGTCGGTACAGTCTGGGCTATCTGCGGCACCTATTTCTCAGCCGGGAAATGCTGGGGGGGCAAATGGCCACCTACCATAACCTGTTTTTTTATCATGCTTTTATGAGGGCTTTACGACACTCGATTTATGAAAATAAGTTTGACGAATTTTATATCAAATGGATAAAAATACATTTTTGATATACAGTTTTTATCTTGACAGGGATGATGAAAATAACCGTTATAACGCTGGAAAAAAAACTATAGACGGTACGGGGGGACCTTGCTGGTCTGTAACATATGGAAATAATAAGAAGAGAAAGCGGAGAGATCACGATTCTGGATGTAAATGGTGAAATTGACCTTTACAATGCTCCCGAAATCAAAGAACTTATTAATAAGCTGATTGAAGAACAAAGATACAACGTAATCATCAACCTGGACCGGGTATCCTATATTGACTCTTCCGGGATCGGTGCGCTGATCTCAAGTCTTTCCAACCTGAAGAAATACCAGGGGGGGCTGAAAATTATCAATGTTTCAGGCTCTGTAAGAAAGGTCTTTGAATTGACTAAGTTGACATCCTTTTTTGAAATCTATGACTCGGAATCGGATGCGGTTTCTGCTTTTAAATAAACCGTCTTCCTTAACGTTTCGTCTAATTTATGTAATGGTTCGTTTCCCGGGTTTCATCCCGGGAATCGTTGTTTTACAGTTGCGCTGGCGCTGAACATATCAATATCTGTATTAATATTGTAGAATTTAACGGACTTTTGGTAGTTGAAGAACAGGCTTTGATTTTCTGAGGAGATTGGATATGAAAAAAGTTTTACTGATTCCACGTTTTGTATCGGCGGCAGCAATTTTAGTTTCGCTTCTTTGTTCCAAACCTGTGCCGGTTCGTGAATTGAGCGATGCGCGGCTTCAGCTGGCGCAGGCAGAAAAAGAAAAAGCCCCGGAGTATGCTCCGGCAAGTTACGCATCGGCCAGAGCTGCTCTTTTGGAAGCGCACAAGAGCCTGGCGGATGAAAATTATGATGAGGCCGCTGTGCGGGCAAACGCCGCCTCCAATTATGCGCTGAAGGCTCGTGTTGAAGCCGCGCCAAAATATGCGGCCTCGCTGCAGACTGATGCGGAGGGCGCATTCGCAAGGGCGGATGAAGCGTATGCGGAAGAGCTGGCCAGCGATGATTACCAGGCGGCAAAAAAACTGCTCGATGACGGCAAGGAGTTGATGTCAAAGATTTCAACTCCGACAGAAACCGACCAGGGAGCCATGACATACCTCGAGCAGAATCTGGCGGCGGAGAGAAAATTTGAGGCTTCTCGGAATGCTTCCACTCGAGCCAGGAATGTAGCCCTGTCGCAGAGCGCTGATCTTTTAAATTCACTGAGCGGAGCAAAAACAAACCTGATGCGCGCCGAACAGTACGGAGCCAGAGAAAATCTTCCGGACCAGTACGCACAGGCAAACAGAGAAGTTGAGCAGGCCGGACAGGATATCGCTGCCGGAAAATTGAAGGCGGGCAATGCGCACATTGTAAATGCGGAAAAACTGACTCAGAGTCTGCTGACTGCGGCTTACTCTGCTCAGGCGCAGAAGAAAAAAGCAGAAGCGGAACGTCTGGTTCGGGAAGCGGGCGAGCATATTAAGAATATCGATGTGCCGGAAATGCGCTCGGATAAGGACAAAGCGGGACTGCTGAAATCATTAAAAGAACAGTACGCTGCGGCCATGGAAGCGCTCAACTCGGCTAATGAAAATTACAGCAAACAGAAACTGGCAGACAGCATTCAGGATTCTGAAGAGGCAATTCGTCTGGCGCAGATTATAAACGAGCAGAGTCTCGCTCTGGAAAAATTGCTGGCGGACAGAGGCAATGTGGCAAATCGCAATACTACAGTTGATCCAAATGACCCGAATACAAACAATACAAACAACGTCACCGGAAACGGACTGCCGGAAGGCTGGAAAAAATATGTGGTTCGACGGTCGACTCCGGTGGAATGCCTCTGGAGAATCGCCCAGAACAAAGAAGTGTACGCTGACGGCCGGCTCTGGCCAAAGATTTATCGCCTGAACCGCCGGATCATTCACGATCCAAACAGAATTTATCCGGGTATGGAACTGCTGATCCCGCCCAGAGACTTTCAGGGCGATACTATGCCGGCTGTCCAGTAGGCACAAGTCGGTTCGGATTCTCACGCAGGCAGAGTCCGCTGAGCAGAGTATGGCGAGGGTTTGGCTGGTGTCCCGGTGTGTTTAAGCGTTTGGTCAGCCATAATTTCTCCTTCCTCTGCGTCTCTCGGCGCCCTCTGCGTGAAACACAATCTTTAGGCGGGCGCGGCTAAGTAAAAAGCACAGCGGCCAGCAGATAGATGCCGTAGGCCAGTTGAATAAAAGCGCTGATGCGTATGGGTTTCAGATGTGTGTTGATGCCGGTGAAGAAAATATGTCCGCTCAGAATAAACAGTCCGAAACTGCAGATCAGGAATACTGTGTGTGTTTCACTGGAAAAGATTGGAAATAAAAAGAGCATGGCGACCGGAAGTATTCCCAGAAAACTCATAAAAGCGCCCTGAGCGACCCAGCTCATCACAAAAAGCCTGGCTTCATTTTCAGAGATATTGCGGAACATGGTAATCGCTCCGCCGACAATCAGCTGATGAAACAGCCCCCAGAGGGTCAGCAGCGCCCCGATCGATATTCCGACAATTTCCCAGTAAGAAATCTGCATAATTGTTTTTGCGCCTACAGGGATTCGAACCCTGATTTCAGGTTCCGGAGACCTGCGCTCTATCCATTGAGCTATAGGCGCTTATGACCGATTTTTGTTGTTCCGGTATCCGCCTGACTTTGACCAGCCTGTTCCTGGAATCGGGAAAGGGCAACATTTATTTGTACTGGTTTTCATCCGGATCGTAATACCGGTGCATTTGATCCATTGTTTGAAACATGGTCCTCGCAAGTTCGAAATCTTGATCGGGAGCTGTGTAGTAAATTGCATGCAGCCGCACGCCGCGAAATCGCAAGATTCCAATCTTTCTGTATATTGTGGCGCCTTCACGATATGTGCCTTCGAATCGAAAGGTTCCCTCCGAATCTGAAGTATCCTGTTCGCGGCGGTCGAATTTCCAGCCCGGATAGTTACGAAAATTTATTTCATACCAGCCTGTTGCGTATCTCTGTTTGCCCGCGTCATCCGGTATCGCTTTTTTCAGGCCTCGATATTCCACCTGACCTGTCAGGTGGTTGGGCGCCGGACCTTTTGCTGTGAAATGGAAAAAATTTCCCTGTTTGGTTTCCCAGTCAGACGGAAAAAAAATAATCACTCCAAACTCGGGAAGATTCTTTCGTCGATATGAAATATCCTTGACCGTAGTTCCGCCCGTGCACTCCAGAACAAGAAGACAGACAGGTATAATCAGGAAGAATCGCCGCATTCACTTCCCTTCTAACTGAGTTAAGATTTCATAACCGTCCGCCGTGACCAGACAGGTATGTTCATACTGGGCAGAAAGCGACCCATCGGCCGTTGTGACTGTCCAGCCGTCCGTTTTGCTGAAAACGACCTCATATCCGCCCAGATTTACCATTGGTTCCACCGTAAAAGTCATGCCGGGTTTTAGCTGCACCCGGATATGATTCTGACTGTAATGGGGCACGGAAGGTTCTTCATGAAAATTTCGTCCGATGCCGTGGCCCGTTAAATCTCTGACAATTCCGTACCGGCGCGGCGTCAGATACGCGTCGATGGCCGTGCCGATGTCGGATATTCTTCCCCCGGGCTTGATGGTTTCTATTCCGATGTTCATCGCTTTTTGCGTATCAAACAGGAGCTGTCTGGTTTTCTCGTCGATCTCACCGACTGCGAACATACGCGAAGTGTCACCGTGGTAACCTCGCAGCTTCACTGTAACATCAATATTCATGATGTCGCCGTCTTTCAGTGTCTCATCTTTTTTCGGGATTCCATGGCAGACAACATTGTTGATGGAAGTGCAGATGCTTTTTGGAAATCCTTTGTAATTTAATGGAGCGCTCTCGGCTCCATTTTTTATTGTGAATCGGTGCGCATAATCGTTCAGTTCCAGAGTCGAAACACCAGCTTTCACCCGCAAACCGGTCTGCTCAAGGAGCTCTGCTGCCAGTTTACCGGCATCCCTCATCTTTTCGATTTCTGTCTTGCTTTTTATGTGAATCATGCTGATGGTTTTATCCAAAAGTGTAGAATGGATGAATAATTCAATGATTTTTGACGGTTTTTCAGTATCCCCGCGCCCCGGTCCTGGACAATCTGCCCATATCGGACTGCTATGAACAACATTACGCTGGATATATTCATTATTCTGGCACTTATCCTTTTGAACGGTTTTTTTTCGGGGGCTGAAATAGCGATTCTTTCTCTGCGTAAAGGCCGAATTCGTCCTTTATTGGAGAAAGGAGACAACCGTGCCAAAATGGTGCAGCAGATTCAATCGGATCCGGATCGTTTTTTTGCGACGGTGCAGGTTGGGGTCACTCTGGTGGGCAGCTTTGCCTCGGCCTTTGGAGGCGCCACTCTTGTTCCGCATGTGGCGCCCCTGATCGCCGCCATTCCGGTGCCTCATCTGGCTGCCATTTCGGAGGAAATAGCGCTTGTCATCCTTGTTGTTGCCATCTCGTATTTAACCCTGGTATTGGGTGAACTCGTGCCCAAATCTCTGGCTCTGCATCATGCGGAACGATTTGCCCTCTTTGTTGCGTATCCGCTCCACTGGTTTTCCAGGTTTTTCATGGCATTCATACGTCTTCTGACTTTTTCCAGCAATCTGATCTTAAAGCCTTTCAAAGACAAAACGAGTTTCAGCGAAACCAGGCTTCTGTCAGAAGAGATTCGACATTTGCTGGAAGAAGGCGTGAAATCGGGCACGATCGAAAGAAAAGAGCATGAAATCATAGACAATGTCCTGGAATTCAATGAAACTTCGGCCCGGGAGATCATGGTTCCCCGGGTTGAAATAAAAGCTATGGCGGTGGACCTGAGCGATGACGAAATTATAGATTCACTTGAGATTCCATTCAGCCGGCTTCCTGTGTATCATGAGAGTCTGGATCATATCATCGGCATTCTTCACATGAAGGATCTGATGAGGGTGATTGCCAAGAAGGAGAAGGTGATTCTGGCCGAACTTGTCTGGCCGGTGTTCTATGTTCCGGAGAGCATGAAAATTGACAAAATTCTCGCGGAGATGCAGAAGCGTAAAACTCATCTGGCGATTGTGGTCGATGAATACGGAGGAACGGCTGGCCTTCTGACACTGGAAGATATCATAGAAGAAATCGTGGGCGAAATCGACGATATCACACAGAATCCGGATGAAAAAGAAATCGTAAATCTGCCGGACGGCAGCTTTCTGGTGGCCGGTTCCTGTTCAATCTCCGATTTCAATGAATATTTTCAGGCATCCATGCCGGAATCCGAATCCTACACCAGTATCGCCGGATTTGTTATTGAGCAGACGGGCCGATTCCCTGAAGTCGGCGAGAAAGTGCCGGCGGAAGGATTTCAATTTGAACTGGTAAAACGTGTTCGTCAGAAGATGGTGAACTTCCGCGTGCGAAAGCTCTGAGAAAACCGGATTCACCGCAGAGGCGCAAAGAGCGCTGAGAAGAAAGGGAGCGTCAAGAAATGGTGAGTTTCTCGGAACGCTTATTCCCTTCAAAACAGTGGTTTTCTTAATTCTCCCGTGTATTACCTCCGCGTCCTCCGCGTCTCCGCGGTGAATTTTTCTTAATCTATCGAAAAATTTTGCTTGCCGAATATAGGTATAGGGGGTATGGTGTCCATATGGCGGCAGGAAAAGATCAGATGAGCCACAGGTCCGACAGCGTTAAACAGGACCTGGTATCCAGGCTCAACAAAATCGAAGGACAGATCCGCGGCATACGGAATTTGATACTCAAAGACACCTACTGCGACGATGTGATTCATCAGATTGCCTCGGTGCAGGCGGCCATTGGCGGACTCAACGGCATACTGGTTGAAAATCATCTGAAAAGCTGCGTGGCCCAGAAACTGAAAGCGGGGGATCCTCATATTGTGAATGAATTTATAAAAACAATTAAAAAAATATCTAGATAATATCTAAATAATATAATCAGGGAGAATCGTATGAAAGCCATAGTATTAAAAGTAGAAGGAATGAGCTGCATGCACTGTGTTCGTTCTGTTGAAGGCGCCTTGAAATCACTGGGAGCTTCCGGGAAAGTGGATTTAAAAGAAGGCACGGTGGAGGCCGAATTTGATGAGGCAAAAACCGGACTGGAAGCGATTCGTCATGCGATCGAAGAGGCAGGATACACAGTAAAAGGCGAAGTATGAAACAGACGGCCGATTTTCAGATTACGGGCATGACATGCGCGGCCTGTGCCAGCCGAATTGAAAAGGGGCTCGCGCGTCTTCCGGGAGTTCAATCGGCATCTGTAAATTTTGCTATGGAAACCGCTCACGTTGTGTATGCGGGCGCATCCGAGAAAGAAGTTGTTGAAAAAGTTCAGGCTCTGGGTTACGGGGCTGTCCCGGAAATTTCACAGGAAGAGCATGACAGGATACGCAGCCGGGAAACGGCATCTCAGAAAATAAAGTTTTTTGCGTCAGCCGCGCTCTCGCTGCCTCTTTTCTACACCATGGCCGGCCATTTTTCTTTTCTGTCGTTTCTTCCGGTTCCCGCACTTTTCATGAATCCCTGGTTTCAATTTCTTCTGGCCACGCCCGTTCAGTTCGCCGCGGGCTGGCAGTTCTATTATGGATCATTCAAGGCTCTTCGCGACAGAAGCGCAAATATGGACGTTCTTGTCGCGACCGGGACCACGGCCGCCTATGTGTACAGTCTGTGGAATTCCCTTTCCGGAAGGCCGCATACGGAGCTGTATTATGAAACGGGAGCTGTGCTGATAACGCTTATTCTTCTCGGAAAACTGCTTGAATCAGCTGCAAAAAATCGCACTTCGCAGGCGATTCGTTCGCTGATATCTCTGGCTCCCGGAACGGCTATTCGGATAAAGGATGGGAAGGAAGAGGAGATTGCTGTGGACCGGGTTGTTCCCGGTGATCAGCTGCGGATTCGTCCCGGCGAAAAAATTCCTGTGGATGGAGAGATTCTGGAAGGGAATCTTTATATAGATGAATCCATGATCACCGGAGAAAGCATGCCGGCGGAAAAATCCGCCGGGGCTTCTATTTTTGCCGCCACAATCAACGGCAACACCGGCGGAGTCATGACGGCCCGAAAGGTGGGAAAGGATACGGTTCTTTCCCGTATCATAAAAGTCGTGCGTGAGGCCCAGACTTCGCGCGCCCCGATCCAGCGTATCGCTGACAGGATTTCCGGAGTTTTCGCGCCTGTTGTTATGGGGATCGCTCTTTTGACCTTTACATTCTGGTATCTTATTACCGGCGATTTTTCTGCTTCTCTTCGCAGCGCGATTGCTGTGCTCGTCATCGCCTGTCCGTGCGCTCTGGGTCTGGCAGTGCCGACCTCCATCATGGCAGGATCGGGCCGGGGGGCGGAATCCGGTATCCTCTTCAAATCGGGAGAGTTTCTTGAGACTGCCGGTAAAATCGACTTTGTTGTTTTTGACAAAACGGGAACCGTCACTTCCGGAAGGCCGGAACTCGCCGCAATCGAGCCTTCATCCGATTTTGATCCGTCCCTGCTGCCCGGGGCGATGGCCGCAGTGCTCGCCGCAGAAAAAGGATCAGAACATCCCGCGGCGCGGGCCATTGAAGCCGGGCTTGCATCCTATATCGCAGACAGCGCCGAATCGGGATCTGTCGTGTCGGGAAATGGAATGCATCTCGACAGTTTTGAAGCGATGCCTGGAAGGGGGATCCGAGCGGTTGTTGAGGGAAAATCTGTGATTGTGGGAACGCAAATCCTGCAGGATGAAAGCGGCATATCAACTCTGTCGCTGCGCGATGTGTATCTGGCTGAGCAGTCGAAGGGCCGCACGGCAGTTTATGTTTCCGTTGATGGGAAAGCGGCGGCCGTTCTTGCTGTTGCGGACATGATTCGTCCGTCTTCCAGGCTTGCTGTGGAGCGTCTGAAAGCCCTGGGAATCGGTGTTGCCATGATCACCGGCGACAATGAAACCACAGCAAAAAATATCGCAGCATCGGCCGGAATTGAGCAGGTGTTTGCCGGAGTAATGCCCGATCAAAAGGCGCGGATCATTCGGGAGATTCAGGAAACGGGCCGCAAAATCGCAATGGTGGGCGACGGTATCAACGATGCGCCGGCTCTGGCATCTGCGGATCTCGGGATTGCTGTGGGCGGCGGTTCGGACATAGCCCTGGAAACTGGCGGCGTCACGATTCTCGGTGGAGACATAAACCGGGCCGTCGATGCGATTCTGCTCGGACGCAGGACTCTGAAAAATATACGTCAGAATCTTTTCTGGGCTCTTTTCTACAACGCTCTGGGAATACCGGTGGCCGCTGCCGGCCTTCTGGAACCCTGGATCGCCGGAGCTGCCATGGCTTTTTCTTCTCTTTCCGTCGTATTGAACGCGCTTCGACTGCAGAGAGCGAAACTGCTCTGATAGAGAGCAGCGCCGGATACCTGACAGAGCCCATCTGAATCCATAAGTATTTTTCTTGTCCTGTACATTCGACAATTTTTGCTGTCCTATCAAAAGTCGATTCGGAAGCCCAGAGCGCCTCCGGAACGCTTAAGGAAGTAATCCATGGCTGAAATCCAGCTTACATTATCCCTGTCAGAAGATGAAGTCCAACTCCGCGACCTCGTGCGTGAGGTTGTTAAAAAAGAAGTGATCCCGGTTCGTATGGAACTGGATGAAAAAAATGAATATCCCAGAAATGTTTTGAATAAATTCAGAGAGGCCGGACTTTTTGGCGCGCTCTTTGGCGAAGAATACGGCGGACTGGGACTCGGCGTCATGGGCAATATTATCATGGCGGAGGAAATTTCCTACGGCTGCCTGGGAGTAAACACAGCGGTGCTGGCAACAAAACTGGGAGCTCTTCCGATAGAAGTCGGCGGAACAAAGGAACAGAAAGAGAAATGGCTGCCGCCTCTTGCCACGGGAGAAAAAATGGCGGCCTTTGGACTTACAGAACCAGGCGCCGGATCGGATGTGCCTGCACTGGCAACCACGGCTGTAAAAAAAGGAGATCGCTATATTCTGAATGGAACCAAACAGTGGATTTCCGGCGCCGGACAGTCGGACTTTTATACAGTGTTTGCCATGACCAACAAAGACCGCGGAACACGCGGTGTTTCCTGTTTCATCGTTGAAAAAAATTCCAAAGGATTCTCCGTTGGAAAAAAAGAAGACAAACTTGGAATCCGCTGTTCAGAAACTCGCTCGCTCATTTTTGAAGACTGCGAGGTGCCGGTGGAAAATCTTGTGGGCGGTGTGGAGAATTCCGGTTTTCTGTACGGCCTTAAGACTCTGAATTTTTCCCGGCCGGCAGTGGCCGCCGCGGCTGTTGGATTGTCCCAGGGAGCGATGGACGCTGCTGTTCAGTATTCGCGCGAAAGAGAGCAGTTCGGCGTTAAGATCTGCTCCTTTCAGGCAATCCAGCACATGCTTGCGGATATGGCGATGAAAATCGAGGCTGGCCGTCTTCTGACATACAAATCAGCGCGTCTGTGCGAAATAGGACACAAGGATATGGCAAAATATTCAGCGATTGCCAAGTGTTTTGCAGCCGATTCTGCAATGGCCATTGCCACGGATGCGCTTCAGATTTTCGGCGGATATGGATATGTGAAAGAATATCCGGTGGAGAAATATTTCCGTGACGCGAAGATTCTTCAGATCTATGAAGGCACAAGCCAGGTTCAGAAGAACGAAATCGCGGCCGGACTGATTAAAGAAGCCGCGTCGAAGAGGTAAGAGAAAGCTTTAGAAGATTTGCCACGGAGTCCCGGAGGACACGGAGAAGAAAAAGAGTTTCACGCGGAGGCGCGGAGATCGCGGAGAATATCTCACGCGAAGCCGCAAAGACACAAAGAGGACGCGGAGCGCGTGGAACAAAAGTATGAAAATCGTTTTTCGTTTATCCCCGCTGGTTTTATCTCCTTTTCTCCTCTTGTCCTGCAAAGAACACGTTTACGTGGACGCACGCGGCGGACTTAATGCTCGGGCAACTCCGTCTGAGTTTGCGCCGGTCAGGGAACTCATTCAACGCGGGGCGGAATTAAAGCCGATTGAAGAACAAGGCCCGATTATCTCTCTTAATGGACGCAGCGGGAAATGGACACGCGTGCGATACCGCGATCAGGAATTCTGGGTTTTCGGCGGGCTTTTGTCGCGGGAACACCCGGCCATAGACGTTGAAGACCTGACGTTTCAGGTCACGCAAAGGGCAGCAGCGACTGAAGGCACATGGACTGCGTCTCATCATAAGTATAGTGCCAAACCGGCTCTTGGCGATCTTTACACAGTGTCATGGAACCAGGCAGACGCGGCCAATAAATATCGGGCGCTGGGTCCGGACGTAAGAGTTGTCAATTCCGGCGATGAACAGTATCTGGAGATTGGCACTGAAGTTGGCTACTCCGACCCGACGCATGTACAGATATGGCGGAAGTCCAGTTCCTGGGAGTTTGTCCAGGATGCCGGGCCCAGGGCATGGCTGTTATTTCTAAACGATGACCAAGAACCGGATCTGATCACTCTTTCCGGATGTTGCGGCAGTCAGAGTGTCGATGTGTACCTTGGACAGGACCACGGCCCTTACAAGTCGGTTTTTTCCTGGAATAACAACTCGCCCAAGGGATGTAAACCCGGCGATCAAGGTTGCGAGCGAGGACCAGACACAACAACAATCGTCTCGATCGGGCGTTGCGGCAAGACGCAATTCAAGATCAACCACAACAACAGAGAGACTGAAAAGACAATTGAAACGGAAAACATACGATTCGATTGCGATAAGAATAATATGCTCCCCGCAAAAGCGGTTCGGCTTACGCCTTGATTCGTTTCATTAACATCCGCGAATGCAAGTATTTTTCCGCCGCTCGGCCAATTTTCACCCTTCGCCGTGCGCGCCGTGGTTAAATCTTTCCTCCTCTTTCTCTGTGCCTCTGCGGTGAATCCGACACTGTGCTCTCCTCCCTATCCCCAGGGCCAATCCGGCGGGTCGGGGCTTTCTATTCGCATTCTTTCTTTTTTCACCGGATGCTCGAATTCCAGAGCGATACAGCGCAGCGCCAGGCCGTGGTCCGGCAGACGAATCGGCGAACCGTACTTCGTGTCGCCAAGAATGGGATTGCCGTGATATGCGAGCTGGAATCGGATCTGGTGAAAACGTCCCGTCTGCATCCTAATTTCCAGCAGGCAGAGTTCCCTTTTCTGCATGAGCGCCGGGATTTTGAACGAGGCAGGCGTAGAAATAGATCTGATATATTTATAAAATAAAACAGCTTTTCGTCCCTCGCCGCGCCCGGCCGACAGAATTGCGATTTTCTGATTCTCATCCTTTTCGATCCAGTCAGTTCTTTCTCCTTCTGGAGGAGAAGGTCTTCCGATCGTCACGGCATGATACGTCTTCCCGATGGTATGATTTCGAAACTGTTCCGCCAGGCGCGCGACTGCTTTGGAAGTTTTGGCGAACAATGTCACACCGGATACGGAGCGGTCGAGGCGGTGCAGAGTGCCCAGATATACGGCGCCAGGTTTCTCATATTTTGTTTTTAAATAATCTTTACAGTATTCGGATAGATCCTTTTCGCCGCTGATGTCCGGCTGTGATAGAACTCCGGCCGGCTTTTCTACAGCCAGAAGATGGTTGTCCTCAAATAAAATTTTCAGTTCCATCGATCAATCAACCAGTTTAAATCGGACCGGGATCTCGATTCTCTGACTTTCTCCCGTCGGAAACGTCCAGCGAAGAATGCTGTTTTTTGCGCTCTCATCCAGTATCTCAAAGCCGGATGATTTTTTTATGCGCACGTTGGCGGTGTGTCCGTCATCCAGAATATCGCACTCAATGAGAACCAGTCCCTGCATTTCCATTTCACGGGCCAGAGCCGGGTATTCAATTGTCCGAAGCAGCGAAGAGATCGAATCTGTCAGTATGCCGGCGCGCATTCCCGGGGAGCCGGAATTTGAGGAATCGCCGGTGGAGAGGTCTTTTGCTGGCGAGCCTGCTTCGCCTGATTCGCCTGAAAGGAGCACGGCCACGCCGTAGCTTGCTGAAATCTGAAACGGATTTCTATTCTTTTTGTGATTTGAGTAGAGAAATATCAAAGCATGCACAGAGAGACTCAGAAAAAAGAAGACAAAGAAAGACGCGGATAGGTTCGATTTTTGCGAATGAATCATTCCAGATAAAAAGTGTACTTCAATTCAACAAGACGATTGTGTCCCCGTATGGTATTGAGTGATTGAATTCCCCCGATTGTTCTGAGAAAAATCATCCCGGCCAGGACATCTATGCCATTCTCCTTCAGGCTCCATCGTGTTGATCTGTTCGGGGGCATGGCAAGCAATTTTTCGAGATCAGTTCTTTCTGCATTGTAGGGAATGAAAAAATTCCTTCCTGCCGCCCAGATGAGAAACAGGTCGGCGCCCAGATAGGCGAAAAAACGCGCGATTGTCTGACCGCTTGTCAGACGCGGCGAATGATACGAATTGTACAGCACAGCGGCCCAGGGCATGGTCCAGTTCAATGTCTGGGAAATGAGATGGCTTTTTGTGTCCAGAATAGAAGCCGGAAGTCCGCTTTCTGTCGGCACTTCCTCCTTAATGATCATTTTTTCAAGCTCCAGTATTCTGATCAGAACTTTTACATCGCCGGGAGGAGCTTCCACGCGCACAATGGCCGTTGGAATTTTTTCAGAAATATTGCCCAGATAGATATCGTACGAAAAGGGCGAGGAATTGAGATTTGTTATCAGATGCGTGAATCCCTCGGTTTCTTCCTCAAGGCGGTAATTGTTGGGATCGAGTCTGTAAATAATCTTTTCCATTTCCCAGCGGAGAGCCGGAAGCTGAACTGTGGCCGCGTACGCTGCCGCATTTTCCGCCCGCAGGGCGCTTCCTTTTATGCTGAAAAGAAAAATGACAAGAAATATCCAGATTCTCAATACGGATGAGGGAGCGGCTCGAAATGCCTGTTTACAGAAAAAGTATTTCATGCGGCAAACTTTGCTTGAAAAAGAATCAGTAAATTGTATACCGAGTGGGCCAGAATGCCTGATATCAAACCTCCCTTCCGGTACATCGTTCCAAATACCAATCCCACAAAGACGATAAACGGGGCAACATAATAATAATGGCTCAGGCCGAAGCACAGCGCCGGCAGGCCGACTGTCAGGAAACCATGAAATTTGTGTTTTTCCAGATATTCCTGGAAAGTAGCCCGATAAAAAAACTCTTCAAAAATGGGAACGATGAGTCCTGTTTGAAAAAACCATACAACGGATAAGAATGAGTCCTTCTGAAGAGCCAATCTCAAATTTGCGGCAAAACCGCTTTCTGATCCGGCCGGAAAAAAATGCTCCTTCAGCCCGATCAGGCCGTAGAGAAACAGACCGGCCGCTAGGCCCATTCCGATATGGAGCCAGACCGGACCCGGCCGAAGCAGCACAATTTTCAGAGGCCCGGATTTGTCCTCTTGCTGGAACCTTTTAAACAGGAACTGGAATACCAGCCGGCCGGCTGCGCAGAATATCAGCCCGTACAGTGCGCCTGAAAGCAGGACTCCGGCAGGATTCTGCATCCAGCCCTCTGCCAGCAGCGCTGACACCGAGGCATTGTGCAGTTCCCGAAGAGACAGAAACACCAGGACCGGCGCAAGTATGATGAAAAATGTCTGCACTCAGGCAAAAACCAGGCATTCATTTTCCGGCATATTTATTTTTCAGGTATGCGGTAGTGCTTTCATATTTTCAGAATTGCCCGATAATAGAGGAAAATGGCGCTTCTGATATTTCTAATTTTTACGGCTGCCGGGCCTCTTCTTTCGCAGGATGACTCCTGTCCGCCTCTGGAATCTCGCAGCCGGATCGCCCAGAAATGTATTGAGCGTATTCGAATCAATGACATAGAAATTGCCCGACTGCGAAGAGAAATTTCGGAGAATCTAAAATCGACGGCAAGAAACGGCAGGCTTGCCTTTCCGCTTCGATTTCTCCGTTACCGGGTTCGTCCGGAAGACGAGTTTTTCCGGTTGATGGCCGATGTTTCACAAAATCCGGATACGCTGGCCTCCCTGAACGATTTGATGCACCCTTCCGATCTGGAGCCGGGCAGTTTTATCCTGATTCCAAATGCCCGCGGGATATTTTCTTCGGGGGATGCCTCTGCCGTCGCCGCGCGATTTTCAGTGAAACCGGAAGAAATATCCAGATACGGAAGCACAGTCTTCATTCCGGGCATTCGATACAGAGCTGAAGAATCCAATTATTTTCACGGCGTCGGTTTTGAAACTCCGCTTCGCAGCGGGAGGATATCCAGCGGCTACGGTCTGCGATTCGATCCGTTTCTTCGCAGAGCTACATTTCACGGCGGACTGGATATTGCCGCAGCGACAGGGACGGAAGTGAGGGCCAGCCGGGAAGGATCCATAGTCCGCGCCGGTCCCGCAGGATCGTACGGTAATCTTATCGTGATAGAGCATGGCTTTGGTTACAGGACATACTACGGTCATCTGTCGCGAGTGCTTGTGCGCGCCGGTCAGCCTGTGAATACCGGCGCTGTGATCGGTCTTGTCGGTTCTACGGGCCTGAGCACAGGGCCGCATCTGCATTTTGAAATGCGCAGATCCGGGAGACCGGCCAGGCCGGAGTTTATCCACCAATGAACAGCTCGAAAAGCATGAATGAAACACGCATTATTGTTGAAGAATTAAATCCGCATGAAACCTTCACCGCCTCCCTGGAAGAAGACGGCCGGACAATATATCTCTATCTGTCGCCGGTAAAAAATTCAAATATTCAGCCTCGTGCTGTCTGGGTCAGAAATATTCTGCCTGCGCCGATTGAGCCGGATCGTCAGGCGATGCAGAATGGACAGGCGCCTCTCCTGATTCGCAGCGCCTGCGATCATCCAGAAGGAGGCGAAACAATCGATCCTTCGCAGGCCGACTTAGTCTGGTTTCAGGAAGGATCCGGCCTCTCTCTCATGGTCGATGGAAAACCGGAGGCTGTGATTCCTCCCTGGTCCGGAAAGGACAATATTTACGGATATGCAAGACATGCGCTCGCTCTTGACGCCGGCACGCTGCCTCTGGCGGACGATAACAGAGGGCTTCTGAACCGCATTGATGAGAATCTGAAATTCTGGAATCTTAGAACGCAAAAAGGATTCTGGGATAATTTTCGGGACAGAATGATAGCCCATTACGAAAAATCTTTTGGTGCACACTCGCGGTATTTTGCTCTCAAGGACAGGCAATTCCCGATTATAGGCATACTGGAGTTTATGCTTGAATCCGAAGGAGTTTTGTATGCAACAGTCGGCATGTCGGCGCAGCATATGCCCGGTGTGGAGCTTTCCAGAACAGATCCGGAAAAATATTTCAGAGCCGAACTGCTCTGCGTTCGAAGCAGAAAAGAAGACTGGTTTCCAGGATTGATGGGGCGAATGGCCGTCTATCCCTGGCTGTCCGGGACCTGGCTGGGACCCGGGCACAGTTTTGAATCCGGTTTGAATGAAATTGATTCAGATTTTATTTTTTCAGATGTCCGTGCATCTCCCATGGATAAGGTTTCTCCGCTCATTCAGGATGAACAGTACCACGTAAATTTTTTGGCCGCCTACGGTGTCAGCCAGGATCAGATGCTGGCTGTCCGGGCCAGGGGAAGCGGCTTTATTCTCAAGAGACTGCTGGGAGACCGCTTTCGTTCTTGAAAAGTGTCTCGGCTTCTCCTCCTGCGTTTCTCACCAGCTCAATAAATTCCTTCAGTGATACAAGCCTGGATCTGTCGGCGATTTTGCAGTCCCTGTGATATTTTACGGGAAGCACGCAGACAACACCTTCAGCATGCATTTCATTCAGCTGAGAACTGCTGAATCCCTGCTGCAGAGTAAAAAGATGCTTCAGGGGAATCCTGTCCGCCTCGTTGATGATCTGCCGCCATCTGTCCTTGCATGTGGTCTTTGCGCCAAGAAAAAATAGTCGTTCGCGGGGGAAGCCGGGATTCCGATAGCGGTCAATACCTGGAAAAATAAAATCGGGCCGCTTGTTCCCCTCTGTCGTTTCTCCGCGGCTGTACGCGAGACCCGCAAGATCGAACAGATAGCTGAGATGAAGCTCCAGAGAAATGCCGGCCCGGCTCTTGCGGCGGTTGTTGATTTCCAGAGATACTGAAAGCAGCTCGTCGACAGACGAGAAATAACGCGAAAGAAGATGGCCGTATATTTCCTGTTCGACAAAGCGAAAAAGAGCATATTCGATTTTCATCAGACGCAGAATCGTCTCGTCGGGATCTTCGCCTCGGTCCCTGTACAGTCTGCGGCAGATCTCCTGGGCTTTTTTTGCAAAAACTTCTGTATCCGGAAATTTTTTTCCAATGGATACAAAGAATCCCGCCGCCTCCTGACGCATTCTTTCTTCCAGATCGAAACGCAGAAGGCAGTTGGTGTCTGCGGGAGTGATTCCAAAGAAATTCATGATGGAATCTATTTCACCTTCACTGTTTAAAACAAAAGCCGAGAACTCGCCGCGATTTTTTAAAAGAATGAAAAGACTGCCCAGAAAGGATTCTTCTCTGTCTTTAAAAAAATCGAGGCTCCTCGTAAGTCGGTACTCGCTCTTTCCGCCCGATCCGTACCACTTGAAAACCGATTTTGTTGTTGAGCCGTCCGGCCATCGCAGCAGCCCCGGCGCTTCTTTATTGCTCCCCGATTCACCCGGTCTGTCAAAGAAAAGCGGCCAGGCATCCCGCGAAATATACAGACCTGCCTGATGAGATCCGGTCAATCCCAGGTCGTTGGCGGAGAGAAACTTCAGATAGGTGTGCTCCGATTCTGAAATCAAACGCAGGAGAGATGAAAGATCGTACTGTTCTTCACTGAGCCGGTACTGCATTATTCCTCGCGAATTTTCTGCAGAGTTTCCAGTTTTTTCCGGGTAAGTTCCTGGTATTTCCGGGCTTCTTCATGATACGGCTGGGCGACAAGAATCCATTTGAATACGAGAAGACTTTCCTGAAGTTTCTGGCTTTCATAGAATGAAACGGCCTGCATGAAAAAGGAGTCTGTGCTGTCCCTGATTCTGTCCAGACATTTTTGACGCAGAACCTGGGTGTCTCTGTGTATTCCGGTAATATTCGAAAAATTTTCCAGAGCCAGCACGACGTTTCCCGCCTGAAAAGCGCTGAGGCCATACTTATAGAAAGCTTCATTGCGCAGCCCGAGCCGGGCCTTTTCGAGGTCCTTTTCCGCCGCTTTGTTGGAAGGATTCAGTAAGAGACTTCTCTGAAATTTTACGATCGCCGCGTCAAAGCGGCCGTTGTTGTAAAGCGCCACACCTTCCTGATACGGAGCTTCTGCCAGAGCTGCCAGTTCCCGGCTCACGGTGCTGCGATACCCGATGCCTGTCGAATTTTCAGGATCTATGGTAAGGACGCGGTTGAAAAGATTTCTGGCTCCTGGTAAATCTTTTTTTTTGTACAGATCGATACCGGCATCGTTGCACCGGTGGATTTCATCCTGCACTTTTGCCTGGTTGAGCAGACTGTTCAGCCGGGTCCGGGTGTCCCGAAATTCGCGTCCTCCATTGGCCTCTTCCGCGCCGCGAAAGCTGATGACGGCTTCCACAAGCATATTTCTTTTTGTCTGCCAGTCACCCTGGTTGTAGAAATTATTGCGGCGTTGTTCGAGAATTCCGGTTGTCAGCTTGAAATAGTAGGAAGCCTGAGCGTGTTCGGGATCGATCCCCACAATATCCTCAAATTTTTCAAGGGCATCCTGGTATTTCTGATGGTTGAATAAATCAACCCCTTCTGTAAATTCGGTTTCAATTCTGTCTTTATAATTTCTGTATATGACAGCGCATGCTGCCGCGCTCATTCCCAGCGCCAGGATTATTAGAATGATTCCAAATCGAGGCTTCAAAACACGCCCCTTCACTAAAGATAAACATTTTTCCAGGAAAAAATAAAAATTCTTTGCGAAAATAATTTTAAGGAATATCCTGAATTTATGGAAAAGCTTCAGAAAATCCTGGCGCAGATTAAACTGCTGTTTGATCGTCTGCTTGTTGTCGGATCTACCGTCCTGGAAAAGGGCGGAATCCGATTGAAGCTCACCGCCATTATGGCGTTTATAGTGATTGCCGCAGTACTGGCGCTCAGCAGCGTCATCATGCCATTTCAGGAAAGATCCATAAGCCGCAAAGCTTTTGATATGTGCGAAGTTTCAGCGATCAGCATTTCATCCGCTGCTGTTGAAGCCATTCTCACAGGGCAATCGGCTCTTTTGCGGGATATTCTGCGCGGCATCATGGATCAGAAAATCGAGGGATTGATGGAAGCTGCCGTAATATTCCAGGGCCGTTATTTCGTGAATTCAGTGCGGACAAAGGATTCTCAAGCTGTGCCGGATGAGCTACTGAACAAAATCCGCGATCTCAGAGAAAGCGGGATCGTTACGAACAAAACTGCTTATACAGATGTTCAAAATCAGGAAATCGAAGCCTATGAGTTTATCACGCCGATTTTTTATCAGAATAAGCGAATCGGATTTACCAGAATCGTTTATGACAATGACGCCATACAGAAGGAAATCAGTTATGTTAAAAATCTGACCCTGATAGTTGCATCCGCAGTGGTGTTCGTGAGCCTTATCATCATCTATTTTGTGGGTTTGCGCGTGGCCAGACCGATTCTGGAAGTCGCCGCGGCGGCGGGCCGTGTGGGGCAGGGAGATCTGGAATTCAGCCTGAAAATAAAATCCCTGGATGAAGTCGGCACACTGGCCAAACAGTTCAACCGGATGGTGGGCGAACTGCGGGAGAAGCTGCAGATGATGAAATTTGTTTCGCAGTCGACGGCAAAGATGATTCAGGAGCATTCACATGCCGGCGAGGTCCAGCTGGGAGGCCGCCGGGACGAACTGGCTTTCTTTTTTTCGGATGTCCGTGGCTTCACGTCATGGTCGGAAAAAAATACGCCGGAAGTGGTCATAACGGTGCTGAACGAATACCTGGACATGCAGTCTGTTATCATAAAAAATAACGGGGGCGACATTGATAAATATGTGGGTGATGAAATCATGGCGGTTTTTACCGGCGAGAACAAAGAGGACCGGTGTCTGCAGGCAGCCATTGAAATCATTGATGCCATCAACGCCAAGAATGAAAGAAGGAAAAGAAAGGGCTTCGATATTCTTGACATAGGCATCGGCGTGCACACCGGTGAAGTTGTGGTGGGAAATGTGGGATCCCAGTACAGAATGGATTTTACAGCCATCGGCGACAATGTCAATCTTGCCGCCCGTCTTTGTTCCAGCGCAAAACCGGCTCAAATTCTTGCGTCCGGCGTTTTGATTAAAAAGGTCAAAAATCAGTATACACTCAGAGAGCTGGAGCCGATTCAGGTGAAAGGAAAGAAACTGGCCATTGAAATTTACGATGTGGTCGGTCTGAAATCCAGAGCCGCCTGAAATGAAATATCATATTTGTTTCGAAAAGCCGCAGCGTATTTCCCTGGTTGCCGTCATACTGATGACAACGCTGATTGGCTTTTGCAATAAGGGAACTCCCTCAGCGGAGAATCTTCGTTATGTGACTGCCGCATCGGGTCTGGTCATGAGAAGCGAACCTTCCCGGAAAGGTGAGCGCATGCAGTCCATCCCTTTCGGACGATCTGTCGAGGTTCTGGATGAAAACGGACCAACAGAAACCATAGAAGGAAAATCATCCAGCTGGCTGAAGGTGCGGTATGCAAAAAAGGAAGGCTGGGTTTTCGGCGCGTTTCTGAACAAAACGGCTCCTCAGACTCTGGAGCAAAAAATACCGGGAACCTGGAAAGGCAAATGGACGTGTAAAGATAACACGAGTCATCTTACATTTGACGCTGCAAAAACTTTTACAGGCTGGCTGTACACAGGCGCTCAGGTGGCCGGATGCAGCGGCATGGAAATATCAGGAACCTGGCAGGCAAACGGCGACAGAGTATGCCTCAGCGTGAAATCCCGGCAGCGGGCCTGTTTCCGTCTGGAAGACGGAAAGCTCAACGCAGCGGACGCGGGTTTCAAAGAGAACTTCAACAGCGAATCCATGACGAACCTCGTCAGGGAATAAGGTCCTAAGAGTTTTTCACGCAGAGGACTCAAAGGTCGCAGAGAAAGACAGGACAAGATATACTTCCTTCAGGACGCCGGAAAGCGTCCCGGGACGCTTATCCACGCGACACATTTCCATTCCATCTCTGCGTCTCTCTGCGCTCTCTGCGCTCTCTGCGTGAGGTTTCTTGTCTTCCTCAGTTCTTCGATGAAGCCGATTCTTTGATCGCGTATGTGGCGATTTCGTTTTTCTGAATCTGAGTTGTTCCTTCGAAAATACAAAGAATCTTCGCGTCCCGCACCAGTTTCTCAACCGGATACTCTTTTGTGTAACCGTATCCGCCGAATATCTGCACCGCGTCCATGGCGCATTTGACTGCCGCCTCGCCGGAATAGGCTTTGGCTATAGCGGCGAATTTCGCGAGATTCGGATCCCCTGCATCGCTCATGCGGGCTGCTCTGTATGTAATTTCTCTGGCCGTTTCGAGTGAGATCGACATATCCGCCAGCATGTGCTGGATTGCCTGAAAGCTGGCGATTGTCTGACCGAACTGTTCGCGTTCGCGCGCGTATTTTGCCGAATGATCCAGAGCGGCCTGCATCACGCCCGCGCCCATGGCGGCGATGTAAGGACGGGATGTGTTCAGAGTCAGCAGTGCATACACGAAACCCATATTTTCACGGCCGATAAGGTTGGCTTTTGGAACTTCCACGTCTTCAAAAATGATCTGACGGGTATCGCTGGCGCGGATTCCAAATTTGTCTTCTTTCTTGCCGAGCGTGATTCCCGGAGTTTCCCGCGGCACATAAAAACAGCTGACTCCCCTGTTGCCGCGGTTTTTGTCCGTGTAGGCGAAAACAGTGTAGGCATCTGCGTCGCCGCCGCCGGTTACCCAGGCTTTGGTTCCGTTGACTATATATACGTCTCCTTTTTTCGTCGCCGTAGTTTTCATGCCGGGGGCGTCGGATCCGGCGCCCGGCTCGGAGAGACAGAAAGAAATACCGTGATCGCCGGATATCACCGGCTCCAGCCATTTTGTCGCCTGTTCTTTGCTGGCTCCTTTCAGTATCGGGAGCATTCCCAGTCCGGTATAACCGAAACAAAGCGTGATGCCCAGGCAGCCCCGGCTCATCTCTTCCGTGATGATGCACTGTTCTACAGAGCCGCATCCCATTCCGCCGTATTCTTCCGGTATGCACAGACCGTTTATCCCGAGCTCTTTTCGCATTTTCGTGACCAGGGCTTTGGGGTGCTGATTTTTTTCATCCCACTCATGTGCGACCTCGGTGGTGATTTCTTTGCGCGTGAAATTGCGCACAAGTTCTCTGAGTTCGATTTGAAATTCATTGAAAGGCTGGTACATAGCTTATTCCTCTTTGTTTTTTATTGCACCGCGTTGAAAACGGCGGGTGTTTACTGATTCCAGATAGCGGGGAAAATAAAATTGATACCAAAGATATTTCCCTGGGCAAGCACTTCGGGCGGAGGCGGACCGAAGTTCTGTCCGATCAGCGAATTCAGGCATGCGTCATCAACTGCCCCCTGGCCCATACTGGAAACTTTTTTTACATCCCGTACATTGCCTTCTCGATCCAGAAGGAACAGAACCTGAACCACCTGAGGTTTGATGGGCTGGTTTATGACCATACCGGCCATATCCCTGTACGCGTAATTGTAACCCGGAGGTGAAAAACTCTCCCGTATCTGGCGCAGCATTCGTTGAAAATACCGAAATCCGGCCAATTCCTGCCGGGCAATGGACAGCTGCAGAGAATCGTCGTACCGGAGTGAAAAGTCATTTCGGAAACGATAATTGGAAGGTATCTTAAAAGTGCCCTCCATACCCGGCATGATCGATTCTGTGGAACGATTGGCCATGGTTTGCTGGGATGGACCGTCGCCATGCAGAGCTTCTTCCTGCCGGCTTACCCGGGAGGCCTGCTGGCCGGCCGTGCCTGGCGATGCTATTTCCAGTCTGTCGTGTTCTGAAAGAGTGTGGAATCCCTGACTGTCCGTCAGATGCCCGGTTCCTTCCGCCGACACATCGGAAAAGGCCCGGATCTGTTCTGTTTTGGGGTCCGGTTTGTAATCCTGTTCAACCAGGACCTGGTAATTGTTGCTCTGGAATCTTTTCAGCATTTCGGAGGCGGGATCGCTCTCCTGCCGTATCAGGGCGATCCTGGATGTGAAATACTGTGCAAACAGCAAAGAAAAAAGGAGGAATACCGGCACTCCGGACAGGACCAGTCGTCTGTCTTCTTCCAGAATGTTTCCTTCCCTGGCAAAAATCCTGGTCAGTCCCGATCTTGTCCGGGCAAAGCGCCTGCGCCTGTAGGGCAGCTTAAAAGAGTCGACCTTGATTTTCATTGCTTTTTGTTACTGTGGGAAATCCCAGATGAGAAAAAGCCTGTGGACTGGCCATCCGGCCCTGCGGGGTTTTTTCCCATAAGGAAATGCGCAGCATAAACGGCTCGTGGTCCTCTTCAATCGTGCGTTCTTCTTCATCGACAAGCGCCGCCAGTGTTCGTATGCCCACAGGCCCGCCGTTGTACCTTTCAATCATTAGACGCAGAAGCTTCCGATCGAGTTCGACCAATCCCAGTTCGTCCACGCCCAGTTTTTCCAGGCACTCTGAAGCAAAGGCCCCGTCGATTTCCTGCACATTTTCAACGGTGGCATAGTCCCGGAGTCGCCGCACCAGTCTGTTGGCCACACGAGGCGTCATACGGGCCCTTTTGGCAACGGTCAGGGCCGCTTCTTTTTTCATGTTGATTTCAAGCAGCCGGGCCGACCGTTCCACAATGAGCGCCAGGTCGGCTGGATCGTAGAATTCCAGTTTCAGATCGATTCCAAACCGGCTCTTCAGCGGCGAACTCAGCATGCCGGACCGAGTTGTGGCGCCCACCAGTGTGAAGGGTTTGAGCGGGAGTTTTATGGACTGCGTTGTCATTCCCTCTCCCAGTATAAAATCGATATAGCCGTCTTCCAGGGCAGGATAGAGAATCTCTTCACACTGGCGGCTGAGCCGGTGGATTTCATCGAGAAAGAACACATCCCCGTCTTCCAGAATGGTGAGAATTTTCACCAGATCTCCCGGTTTTGTGAGAGCCGGCGCGCTGCTGGAATGAAATCGTCCTCCCATTTCCTGGGCGATGATTCCCGCCAGAGTGGTTTTACCCAGACCGGGCGGGCCGGAAAACAGAATATGATCGATGGGAGCTTTGCGCATCCGCGCCGCTTCAATAAAGACAGACAGTTTATCTTTCAACAGTTTCTGACCGATGAAATCAGAAAGCAACAGAGGTCTGAGGGCTTTGTCTTCTTCGGGATTTTCGTCCAGACGGACTTTTTCCATGATCACAGGTACATTGTAATAACCGGGGCGGATTGGGAAAGCAAAAATTTTCAGAAAGGCAGAAGCAGTTTTTTCAATCCGTCATAAACTCGTTCCGGTGAAATGGTTTCCACACAGGAATCGTGCGCGCAGGAGGGACAGTGACTGTTGCATCTGTCCACGCTCGGCATAATATGCTTTTCTATAGTTTCTGCCGTTTTCAGAAACATGGAGATGGGAGATGCGATCTTTCCGTTGAAGCCGGTAATTTCCTCTGGCGGCGCCTGGGACTGCATATCATGAAGAATGATGACAGGTTTTCCAAGCATCGAAGCAAGAAGCGAATCGGGTCCGGCGGGGCTCACAATCGCAGAGGCAGCCGTCATCCCTCTTGCTTTGTCCTGCGCAGACTCGATATTAACAGGAATGATTGACGGACAGTTTCTTCTAAGATATTCGATTTCATTGCGGAGTTTTTGCCTTTTTTCAGATTCGCTTCTTCGCAGATCCATGGCAGGCGCCGACAACTCCGGGGGCAGTGGAATTACAGTTTTGAATCCCATACTCTGAAGCAGACGGGAAAGACGCGCAGCGTGCCCGGCCGGCCAGTTGCCGGCGATCTCATGATCTTCAAAAAGACTCAGCCATACGAATGGTTCTGCCGGCAGGCCGGGGAGTTTCTCAAGAGTCTGATTGAAGCGAAGAGCGCTTTTTGCCGGCATCAAATCCAGTCCTCGATGTTTCAATGTGCGAAGATCTTCCCTTCTGTGCAGACGAAGCAGGGAATCCACGAGCCGGAGCCTGGTCCCGCCGATCCGGATTCTGGCGCCGGAAAAAAAAGCGTCTATCTGAGCGCGCAGGTCCGCGCCTGGAACATAAAGAATATGCGGCGCAATTTTCTGCAGGGCCTGGCGCAGAGATTCTCCTTCACGGATGGTATGGACTGTTTCAAAGACACCGCTGGCCGACGCAAGACCGGCATTGTCCGGGTGAACCAGCGCCGACGGAATCAGACCGCTGTTCCTGGCGGATAGATGACCGGTGTAGATGCATTCCAGCAGAGAGGCCAGTCTGTTCTTTTCCGGACATACAACCAGGAAATGCCGCTCTGGAATATTTTCAGCCCTTCTGGTTTTTGCCTGTTTCTCTTTAGTAAAAATGTTCATACTGAATCAGGTTAACTGTCCGCCACTATCACCACTGGAGGCCCTTCCGGGACTTCCCGTATCCTTTTTCCCAGATCACGGGCTGGACATTCCATATAAAATTCATTTTCCGTTGTGAGCGCCACACAGACAAACACTTTTTTATTCTCGGGAAGTATTCCGTATAATTCAAGCAGTAGTTTCTTTAATCGGTAGGGGGTTTCGTAAAGCACGACGGGCAGCCGCTGATGAACGATCTTACCCAGAAAGATTTCCCGTTCCGGTGTTTTGCGGGGCGGCAGACCCATGAATACAAAACCATCTCCCCCCAGTCCGCTTAAAGTCAGGCCCAGAATCAGCGCCGACGGTCCCGGGATCACATGAATACGGATATCCTGCTTTCGCGCCATCTCCAGGAGGTCCGCGCCCGGGTCGCACAGAATCGGCATTCCAGCATCGGAAATTACGACAGATATTTTATATTTTTTTATTTTGCTTATTATGTCGCCCAGTTCCGAATCCCTTGTGTGTTCGTTCAGAGTGTCCCAGTCTTCCGGGAATTTCACATTCAGACGCTTGAAGAGGGTTGAAGCAGTTCGTCTGTCCTCGCAGACAATATAATCGGCTTTGCGGAATATTTCCAGGGCACGAAGAGTTATATCCCCTGGATTGCCAAGCGGCACGCCGATAAAATACAGTTCCGGGCCGGCAACGGGGGAACCAGAAACACTGGTGGCTGTTGTTTTGGATTCAGACTCAGCGGCCGGCATTCATTTCCTGAACTTTCAGACTGAAGGCCTTCTTGAGATCTTTGCCGTGCACGAAATGCACGCATTCGCATTCCAGCCAGCTGTCGTTCTTTCCCCTGGGCGCGCATTCCTTCATCTCAATGCCTTTGATCATGCCCTGACGGAGTGAAGTCACCATTGCATTGATAGTCTGTCCGTCCACAGTTGTGGATGATCCGGTCACATTTTCACCGATCATTTTTCGAATGATTTTGTCCGCCGCCTGGTTCTGTGTGCTTTCAACACAGCTCTGTCGCAGCATGGCAAAACCGCTCTTTGCCTCGGCATTGTCCGAGGCTCGCGCCGCTATGCGCATGTAATAATAGTCTTCACCGTCGATCACACGCCAGCCTTCCAGCTCCTCGCCGTTGCCGGCGCTGTCTGCGGATTTGCAGAAGGGCATAAAGAGAGTGGTTCCCACGATGAGAGCAGAGATTACTAATAATGGGCAGGTTTTTTTCAGCATAGGGTCAGAATTAACTCCGGCAGATTTTTATCAATCAATTTTAGTTGGATGTTGAAGCTGCTCGCTCGAGCCGGAATGCCTTCAGAATAGAACTTATATCGCCGGCCTGCTGCATCAGCGACTCCGCGGTGTCTGTCAGCTTTTCCGCCGAAGCGGCATTGTTTTGCGCTGTTATGCTTAATTGATCGACGGCAATATGCATTTGATGAATGCTCCGGCCGTATTCGCCGGCGCGAGCGGCTTCAATTGCTGTATTCAGGGCGAGAAGATTTGTTTTGTAAGCCATCTCTTCTATGATATCTTTTCTAAGAAATGATTACAAATTCAGGCCGCGTACGAAGCGATCGAAGAATTCCTCTTCACGAAAAAGATTCGCATCCTGAACAATACCGCCGGCGCGGTCGGAATGGCCGCCCCCGAAACCCAAACCGCTGACGACTTCCTGAATGATCATTGAGGCGTTCCATTTGAGGTTTTCACTGCGCACGGAGAGGTTGATCTTGCCTTCATTTTTTGCGCAGAGCGCCACAAAATCAATCTCCTGAACCGACATAAAAAAATCCCCCAGGATGCCCATCAGATTCTGGTTGCATCCTTCGGGGAAATAGCAGAAAGCCAGGGTGCCGCTGATGCGGACGCGGTCGAGAGCCGTTCTGTAAAAGTTCAAATCTTTTGTCTGGATGAAATTGATCAGGATTGAATTCACCAGGGAGACATCAGCGCGTCCGTACAGATCTGTATAGGCCATGAGGTCGGCGCGGCTGACACTGCGTGTGAGCAGAGCGGTATCCATGTTGATTCCGATGAGCATCGCCGTCGCTGTCCTCTGACTGATTGGGGCGCTCTGCGCTGAGAGATACTCGTGCAGAATCGTGCAGCAGGCTCCATAATCCGGCCGGATATCAACGAAGGGAACATCTTCCGGCGCACTGACCTGGTGATGATCGATCACCCCGACCTCGTCGCCGATGAGGTCGGTAACATTTTTGTTCCCTTTGCAGCCGTCGACCACGACGATTTTGTCCTCGGCAGTCAGCGGATAGCTTCCGGCCGGTCGTATATCTATGCCCAGTTCCGATATCATGCGTTTCAGGGAATCGCGCTGTATATCTCCCTCGTAGATAATTCTGCCATCTTTGCCTGCTGCATGAAGAAATGACTGCAGCGCAAAAGCCGACGCAACGGCGTCGTGGTCCGGAAAATTATGCGTCTGTATGTAGACAGTTTTGGTATCGGACAGAATTGAGAGAAGGTTGTTGTGCATAGGCGTTGGATACTTTATTCAGCGAATCGAGCCGGTTCGCGGCACAATTGCATTGTTTCTGCTGATAATTCTAAGCGTCAGGTTTTTCAATCATTTCCTCGGGCGGCTCTTCCTCTGATTCCAGGATTGTTTCCGGATGTTTTTCCGCCATATCCGGATTCATCATCGGCTGAAAAATCATCTTGCGGCGCTCTTCGCGTTCTTTTTCCTTTTCCTCAAATTCTTTATTGGCTTCTTCCCGGAAGAATCTCTGCGAGGAAAAACGCGGTTCACTTTTTTTCGGCATGACCCTTTCATACGTCCCGTTGGGAAGCAGTCTTCTTGCATTGTGATTGTCCCTGAAAATTGCGTCCAGTATGCCTATGAGTCTTTTTATCAGGTCCGGGTCGTCGACGGGAAACATGATCTCCACGCGGCGGTTCAGGTTTCGCGGCATCCAGTCGGCGGAAGACAGGAAAATCTTTGGACTGCCGCCGTTCTCAAAATAGAAAATCCGGCTGTGCTCCAGAAAGCGTCCCACAATCGACTCAACGCGTATATTCTCACTGACGCCCGGTATGCCGGGTTTGAGGCTGCAAATGCCCCTTATGCTGAGCTCAATCTGCACGCCCGCGCGCGAAGCTCTGTACAGTAACAGAATAATTTCAGGATCCACAACATTGTTTATTTTCACCCGAATGCGGGCCGGCTTTCCTGACTCGGCGTTTGTAATTTCTTTCTGAATGAGCCGGACAATTGTCTCGCGCAGATTGATCGGGGCCGCGGCGATGCGCGACAGTTTTGGAACCGTTGAAAAACCAGTCAGTGTGTGAAAAAGATTCGTTACATCGTCGTTTATTTCCCGGCTGGCCGTCAGTATGCCGACATCGGTGTAAATTTTGGCCGATGTCGGATTGTAGTTTCCGGTCGAGAGATGCACGTACGATTTCACTTCGTCATTTTCCCGGCGTATGATCTGCAGCATTTTTCCGTGTATCTTCAGCCCGACAAGACCGTACACAACATGCACGCCGTGCTTCTCCATCTGCTTCGCCCAGACGATGTTTTTTTCCTCGTCGAAACGGGCCTTCAGCTCTACAAGCACTGTAACCTGTTTGTCATTTTCCGCCGCCTGTATCAGAGACCTGACAATGGGACTGTCTCCGCTGGTTCTGTAAAGAGTCTGCTTGATGGCCAGAACTTTCGGATCGCGCGAAGCAAACGAAAGCAGATCGACAACTGTCTGAAAAGAATCGTAAGGATGGTGCAGCAGCAGATCTTTCTTACGTATGGCGGAGAATATCTTTTCCGGTTTCTCAAGCGGCACGGCGTTGCGGGGGATGAACGGCTTGTCCCGCGCTTCCTTGAGATTCTCCCCGGCATTGAAGATTTCCATCAAATCCTGGAGGTTCAGCATACCCGGTCTTTCGTACATTTCCTCAGCTTCCAGATCCAGACGGCTGCGGATGAATTCGCGGATGGTGGCCGGCATGCCGATGCGGTAGTTCAGACGAACCGCTTCGCCCCACTTCCGGTTTTTTAATTCTTCCTCTATTGTGGAGAGAAGATTCTCGGATGCGACTTCATCGATTGATAGTTCGGAACTGCGGGTTATTGTGAACCCATGAACGCTTTTAACTGTATTGCCTGAAAACAGCTCTTCCGCATGCAGTTTCAGTATTTCTTCCAGAGCGATAAATTTCCGTTCTGTCACTCCTCCCGATTTATGTTTCACGGGCAGAGGAAGGAAACGGCGAAGAACAGTGGGCACTTCAACAACGGCGTAGTTCTCCATATTCCTGTCGCGCGTGTTCTTTCTGCGGAGCGTCACCGCCATATTCAGTCTGCCGCTCGCTATGTGCGGAAAAGGGTGCGCCGGGTCTATGGCCAGAGGCGTGAGAATGCGGAAAACATCTTTTTCAAAATACTGAGAAACGAATTTCTTTTCCTGCGGTTCCAGAACGCGAAAATCGTCTATAATCTTCAATCCATGGGAGGCAAGTCCGGCGAAAATTTCGCCGAGAAGCCGGTACTGCAGCTGCGTCATATGATGCGCCTGCCGTGAAATTTCCTGCAGAGTTTCCAGAGGTGTGCGGCCGTCCATCTGTATCTCTGTAATGGACGAAGCGACGACCTGCTGAAGACCGGCCACTCGAACCATGAAAAATTCGTTGAGATTGGATTCAGAAATGGCGAGGAATTTCAGACGTTCGAGCAGTGGATTGTCGCGCCTGCCTGCTTCTTCCAGCACACGGTAGTTGAATGACAGCCAGGAAAGCTCTCTGTTGATGAAGAGTGAAAAATTTGTCTTTGTCAGCGGTACGGTAATTGCCCGGGACTTCCGCGGCTTTTTTTCTGGCAGTACCCGATTATCACCGGGATCGGAATTTTGTGAATTCGGGATTGCTTTTCTCAATTTCAATGGTTTCATAGCATGAAAATCGCACGACTCCGGAAGTTCTGTCTGAGACAACTCAGGTTCGACCCAGAAGTTCTTTCAGCTGTTTTGTTTCCCTTGCGGTAAATGCTTCCACAAAAGGTTTCATATCTTTAATATTTCGGGAAAGATTGTAACCGGCTTCCATGGTCTGCGTCAATTCCATGGCTCCGACGAGAGATGCGGCGACCTTGATCGGGGCCATTACCAGTTTTATAAGCGGCAGCTTTGACAGAGAAAAAAAGAAAGTGAGTGAGTCTCCGATCATTTCGATCTGGCGCAGACGGTCTTCATATCTGCCCACCATGCCAATCGCCGTCAAAAGATGCTCCAGACCCAGTAGTTCTATTCTGTTTTTCAGTTTTTTCAGAGGGCCTTGAATCAGAGCGCGTCCGGTTTCCAGGTCCAGGTCATCTGTGAGTTTGTTCACAAGAACCAGTTTGTGAATATTTTCGGTCATCTCAGGTCCCGTTACTGACCTGAGTTTGTGGTATAAATTGTCAAGGGCGGCATCCCGTGCTTCTTTATTGGGCGGGGAATACAGATGATCCCGAAAAAAGCTCGGTATCTGGTCAAATCCCTTCTGATCCAATATGAAATCAGAGTACGTTGTTTCCAGGCGGTCTATGGTCAATTTTACGACCAGAGCCGCTGCCTCTTTCTCCTCTGGCGTCACCGGGTTTACAGGCGCGGTAGGGGCATTCTGTGACAAGCTAAATAATCCTTGTTAGAATAGGTCCGCAGGTTCTCCCGGCGGACGGAGCATCAATTTCCAGAAAGAGGTATACGCGATGGAGCGTAATTTTTACTCTTCAGCCTCTGCTCGAGAACTCCAAGTTCGGCCATATTGTTGATTCGTCCCACACGAACGGAATGACCGCGCGGTGATGATGCAACAAAAGCTGGAAAGCCCTGTTTCTTGAGACTGTCCGTCATTCGGTCCGCGGCATTTTTTGACTGAAAAAAACCAAGCTGGAGCGTGAACGACCGCGCGCTCGCTGTGCTTGCCGGTGTGCTGGCCGCCGGCGCGACGTTAGACATACTGGCCGGCCGCTCGCCCTGAATTTCCAGAACGGGGCTGCGCGGATTCTGCCTGTTCTGCGCGGATGCGCGTGAGTTCGGATTGGCCGCAACTCGAGAGGCGCTGTTTTCGGCCCGGTTCAGCCCGGATTGATTCGCCGGAGCTGCAGGTTGGTTTGCCGGATTGGTATTTGTCGTGTGCACGTTCGCTCCCGGTCGCGATGCTGCGGGAGGCTGAGTTTCGCGTTGAGTTCCGGTCTGCGAATGGCTGCGGTTTCTTGATTGGGCGCTGTTGCTGCGCTGTACTGTATTTCTTGCTGAAGATCTTGCGGGGCCTTCTTCATTTCTGCGGTCTGCGGAGTCTCTGCGGTTTCTATCAGAACGTGAGGCGGTGTTTCTGTCCCGGCGTGAGGGGGCGCGATTGTCTGATATAGCGTTTCTTTTGGCTGCCAGATCTTCATTGTGAGATGGTCCTGTCCGGTCCACGGGCGGACTTGCGGGTTCTCTGGAGACTTCTTCCGGAGCGGGTCCGTCAGAAAGAGGACGGGATTCATCGGCAGTATTTTCTGCGACGCCGTCAGTGCGGGTGGATTCCAGGCCCAGCTGTCCATCTTCAGGAATCTGACGCGTCGATGCGCCGGACCGTTCCTGATTTATCCAGTCCGCAGATCGGCCGATGCGGAGTCCCGTTGCATACGCTACCAGTATGAATCCAATAAATAAAACCGACAGTACCAGTATGCGATTCCTGTCCAGGTTGATGATGTAGAAAGTACGTTTTTTCACTCTGTCACTCCTTTAGCAATGTTCCAGAATCCAGGTTCACGGAATTGTGTCCTGATCCTGTCTCTTACGGGCGCGGCGGACTTTTTCCAACAGATCCACCACTGCCGCCTCCAGATCTTCTTTCGATCCTGTGTTCTCTATTACCAGATCGGCCAGTTTTTCTTTTTCAGTAAGCGGTAATTGCGCCCTGTCCCGGGCCAGAAATTCCTCCCGGGACCAGTTGTTCCTTGCTTTAACCCGGGCATACCGCACATCTTCCGGAGCGCTCACGGTCACTGTCAGATCGAACTGATCCGCCAGTCCGGCCTCAAAGAGCAGAGGCACTTCATAGACCAGAATCTGACCATCGGAGAGTCCGGATTGAATCTCCGTAAAACGCCTCCGAACTTCCGGATGGATGAGCCCGTTGAGCTTCTCAAGTTTTTCACTGTTACCAAACACCTTTGCAGCGACGGCCGGTCGTGAAATCCTCCCCTCGGCAAGGATATCGTCGCCCAGCAGCCGCAGTAGAGCCGGTCTCAGGACAGGGCTCTGCAGAACTTCATGGGCCAATTCATCTGCCTTCACAACCATCGCGCCCGCTTCCTGGAACAACTGCGCTGCCTCCGATTTCCCCGATCCCATGGCGCCTGTGAGACCGATCAGATAATAGTCTTTTGTCCATTTGCAGTCTTTCATCGGTCCGGAAACTATCCGTTAACGTACATGAATCATACAAGGTTTATAAGTACAAGCAATTTTTTCTGAACCGATATCGATTGGGCGGGCGGCGGCTTTGTCTGTTGAACGATTTATCTGTACATGCGCAATAGACGACGGTCGCCTTCGACCCGCGAGCCCGGCTCCCGGGGGCCGTTCAGTTCGATGAACTGCTGCGACATGCCGGTGAACTTCCTGCTTCGGAACTTGAGATCGATCTGGCAGACAGACCTCCCGTGGATGCGGCAGACAGTAACTCCGGAGTTCAGGGTATAAAAACTATTGTGCGGAGCGTCTTCTTCTATTACTAAAGTTCGTTTCCAGCTTTCTTCCCCGCCCGTGATCGTAAAAGGGGAACTGTATACAGCATTGATGCTGCCCAGCCGGTCAACAAAATCGCTCTCATTCAGAAGGCTCTGTGTTTCCATTTTTTCTGCGGATTCGGACGATGCACGACGAACCGGACCGATTCGGTTGAGCAGAATTACACGGGCATCAACTCCAGAATGCTTGTCCATTTCCTGTATCAATCGGTCCAGTTCCTCCGGGTCTGTGCGGACATTTCCGGGCGTCAGAGCGGAGACAAGAACTGTGGTTTCCCGTCCCGGAACAAAAATAAACCGGCGTGCGGCGGAGGGGAAAGCGGCGCTTAAATTATAACTGACGACCGGCAGAGAGAGAAGGGCCGGATCCCTTGTGCTTTTCAGAAGTTCGATTTCTCGGAAAGAAAACGCCATGGCGCTGAATCCCAGGTAACGGACGAGATTCATTTCCCAGGGATGCAGCCGGTTTTCCAGTTCGCTCTGGTTCGAAGCTCCCGTGAAATTTCCCACATGCAGGAGAACCACTCCTCCGCAGGAGGTCCGGAGGAGTTCGCGTTTTCTCTGTACGAGTGAATGGAGAGCCGCCAGACCGCTGTGCCCCTCATCGTCCATACCAAAATTTCCGGCCCAGTTGCCCGTTGCAAAAATCGACACAGTGCATTCGGCCTCCGGATTCTCAAGCGATAGAAGATTGGAAGAACCCGCGGCCACAGCTGCTAGAATTAATAAAGAAAGCAAATATTTACTTATTTTTTCCATTCTAGTTATTAATATCGGCACAGACAGGATTCTGATCCGAGGCATATTCCAGCGCATCCATGAATTGTTTCAGAGCCCGGGGCAGACCTCCCGATGCCAGGCATCCGGCGTAATGTGCGCCTGAACCGCTTTCTAGAAAAACCAGGGCATCGGATTTGATCAAGACGGCAGGGAAAGAATATAAGCCCGGGCCGGTCCGGGTAAGAGCGATTCTTGATGTAATGCCGGTTTGTGTCCAGAAACGAATATACTCCGCACCGACGACGGCTGGCTGCGTCCAGATCCATCCCTCAGAGGGCCGGGATCGGAAAGTAAAGCCATTGCATTCCACGTTTTCGCAGGGCAGATCGGAAGCGGCGCCCGGCGAGTTTCTCGCCGCGGAATATCCGAAAGAATATACCGCCGGTTCAACAGAAGACCCCGGGGCCAGGTCCGGTGACAGCGAAGCGCCGAATACGCCTGCGGAAATATCCTGACCATCTGCAAGGCGAAGGCATCCCTGCGAAGGATTCGCGGGGCGAAAATGTTCGGCGCGAAAAAAATGACGACTCCCGGAAAACACGGTGAATTCGGACGGTGCGCTTTCAGCGCAGAAACTTCCATTCACGAAGGACAATCGACCGCCCTGGTCAGCGATTGCGGGCGGACGGGCAAGAGGAAAGGCGGCCGCGCGCACCCTGTCAAATTCCTCTATAAAGACAGCGGCGGCGTCAAAGGAAGAAAAATCGAAGAATATTTCCATGTTGCTGTCCCTGGCTCCGGCGGACCAGTTGTAAGATCCGGTCAGCACGCGATGCTCATCAATGATTATCGTTTTGTGATGCAGATGGCCTCCGCGCAGAATCTCATCCTTCTCAAATACGGATCTGTTCCCGTCCAGATATATGGCCGATGGCAGAGCGCCGAGAGAGCTGTTTATTTTATCCGCTTCACTGCCGGGCTCGACGATCCCTTTATTGTTTGGATCGTCATAAATCCCCTCGACCAAAATGCCCTGCGCGGCTTTGAAGCGAAGCGCTGAGCTTATCACAGGATCCGTGTGGCTGAAAATCATGAATTGTATACTGTATTTCGCGCTGAGAATTGCCTTCACAAGCTGCGTCTGAATGAGCCTTCCGCGTCCGGGAGAAACCAGAAGGCGGCCGTTGAAATCGAGCCAGACAGGCGGCGACAGAGTTCCTTCTGTCTCCAGCATCTGTTTGATTCTCGACGCGTTTGCCCCCGTCAATTCCAGATAGAAAAAAGCGTTATTGCTGTGGAAAAAATCACTGATTGTAAAATTGCCCGTGCCGGAGAAAATTCTTTTCTGATCGAAAAGCATGATTTTGGAATGCTGCAGGCCGCTCTTTTTTCTGGGGAACACAGGCAGTCCCGCTGCTTCCAGTTTTTTGTAGGAATAATCAGACGTGCCGATGATGCGAATGCTGACGCCTCTCTGACGCGCGAAAGCAAGCGCCTCTATGATGGCCGGTTCGTCAAACTCATAGCACCAGATTAAAATCTCATTTTGAGATTCTCGAATCAGATTAACCAGCATGCTTCGCGGACGTTCGACCAGAGCCGCCGGCGCTCCGGGATCCGGCCGGCTGAACGCAAAATGATTTCGCGCATTAAGGTACAGCCAGGACAATCGATCCTGGGATGTTTTTGATCCGCCGCAGAAGAGAGAGATTGCGGCGAGAATTGAGATTAAAAAGCATTTCACAGATTTATCCTCATCATCAGGTAGATGCTTTCACCGGCGAATCGGCGGCCCGAAACGGCAGGGGCCTCTCTGTAAAGACGAGAATAGTTCATAAGAATTTTTCCGTTTCCAGGAAAATCGCGGCCGAATTCGAAAGAGAATTCTCTGTATTCTATATTCTCGGGATCCCTTCTCAACCGGGCGAAAGGATTGACCGATGTGTCGGTCCGCTCTGCGAGGGGTTTGAAAAAAGCGATCTGACCGGAAATCATCCAGCCGCGCGAATACCCTGTACGGATCTGCAATACGGCCGCATGTGAAGAGTAGTTCGGCATGCCGCGGTCTATTATTAATCCGGAACACATCTCCCGGTCGGGGCAGAGCCGGGGAAAGGGCCGGGCATTCAGGGCGCCGGCGAGCATCGGCGAGTCCAGAATGCCTTCTGCATAACCGACATAACCGCTTTTAGCTTTTCTGCCTGCTGTCGAAGTATTGTTTTTTGAAGCGCTTTCCGGTAGAAAGAAATCTGCTCCCAGAAAAAAGACACCGTTCTGGACGACAGCGCCCGCGGACAGAGCCGAGCCTTCAATGCGGGCGGCCGTGGTTCCTGTGTCATTTCGCAGAACAGTTTTGTATTTGCCATAAGATCTTTCGCCGGCGATGTAGAAGCCGGTGTAGAAATCCTGGTTCCTGTATTCCAGTCCGGCGGAGAATTCGGTATATTCAATAAAGTCCCGGTCCTTTCCCGGCGATGGAGATGAAGTTTCCTTCTGCGAATGATACGCATACCCGGCTCTCAGTCGAAGGATTTTCCAGGAGAAATCGTAATGAATTCCGCTGCCGGTCAGTTCTCTTGAGGCCTGCAGATCTTCACTCAGGCGGTGACCTCCATAGTGCAGCCCGCATGAATCTGTTTGGGATCCTTTAAGAGAAAAATACGATCGGCCCAGGGCCGGACTGTAGAAAGGGGAAAGCTCAAAAACACCGAAAGCGCCCCCCGAATACTGCAGAAAGAGCCCCGGGGGGACGCCGTGAGAAAAGGCCATTGCTTTCTCTAAAGACGAATTCTGGTTCTTTTTGCCGATGCGAAGAGCCAGGATGTCATCTTTTGAAAGAAAAAAGAGCAACTCTGTGTATACCTCGCCGGGAAGAAATGTCACTGCTTCTTCTTTATCTGATTGCGTCCGCGCCGCATCTGTTTCCAGGCTCAGGCGTCGCCGCCCGGCCAGCACGGCCAGGTCCATTGCGCCGCGGAAGAGAAACGCTCCGCCGCGAATTCCGGTGATGCCCGGCTGTACAAAAATACCGGCCAGTTCTGCGTCGGCGCTGCTGACGGTGCGGGCGCTTTCTTTCGGCCCTGCAGGAATTTGCTCGGGGACAAAACGAGCGCCTCCCAGGATTGAAACTATGTTTATATTATTAATAAACTTGATAGTTTTTGACGGATCCGATGAGCTCTCAGCCGCCAGCCGGGCCTGCTGGCTGCCCGCTGCAAGAAATATCAGGATAGATACGCCGGTGAACTGAAAAAGACTTCCGCTGGTTTTCATCGCACAACCTCGTAGTTTTCGCGCAGATCGAAATGAAATCCGGGCTTTCTTCTGACATATTCACTGGAAGATGTGTTAATGTGGAAAGGCTGCATTGTATCCGGCAGGCCCAGGGAACAGAGATTTTCAGATGAACCGTCCGGCATTGATGAGTAGATCATCAGACCTTCGCCGGAAGACAGGCCGTTTCCGATTGTGGAAGTTGATTCAATTGTCCAGAGAGATACATCGCCTGCTGCGAGCGGCAGCGGCTGACCGGAGTAGTCCGGATCCACGAGCAGGGCGCATTCGCCGGGACTCAGGCTCAGCGAATCGGCGCGGAGACTGAAGAAGGTTCCTGAAAAACGGCCGGCGTAGGGGATAATACGATCCGCAGACGCGCTGTCTTTGATATGAAGAAATTCTCCTATTCGCGGCTGGAATCCGGGCGATCCGGCCGGATACTGAGGCAGCGGCGCGCAGAGTCGCAGCCATTCGACCGAACCCGCCGCCGGTGTCGCCGAAACAGCGTCGATGGACAGCCTCTGTCCCGCCGGATATATTTCGCCGAGAAAAATCAAATTTCCAGAGGCGTCATTTGCCGCCATCAATTTTCGCCCCGAAGCGCCGGATGGATAGGAGAAATCAAAATCAGCGCCCGTCGACAGCTGAAATGAATACTCGATTTCAGGAACGTCAAGTCGCGCGCCCGCTTTCCAGAATACTGTCTCAGAATTGTTTGTCGAAAAAAGGCGCAGGACTCTTCTGTCGTCTCTAAAAGTTAACGGATGCAGAAACGGGCGGTAGGCTTCATTCCCTCCCGGAGTGCCCAATGAGTAAGGGCCGCAGAGGTTCTCTGCATCAGAAAAGTCTGTCGCGCGCCAGCGTCCGGCGCCGGGATGGTAGTAGAAGCTGCTTCGCGGCGCAGAAAGACTTTCAATATCCGCGCGCTCGACAGCGGCAGTGTCCAGAATATTCCCATCTTCATCGAGCAGGGAATAGTCTGCGCCTTCGTCGGGCAGTGAAAGGCCTGAAAAGTAAACAGCGCCGGAGGGTCTGTTCCAGCAGTGAGGATCGGACCGGAAAATGGCAAGTCTCCCGGCATTCAGATACTGAGCCTCCGGACGCGGAAATTTGTATTCATCGATTTTGCCGTCAGATAGGCGCTGGACTCGCAGAGTAAGACCGCTGTTCCCGGAAACCGGGCAGAGGCCGGAGATTTCAAAAAATTCATCCGATGCGGTCAGGACACCCGATGCGTCACGCGAAGAGAGCGGGAAAATTTCGGAAAGTCGTCCGCAAATCAATGAATTCTTTTCGAGAGGCGTCGCAATCCCGGGACTCATCGAATGATTCGATGAAAGATCCGAGCGTAATCCGGCGCTGGAGGCGGCATGGAAATAATCCCGGCGCAGAAAATCGTCCGATATGAGAGAATAAACACGCCGGAAAACTGGACTTCTGCCGGAGCTGTCGCCGCGTATGTAATGCACATTCAGAGGAACGCCCCTTCGCAGCGATCTGCGAGAATTGGATATTAGATCAAAGCCGCTGACTTCATCGTATTCAGAAAACCCGCGAAGTTCAGGCGCCACAAGCGGAGGCTCTGTGAAGAAACTGCCCTGGGCCGCAAAGAGTAGAGTCTGCTGCGCGCCCGCCCCCGAATCGAGAATCGCATCTCCCGCATAAAAAACAACGGAACCGTGAACACAGGGCCTGTTAGCAGAGATTTCCACGAATTTCCCTCCCGCATCGATTGTCGCTGAGGCGCTTCCATCGGGCAAATTCTCGTGAATACCGAAGGGATTGATTTCAGTCAGAGTATAGTCGTCCATCCGACATCGGGACGGATCCTCCGAGGCGGACTGATTCAGTCGGTCCAGGATATCCGGCGAAAGACCCCGGTTCGCGCAGATGGGATTTGAATAGCAGACAAAAACAGCAGAAAATATCCCGCCTGCATCCGCAGCGTCTATGCTCCGCTTCGGCGAGCCGCCGGACTGACTGTAGGACTCCAGGTTGTAAATGGCGGAGCCGGCCGCAAACACAGCGCTCACACTTCGTTTGAAAGAGAAACCTGGAAAACTGGAAGGCGAAAATACTGCCGCCGATGAGGCAAACAAAAAGACTTCCGAATCAAAAACAAATCCCGTGTCAGTTTGAAGTTGAATTCTGCCGAGAGTATTCTGCCCGGCTCTGCCGGAAATTTCAAGGAATTCCTCATTCCCGCCGGCGCTGTCTCGAAAAAATATTTCTGACAGAAAAATTCCGTCATGCCCGGCCTGCTGCAGAAGACGCGTCTGTATTTCGAAAATGCGCTGGAGTCCCGCCGTGATTCTGGAAGATGCTTCGATTGATCGTATGCGAACCAAAAGCAGTCTGTCGGCGTCTTCCGTGCTGTACACTAGAATGACTTCGTTTTCGGTCGCAAGGAGATTGTATGATGCCTGCGAAAATCGCCGGGGCAGAACGCCGGCGCCGATGTTTTTCTCATTCAGCGGCAGTCTGGAATCCAGATGCAGGACTTTCCCGCGAAGAAGATTGTCCGAAAAAATTCCGTTAAAAGTCTGTCCTGCATCAACCGAAACCAGAATTCCGCCTGTCTTTCGCAGCTGAGAAAGTGAAGATATTTCAAGACGAATTGTTCCAGTATCAAAATAGGGCAGGGCGCTGTCCTGATTAGAGCCGCCGGTCCATGCCAGGATTTCAAGAATACCGGGAATGGAAATATCCGAGGCAATCGACTCGGGTTCGCAGTACTCAAAACGAAGCCCCGCCTCATAAGAATAATAGTAGTTTCCGATGTTTCGCACACAGAGACGTCCTTCTTCAATTCTGAAATCCGGCCCGAGTTTATTATACTCAGCGGCAGAAGGCGCGGGGATTTCTGTTTGGATCTGGATTGCGCTGTATGCCGGGATTTCTTCCAGAAGATTCGTCCCCGCATAGTCAAGCGACAACAGAGCCCCCGATTTCAGGCTGAAATAGGGAGTCTGAGAAGAATGCGCGCAGCCGCCGCTAATGGAAAGAAACGCACATAGAAAAATGAATGTTTTGGAGTTGCCGCATTTTCTATGCGTGAAATTTCTGGAGATAGATGATTTGCTCATATTAAGAGAGGAGCAAAAAAGTTTAAATCGTTGCGCCATTAATGAAAAAAATTTTTCTAATTAGCGATTTTTTTCGCCCGGAACCGGGAGGGATTGAAGGATTTTTCACCGGCATAGCCCGCCACTGGGAGAAATATCAGGTTGAGGTTCTCGTCACAGCCCGGGCTTCTCAATACATGGCGGCCCCGGAAGAACTCAAAAGCTTTGACGTTTCAGAAAATTATCCTGTGCACAGAAACAGTCTGAGAAACTCCACGCTGTTTTTTGGCGGGAATGAGCGCGAATTTGGAGAATACTTTCTGGAAAAAGCCCGGAAATTTTCTCCCCGGCATATGATTTTTGGCAATATTTCACCGGCAGCCAGAATTTTGGCCGCCGGAGGGGCATCCATGTCTGTTCCGTATTCTGTATTTCTGGACGGAAACGATTTCAAGAACCGTCTGGGATTCCACAGGATTCTGGACAGGCGGTTCGTTATGGGAGCAAAAAACGTTTTTACGCTGTCGCGCTACATGGCCCGGGGCGGACGCGAGCTCGGAATACCGGAGGATAGAATTGTCGTCCTGCCGCCCGGCATGGAAAATCGCTGGGAAGAAAATAAGAAAGTGCAGCTTCCCGAGGCAGTCCGGAACTCAGCGCGGGGAAAAATTGTGCTTTTTGGTCTGGGACCCTTCATACCACGAAAGGGTCTTGATCTCGCCATAGAGGCGGTGAGCCGTCTGGAGAACAAAGACCGGTTCCATCTTTTTATTTCCGGCTCCGGGCCGGAGTACTCCTACTATGAAGAATTGATACGCATTCACGATCTGAAATCGCATGTGACTCTGACAGGATTTCTGCCGGATCATCTGCTGCCGGCGATGTTCGGTGTTTCTGATATTTTTGTGCAGCCCGGCTGCGAAAGAGAGGACGATGTCGAAGGACTGGGCACGGCTCTGCTGGAGGCATCCTGGGCGGGCTTGCCGACCATCGCCGGACGTGTCGGCGGAGTGGAGGAAATCGTGCGCCAGGGCGTGACGGGTTTTATTATAGAACCAGGCAGTGTGGATGAACTGGTGAAGAGAATCTGCGAGCTTGCCGAATCGGCTCCGCTCAGAAAACGTCTGGGACAGAATGCTCGTGAAATCGCGGAAAAAGAATACGACATGACGCGAACATGCGCGGCGATAGATGTTCGGCTGTGAGCGAATTCAGTTCACGATAAATTCGTCGAAATAGATGTTCGTGATCTTTCCGTCGGACAGAATATGATTGATCGACGCTTTGATTTCCTCGCGCAGTTCCAGCTGCTCCTGAATCGTTGAAAGCTGGTCCTTTGTTTTTCCGGCAAGAATCAGGTTCACAATGTCGCGAAGCTGCGACATGCGGTCGGTCAGCTCCTGCTTCAGAGCGGGATTGTTTTTTTCAAATCCCAGGCTCATGCGCAGTTTGATAAAATGCGATTCACCCTGGTCGGCTGTGTTTACGCGAAAATCGTCCGGGAATCGGAACGAATCCGTAGGCGGAGGAGGCGTGATGATGGCAATGGAAGACACCTCTTTGTACTGCTGGGCGGCGGCAAACAGAGCCACGTAGTAGGCAATGACCATCATGATCAGAAGTCCCACGGCGCCCAGGGCAACATAGATTAAAATCTTTACAATTTTGCTCAACCCGGACGCAGCCGAGGGAGCAATGGCATCACCGCCCTCTTCAGGTTGGTCTTCTATTTCTTCTTCTTCACCGGCCATAACTGTAATATCGTTAGTTTTTCAAGTTAGCTCAATTATTTTTACTATCCCCCCCATCCCCCTTTAAGCTGTTCTGACCGGTCAGGTAAATCAGCCTTTCATAGGCGATGATCAGCTCGGCAATCTGCGCCGGAGACTCCTTCACTATATATTTTTTTTCCGATGTGAGGGTGATGACGGTGTCCGGCAGGGCCTCCACGGTCTCAATCATATGGTGGTTCAGAAAAATCGGTGTATTGTTCAGTCGATGCAGTTCTATCATTATTTCCTCCAATATACTCGACAACGGCCCGCCCCGGTCGATCCTGGGCTTCCAAAATGCGCACAGGAGCCGGAAGAGCGGGAATTCTAACCACAGTCTTTCTGGGATTGTATCTGGCCGCTTCCTGGATCGTTTTTCAGGCAGCTCCAGGGGCTTTCCAGAATGCCGGTCTTTCCGGACCAGCGGACTTTTTGATAAATCCGGACTTCCGAAAATTGCTTCTCAGCCTGCCGTTTATCGTTGCGCTTTCCGGCACGGCCCTTCTGTCGAGGCTCAATTCCCTCACGCCCGAAGTCAAGCCCGCAGAAAAAAAAATGCCATTCTGGGCCTGCGCGGCAGTGATCCTGATTTTTCCTGTACCGATGCAGATTCTGGGAACAGAGCTTGAGGTGATTTCAAAGACCCTGATCGCCCCCGGCGAACTGTATAGAGAATTTATTAAAATTATTCAACCAACAGGCAGCCCCTGGGATTTTGCCGGAGCCGTGCTGACAATTGGAATGACCGGTCCCGTCTGCGAAGAGCTGCTGTTCCGCGGGCTAATTCTTTCGGGTCTGAGGGCTTTTTATCCGTGGCGGGAAAAAACTATTCTGGGTCTGCAGGCAGCGCTGTTTGGTCTGGCTCATATTCCCAATGTCTGGCAGATGATCTACGCCGCGCCGATGGGCTATCTTTTGGGTTATGCCAGACTGAAATCCGGCTCGATCTGGGTTCCCGTGGCCGTGCATGTGCTCAACAATCTCGGAGCCGTGGCCGTGCTGTATCTCTACCCGGATATGCCGTATCTCTCGCCAAATGTGTCGACGGAGCACCTTCCATTATTTTTACTGGCCCCGTCCGCCGCTCTGATGATAATTGGAATTATTATTTTGAATCGAAATCGAAATCAAAATCCGGGAGCTGAGTAGTTTTGATTTTCGCCAGCGCCACTTTCTTAATTTTTTTCGCAACCGTAATAATTTTCCACTGGTATATTATTCCGATTTTTATTCCGTCCTGGCAGAGACTGCGCGTTCTGCATATTTTCCTCATAACGGCCTCCTATATTTTCTACATGTCCTGGCAGTGGCAGTTCGGCCTCCTTCTGGCTTTTGTCACCATCTGGGATTATTCATCGGCGCGGATACTGGGATACCTGGACACGGCATCCGGAGAAGATGCCCGCCGCAATAACAGGCTCAGAAAGATCGTCATAGTCTGCAGCATCTTGATGAATCTCGGCATACTCGGTTACTTTAAATACACCGATTTTTTTATCGCATCGTTCGTGGATCTGATCAACACGATCGCTCCGGGAACTTTTTCTCCCGGAGACAGAAGTTCGCTTCTTCTGAATCTGATACTGCCGCTCGGCATTTCATTTTTTACATTTCATTCCATGAACTACACGATTGACGTGTACCGGCGCGTCTATCCATCGGAGAAGAGCCTTCTGCGATTCGCGCTGTACGTTTCGTTTTTTCCCGTCCTTCTTGCCGGTCCGATCATCACGGCCAGGGAATTTCTTCCACAGCTCAGGCGCATGCCCGTGATGGATCTGCACAGGATGAAAATTGCGGCACGCTGGTTTCTGCTCGGGTATTTTAAGAAGACAGTGATCGCGGACAACATCGGTCCAATAGTTGATATAATATATAGAAATTCTTCTGCGTATGGCGCGGCCGGACACTGGCTGGGCGCTTACGGATTCTGGGCGCAGGCATACTGTGATTTTTCCGGTTACAGCGACATGGCCTGGGGCACGGCGATGTTTCTCGGTTACAATCTTCCGGAGAACTTTCGTCTGCCGTATCTCAGTCTTTCCGTGACCGAGCACTGGCAGAGATGGCACATGTCGCTCATCAAATGGATCCGCGATTATCTGTATATACCGCTCGGCGGAAATCGTGTGAGTTTTTTTCGGCACAAACTCAATATTTTTCTGACGATGTTTCTGGCCGGTCTCTGGCATGGAGCGAACTGGACATTTGTGGTGTGGGGCAGCATCCACGGAACGATTCTGGCCGTAGAGAGCGCCTATCGTGAACTCAAGGAAAAATACCGGAAAAAAAGAGGAGAGTTCATCGTGCAGAACGCCGCGTCGGAAAAAAGCATCCGCGCGATACCCGCCGTCGTATTTGCCTTTCTTGCCACGACTTTCTGCAACGTGTATTTTGGAACTATGTTTCGCAGCCAGAGCATCGGGGAAAGCTGGATGATTCTCAAACGAATGCTGGGATTTGACAGTCCAGCCTCTGCGCCGCTTCAACCTGCGATGTACCGGCCCGTGATTTTCGCTGTTCTGACGATATATGTGGGACATCTTCTGGGATACTGGATTTTCGAGAAAAAATCCTGGAAATGGAATCCGCCTGTCTGGCTGGAGCTGGCGGTTCTGCCGATTGTGATACTGGTTCTTATCCAGCTGGGAGCGACGGATGTTGCTCCATTCATTTATTTTGTGTTCTGACGCTATTACCTACATTCCCCAATAGATATAAGAGCCGGCTTTGATAAACCGGAACAGAAGTCTGGGGACATACTAAGATATTTAGAAGTAATTTCGCCCCTGTCTCAAATGAGGGGGGCGGAAGGACGGGTGCAGGGTTCAGAAGCTGACGACCCGGCAAGGCACAAGCCAGAGAAACCCCAGAAATGCACCAAAGGAAATTCCTTAAACAGGACCTCCAGCCGGAAGTCTTCCAGCAAAGCAGCACATGCCAAAGAGTTTTTTAATAGGAGGTTTCCACATCTCAATCTGGGGTTTTATACGGAACTGACCAAGGCGATACTGGCTGAGATGTATCCGAAGAAGTGTCCAACATGCAAAACACTCCTCACACGAGACATTTCTACAAGGGAGACGGCGATCAGATGTCAGCAATGTAATTATCAAACCAGTAGAACGGCCTATACTCCATTACATCATCTCAAGATACCACTTTGGGTGTTTTCATACATTCTACTGGAAGCCATGAACCGGTTTCCTTTAGGGCTCTCTGGACTGGAGATCCAGAGGAGGCTGGGGGTCTCGAAGAATACTGCGACACTTCTCAAGAGAAGATTACAGATCTTTTTATCGGAGATGATACCGGCGATGAAAGGGCTTTTGAGGCAGGAAATACAGGGGGCTTGGGGGAAGACGCTGCTGCCGGAGGAGGGTGATCTAACGGAAGCCGTTGCAAATAGGCCGGTCGTGCACACGGACACGCTGGCATTATTTTCTGCGACACAAAGGAGCAACGGAGGGAGAAGCAGATACAAACATACCGGGCAGACGGCAAGTATCTATCTCAATGACAAGGTCGCAGAGGAGCGCGGGAAGTATCAGGTGGGCACACTGTGTGCCACACTCGCTGTTAAGAAAGGGCCAGTGTTTCTATCATCGATCCCGGATCAGAAACAGAAAAGTATACAACCACTCTTTGATTTTCTGCCGGCGAATACACCGGTGTTTGCTGATGAAGGCACACCATGGTTTGGGAGATATAACAGGAACTTTAGAGCTGTTAATCACTCTGCTCGTGCGAAGAACAGAAAGAGGAATGTCTGGGCGCGAAACAGATGGAGCAAGGAAGGAGTTTCTAACAATATCGCAGAAGGCACACAGAGAATTGTCAAGCACAGCTTCATCGCTTCGTATTCATACTTCGCACCGGAGAACTCTACACTCTATTTGAACGAATACTCCGCTCTCAAAGGATTACGTGTTTACGGTTTTCGCAGGGTTACTCAGGAAATACATACTTGTTTGGGGAATGTAGGCATTAAGC
>VFLI01000067.1 GCA_009885105.1 Spirochaetia bacterium | reverse complement strand
GATTTTATATTATTTTAACTTTAAACTTAATAATCTATATTTTTAGTTGGTATTTTACCATGTTTTTGCAAACCCCAATTTAAATATGCTTGTTTTCGGCCGGGCACTATCTATGAATCCCGAGTGTTTTGTGATAACAGGTCCGACATTGCCCAGATATTCGTTGATAAAATCAAATGTTTCCTGAGGCGACATCTGTTCCGACAGAGTTGTAAAGGAACGAATATCCGCGAACAGCGCGGTCATTTTTCTTTCAATATGATCGCCCAGGCGAACTTCAACGATTCTGTGATATCCCAGCTGCCGCAGAAATTCATGCGGCACAAATTTCGAGTAGGATTCCACTGTCGCGCGCAGCTGATTCGTAAGGTCTTCCGTCTCCGAATGTGCCGCCTTTAATTTTCGAATCATTGTGTTGAAATTTGACGCCAGCTGACCGAATTCATCTTTGCGGTCCATGTGCACGGCAGTGTCCAGATTGCCGTCGGCAAGATCGCTTACGCCTTCTGTCAGTTTTTTTATCGGCCTGAGAAGATACTGAGCAAAAAGCAGCGACATAACGAGCGTGACGCCGCTTGTGACAAGAAAACCGATTACTATTGTTCTTTCAATGGAAGCGCGGAATGCCTGCAGTTCTTTTGTGTAGACCTCCGCCACAACTGCGCCGTGCACGCCGCCGTTCTCATCCTGGATCATTCCGTAACCGTGAAGCACTTCTCCGAAATTCGTCCAGCCGGGACTCGGATCGACGGCATGCTGATTGGCCTTGATGAATTTTTTCAGATTCTGTATGTCTTCCAGATCGGAAACGTACTCCTCCCCGGGAACGGAGATCGCCTTTCCGGCTTCTGTGATATTAATATCCGTTGGGCAGTCCACATCCCCAAATTTCCACTCCAGTTTTTTTCCGTGCGATTCTGTATCAATTTGTTCTCCCAGCGCGCGAATTTGCAGAGGGTGGAGCTGCAGTATTTCTATTTTGAAGTCCGACCCTATTGTCAGTACAGGATGAGTATGATCCTGCGTAATGGAGACGGGCAGAGTCTTTCCCATCGAATCCATCTGAAAATCACGGGAATAGACCTCCGAATTGTAATGAACCACAAGAGATCCGTCATTCATCACCTCAAAAAAAAGCCCGAACTGTGCGGACTCCACCCATACGGTGTCGTTTGAAAAAACGTTCCCGTCCAGCACGTAAACGAGCGTATCATCGTGAGGATCGTACCGGACAGAATACAGATAGGTTATGTAGGGTTCCGATTCCTTCACTTTTCTAAAGTATTCCATGTATTGCCTGTAACTCTCGGACCCCTCAATATCTCCGCGGGCGATGCGATCGTGCTCATCTGCATTGAGTGTCAGTGCGACATTTTTCACATTGGAAAGGACATGATTCTGAAACTTTCTGAAATACTCATTTTTCGCAATGGAAAACAACATGTACCCTGTTGCGGACAGCGCAACGAACTGGAGCAGGAAAAGTCCAAAAAATACTTTTACGCGAATGCTGGAAAAAAATGACATAGCTGTTTCCCGCTGTAACCAGCCGGTAGTTTCCCAGATGGATTTGTTTGGTCAAACTTTTTTATGGAGCTGCGGGAATCACTTTCCAAGGTTTGATTCCGTCTGCGCTTTTTGCCCTTGATATCTCCGGTGGAGGATTTTTTCGATTGACGTCGTGTTTTTCCATCTGCCGGTATGGCATACGGACCCACAGGAAAAACAATATGAGCAGTACAAACTATAAAGCAGACACAGTAATCATCGGAGGCGGGATAGCGGGCATTGTGGCGGCGCTTGAGCTCCTGGATCGTAATAAAAAAGTGGTCATTCTCGACCGTGATGTAAAGGAAAAATTCGGCGGACTGGCCAGGGAGTCGTTCGGCGGACTTTTTATGGTGAACACGCCGACGCAGCGCAAGCGGGGCATCAAAGACAGCCCGGAGCTGGCGCTTTCCGACTGGCTGTCCGTGGCGCAGATGGGTCCGGATGATGTCTGGCCAAGACGCTGGGCTGAGCAGTATGTCAATCGCTCGCTGGAAGACGTTTATTCCTGGGTTGTGAAAAAAGGGGTCACTTTCTTCCCCTTCGTCCACTGGGCCGAACGCGGTCTTTTTACACCGGGCAATTCCGTGCCCAGGTTTCATCTTGTATGGGGCATCGGCACCGGTCTCACCCTGACAATGATAAAAAATCTTGAAAATCATAAAAATAAAGGAAATCTACAGATTTGTTTTCGGCATCATGTAACTCGTCTTATCGAAAAAAGCGGCGCGGTTACGTCGTGTTCCGGAATCGATGAGGAAACCGGAAAGGAATTCACCGCCGAAGGCGAAAATCTGATCGTCGCATCCGGAGGAATCAACGGCGATCTGAATCGTGTTCGTAAGGAATGGGATCGCAAGGATTTTGGCGAACCGCCGGAGGTCATTCTCAACGGATCGCACCGTTACGCGAACGGTGAAATTCACGATCTTATTTCCGGTATGAACGGAAATGTAACGCACTTAAAAAATATGTGGAACTATCCTTCCGGCGTGCATCATCCGGAGGCGGACAAGGAAAATCACGGACTGACTCTGGTTCCGCCAAAATCAGCTCTCTGGATGAATTACGAAGGCAGACGTATGGGACCGATGCCGCTGATCACGGCGTACGACACTCGTTTCATTGTTGAAGAAATCTGCAAACAAAAGAAAAAATTCAGCTGGCAGATCATGAATTGGAAAATTCTTCTGAAAGAGCTGGCCGTGCAGAATTCCGATTACAACAAGCCGCTCCGCGATAAAAAAGCTTTTGGTTTCATAAAATCGGTTCTTTTCGGAAGTCCGGAGATGTGCCGCTTCCTGATGGACAACTGCCAGGATTTCGTCTATGCGGATACTCTGCCGGAACTGGCAAAGAAAATGAACGAGAAATGCGGCAACCAGGATATTGATCCCGGTCTGATGATATCAGAAATCAAGAAATATGATGATAACATCGCCCGCGGACCCAAATTTCATAACGATGAGCAGCTCCGCCGAATCGCACACGCACGTCAATATCTGGGAGATAAGCTTCGCACCTGCAAATTTCAGCCCATCGGCGATCCGGGAGCAAAGCCGTACATTGCGATACGTGAATTTATCAATTCGCGCAAAAGTCTGGGAGGCATCCAGACGGATCTGAGCTGCCGCGTGCTGACAAAAAGCGGAAATCCGATCTCAGGACTCTACGCAATCGGTGAATGCGCCGGTTTCGGCGGCGGCGGAGTGCACGGAAAAGGCGCTCTCGAGGGAACGTTCATCGGCAGCTGCATTCTGACCGGAAGAATCGCCGCCCGCACGATCGCGCCGTAGAGCCGTTTCGCGGTATGCAGAATCGCCGCTGAATCGCGGCTGGGAACCAGGTTTATGGATAGCACAAAACGTTTTGTCTGGGTGGATCTGATACGAGTCAGCGCCATCTATCTCGTTGTCGTGATTCATACGGCGGGTGTGATAATCGGGAAGAATATGTCTCTGTACGCGCCGATTGGCTGGTGGCCGGCAAATCTGTGGAATTCATTCGCCAGAGCGAGCGTGCCGTTGTTCTTCATGGTCAGCGGCACTCTGCTGCTCGGTCAGAAAACGGAGGAATCAATTTTCGATTTTTTCAAAAAGCGTCTTTCCAGGATCGGCATACCTTTTCTGTTCTGGAGTTTATTCTTCACTTTCTATAAATCGGCTCGCCATCCCGATCAGCTGAAATTGCAGAATTTTCTAAGCATTCTGGTAGATCCGGCGTACTACCATCTCTGGTTTCTTTATTCGATTCTCGGTCTGTATCTGGCTGTCCCTTTTCTGCGCGCCTGGGCTGTCAGGGCCTCAAAGAAAGAAATCCTGACTGTAATTGGCGTCTGGTTTGTCCTGTTTTCGATGACGATGGCCGCAACTCATGAATTTGGATTTCGAATCAACGCCAACTTCACGGTGTTTCTTCCTATATACTTTGGATATTTTTTTCTCGGGTATCTGTTAAAAGACTATCTGCCCCCCCGCAGGGTGATCCTGATCTCTGCTTTTATCGTTCTTTTGGGGAGTATCTACGTCGCTTTTTCCTCCTATTATATGGCCCTGAACAATCAGGGTGTGTACAGCAACTATCCGGGAGACTATCTTCATCCGGTCGTCGTCGCCGCATCCATCGCTCTGTTTATCATCCTCAGATCCATCGGAGAAATAGATTTCTGGCAGCGGAGCGAACGCTTCTGCAATAACTTGAAAATCATCGGGGATGCCAGTTTCGGGATTTATTTGATACATGTATGTCTGCTGGAACTGCTTCGCATTCCGATCTGGGGCGCGGGAGGATCGATTACAGATTTCTTCTTTATATTCACTCCTGCGGGCATCCCTTTGCTGGCTTTCGTTGCCTGCGGTCTGTCTTTTGTAATTGTAATCGGGCTGCGAAGAATTCCATTTATCCGCCGCTGCGTTTAGATATCGAACTCACTGCACCCGCAGAATTGTGATTTCGCCTCTGTGATAAATCGATGCCGTTCGGATACCTGACGCTTTCGCCGGAATGTCTCCAAAGTAAAGAATATAGCCGGTTTTTTTTTCGCGGACGATCCGCGACAATCCCCGTTTCTCAATCTCGGAGCGATCGACGGCCAGACAGCAGTCCGGATATCCGCTAACGGCCCGGACGGCCCAGACGTTGGCATGTTTCTTCTCCACGAGTACCTGCGACGCATCTGTGGCCAGAATCGCCCCCAGAAACCTGGACGCATCTTCAATATCAGGGTCGAGTCCGGTAGGGTAGCTGTAATAAAACGGCAGAGTGATCTGAAATACCGCAGCGACGGCGAGACAGGCGGCAAATATCCGTTTCAGATAAATATTTTTCATTTCAAGAAGCACAGCAAGCGCGAAAGGAATCAGGAGAATTGAATGAGCCAGCATGACACGAACGGGATTGTGCAGGGGAAGATTTCCATTTCCCGCGGAGAGAACCAGAATGAGGAAGGAAAAAATCCACATCACAGAGAGTATGGAATAGAAGCGAAATCGACGGACTATCGCGGGCAGAAAAGGCAGAACAAAAACAGCGGCAATGAGAAAATCAAAAAAGCGCGTCCAGATCAGCCCGAACCGGTTCATTTCTCCTTTCATCAGGAAAAAATAATCACGGTTCGATTTGAAAAAATACAGAGGATCGCCCGCTTCATAATAATTGTAAATCATCCAGAGCGCGAGAAACAGATAGGGAATTGCCGCTCCTGCCAGATATTTCCAGTGCAGGGAACGCCGGAAAACGACACGTATTCCAATGATGGAAGAAAAGACCATGCTGTGAGACCAGGCGTCAAAGCGAATCATGGAAGCAAAAAGAAAACCGGCCGCGGCAATCCATATCCCGGACTTCTGTCCGCTCTGCCATCGTGCCAGTCCGTTGTACGCAAGAATCAGAAAGAAAAAATACGAAGGTTCCGAAAGACCCGAAACGCCCAGCAGATAAAAATAGGGAGTGGAAAACAAAAAAATAACGAAAAAAACGGGCCGGACTTTGAGCCGGAGCTGTTTGCTGAAATCGTAAAGAAGCCAGGCGCATCCGGCGCTGCAGAGCAGATTCAGCAATAGCGGCGCGGAAAGTACGGACCCCGTGATACGAACCGTCAGGGCTCCCAGCCAGAAATGCAGCGGCGGCCAGTAGATGGTCGGGATAATATGCCCTCTCAGCACATCCAGAGCGAGCATGGCCCTGTAGAAATCGTCCGCAGACAGGGCATAAAAGGAAATCTGCATCGCTCATTGCGCCCTGCCGCCTGCGGCTCATGTCAAGATTATTTTTACGGCCCCGTGATCCGGGTTCGTTAGAAAATATCAACTAAAAACCAGTTTTACCGATATATTGATTACAGACACAATGCGCAGGCTTTTAAATTCAGCGATTTTTTTTCTGCCTCTGGCGCTTCTGCTCCGGCCGGATTTCGCCGGGGCGCAGGCGGGACTATTTAAGAAACCCCAGGATGTTATCCAGGAGGTCAATATTGCCCGCCTGGAAGCGGAGCTGGAAAAGCAGAATCCAGCCTGCATGCCGGCCAACGACGATCCGGAAGCCGTTGTTCCCCGGGCAATCAGGGAGATCAACGCCTACACCACGCAGTTCTTAACCGATAAAATCACGCAGGAAGAGAGGCGCAATCAGACGCAGCAGACCGGTGAATTCGATATCAACACAATTCGTCTGATCAGCGCGGGCCGTGACCGGGAGTACGGACGAATTTATTTCCAGGGCGAGTATCCTTTCCTGTACAGGCTGCATGTAATACTTGGGAAATGTTATGAAATTGAAAATCAGCCGTACAGAGCGCTGGGCGAATATGCAACGGCATTCCGCTACACAGGATATGATTTTCGCGACGATGCAGTCGACGCAAATTCAATCATTGACAGATACCGCCTGATGCTGGACGGATTTGCGGACCCTGACAGGATCGCTCAGGAAAACGATCCGGAAATCAAAACAGCGGCCGCGGAATTCCTCGACTCGATGAAAAAGTACGATGATCTGAAAGTCCGGCTGGAAGAGGCAAAAAAAGGAGTTGATGTCGCAAGAGCCCGCCTGTCCCGCGGAATCCCCGGAGACACGGAAGCTCAGGCCGCCGCGAAAGCTCAGGCGCTTCAGACAGAGATGGATTCGCTTCTCGCCTCTCTTGAAAAGATACGGACCGGCGCCTATAAAAAATATTACGAACGCAAGAGAGAGCGTGACGGCGATCTGGCGTACACCATGGCTGTTTTGATACGAAAGCTCGAAATTGAAAATAAGAATCTGTCGCGAATTCTGAACAGGTCCTCGTTTTACCGAGGTCTTGGAAATGAGCAGGGCGAAGAGGTCACCGAACTGAGGAATTTTGTGGGATACGCAATTTTCCTGGAAATGGCCCATCGTATCGACCCGGACAATTTAAAATATCTTACTCTGCTTTCGCAGGAATACAGGAACAGCCGGTCGAACGACAGGGCGGCGGCCTTTGAGGAAAATTACGTTCGAATCGCTTCGGCGATGAATCCGCAGCCATCAGAGCTGCCGGCGCATTACCGGACTCTCGCCGGACTGTACACAGACCTGCGAAATTACATTCTGGCGGCGCAGACCTGTGAAAAATATCTGGAAAAGGGCGCCGATCCCGACGGCCTGATCCGGCTTCAGCTGGCGGATATTTATTTTCAGCATACAGGAGCCTTCCCCAGGTCGGAGAGGCTTTACCGCGAAGTGCTGGAAGAGAGCATGAAAACCGACGAACAGACGCTTGATTTCAGAAAGAGAAGCGAAATCAGATCGTTCCGGTACAGGGTTTTACAGAATCTCGCTTCAATAAACCGTCTCCATGAGCGTCCAGAAAAAGAAAAAGCCGATATCGAAAGTGCGCGCGAGCAGTACATGAAAATGGAAAGGGAATACGCCGATTTTGACGCGGAAGAAAAGAAAATACGCGAAGAGATTATGATTCTCAAGCGCCAGCTCCTTTCCACTGACGACCAGAGGCTTCGCGATTCCTACCACCGGCTGCAGAATATCGAGCTGGCCGCCGCCGTCGAAAAAACTCGTTTTCTTCGTGTAAGGCTGAATTCTCTGAACCTTCCCCGGATTCTGGAGCGACGGGCCATGCTGTGTATGTATGAGCGCGATTTTACGGGCGCCCTGAATATTTACCGTGAAATCATACACCGCGGCACCGGGGAACAGGCAACCCGGGCCCGGCAGAATATTGAAATGATCAATCTCACACTTCGCGACGGAGTGCTTCGTCGTCCCGCAATCGATCCGATATTCGAGAGATAGAGCCCCTTTCGCGAGTCTATCTCGAATTCGTGTATTTCAGAAGACAGGTGTAGTACTGTCCGCAGGAATTCGGCGCGGCAGCGGCCTGACGGTAGCATCCGAGTGTTTCCGTGGGTCTCCTGGCGCAGGTGTTCATACACCCTGCGGTGAGCTTGCTTCGCTCATCGGCGGTTGGCTGCCTATGGTTCATTTCTCCCACGCACCTGACATACAGGTTGCAGGCGGCCTGGCAGTTGTTACTGTAAAGATTCCCTGCCAGTGTGCTGATCATCAGCGCAAGTACTGCGGTGATGATAAATTTTCCATAGTGTTTGTGTTTCATATCTCTTTTCCAGACAGAATCGTGTTCTGTTGTATTATTAGATTGACAGAAGGCCCAAAAGGTTTGATTTAACGCACTATATTTTTAACAATTCCCTGGGGAAAAGCACAATTCCTGTGCAAAATGCGCTATGAATCCGTTGATAAAGGCCAATATGTTTTTTGCACTCCTGATTCTGGGAGCGGAAATTGCGGTATTTCTGACTCCGGGCATGGACTATCTCCATGGGAAGGGCTATCCTATTTTCCATCTTTCCCAGATGGCAGCGCTCATTTTTCTCACCTATCTGACTCACAGAAAAATCTCTGAATCGCCGGAGATCCGCTATCTCGACCGGGAAACCTGGAAACGCATTTCATTTTTTATCCGGCTGGCTCTTGTTTCGTCGCTGGCCGGAGATCTGATAAACAGCGAACTGTTCTATCTGGGTTTTATCATCGAGCCGCAGAAATTGATTTCGATACTGCCGTTTGCATTCGCGCATTACCTCTATATACGAGCCTTCATTCTGATGACTCCGGAGCCGGATGCATCCGGCAAACCGGGGCACATTGCTAAAAAGAGAATCTGGATCACTGTGATCCTGGCGCCTATTGCGGCCGTAGCGCTCTGGAATGCGGTGATATCGGATCATGCGTCGCAGCTGATAAAAATCCTGTCGTTTCCCTATGCTCTGATTGTTTCTCTTATGATGCTTGCGGCCGTGCAGATGCCGATCGTCTGGAAAAAAGAAGGCATGCGAATCGCTCTGGGCGGCTGGCTCTTTGTTATTTCCGATTCTCTGATAGCGCTGTATATTATTGAGCCCCGATCGCTGATAGTAACGCAGACGATCTGGATCTCTTACATACTGGCACAGATATTGATTGCCAGCAGTCTTTTTCTGGCTGTCGAATCGGACGCTTAATTTGTACGCGGATCTCCCCCTATTATAGCAGTACGCCTTTAAACCAGGCAGCTAATTAAGCATTAAGCCGGGTACAGGAATTGCAAATCAATTTTCGATTTTCTCCGTCGGAATTGCCGGTTGCATCCGAATTCAGTCGGAATAGATAAAAAATTCAGGAGTACCATAATATGGCTATACCAAAAACACCCAAAGAACTGTTGATCTGGGCCAATTCCGAGAAGATACAGTTCGTCGACATTCGTTTTACGGACATGCTGGGAATCATGCAGCACTTTACCATGCCGCTGCACTCGATCAGCGTGGACGATTTTAAAGAGGGCATTGGATTCGACGGTTCGTCGATTCGCGGTTGGAAGGCGATCAATGAATCAGATATGCTGGCTGTGCTGGATGCAACCACAGCATGCGTGGATCCTTTTTTCGAGCACAAAACTCTGGCGGTCATTGCGGACATATGCGAACCAGGCGACGTGCCGAAACCCTACAGCCGCGACCCGCGTCACATTCTCAAAAAAGCGCTGGCCTATCTGAAAAAAACCGGCATCGCGGAGACAGCCTTTTTCGGTCCGGAAGCGGAATTTTTTATTTTCAGCGACGTGCGTTTTGATCAGGTGATGAATCAGGGTTTTTACTTCATCGATTCCGTCGATGCAAAATGGAATATGGGCGCCGATGAGAAGCCGAACCTGGGTTATAAAATCCGTCTGAAAGAGGGATACTTTCCGCTTCCTCCCAGCGACGTTTTTCAGGACATACGAAGTGAAATGCTTTCCATGATGGAGAGTCTGGGAATCGCCACGGAAAAACATCACCATGAAGTGGCCAATGCGGGTCAGCAGGAAATCAACATTGTCGTGGATGAAGGTCTGGCGATGGCCGACAAAATGCTTCTGTATAAGTATGTTGTGAAAAACGTCGCGAAAAAACACGGTATGACAGCGACATTCATGCCCAAACCGCTGTTCGGCGATAACGGTTCCGGAATGCACACGCACCAGTCGCTCTGGTCCGGCGGAAAAAATCTTTTTGCCGGAAAAGGATACGCGCATATGTCGGATATGGCGATGAATTACATCGGCGGGATACTGAATCACGGCCCGGCGCTCCTGGCCTTCACGAATCCCACGACAAACAGCTTCAAACGTCTGGTTCCGGGATTCGAGGCGCCGGTGAATCTTGTGTATTCCGCGCGAAATCGTTCTGCGTCTATCCGGATTCCGGTGGCCGTGCACGGCGACAAGGCCCGGCGCATTGAATTTCGCACGCCGGATCCGGCGTGCAATCCGTACATTGCTTTTGCCGCGATGCTCATGGCGGGCCTGGACGGCGTGCAGAAAAAGACGGATCCGGGCGAACCGGCGGATTTCAATCTGTACGATGCAACGCCGGAGCAGAAGGCCAAACTGAAATCTGTGCCGACAAATCTGACAAAGGTTCTCGACGCGCTGGAAACAGACAATGACTGGCTGACAGCCGGCGGCGTGTTCGATAAAGATTTTATCGATAACTACATCGCCTACAAGCGGAATGAGATCGAACAGATCGTGAACACCAGGCCGCATCCCTATGAGTTTGTCTTGTATTACGATTGTTAGATTCGTGGTATTGACAGGCGCCGCTCTCCCCTCCCGCTCCGCTCCAACTGCTGGACATCCCTGTCCAGGTTGCAGCGCGGCGTCATCCTGACGCCTGTTCGCGGGGAGGAAAGCGGCACCCATCAAATTATAGATCAACAATCATAATGGACACCAAACTCTCGGCGACTGACGAAGAAGAGGCTGTGGATATCCATCAGCGGCTTCAAGAATATTCCGGGGGGTATGATTTTCTAGCATGTAAAAAAATAAATTGCGATTCTCCGGACATTACGGCATATGGACGGATGGCCGAGGTCTGGAGAAAATGCAGCTCCTGTAAGAAACCAATTTTTACAGGAGCCCTCTATTACACATGTTCTGTATCTACCTGCAATTCAAAATCGGCGCCCAATCAGTTCTGCCGTTTTGAATGCTGGAGTGTGCATAACGAAATCTACCGTCATCGCAGCGGCGCTGCGATTGAGGAAAAGGCGCCGGCGCATCCGGACCGGGTTCTGGCTGCGGAAATCACAAAGCCTGTATTATCTCAATCGGATCGAATTCAAAAACCGGAGGCCCGTTCACCCGGGAAGGAAGCAAATATGGACAAACAGACCGGCACAACAGACATTCTTGTCGTTGCATCGAAAGTCAAAAAATATATTCAGGAGAACTCGGGACTCAACACTTCCGCGGATGTGATGCAGCCGCTGACAGACCTCATTGTTCAGGCTTGCAATGCAGCTGTGGACCGCGCAAAACTTGACGGCCGCAAAACCGTAATGGCTCGCGACATAAAACTCGATCGGGACGCCTAGAATTGGAAGTAAAAAAATCGATCTGAGTGAAAGGCGCCGAATAACAGAAACAGCGCAGCGCCGGCTGTGAAGACAATCAATTTCATGCCGGCGGGAAGCTTCGGAAGAATTTCCATTTCTCCGCGAAAGGCCTGTGCGATCTGCATAACAATGAGAGGCCAGAGATAGAACAGCGCCTGGAAAACAACGATCGGTGAAACCCATCCGGCAGAAACGTCGGGAACAAGCAGGGAAGCCACTTCCTTCAAATGCGCGATTGATACTACGCGAAAAAGAAGCAGTCCGTGTGAAAATGTGATGAAAGTGTAGATTCGTCCGAGTATGATGAGGCTTCTGTCCCAGGCCGGTCCTCTTGCTGCGATCTTTTCAATCCACGGCGAGCAGATGTTATACAGGACAATTAGAAATCCGCAGTAGAGTCCCCAGACAAAGAAACCAACGCTCGCGCCGTGCCAGAGTCCGCCCAGAAACCAGACGATGACAATATTCAGGTTGTGACGGAATATGCCGTACCGGCTGCCGCCAAGCGGGATGTAGATGTAGTCCCGGAAAAAAGCCCCGACTGTTATGTGCCACCTCCGCCAGAAATCGCCGGGATTTGGCGAAAGAAAAGGAAGATTGAAATTCAGAACCAGTTCGATTCCAAACAGGCGCGAAATTCCCCGCGCCACATCTGTGTAGCCGGAAAAATCAGCGTAGATCTGCGCCGCAAAGAGAATAGCTCCCAGACTCATGGAAAGCGACGGCAGATGCGCTCCCGGTGTCAGGGCCGAATTCACGATCGGCGAAAGGTTGTCCGCGATGTATGCCTTTTTGAAGATTCCCCAGGCGGCCAGAGCCAGTCCGGACGCAACCTGATCGCGGGACGGCAGCGGCGGCGAACTAAGGACGGGAAGAAGCCTGGACGCCCTTTCGATCGGGCCGGCTGTCAACTTGGGAAAATAAGTAATAAATAACAATAAATTAACGAAAGAATTTTCCGGAGGAAGTATGCCCCGGTATACGTCAACCGCATAGGAAATGATCTGAAATGTATAAAAACTGATTCCGGCCGGCAGCAGAATTTCAAATACGGGTATAGCGCCGGGCCGGCCGGTAATCTCGGCCGCGCGAGCCGCCAGCTGAGACAGGAATCCAAAGAATTTAAAGAACAGAAGGAATCCGAGATTCGCAGCCAGGCACAAACCCAGAAATATTTTTTTGTTCCTGGCTGATTCTGAGCGATGCATACGGTCCACGGCCAGAAAATTGATGAAAACCGTAAGAACCAGAAGCGCCAGAATGCGAACATCAAAATAGCCGTAGAAAAATAATGAAGCGGCCAGGAGCACATAACGCCGGTATTTCCGGCCGACAGCCGCGAATACAGCCGCCACGGCGGCAAAAAAAATCAGAAAGTCTAACGTGTTGAAAAGCATGAAATAAAAACTGCGCCGTAAAATTCACCGGATATCCGGAAACTTTTCCGGATTAATTTCCGGCCAATGTCTTCAGTTCATTGCGGCTATCGTCTCGTAAATTATTTTCATGCCCAGCATCAGGTTGTCCACCGTAATGCTCTCGTTTTTGCCGTGCATGCCGTCGATGTCATCGGAAGTGAAAATTCCTGGAATCAGTCCGTAGCATTTCAATCCCAGGCGGCGAAGATATGTGGAATCGGTTGTGCCCGGGGAAAGAAACGGCGTGACATGCGATCCCGGAACATTGTTCATCGCCACTCTCGCCAGAACCTGAAAAAGCTCGCCGTCAATCGGAGAAACGGTGGGAGGATCCGCAATTTCAACTTCCACTTCTATGCCGTACGGCTCGGCGATTTTTTTCACACGCTCCGTGAACTGCTCGGGAGTCACGCCGGGTAGAAGGCGGATGTCCACTTTACCGGCCGCTCTGGCTGCGATCACATTTGTGCCGGAAGCTTCTGTCTGAAATCCGGTGAAGCTTCTTGTGTTGCTGGTCATTGCGCGAAGATGCCGGTTCGACTGGATGAATCCGTCCAGAAGCGGTTTGATCAGAGGATTGCGGGACCGCTTCAGAACGAAAGAATTCGGAAAGCTGCTGGCCTCGCCGACCTGATAGAAGAAGGCGGCGGTTTCATCCGTTATCGTAGTTCCTTTTTCCATATTCTCAAGATCCTGGAAAAAATGCATCAGATCCAGAGCTGCGTAATGTACGGGAGGCGTGCTGCCGTGGCCGGAGTCTCCCTTCGACTTGAGTTTCAGCCAGAGCAGGCCTTTCTCTGCGTACTGAAGATTGAAGATTTTCGCTCCGGGCACCGCCACATCGACCGTGCCGATTCCGCCTTCGTTCAGAACATATTCGTACCCTGTAAAGATTTCCGGATGCTTCTGCGTCAGAAACTGCGCTCCGAATATACTGCGGCTCTCCTCGTCGGCGATGGCCAGAAACATCAGTTTTCTTTTAAGCGGGATTTTGGCCCGATGAATTGATAAAAATGCATACAGCTCCATCATGAGCATGCCTTTCATGTCGACCGCGCCGCGCCCGTGAATACGTCCGTCTCTCATATCCGCACTGTACGGCGGATGATCCCAGTCGTCGGCATTCGCTTCAACAACATCCATATGTCCGGTCAGGATCAGGCCGCCGGTCGGCTGGGATCCGGGAAGCTCCGCAATGAGACTGGCGCGGTCCGGCTTACCGGGGTAAGAAATGATCCGGGAAGCTATTTGTTCTTTTTTCAGAATTGACTGAAGCAGTCTGCATACGGCCAGTTCGTTTCCCCGTATTGATTGTATTCTTAATAGAGCGCGGAGATCTGAGACGGCGGAATTCTTCATACCCGCCCAGTCGGCGGCAGGGGCCGCCTTGATGGTATCGGCCGCTGCAATTTTGATTCCTTTCTCTGTTTTTAAGAATGTAAAAGCAAGGAATAATGCAAGAATGGTTGAAATACTCAGAACAATTTTTTTACGCATAGAACCCTCGCCAGGAGCATTCAATCGGCCTTTGCACAGTCAACTCTAAAATGACGCCTGGCTCAGGAACATGATGTAAATCACAGTGCATTTCTCCTGATTAATGCTTGTCAGATTTTACTCGGAAACAATTGTAAGGTTAGATACGGCCAAAAAATCAGCCGGGAAATCCTATCTATTCAGGTGGAATACTATGTCGGAAACAGCCAAACTAATATTCGGTGATAAAACAATAGAAATGCCTGTAATTACAGGCTCGGAAGGGGAGAAGGCTCTCGATATTTCCCGTCTCAGGGGAGATACGGGATTGATCACCATGGACGACGGGTACATGAATACTGGTTCGTGCACCAGCAATGTAACTTTTCTCGACGGTGAAAAAGGGATTCTGCGCTACCGGGGCTACCCGATCGAGCAGCTGGCGGAAAAAGCGACCTTTCTGGAAGTGTCGTATCTTTTAATATACGGCGAGCTGCCGGACAAGGAACAGTTTGAAATTTTCAGAAATAATGTCGTCCGGCACACGATGATCCACGAAGATCTAAAACGTCTCTACGACGGTTTCCCAAAGGATTCGCATCCAATGGCGATTCTCAGTTCCATGATATGCACACTCTCGGGATATTATAACGATTCGTCGGATCCGCTGAATCCGCGTCACCGCGAAATTTCCATGACGCGCCTTCTTTCAAAAACGCCGACGATTGCCGCTTACTCGCACAAGAAGTCGATCGGGCAGCCGTTCGTCTATCCGCGCAATTCACTGAGCTATGTGGGCAATTTTCTGAATATGATGTTTTCCGTTCCGGCAGAAGACTATGAAGTCGATCCTCTCGTTGAGAAGGCGCTGGACCTGCTCTTGATCCTGCATGCCGATCATGAACAGAACTGTTCCACATCGACCGTGCGTCTTGTGGGATCCAGCCGGGCGAATCTCTATGCCACCATCGCCAGCGGTATCTGCGCGCTCTGGGGACCGCTGCACGGCGGCGCAAACCAGGCTGTTATTGATATGCTGGAAATTATCCGCGATGAAGGCGGCGATGTCAACAAATTCGTGCAGCTGGCAAAAGACAAGAATTCCACTTTTCGGCTGATGGGTTTCGGACACCGGGTTTACAAAAATTTCGATCCGCGCGCCGTGATCATCAAAAAGGCCTGCGACGATGTTCTGAGAAAAATGGGCAAACAGGATCCGCTGCTCGATATCGCGCGCAAGCTGGAAGAAGCCGCTCTGACAGATTCGTATTTTGTGGACAGAAAGCTGTATCCGAATGTGGATTTTTATTCTGGAATCATCTATCGCGCGATCGGCATCCCGACGGAAATGTTTACAGTGATGTTTGCAATGGGCCGTATGCCGGGCTGGATCGCTCAGTGGAAGGAAATGATTGAAAATCCGAACACCAAAATCGGCAGACCACGCCAGGTATTCACGGGCGCGCAGAGCCGCAACTACGTCGAGATGGGAAAGCGGTAGCTACTCCGGAAATTTCATATGCCAGGCGCGGGGCTGCACGAATGCCTGGATGCCGGCCCGCGAAAGCGTGGAGCCGATTCCTGAGTGTTTTCTTCCCGTCCAGGGGAGCCGGGGGCTGACGCGGTCGCAGCAATTCCAGTATACGCTGCCCGCATTGAGCTGAGAAAGTATCTTTGACGCGCGCGCTGCATCTGTAGAATAGACGCCGGCTGTCAGTCCGTATTCTGTATCGTTCATCATCGTGAGAGCTTCTTCATCTGATTCCACGCGCTGGATTCCGATCACCGGCCCAAAACTTTCTTCCCGCATAATATCCATGGCATGATTCACATCGACAAGAACGGCCGGTTCCAGATAATTTCCGCGGCGGTCAGCTCTTTCGCCTCCGCAGAGAAGTTTGGCGCCCTTGGACACCGCGTCCCGTATCTGGCTTTTTAAATTCAATATCTGCGCTGCCCGGGTCAGAGGCCCGATGTACGTTGCGTCATCGAGCGGGTCGCCCAGGCGGAAGGAGGCCGTTTCATTCAAAAAATATTCTAAAAAATTATCATAAATATTTTCATGCACGTAAATGCGTTCCACCGAACAGCAGCTCTGTCCTGTATTGTAGAAAGCTCCGTCCGCCAGCGAGGCAGCCGCTTTTTGCGCGTCGGCGTCGTCCGCCACGTAAACCGGGTCCTTTCCACCCAGTTCCATCTGAACCCGTATCAATCTTCCGGCCAGGGCCTGAGCGATTCTGATCCCCGTCGCATAGGAACCGGTGAAAAAAACTCCCTGAACCGGAAGGTTTAAAAGTTCCGTCCCGATTTTTCCGGCGCCAATTACAGGCACAAACAGGTTCGCGGGAAGACCCGTCTGTTTGAAAGTATCCGCAATGGCCAGTCCCGTCAGAACGGCGAATTCGGACGGTTTGTACATCACAGCGTTGCCTGTCAGAAGAGCGGGTATGAACACGTTGGATCCGACAAAATAGGGATAATTCCAGGCGGAGATATTGGCGATGGTGCCGAGCGGATCGTAGGAGATTTTTTCCTCCATCTCCAGTCGTTTGCCCGCTGCGTAGGTGCGCAGAACTGTTTCCGTCTCGATGGCTCCCTCAGTATGTTCCAGAAAAAAATCGATGCGCGATGTCACGGACCGAATTTCATTACGGGACTGCGTGATAGGTTTGCCGACTTCATCTGTCAGCGTTTTTGCGAGAACTTCCAGATTCTCAAGCAGCAGATCCCGGAACTTTTTAATAATGCCCGCTCTCTCCTTGAACGGCGTCAGGCTCCACGATTTCTGCGCCGCGTCCGCCAGCGCAAATTTTTCGCCCAGACTTTTCTCTGTGTCTTCTTCAAGTTCGCCGATTATTTCTTCCGTGGCCGGGTTTGTGATTGTCAGTTTTCCCATTATCAGCCCATCGCTTCTGTAAATAAACTTTGGAAATCCTTCTGTGTGACCTTCCGCGGATTCGATGGATGGCAGGCATCCTTCACCGCCACACCCACCAGAGCGTCGATCTGTTCTTTTTTCACGCCGGCAGCGGTGAGTTTGGCCGGTATGCCGGTTTTTTTCTGAAGTTCAAAAATCCAGTCTATGATGTAATCCCTTTTTACCGCGCCTTTTCCTTCTGTCTCACCGATTATATTCGACATAATTTGAAATTTTTCCGGCGCGGCTTCCAGATTGAATCGCATGGAATAGGGAAGCATGATTCCGTTGGCAAGACCGTGGTGCATGTCGCACACAGTCGACAGAGCATGAGCGCAGGAATGATTCACGCCCAATCCTTTTTGAAACGCCACGGCTCCCATGAGCGCCGCATTGAGCATCATACCGCGGTGGTACACGTGCTCTGCGGTCCGGTCGCCTTTTTTTTTCGCAAATTCCACGCAGGGAACCAGGCTCTTCGCTGCAAGCCGGATTCCCTCAAGAGCGATGCCGTCACAGAGAGGTTGAAATCCCAGCGCCAGGTACGATTCCATCAGATGAGTCAGAGCGTCCATACCCGTGGATGCTGTGACGGCTGGAGGAAGTTCGAGCGTGAGCTCTGGATCCACAAATACAATGGATGCCAGAAGTCGTGGCGAAAAAATAATTTTTTTCACATGCGTAGCATCGTCGGAGATGACTGTGCTGCGGCCGGCTTCGCTGCCGGTTCCGGCGGTGGTGGGAATCGCTATGAAAAATGGTATTGTTTTATCGACGGGCCGTCCGTCCGGTTTGCCGTCTTCGTAATCGAAAAGATCGCCCGGATGATGCGCCATCAGAAGAATTGCTTTGGCCACATCAATCGCCGCTCCGCCGCCCACGGCGATGATAGAATCGGCGTTGATTGAATGGAAGGATTCCACCCCTTTCAGCACCTGGGATTTTACCGGATTGCCCTGAACACCGGAAAAAAGACCAGCCGAAAGGCCGGCGGTTTTTAAAGAAGAAAAAATTTCCTGAACTATGGGGAGCTCTGCCAGAATCCGGTCCGTTACAAGAAGCGGCCGGTAAAAACCTCGGGATTTTATCGCATCGGGAAGTTCTTTTCGTATACCGGCGCCAAACCGAATCGTTGTGGGAAAATTGTATTGGGCGGAAATTGGTAGTTCAAACATAGGGTTTCCAATCTTCTCAAATCCTGCCGAGCGCTTTACAGGTCAATTGAAATTTTGTCGGCGTATACGTGACTGCAAACTGAATTTTTCGGCAAGAGGGGCCGGAAAAATATTGACATGTTTGAAACATGCAAATATCATTCTTGCATGCAAGAAAAAATGATTCAGATACGGCATGTGCCGGATCGTATTCATCGAACTCTCAAGGCGCGGGCTGCTTCCGCCGGAAAAACTCTTTCTGATTACCTTCTGGCAGAGCTAAAGTTGGTTGTGGAACGTCCCACCCTCCAGGAGTTGTCATCCCGAATCGCTTTGCGGGAACGACCGGGAAAGCAATTGAATTCTGCGAAAGCTATTCGAGCAGAGAGGGACAGCCGGTGATCGTACTGGACGCCTCGGTTTTGATCGATTATCTGCTGGACAATGAATTATCCGATTTGGCAAAGGATCGATTGCTGGAGAATGAAGGCGCGATCGCAGCCCCTCATCTGATTGATATTGAAGTTGCCCAGGTGATTCGTCGATTCGTTAAGTCCAATCAGCTGACATCAAAACGGGCAAAAGAAGCCATTGAAGATCTTTCGGTTTTTCCCGCTCTGAGATACAGTCATACGTCATTTTTATCCCGCATTTATGCGCTGCGCGATAATTTCACAGCCTACGATGCGACGTATCTGGCTCTGGCGGAGGCCCTGGACTGCAGTCTCTTGACTCGCGACAAGGCTTTTGAGGCGTACCGGGGCAGCGCCAGGGTTGAAATTGTGTAGAGTTGGCCTACTGTAAATCAGGTATTATCTCAAAAAATAGGAGATCGGCTTTTTGTAGACCCTTGCAAATCTTTTAAGCTCTATTACATCCACGCGCCTTTCCGGCTCGCTATAAAAATCAGAAAAAGTGGTAAGAATCATCGAAAGCCACGGGCATCCATCTTTGGCTTTCTAATTATTTAGAAAAAACATCGTCGATTTTAAATTTTAGATCTGGAATCGCCTGCGAGATCAGTTCATCTCCGGTTTCATAAACTACGATGCTCGTGAATGCTTTCCCGCCTGGAGGATTGACACGCGCCTCGATAGTCTTTTTTCGATAATCGACGAGCCAGAGCTCTCCCACGCCGAGAGCCGCGTACGTATCGGATTTTGTAGTTCTGTCGTATTCCTCTGTTCCCTGCGAAAGGACTTCAACGACCAGATCGGCCGTGGTTGGATGCCCGGTGAGTTTTTTCAAGCCTGTTTCTGAAATATAGAAGAGATCCGGTTCAATCCATGTATTCTCACCCGTCGTAATCCCAGCCCGCGGCACGAAAATTTTTCCAGGCGCTTTGAGAGCCATCAATTTCTTGAGAATCATCTCCACAACTTTTGCATGCTCCCAATCCGGCATCGGCGTCATATATAGAATCCCCCCTATCAGTTCCAGTTTCGAATGTTCATCCGGCTCAGGTAGATCGGAAAACTCCGCCAGAGTGTATCTTCGCGAAATCGGGGAAAAATTGAACTGTGTGGAAGGTTCGATTACCAGCATTTTAAGTTATTCCTGACATCCGGCAACTCTGTATACAATTTCATTAAAAAACAATGATCAGTCAAGAGTTTTTCCCGGCCCCAGGAGTTGAATTTACCCCTCAAAAAAGCTTGCCTTACAGGCCGAAGTTACTTCCTTTTACAAATATGAGGATCAAAATCAGCGACGTCAAAGTGGGAAACCGAATTCGCAAGAATCCGGGTGATATTACGACTTTAAAGGACTCGATGCGCCGGCTGGGCCTGCTTCACCCCGTGCTGATCGACCCTCAGAACAACCTGGTGGCGGGCTACCGCCGTCTTGAGGCTGCTAAACTCCTGGGCTGGGAATCGATTGAAGCTCGCCTTGTCGATGTGAAGGACAAGAAGGACCGGCTGGTTGTTGAATCTGACGAAAATACGACCCGGCGCGATTTTACACCGGAAGAACTGTCCAAAGCGGACAGTCTGATGGATCGTTACAGCCGTAAGGGCATTTTCTGGAGATTTGTCGCCTGGCTCATGGATCTTATCGATAAGATTCTTAGACGCTAAATCCGGGCCGGAAGCTTCTGTTATCCGGTCAATTCTTAACAGGACGTTTTAGCTTTTCTTCTATTGAATCAATTTTACCGCGAAGTCTGCCTTTTGTCGATTTGCGGATGTCGAGTTTCAAAGAAGAGTAAACGCGGCTGCAGTCTCCCTCAAGAAGAGCGTAGGCTTCCCCAATAATTTTCAGAGCCTCTTCCAGAGTCTCGGTTTCTACCACTGTACCCATCGGCGTCAGGCGATAATCGGCCCCGCTGCGGTCAATGTGATCGATGATACGAGAGACATAGGTGCTGACGCTTTCGCCTTTGTCCGTGGGAAACATGCTGAATTCAAGCAGTACTGACATGGGAACATGGATGCTGTATTTCCTGCCGGGGTCAAACATTTTATCGCGTCCCTGAGCAGCTGCCGGAGCGGCTTTATGTCTGCGCGCAATATTCGCAGTTTGCTGCTTCTATGCCGGCGCTTTCTGCGAAAGGGCCAGCATGCCGCAGGCGGCATTGATATTCAGACCCGGCGATCCTCTGTTGAACACGTCAAGATCCGCATCGAGCAGAATATTCTGGAATTCCAGAACTTCATCCGGCGTCGGCCGGCGGAATCCTTTCAGGCCCGTGTTGAGAGGAATCAGATTGATCTTGCATCGAACGGATCGTCCGATCTTGATGAGTTTCCTCGCATTGTCGCTGCCCATGTTGACGTCGGGGATCATTACATATTCAAAAGTAATTTTTCTGTCCATTTCTCTGGTATATTTTCTTACGGCGATCAGCAGTTTGTCCAGAGGAAATTTTTTATTCACATCCATGATGGTCGTCCGCTCTGAAAGATCCGGATGATTGAGCGACACGGCCAGATTGAAAGGCTCGCGCGAGACAGTAAATTTTTCAATGCCGGTGATGACGCCGGCCGTGCTGATCGTGATATGACGCGCCGACATGTTCAGTCCGTCCGGATGATGCAGAATGCGAGCAGCCCTGATGACATTTTCATAATTGTAAAACGGCTCTCCCATACCCATGAACACAATGTTCGTGGCTTTTTCGCCGCGTCGCCTCATGAAAGAGTAGACCTGTTCGACGATCTGCCAGGTTTCCAGATTGCCCTGGAATTTCAGCGTGCCGGTGGCGCAGAATGTACAGTTCAGTGTGCAGCCTATCTGTGATGAGATGCAGATAGTGCGTCTTCGCGGCGAAACAATCCAGACAGCTTCAATTTTCTTTTCATTGCCTCGTCTGTCTGATCCTGCGTCGAAGATGCATTTTTCTGTGCCTTCCGGATCCACCGAACTGTGAACGACGGGCATGTCCGGCAGGCTCCCTTCCAGTCTGTGTCTGAGTCCGGCGGGAAAATCGCTGAATTCATTGATGTCCGTAGTCAGATGTTTGTTGATGCGACGAAAAGCCTGACGACCGCGAAATGCCGGCTCGCCGATTTCTTTGAATAATGCTTCCAACTCATGGACGCTTCTGCCTTTCAGATTCAAATCATGCAGAGACGATTCACCGTTCGGCGGCAGCTCTGTATTCGATTGGGGTTCTCTATTCAATGATGACTCTCTGGTTCTGTCCGTCTGTGATTGTTCCGATGATTCGCGGCTGACTGCGAGAAGCGGGCGCAAAATCTTTCCACTGACTTTCCAGCAACGAAAGCACGTCTTTTTTGGAAATGTCCGGAACAAAAATCATAAGACCGATTCCCATATTAAATACGGAAAACATATCCCGATCGGCGAGGTTTCCTCTTCTCTGAATTGTTAAAAAAGGTTCGTCAATATTCAGAGCGGACCTGTCGATTTTTGTCGTGAGATGGTCCGGCACGATCCTCGGTATATTCTCATAAAAACCGCCGCCCGTGATGTGCACCATGCCGTTTACGGTCAGCTGCGAATCCAGAAGCTGGCGCACCGGTTTTTCATATATATACGTTGGTTTTAGCAATATATCGTTCATCAGAAAATCTCTGTCTGCGGCAGACTCCGGTAATCCGCCGTCAGGCATAAAAATTTTACGCACCAGCGACAATCCATTGGAATGAATTCCTGATGAGGGAAGACCGATCACAGCGTCGCCGGCGCGGATGTTTTTTCCATCCAGCAGTTTTGATTTTTCACAGACTCCGACCATAAATCCGGCAAGATCGTATTCGTCGTCCTTCATGGTTCCTGGATGTTCTGCGGTTTCTCCGCCCATGAGCGAAGCGCCGCACTGCCGGCAGCCGTCGCTGATCGATTCGATCAGGACTGCCAGGTTTTCTGCCTGCACTCTGCCGACGGCTATGTAATCAAGAAAAATGAGCGGAAGGGCGCCGGTGACCAGTATGTCATTGGAACACATCGCCACAAGATCAACGCCGACAGTGTCGTGTCTGTTGAAGAGCCGGGCCAGCTGCAGTTTTGTTCCCACTCCGTCGGTTGACGAAACCAGAACTGGCTGATCGTATTTTTTTAAGAATGAAGCGTCGATCAATCCGGCAAATCCGCCGGGATTCCGGATAACGCTTTTACCGTAGGTGGATTCAACGGACCGGGATATCATGCGGACGAAACGCTGTCCCTCCGCTGTATCAACACCGGCTGCTTTATAGGCGGCGGAACCTTCCTCCGGCGCTGCGGGTTGTGACGACATTATTCATAATTTGCAGAAGCGTCTGCCGTGTCGATCAGTATAAATCGGACATGAGCGCTGCTTCTGTTGCCTGCCTGGTCCAGGGCATACCATTCGATACGATAACTGCCTGCCCGGCGCAGTTCCAGATAACCTGACGGGATTTCAGAAAATTCATTTTCATTGATACGTGCATAAATTTTACCCGGTCCGGACTGTTCGTCATAGCTTTCAAAACGCAGAATCAGTTTTTTTCCCGCTTCCAGTCGATAGTATTCATATCTCTGATCGTTTCCCTGAGCAGGCGCGGGGCGAGTCGCAGCTGTCGCGGCCGGCTTTGAGTCGTCCACTGAAATTTTTTCGGGATCCGACCAGGGACTGCTGCGGCCCTGACTGTCCTGCGCCTGAACACGCCAGAAATACTCGCCGGATGACAGAGCGACTTCCGCCAGGTTTCCTTCTATTTGAGTCTCCTTTTCCAGAAGGATAAAATCCTGCATGCGAGCTATCTGGAGTCGATATCGGACTGAGGGCTGAGCCGACCATTCAAGCCGGAAAAGCTGGTCCTGCGCGAAGATGGAAGCGGAGGCAGTGCAACCCGAGAAAATTATGGAAGATGTTAGAAATCGAAGTGATCTGGAAAAACTCATTGGGATGCGGCGCGGGGAGCCGGGCCGGTCGGTTTGAAACCCGCGGATTGTTTCTGTATTTCCAGGGCTTCTTTGATCAGCTCCTGCTCGAGCCGGGCCATGGTTTTCCTGCATTTGGCACAGTCGGCTATGTGAAGCCGGACGTCTCGGGTATCGTCCCGGCCCAGCACATAATTCATGAGTTCAGATTCCAGGAGACAGGGCACAGAGCTAATATCGGAAAAATATGGATTTTTTCTATATTTTTTGTTTTTGTTCCAGGAAAGTTGCATTAAAAACTGGCCAGGCGGCTTCTGCGGACAAAACAAACGGGAAAAGTGTTGTCAGTAGGAAAACAGGTATAGACTACTGGTGCAGAACATTAAAGGGTTGGTATGGTTTTTTTATGCAACTGGGAGAATATTTTATCGCAAACGGACTGATTACTCGAGAGGAACTCGAACGCGCTTTGCAGGCACAGAAGGAAAATCCTCAGAGCCGTCTGGGGCATATTCTTGTGAGTATGGGCGTGCTTCAGATGAAGGATCTGTACAGACATATCAAAGGCTGGCTGGAGACAAAACAGGAAGAGGGCAAGGTCCAAGAGGAAGCGTACCGCTGGATTTCCGATTCAGAAATTGAATCGCCTCCGGAGTGAATATGGATCTTTGAATTGCTGCGCGCAAAGCGCAGACCTGCGGCCCGTCAGATAAATTGGCTCAGTGCCCCGGAACATTCTCCACCTGCACAGGCACACCGCTGAAAGCAGCGTTTCCGGACAGCGGATCGACCCTTGTGCTCATCGTAATCGCATTGATGTTGGGCGCTGCTACTTTCTTTGCAACTGATAGACCGGTGTCCTGGCCCTGTCCCCATCCATGAGGCAGACTGACAACGCCAGGCATCATTTCGTCCGTCAGGCGTACATTTGTCTGAACTTCACCCGCTTCTGATCGGACGCGTACCATCGCGCCGTCTTCAAGTCCCAGCCTGGTTCCGTCTGCGGGATTCACCAGCAGAGCGCCCCGGTCAGCGCCTTTTGCCAGTCTTTCGATGTTGTTCACCCAGGAATTGTGCGATTTGATGTGCCTCCTGCCGATTAAAACCAGACCGGATGATTTTACGTCCAATCGTGTCATCATTCGGTCGCAGTCCGCCGTGATATAGGCAGGGGCGATTTCAATGCGGCCGGACTCGGTCCGCAGCAATTTCTCCAGTCTCCCCTCGGCGGCTCCAAAATCAATTCCGTGCGGATGTCTTTTCAGTTTTTCCAGGTTCAGAGAATTGTAAGGACCGTACGGACCGGCGCGAAGCAGATAGTCGACAATCCTGTCCGGCCCGCGTCCTTCCAGTCCCCGTATCAATTCTTCATCATCCGAGCCTTCGGGTTTTGCGCCCAGATGCATCCACTGGCGAAGCACGGCCAGGTCCATCGCTTCAAGATCCGGGTTCAGGCCTTTTCCCCCGGCTATCGCCGCGAGTCGGAGCAGAATTTCCCATTCATGCATCATCTCCGCCGGTTTTTCAAATAGCTGCGGAGAGTATCGCGCTGAGCTGCGCGGCATAAACTGCGCGAACACCCAGTCGTAGTGCGATCGTTCCAGAATCGAAACACCCGGAAGTATCACATGAGCTCGTTTTGAAGTTTCTGTGATATACAAATCGAGAGAAACCAGCAGTTCCAGGGAATCCAGAGCCCGCGCAAGTCTGCTTCCGTCCGGCGTGCTGATTACGGGATTCCCGCCGATTATAAAAAATGCCTTGAGCTGACCATCCCCCGGCGTGTCGATTTCTTCTGCCATGGCCGCAGCGGGAAATTCGCTGAATACTTCCGGCAGACCGCTCACACGGCTTCTTCGCCGGGCGGGCCGGATTCCCTTCTCCTTTCCGGTGCGAGGCTCTGTGATTGTCGTCGCCGCAGCGGGCAGAGGAAAAAGAGTTCCGCCCAGGCGGTCGACGTTGCCCGTAATTGCATTCATCACTTCCAGCAGCCAGGAAGCCGTGGTTCCGAATTCCTGAGTGCAGGTTCCCATTCGTCCGTACGCCACGGCGTGTTTCGCTTTCGCAAAATCAACAGCGATGCGCCGGATTGACTGCGCGGGAATGCTCGTCAATTCAGAAACTATTTCCGGAGTGAAAGGTTGAATGAATGAGGTCAATTCCTCCACTCCGTTGATCAGACCTTCGTATCGGCCCAGTTTTGCGAGTCTCTCTGTCAGAATGACATTCACCAGGGCGGCCAGGAAATGCGCGTCTGTGCCCGGCCGGATGAATAAATGTTCGCTTGCTCGCTTTGCCGTTTCTGTTCTGCGCGGATCAATCACGATCAATTTCCCTCCCCGCTCTCTGAGGGCGCGTATCTTTCCTGGAATATCCGGCCATGTCCAGAGGCTGCCGTTTGAGACAACGGGATTTGCTCCGATCATAAGGAAGTAATCTGTGCTGTCAATATCCGGCACAGGAATGGAATATCCATTTCCGTACATGAGAGCGCAGGCCAGTTGTTTGGGAAGCTGATCCACGCTGCTGGCGGAAAAAATATTGGAGGTTCGCAGGCTTCGCAGAAAGTTGGGATTGTAAAAAACCAGGGATATGTTGTGAACGTTGGGATTTCCCAGATATACGCCCACGGAATTGCGTCCGTATTTATCATGAATCTGCCCGAGTTTCTCGTGTATAAAAGCAAACGCTTCTTCCCAGGAGGCTTTGCGAAAGCCGTTTGCAGTTCGAATCATGGGCGAACGCAGACGGTCCGGATCATTGTGGAGATCGGCGAGAGCCAGTCCCTTTGTGCAAAGGAATCCCGCGCTGTGCACATCCCGGTTGTTGCCTTTAATGGAAGTGACTCTGTTTCCTTCTACATGTATCTCGACCCCGCAGGCTGCTTCGCAGATCGTGCAGGTGCGGTAGTGAGTTTCTGGCATTGTTGATATCCTCTGGAATTAACTGCCGGCTGTCCGGCTGTCTACAGTGTCCCTGTTTTTGCAATCCTGCTGTACAGAAGCATAGAATCCCTGGGTTTTCTTTTTTGATTATTGAAATTCACATCCACCAGCCCGAAAGGCGCCGTGTAACCTTCTGCCCATTCAAAATTATCCATGAACGACCAGTGGTAGTATCCTTCCACAGGTACGCCCAGCTCCATGGCTCTGTGGAGCGCGCGAAGGTGATCCTCAATGTACGCGCTGCGATGCAGATCGTCCGAAGTGGCGATGCCGTTTTCCGTAATGCGCACAGGCAGACGATACCGGTCATATGCGGACATCACGGCTCTCGTCAGGCCTTCCGGGTAAATTTCCCATCCCAGTTGGTTGACAGGCCCGTCCTCGTTGGTGGACTCTTTGATAAAAAGCAGATGCGGAGTGAAAAGATTGAACGAAATCATGTTGCGAGAGTAATAGTTGATGCCGAAAAAATCCCAGGCGTTTCCGTCATGGATTGTCTCCCCATTGCCGAGAGGCCGGATCAATTTGCCCTCGTGAACGGCGTCTGTAAAGAGTCTGTTGAAACGAAAATCGGCGGCATTCGCGCGGTCGACGTCAAGAAGGCTTCCCGAGTTGAGAGGATCCATGATGCGAATGTGCTGCGCGATGGAAATTCGCGGAGACTTGAATTTCTTTCTTGCGTGGATTTCCCGGATCCTGTCATACGTGTGGCAGTGCGCAATAACCATGTTGCGTTGAGCTCTCATCCCGTCCAGATACCCGCCGAATCCGGATTCTCCGGGGGGCCAGATTCCCATCATGTAGGAAAGCAGGCAGTAGACATTCGGCTCGTTGATCGTGATGTATTCATCCACAAGATCGCCGGTGCCCTCAACAATAAAATCAATGTATTTATAGAAATCCTCAAGATTGGATTCGCGCGTCCAGCCGCCTCTGGCCGCCCACCACTGCGGAAGCGTGAAATGATTCAGAGTCAAGAGCGGCCGGATTTTTTTTCTTCTAAGACTGTCCAGCATCCCACGAAAATGATCCAGCGCTTTTGTGTCGAATTTACCGGGAGTCTTCTGAAAACGAGACCAGTCCGCGCCGAGCCTGTAAGCGTTGAGCTTCATTTTCTGCATGATTCGAAAATCTTCTTCATAGTGGTTCCAGTGATCGCAGGCTGAAATGCAGCTGGAGTTGTCCTTGATCCTGCCCGGTTTCTTGCAGTAATTGAACCAGTCTGATGCGTCATCGCCGCCGTCGACCTGAGTTGCGGCGGTCGCGCTGCCCCATAAAAAATCTCTGGGGAATACTATCCGGGGAATTGCAGATCTCTTTGTTCGGGATATCATATATTCTGTCCGTAGAGGTTCAAGAATGGTTATTGACAGAATGAAAAAACGACTTTTCGGGTCAAGGCTTTCCTGTTATGAAGGTCAAAATCAAAAGATAGGTATTTATCTGGAAAGACTCACCGCTGAGCAGCAGAGGAAGGAGAGGAAAAACGGAGAAGAAAATGAAAGAAAAAAACTCTGTGAAGGACAAAATCGTCCAGGTACACTCGCGGTCATCGGGAAGAATATTTTTTACTCATCCTTTTACTCAGCGCACTCTGCGTCTCTGCGGTGAATTCACTGTTTTTCTTATTGCCGCTGGTCTGGGCGCCGTTCCTGAAAGGCCGCGCTCCGCCGCGCCGACGGAAGCCCTGTGCCGGAATCTGTACCGGCATCAGCTGGATCTGGCGGAGCGTTCAGAGAATCCTATTTTTGCCGCGGTGCGAATGAATCGAAAGCAGCTTGAGCAGCCGGCAACGGTGGCCTCCCAGATTCGCAACTGCCTCGGCCATCTCACCGTGGAGGATATCGCCTGCCAGATGAGCGCTGTGACATACCAGGAGCTTCTGAATTGTCAGCAGGTTCCCGCTGTTTCGGCAGATCCGTCAGAAAACAAGAAACCAGAAAATGACAGCGGTCAGCAGATCGTCGTGGAGAGAGTTGAAACGACCCGGGTGCAGGTCGACGCTGTGAACACCGCCAATTGCCGGAAAACGTATGAACACATGCTGCGAGTATATACTTCCTCGACCAAATTTGCCGGAGAAAGAGACCGGGAGAAATTGCTGACTCAATGGAGAACAGAGGCATCGCGGCTGTCCTTTGAACGCCGCTGCCTGGCTGTCTTCCAGCCCTCCGATCTGAGCTGCATCCTTTCCTCGTCTGATCCGGATGTCATTCAGGGCTGTCTGATCGATATTCCGCCGGAATAAAAAAGTAATAATTGCCAACTTCTATATGAAAGATACTTGAAACAGGGCCTTTGTTGAAATTCATTGTAATTTATGGCAAAAGCAAAAAAATCATCCAAAAAAACAGCTAAGAAATCATCTGCAGTCAAAAGACCGGCGGCAAAAAAATCAGCTGGAAGAACTGAAAGATTTCAGGCGTCCGCATCCCAGGACACATTTACGGGATCGTCGTACCAGACAGAAAATCCTTCTGCCACGGCTGAAACTTCACCGGGTGGAGTATCCACGATTGTAAAAGTCGCGGTGGCTGTGATTCTGGTAATATCTTTCTATTTTATTTACAGGTCTTTTACAACCAGACAGGATGCGCCTTCCACTACAGCCACGGAAGCGGTCAAACCGGGTATAAAACCTGGAGTGGTGCAGACACGGGAGTATACGATTGCCCGCGGTGATACTCTGATTACAATCGCAAAGAATCGTCTGGGAAATGCGAACAGACAGGCTGAAATTCTGGCGCTGAATCCCGGTCTGAAAGCGGAACAGATCAAGCCGGGCCTGAAAATTAAACTTCCTGTAAAATAACCGGTCAGGGCCGGAAGAAGATTTTTTTCAGGTATTGATAGAATGAAAACGCCGTGATTTTTCGCGGTGTTGCCGGAGTTATTTTGAGCTCCGGCGTTCTTTCTGCGATATTCAGACTGCCTATCATATCTTTGAAGTCACCGGCATCCACGTTCTTCATCTGCATTTCCATTTCTCGCAGTTTTTCCTCCAGCAAAAAATCGTCATTGTTTTCTGTCTGCATGGGAACTTCCTGGGTAGCTGAGCTATACTTATATATACTCCATCGATAGTCTGCCGGCGGCCGGAAAATGTCGAGAGCTTTTCTCTTGACCGGAAGCGCCGTCGCTCACAATAAATCGTATATGATGAAATCCAGAAGCCGAACCATGAGAATATTTAAGAAAATATATGAAATATTTTTCTGCCTGATTCTGGCCGCCAATCTGTCTGTAGTTCTTTTCGACAGTACGTATCTTATGAAAATTCCCTATACTTATTATACTTTCCGCGATATATACCGGACAGCGGCGGACCGTTATGAGATTCTTTCCTTTCTGAAGCATCCCTCCCGCCCGGGACTTCTTTTCTATGACGATGTCAAAGGTATTGACGCTCACCGGGCCACGGCCTCTTTTCTGGCCGATTTCGACAGACTTGAAAAGATTCTGAACAGGCCTGAAGAAAAGCAGCCGGAAGTTCCGGAATTGCTGGGCCGTCTGAGCTCAGAAATGGTCCGGATGATCGATCAGGATCCCTACACCGGCGATTTTGCTCTTGCGGAAAAAAACGGAACGCTGGAGGAAATCAAGAATAGAATCCGCGCCCATTATCGAGCGACCGGCACGGCTCTTCATGAAATATCGGCCAAAGATTCCTTCCGGCGTTTCTTCAGCGCCGAGAATCTGACTCCCGCCATGCAGCGCTCCGAACTTGCATTTTTCAACGTCAGGCTTCGTCCTCTGTTTGAGCAGAACTACCACCGCTGGATCGATATCGACGGCGAACAGAAAGATTTTTTCACCCGCCGCATCGATCTGTGGTTTTTGCTGTTTTTCTGGTGCGATTTTATTGCGAGGTGGGTCTATGCGGTTTTTGCGCGGTCCTATCGGCGCTGGTATCTTTTCCCGATCCGGCGATGGGTGGAAATTTTCAACCTGATTTCTCTGCATCACACCGTGTGGACACGCATTCTGCGCGTCGTGCCGCTCTTTAACCGGTTGAAAGAAAACGGCTTTCTTCCCGGCGAGGGGATCATGCCCGGTCTGATTCATGAAAATGCGGAGATTATCGCAGAAGAAATTTCCGGAATGGTTTTTGTAAATATTCTGGATCAGACTCAGTCGATCATCCGCAGCGGCGACTTCAATCAGATAGGCGATATCAATGAAAGCGGTATCATCGCCGAGATACGAAAATTCACAAATACAAACATCGGGCTCATAGGCCAGAGCATGATCCCGGCTATCGAACCTGACATTGCGCGTCTGATTGAATTTTCAGTGAACAGCGCGATGAAACCGTATCTGAACAGCCCAGTCGGATTTCCTGTGCGTATGCTGCTGCGACAGGTCTACTCGGGTCTGCATGACGGACTGCGTGCGGCTCTGTCATCGCCGGAAGGCATGAACCAGATTAAAAACATTATGCAGAAGGCCGTAGATACAATCATTGCAGAACTCACCGCCGATCGTAATGTCGCCGTTATGCAGGAAGAAGTGGCGGCTCTGCTGGAGGCTGTAAAAAATGAAGTGAATCGCGCGATTCAGCAGCGAGGATGATTCATGAATGAAATTTCTTCTTATCCGCCACAAGCAGCTCCACGACCGACGGATCGGCCAGAGTCGAGATGTCTCCCAGCGATCCGAATTCGCCCTCTGCGATTTTCCTGAGAATCCGGCGCATGATTTTTCCCGATCTTGTTTTCGGCAGGGACGGGGCCCAGTGTATGACATCCGGCCGCGCCAGTTTTCCGATCTCGGCCTCAACTGCGGCGATCAGTTCTTTTTTCAATTCATCGTTTGTGATTTCACCGTTTTTTACGGTCACGTATGCGTAGATGCCCTGGCCTTTGATATCGTGCGGATAACCGACCACGGCAGCCTCGGCTACGGATTTATGTCCGACCAGAGCGTGCTCGACTTCTGCGCTGCCGATCCTGTGTCCGGAAACGTTGAGCACATCGTCCACGCGTCCGGTGATCCAGTAGTAGCCGTCCACATCTCGTGTCGCGCCGTCGCCGGTGAAATAAAGGCCCGGGAACTGGGAAAAATATGTTTCGCGGAATCGTTCCGGATCTCCGTAGACGCCGCGCATCATCGAAGGCCACGGAAAGTCGACGCAGAGATTTCCGGAGATTTCTCCCTCACCCTCAAGTTTTTTTCCTTCATTGTCCACCAGAACCGGCCGTACTCCAAAAAATGGAAGAGTAGCCGATCCGGGTTTCAGAGCGAATGCGCCCGGCAGAGGCGTGATCATGATCGAACCGGTTTCTGTCTGCCACCAGGTGTCGACGATGGGGCATTTTTCTTTACCGACGTTTGTGTAGTACCATTCCCAGGCTTCCGGATTGATAGGCTCGCCGACGCTGCCCAGCAGACGCAGCGATTTCAGAGATCTTTTCTCCACGTGCGATGTTCCTTCCTTCGCCAGTGCGCGAATCGCCGTGGGAGCCGTGTAAAAAACATTCACCTGGTATTTGTCGATCACATCCCAGAAACGGCCGGCATCCGGATAGGCCGGCACGCCTTCGAACATAATCGATGTGGCTCCGTTCGAAAGGGGACCGTACAGAATGTAGCTGTGGCCTGTAACCCAGCCGATATCGGCCGTGCACCAGAATGTGTCGTCCTCTCTGTGATCGAACACGTAATAATGCGTCAGACTCGCGCCGAGAAGATAGCCGGCAGTTGTGTGCAGAACTCCCTTGGGCTTGCCGGTTGAGCCGGAAGTGTAAAGTATGAACAGCGGATCTTCCGAATCGCAGGGCACGGCTTCGCAGTCGTCGCTGATATCGTCTTCGCGCAATTTGAGATGAAGCCATCTGTCTCTTTCATCGTGCCATTTGACCGGAATGTCCCGGCCCACTCTCTCCACGACAAGCACTGAATCGACTTTATGTTCACATCTTTCCAGCGCTTTATCGATATTGCTTTTCATCTCTATGACTTTGCCGCCGCGAAATCCGCCGTCGGATGTGATGATCAGAACAGGTTTGCAGTCGTCGATTCGTCCCAGCAGCGATTCCGGGGAAAATCCTCCGAACACGACAGAATGCACCGCGCCGATTCTCGTGCAGGCCAGAGCGGCGAAAGCCAGCTCTGGAATCATGGGCAGATAGATGATGACGCGGTCTCCTTTTTTTACGCCCATTTTTTTCATCACATTGGCCAGTCGGCAGACTTCTCTGTGCAGCTGCTGGTAGGTGAAGGTTTTTGACTCCTCCGGATTGTCGCCCTCCCAGATCAGAGCAGCTTTATTCTTAAAATGCGATGTGAGATGCCGGTCCAGGCAGTTGGTGGAAACATTCAGCTTGCCTCCTTCAAACCAGCGGGCCTCGCCTTTTGCAAAATCATGAGACAGAACTATGTCCCATTTCTTGAACCAGGTGAGCCGCTCCGCCTGTATGGCCCAGAATTCTTCCGGCGTATCCACGGATTCCCGATAGAGTTTTATATAATTTTCTTTATTAATATTGGCCGAACGGACAAATTCATCCGAGGGAGGAACGATTCTTTCTACAAGCATTGTCAAAAATTGGGGAGGAATCTAAAAAAATCAATAAAATAACATTGCCAGGAAGGACATTTCCGGTGAACATATCCCTGAGAATTGCAGTCCAACAATCGGACTGAAAGCTGTAAAAAACGGCAATTCACGAATTTATGAGGAATGTATATGTTCATTAAAAAAACTGCAACTGCGCTGATCGCTCTCTTAATTTTCGGAGCCTTTTTCTCGCTTTCTGCCCAGCAGAGGGCCTTTGCGCTCGTAGTGAATAAAACAGGCATGGGGTTCATCATCCGGGCCGGACAGAAAAAACCGGCGCTCATCAACGACCTGTTACAGGAGGCTGATGAGGTTGAGACTTCGGCCGGAGCCACAGTCACAATTCAACTTTCTTCGGGCGTGGTCTGCCAGATAGGACCGGCGACAAAACTCAGAATCAATCAGCTGAGCCGCAACGGGCAGGCCGTGAATGCCAATATGAATCTCACCCGCGGCAGCGTAACCTCCCAGGCCAACATGCCGGCGGGGAGCCGGATTCAGGTCGTCACACCGACGGCCATCGCCGGTGTCAGGGGCACGGAATTTATCGTGGAGGCCAATGCCCAGTCGACCAATGTGCTTGTCAATACCGGCGAGGTGAACGTGCAGGATCCGTCCGGCACAAACAGCGTATCCGTGCCGGCCGGCAATAAAGCCACCGCGGATGCTCAGGGACTTCATTCGGCGATTCTGGAAAAGTTTGAGAAGCAGAAATTTGAAATCCTGAAAAAATTCGAAGAAATGCGTCAGCGAAATTTCGACGCGGTTGTGGAGCAGAAAAGGCGAGATCAGGAATTGATCGAACAGCGGCGCAACAATCCGTTCAACAGACCGCAGCCGACTCCGCAACCGGATCCAAACACGCCAGATCCAAACAATCCGCCGCCGGTGCCGGAAAATCCGTAAGGGGATTTAGGTTTCGTCCGGGAGACTTTGGAAGGATGGGGCCTTGAAATTTTTTGCATCACTGTCAGCCTTTTTCAGGGAGACAGAAGGCGAGTCATCATCGCCGAGCGCTGTGCACTGAGCGCCGGGCATCGCCAGCAGGCCGGCCGCACGCAGCCGGTGAACCGGGATCGTTCTACGAAATCAGCAGTCCGCACTACGGTTCCTGCTTTTTTGATTCCTGGTAAATCGGCAGAAGTTTTTCAATCAAGCGCCGCTGAAATTCTTCAGGGGCCTCGACAGCAACCGAATGACCCGCGTTCTCAAACCATACGATTTCCACTTTCGGCGCCTTTAGAACTTCAGCCCATTCTTCCACCAGAGCAAAGGTGGTATTGTAATCATGCCGGCCCGTAAAGAAAAATACAGGCACACGCAGTTCAGGGGCACTGGAAAGCAGATCTACGTTGAGTCTGTCCGGCAGGAGTTTTTCCAGACTTTTCTTGAAGCAGTAAATATACTGAATCCGTGTAATCAGGGAATACTCTCTGCCGAAATACTTTGCCCATCGAAACTTTCTTTCTGATTCAACGGCATAGGTATCTCCGTGGTATTTTTCCAGCCAGCGCCTCTGCAGCGAAAATTCGCGCTGACTCGTGTAGGGAGGATGGATACCGGCAAGCTCCTCCAGGGCTTCCGAGTCATTTGCTTTTTTTGCCTGTGCGGTTACCCAGTTGTATGACAGCAGTTCCTGCCGGTTTCTGTGCACCAGCTGGCCGGTGCCGACATAGGCATAGAAAAGTTCAGGACGACGTTGAACTGAATGCGCCGCCACAAGACTGCCCCAGGAATGGCCCAGGATAAATATTTTTTTCCCATCACCCAGAATCTGCGCCAGTTCCAGAGTGTCCTGTACGATCCGCTCCAGGGAGAGTGTTTCCCATTCCACATTCCGGCAAGAAGCCCCCGCGCCCCGCTGATCCCAGTGGACAACAACAAAGTATTTTTCCAGATCCTGCGAATATTGAGGCGCCAAAGGCAGCTGTCCTCCGCCCGGACCGCCGTGAACATAGAGCAGAAACGGATTGTCTTTATTATTCCCGCGCAGAAGAACTGTCTGCGGGAAGCCGCCCAGATGAATTTCTCTCAATTCAGCGATGGAATTACTGCCCACGATCGGGGATGTCCCGGTCGGGATCAGCAGCAATAATAATATAAATCCAAATATAATAAAAATAATATATTTCAATATTCTTGTTATTGTAGTTGTTTTCCAGTTCGCGCTGCGCATCTTCAGTTTGGCTTTATTTTTCCTGCATTTTCCTTTTGGTTTTTTAGAAAATACTTACGGTATAGAAATATGGCGAGCTTTCGGTCAATCTAAAAAACGCTGGATATTTCGTATATACGTGATATTACCGGATGTTGCCGGGATGTCCGGGAGAATCTTGAAAGTTGGGGTCTTAAATTTTCGCGGCCAGTGTATTCTGGGAAAATTGAGTTTGATTGCGCATTGATTCCATAATACCGGATGGATTTCTGATGAGGGTCGGGCAGGAAATTTTGTATACGCGCCATGAAATCCTAAATATCCATTTTGATATTTTTATTCTCTGCTCTAACACCCCGGCAATGCGGCCAGCGGCTCTTCAGTCCGTATCCAGGCGCGGAATTCTTCGCAGAGAGAACGCCATCGTTCGATGTTGCCGCCTGTCAGCAGAAACTCGGGCGAAGAATTTGTTTCCCGCGAATATCTTCCCAGAAGATCCAGAAGCATTCTTTTTTTCCAGAGAAAAAAAACAAAGTACCCGGCAACGCCGGCGCTCAATCCGGCGGCTTCCGCTCCGGTCCTGTAATCGTGAAAAGTAGAGGGAGAAAGGTCCGGTGTTTGTCTCATCCCGGGAAGAAGAACGCCCAGCTCTGGCGGCATGCGCACAGAACTGCCGCAGGCGGCTGTGGAAAATGTCTGGTTCTGCAGGAAAACAGCCAGCCCTTCCTGCAGCCAGTACGGAGCGCCCGGACGGATGCTCTCCAGAATGGCATGGGCAATTTCATGCCGCCATACGTAGGCCGGAGCATCGACCGGTATGTTGATGCGATTCTTGTATCGTTCATAATCCGCCTGGGTAGGAAGCTCTATCAGTCTGTATTTTTCGTAAGACGCCGCGTTTCTGTAAAGAATGAGAAGAATTTTTTCTTTTTTCGATCCGGGAAAAAATTTATCCGCCAGCTCTTTTCTGATCAGCGAAGCCTCACGAACAGCGCGTGTCGTCTCTCTTTCATCCAGACCTGGTTCCGCAAATATTGAAAAATCATCCGTGATGACCGGTGTTTGAGCTTCCCAGGGGACTCGCGCTTTCCAGGTGTAACAGGAAAAAAAATTAACGGCGATTATGATTGAGAGAATAATGGCGCTTCGCATACAATATCCAGCTGATCTGCTGTTTACAGATTACGGCTTTGGAACAATTTCAGCGAGCTTCTGGACTTCCACAAGTTCCAGTATGGCATTGACTTTTTTATCGACGTTTATGAAACGAAATCTGGTTTTACCGCGGGAAATTTCCGTGTACATTCTGTGGATGTTTACAAATTCCGTAATTCCCAGTGAGTTTACATACTCCACGCTGTCCAGGTCGAACTCCACAAGTTCCATAGCAAAAACCAATTTCTTTTCTTTCAATGACTTGATGATAAAATTGTCCCCGTCGATTCTAGGATGGAGCACCTTGATCCGCAGTTCCTGACCTGTTTTTGTGATATCTACAAGCATATAGAAGGCCATAAAAACATTTTATCGTTAGAAATAAAGCAAATTCCAGCCGCGTTCCATCAGGCAGCAGGAAAAATAGAGCTTTTCCTGCTGGATAGAGGTGAAATCTGTTGAAAGATGACCGGTATCATCCAGACTGCGCGAAAAGTCTTGCTTGCTGCAATCGGTTGGCTTAAGCAGAATCCTGCAGCTGTCCTTACTTTCACTACATCAATTTTTTACTGGTTTCATGCGTCCCACATGCCCTGGTTCTACCGCCTGGGACTCATTCTGCCGGTGTGCCTTTTCAACTACGGAGCGGCCTATGGATCGATCCGACTGCTTCGGAAAAGGTTGTCTGTTGAAAAAACAATTCTCTGGCCGGAATTGACATTCGCCTTTGTGCTGAGCGCCGCGCTCTATATTGTTGAGTTCAGGGGAAACATTACATTATTTATAATAATAATCATGTACATGGCCTGGATTTTTTCTCAGTTCTTTTTGAAAAACTCGGGAACCTTTTATACCGGCGTGGTCGGGCTATTTATTTTTTCCACAGTTCTTGTGTCATTTCAGCTGATGAATATGGAAGCCGATCTGGTTATTGCCTCCCGGAATTATTTCATTCATAGGCAGGCAGCGCAAAAAGCCGCGCTTGAAATAAAATGGGAAAGAGCCGCCGGTGAAAACCGTTACATTCTGATGATCAACGCAAAAAAGATTCTGGAGTTGTCGCTTGCGGAAGAGCTTTTTTTTCACGGACCGGAAGCCGCGCCTCCCGGAAATCCTGGCGGCGGCAGACCGCTGGGATTTATTTCTTCCAGCCGGAACGATGCGTCGATGCCGCCGGCGGTCGCTATTTTTGAAATCGAATCGGAACAGGGCGCGTCGCCGGAGGACTTTCGTCAGGAAATGGAAATGCTTCTGGGTCAGCTTCAGAATTCTTCGGAGATCTCGGATCTGACCTTTCTGAATCTGAGCGAACTGAAATCCCCCGAGTCGCATATCAATCTTCAGGGAATATTCTGGAAGTACCGGGATGCGGCCAGTTCGCGCGAAATGAAAAGCGGCGTCTATCTGACAGAATTTAAAAACGGACGGCAGATAGCTCTGATTCTGCGGGATCCCGTCGTTCCAGGTTTCCGCCACCATCCGGATATTCTCTTTATTTTGCAGAATTTGAAATTTTAGTTCCGGACCGGCAGCGAAAGCAGGCTCATCGGATCCACGGCCACGCCGCGAACCCAGAGAGAAACGTGAAGATGGGGTCCTGTCGCCATGCCTGTGGCGCCGCATTCGCCGATTTTATCCCCGGCTCTGACAATCGAACCCTGAATGGCCGTGATCCGGCTCTGGTGCATGTAACCGGAAAAAATTCCGTTCCCGTGATCGATCACGGTGAAATTTCCTTCAAAGTGCATTCGTTCCGCTATTACGACGCGTCCGTCGGCCATGGCGTAGATCGGTTCTCCGGTCCAGCCGTAAAGATCCAGCCCGCCGTGGATATTGGTCGATGGCGGCAGATAGACACGCCGGCCTCTCTCCCAACGGTATGTCTGAAGCACTCTGGAAACATTGAAATGCGATGTGATGCCGTGTTTGTTGCGTGGATGCGAAAGCCGGTTCGAAAAAAGATCCTGCCCGACAATCGAAAACACGCGCTGCTTTTTTTCCTGACACTTTCTGATGAATTCCAGAATCTCGGCGCGCTGCTGGGGATTCTGATTGGAAGAGGCCCCCAGCTGGATTACATCGCGGTTTGTCTGGTAATTGGTGCGGCCGGCCTGCAGAAAAAAAACAGTATCCGATTCTGGTCCGCTTCCCGTCCGCACTGCAATTTTTTTGAGTCCCGGCTGTGTGTCCGGCGCCAGAGCAAAAAATCCGCGCAATCCCCACGACAGGCGCGTGGTAGGGACTAAAATATCTTTATAAAAAAACTTAACTCTTCCCAGGTCGACGGGCGGTCTGGCTTCCGGAGTGATTTCAAAATACACCAGATTTCCCTGGGCAAAGTTCCTGGCCCAGAGCGAAAGTTTGTAACCCCGGCCCCGGAACAGGCGGTTCTGCGGCGGCTGCGGTATATAACCGCCGGGATGATTGACAGAGGTATGCGGCGTCAGCTGCATCCACTGGTTTTCAGGTATCTGAGGAGCGGGTCTTGCGGCGGCGGCGCGCCGGGTTGCGGGAGCGGCTCTGCCGCTTGCAGCGGCCGATACTCTCGGATGTGCTGTTGTGGGCAGACTTTCCCCGCTGCCGACGGTCCAGGCAGTTATGAAAAGAGCAACAGAAAGACTCACGAACAACCGGAGTGGAATGCGCACAAATGTGCTTAAAATAGGCGAATTGGATGAGAAAAATATCATTTTAGTGTCCGGAAATTGGATGACAGATTAACCATCGGTAGTATGGCCTCAGTATCAATAACTTTTCATACGAAAAGGCAGGCAGGATAGAAAAATATATGATGGGAAGGACTTTGAAGGGATTCCTCTGTAATGGCGCTTTGGCGGCGCTCATTGTTTGTTTTTTTTCGATCCATCGTCTCTACGCCGATCCGGCAATCGTGACCAGCGTGGATTCCGACTGCTGCTCCCTGCGGTTTTCTGCCGGTCTCAATAATAGAATCAAGGAATTTGAATCGCCTTTGTCAACGGGCTTCAGTCATCTGAGAACTCTGTTTGAGAATCCGCAGGTGCGAACGCGGCTGGTATTCTGGATATTGAGCAGCGACCGGGATGTCGAGGTTGTTTTAAAGGAAGCTTTTCATATGAATGAAGAGCATATAAAGGAAATAACGGCGAGAAAAACCTATAGGGACACGGGCAATTTCCTGATTCGAATCGATCCGGCTCTGCCGGCTGACTGGCTTATCCGACTCCTGCTCTCAGAATATGCCCGGACCTTGATGCATCCCATGGATTCTCTTGATAACGACGGCTGGCTGGAAGCGGGTATGGCAGTCTACAGTGGCTGGATGATACAGGCGGAACTTCAAGGCCGTCAGGCTGACTTTGAAAGCTCGATGCAGAACTACTACGCATCCTTTTTCAAATCCGCAGAGGCCAAACCACTGGCCGATCTTCAAAATCCTGTTAAGTGGAAGGAATTTCTGTCTGCGGATCCGGCGGGAACACTCTCTCAGGCTGTGCTGTCCTATCTGTATCTGGTCAAACTGAAGGGCCCTCTGGCCGGCCCGGCCGTACACCGCACGTATCAGGAAATGATGCGCCGGCAGTCGGGCTCTTTCCGTGATGCCTTTCTGAGAGATACCGGATTGACCTTGCTCTATTTTGAAACGGAACTCAAGGACAAATATTTTCGTTCTCTGGGCCGGTGAAGGTCGATTCGACACTTGCTTACATTGAACAGGTTCAACCTCGGCGGTCACGGAGAGAAAAATGCTAAAAGTAATTTGCCGGGCAGAATCGCAGCCATTGCAGCAGGGCTGACCGCAGCGATCTTTGTAACATCGGCGATCTTTTTTCATTCGCCGGACAACCCTGTGTATATCCGGGTTTTTTTCTGGGCTGATGAATTTCAGTTTCTTGCCGGTCCTGTCGGAGTGGTGCTGTTTTTCCTGGGTGCGATAATCCTGAAATACAGGCCCAAAAAAAGTCTCTTTTCGATATTTCTGGGAGTTCTGGCCGCAGGCCTCTGTCTTGCATCGCTTTACTGGATGCAGGTTCGCCGTCCTGTGCCGCCGGATTGGATCAATTCCAGGCCGGGTTTTGATACAACCAATCTTGAAAAACTGGATTATATTATAGAAAAGGAATCGATTCGCAGCAGAAAGCCCGTTCTGTACTACCTGCATGCCGACTGGTGCGCCGAATGTCCGGATTTTGAGAGATATGTTCTCGGCGATCCGAGGCTGTCCGGAATTCTCGAGCGCTACATTCTCGTCAGGATGGACGGCACAGAAGGGCCGCAGGAAAAATTTCTGCAAGAAAAATTCCGGGCGGCTGGTTTCCCGTCGATTGGATTTCGGGACCGAGCCGGTCACTTACATAAAGAGCTCACGCTCACCGGCGCTGAAATTTCCGTGACGGCTGTGCGATCGCTTCTTATGAAATTTGCGGAGGCGCCATGATTTACTTCGCCTATGACGGATCTCTGAACGGCGACTGGGTTTCACGCTATGCGATTCGTATTGCTTCGCAGCAACCGGAGAAAACGCTGCGCCTGATATACGTGCGTGACGCTCAGGAGGAAAGAACGCGCGAAAAAATTGAAAGGATTGCCCGCGAATGCGAGGCCCCGGGCGTCAGTCTGGAAACAGACATCCATCCGCCGTCATCGCATGTGCTGAATATTCTAAAAGAGATCGTCCCTGCGGGAAGCGACAACTGCCTGATCTGCGGTACGCGAGTGCGGAGAAAAAAGAAAGGATATTTCTTCGGCACGATTTCTCATAAACTGATACTTCATAACGGTTTTCCCGTGCTGGCCATCCGTGTAGTCCAGCCCGGCCTGCTCGGCAATCCGGCTGATATTCTGCTCACGGCTGCGGGAAGTTCCGGCAGCGAGGACGCCGGTCTGCACTTTCTCCGTCTGTTTTCAATGGATGCGCGCCGGATTCATCTGGCGGAGGTTCTGCCGGACGCTATGACGCGCCGGCCTGTGAGAGAAAAAATTCTGTCAGAAAAAAAATATCTTCATGAATTGGCGCGCTCGCTGGAGCTGGAGACGGAATTGAAGGACGCTCATATCGACTATTTCGTCAGCGTCAGCGGCAACTGGCCGAGAGAAATGGCAATGCAGGCGGGACGATTGAAATCGCGCATGATTCTGACTCCGGTGATACGGCAGGGGCTGATCGGCGGAATTTTCAAATCGAATCCGCTGGAACAGCTTCTGGGTCTGTCGCACTGTGATGTGGCTGTGTTTGGCGGGCCTGTATGAAATCCATAAATCAAATCCAGCATCTTCGCTCTGATGAGGTCTATGAAATATTAAACTCCCGTCCGCAGGGATTGACAGAATCGGAAATTCAGGAGAGAGTCCGTGAAGTCGGATTCAATTCCATTGAGGGGCGGCAGCGATTCGTCTGGGCCCGAATACTGTTCAGACAATTTGTAAATTTTTTCAGTATATTGCTGGATATCTCGGCTCTGCTGTGCTATGTTGCGAACCAAATACAGCCCGGACAGAGTATGGATATCCTGGGCTGGGCTCTTTTCGGTGTTTCTGTTCTGAATTCTTTGTTCAGTTTTGTCCAGGAGTTCCGCGCCGAAAAGGCGATGGAGATGCTGGAAAAATTTCTGCCGCCTGCGGCCCTGGTCGTGCGGGACGGGCAGGAAAAGAGAATCACTGCCAGAGAACTTGTACCGGGCGATGTGATTCTTGTGCGAGAAGGGGACCGGATATCCGCGGACGCGCGTCTTATTGAAACGGGAGACCTTCTGGTAAACAACGCTCCGCTTACCGGCGAATCGCGTCCCGTCTCGCTCACTACGGAGCCCTCAGAAACGTCGATGCTGGAGAGTCAGAATATTCTTTTTGCCGGCTGTACTGTCATGCGCGGCTCGGGCAGGGCGGTGATTTTTGCGACCGGCATGAGGACCGAGTTTGGAAAGATTGCCTCACTTTCACGGGATATACACAGAGCTCCTTCGCCGCTCGAAAAAGAAACGACCCGCATGGTGCGTATTCTTACGATCATTGCATCGGCGATGGGGATGGTATTTTTTCTGTACGGCACCTTCTCCGGCCGTCCGCTCTGGGTGAATGTTGTTTTCATGATGGGCATCATCGTCGCCAATGTGCCGGAAGGAATGCTGCCGACTCTGACTCTTTCTCTGGCGATGGCAAGTCTTCGCATGGCGAAAAAGAATGTTCTGGTAAAAAGCCTGAACGCTGTGGAGGCGCTGGGCTCGGTACATGTTATCTGCACGGACAAAACGGGCACTCTGACGATGAACCGGCTCTCAATTTCCAGGATTGCGGATCCTTACGGCGGTTTCATCGAAGATGATGCCAAAAAGAAAACAATGATACGGGATGCTTTTATCGCTTCGGAAATTCGCATGCAGAACGGCATATTCAGCGGAGATCCTCTGGATGTCTGCATCGCGCAGATGTATGAAGATCGCACAGGCGGGGCTGTGATTTTTGAAGAGAAAATCACCAGACACTATGCTTTTGATGTGCAGCGCCGACGTTCTGCGGGAGTGTATCAGGGCGAAGGAGAGAGAAATTTTGTCGTTAAGGGAGCCTTTGAATCCGTGAGAGTATTTGTGGACCGGCTGGAAAATCAGGAGGGAGAGATTGTCGCGGCGACAGAAAATATGCTGGAAGAGGCGGACGCGGCAGTGCGTAAACTCGCTTCGATGGGATACAGGATCATCGCCGTGGCCGGCCGAAGTCTGGAAGAGAATGAAATGGCTGACTCTCCGGTTGAAAAGTTAGAGAGAAATTTGATTCTCCGCGGATTTTTGTGCTCGGAAGATCCGCTTCGTCCCGAAGTGCCGGACGCGGTGCGAAAATGCAGATCGGCGGGAATCCGGGTTATACTCATCACCGGGGATCATCCGGATACGGCCAGGGCCGTTGCCGGGCAGGCAGGCATTCTTGAATCGGACAGAGAAACTCCCGTTTACACCGGCCGAGAGCTTGAGCAGATGAAGGAAAACGAAATTTCGGAGAAACTCCGCGAAGGTCAGGCGATTTTCGCCCGCACCACTCCCGAGCAGAAAATGAAAATCGTAATGGCCCTGAAAAGTCTGGATATTGTCGTGGCGATGACCGGTGACGGCGTCAATGACGCGCCCGCGCTGAAAGCCGCAGACGTCGGGATCGCGATGGGACGCGAAGGAACCGATGTGGCCAGGGAATCGGCTCAGATCATTCTGCTTGACGATAATTTTGCGTCCATAGTTTCCGGCATCGAAGAAGGCCGGACAATTTATGAAAATATTAAAAAATTCATATCGTATGTTCTTTCAAGCAATGTGCCTGAAATGCTGCCGTATCTGCTGTACATCCTTTTCCCGGTTCCCCTGGCGCTTACAATCATTCAGATCCTGTCCATCGATCTTGGCAGTGATATGCTGCCTGCAATAGCTCTGGGCCGGGAAAAACCGGATCCGGAAATTATGTCGAGAAAACCGCGGAAAAAAGAGGAAAGTCTGCTGAGCGCCTCCCTTCTGATAAGAAGCTATCTGTATCTGGGATTGATGCAGGGCGTGCTTTCTCTGTTTGTATTTTTTTCATTTCTGGCATTTTCCGGATGGCATTTTGGAATGCAGCTGGCGGATTCGGATCCTCTCTACCGGTCCGCCACCGGTCTGACCTTGGCCTCCGTAATTCTGATGCAGATTGCCAATGTAATCGGCCGGCGCTATCTGACCGGCAGCGGTCTGGATATGGGGCTGTTGAAAAATTATCTGATGCTGGGCGGAATCGCAGTGGAAATCGCCTTTGCCGCTTCGATTCTATTCTATCCGCCGATGCAGAAAGTTCTCCTGACCGGACCGGTCCCTGTCGTCTGGTGTCTGGTCGTTGTCGCGCTGATTCCGATATTTTTTTCAATCGATTATTTTGTGAAAATATCCAGGAGTTGAAACATCGAACAGGGCGCGATAATTTTCGTATCCTATTATGGCGCCGTTTTACGAAGTGAGAGCCGGGGTATTTATTTCTTGACATCCGCGTCGATGGGGGCCGTGATCGACCTATGAAAGCAGCTGTAATCGGTGTTGGAGCCTGGGGCACGACCCTGGCAAAAATTTTGGCAGAAAACAATCATGACGTTGTCATGTGGTCTCACGACCCGGCCATCACCCGCGAAATCAATGAAGAACATGAAAACAAATCGCTCTTCCCGGGAATTCCGCTTCCGAAAAATATCACATCCACTACGGATATGCAGGAAGCCTGCAGAGGCTGCAGTCTGATCGTTCTCGTTGTCGCGTCGAATTTTTATGCGGACACGGCAAAAAAAATCCGCCCGGTAATCGGCGATGACTGCATATTGGTGTCCGCCACCAAAGGACTCAATCCGGCTGATTACAAAAGACCGTCGCAGATGCTTCAGGAATATCTGCCTGCGGAAATGCAGAGCAGAATCGGAATTCTGTCCGGCCCCAACATCGCTAAAGAAATAGCAATGCAAAAGCCCGCAGCAACAGTCATATCGTCCACAAATCCGGAAATGGCCCAAAAAGCGCAGAAATATTTCAGCACACCGTATTTTCGCGTCTATACGAATGACGATATAATCGGCGCTGAACTCGGCGGAACTCTGAAAAACGTGATCGCGATTGCCGCGGGCATTGTGGACGGTCTGGGACTTGGGGACAACACAAAGTCTGCGCTGATGGTGCGCGGTATGGTGGAGATCATACGTTTCGGGGTGAAATTCGGCGCAAAACCGGAATCCTTCTACGGCCTGGCCGGCATGGGCGATCTGATAACAACGTGTTCGTCAGTGCTCAGCCGGAATCACTTTGTGGGCGAACATCTGGCGAAAGGGTTGAAACTCAAGGAAATCCTTGCCAACATGAAAGCCGTGGCGGAAGGCGTCGAGGCATCGCGTCTGATTCATGAAATTGCATTGAAAGAAAAAATTGAAATGCCCGTGACCAATCAGGTCTATTCGATACTCTTTGAAGACAAGCCAGTCAAGCAGGCGATACTGGATCTGATGACAAGGGAGTTAAAATCGGAGTCTGCATGAATTTTGTCCTGAGGCGTTCGCTTCTCTGTATCGGACTTTTTTCCTGCCAGTGTGTTTGGATTTCTTTCAGTCGGGATGAGCTCGGTGAGCCGCCCGCTTCGCCGGTGAAGCTTTCGCAGCTGTCGGTTCTCGTCGCTTTGAATGCCTTAAGCTATGAAGACGATAAAGAAATCTACACAGAGAAAACCGCTCCTGGAATGGAATTATCCGGCCCGGTCCGGCAGGCGATTGAGCAAATCGGCTTTCGTTCCGTTCATTACATGCATGATATCTGCGATCTTGCGCCGACTGAACGCACACAGCTTTTTGGCGAAGAGACCGTGCCGCTTTTCGTTTTCACTCGCTGCCGGAATATTTCCCCAGACGATGCGGTACTGATCATCCATCGCCCAAATCCGCTGGAGATAATCGACAACGAGGGCGGCGTGCTCATGATCGGAGACAGCGCAACAACCTCCGGGATGGGCCTGGATCGGATCGGCGCGCTGATTCTGTATGTGCTGACACTGGGAATCATACCCGCGCAGCAGGAAGAGAGCCAGCTTGCCAGAGCCAACCTGGAGCTTCGCACAGGGAATCGTAAGGTTCGAGTTGAGGGCCTGGTCGGGTATCGCCGGCATTATACGGCTTCCTGGTTGTCCTATCTGCTTTTACCCGCCCTGCCATTTACAGACTGGAAATATCGCTTTTCAAAAACGATCTTTACGAAAAGCTCCCGAACAGAACTGGATTCGATCAGGGAAACAGAACTGCAATACAGGGCAACAATGGACGCTTTCAGGAACCTGGAAGAAAAGCTTCAACAATAGCGGAATAATGCGTTTTATCGGTAATATAGTGAATACCTGACAGAAATTGTCAGATTTTGGTGTCAAATTTTTGACATTTCACTGCTTAACACCAATCAAAATGCTGTAGAAGTGTTCAGAAATGAGCTGCTGAGGGGTCGGTACGGATATTGCAAAGTAATATAGAAAAGAAAGAGTGCAATGTGCGGGATTGTCTATTACCCTTCCATGACACTATTAAGGAGAATCTTTAATGAAGAAGAAATATTTATCGCTACTTGCTGCATTGGTTTTCGGCCTGTTTGCGCCGGGCAGTGTATTTGCAACAAAATGCTTCATTTTCGTGCATGGTCATTACGGAACGAAAACATCTGTCTCGTATGCAGAGGCAAGAAGCTACTGGTACAATGATGATTCATGGCCACTGGATGATACAGATTTTGCTGATATTGTAACCTCGAATACTTCGGGTTCCAACGGATACAATGCCTGTGGAAACGCGGACAACAAGTGCTACTTTGTGGGCTACAACAGCCAGCTTTACTACTGGGATGCGGCCAAACAGGTGGCCACTCAGGTATCCAATGCTCTGGCCGGCGGCGCTGACAGCGGCGGAAATTCTTGCCCGGCATGGGCGAGCGGAACAACGCACCGCTATTATGTGATCAGCCACAGTATGGGTGGACAGGTGATGGATTTTATCCTGGGGAACACCAACTCCACAGATCCGTACTACAATTACGGCGGATCGCCTTTCAGTACGGTCAAACAAAAACTCAACGGCGGCAATATGTCCTTCCAGGGCGCGCATCGCGGAACAACAGGAGCGAACGGCGTCTGCGGACATGCAAGCTGGGCAGTGAATCTTATCGGCGGCCTGATGGGAGATTGCGATCTGGGAACTCAATCGCTACAGACAGCGGACAGCTGGAGAAATGCGCATTACAGCAGTCCTTCCATAACAACCTATCTTGTTGCTGGTTGGGAAATGATCTGGGGCAACGGTGGTTTTCTCTATGGAGAAGATGACGGTCTGGTTGAGTATGCATCGGGTTTTGCCTGCAATGCAGCCTATGGATCTGCCTGGGGAAATTTCAATCAGAGCAGCATATGTCTGAACACCCAGAAATGGAAAGTTGCGGGATTCTCCAACGGCGACCAGTCGGCGGAGGATCACGATGAAGGACGCAACGGCGACGATCCGGATACCAGAAAGGCAGCCACAGGCGGTCTCTGGGGAACATCCACAACCGGCACGCAGGTTCGTTCCAGCATGAGCAATCCGGAACTGGCCCGTTGTGTCTGGGCAACAAATCCAGGAACAGCCTGCAACTAAGTTGCCAGAAAAAGGGGTGTCCGTCTATATGTGAGAAATGAAGTTAGAATTCAGTAAGAAAAATATCCTGATCGCAGGAGGTCTTGCTCTCTTCATTTGCATCTCTTTAATTGTCGCCCTCCTTTTCTTCAAAGAAGAGGGGGGCGATTTGCGTTCGGGGGAAGAAACCGGCCAGGACAAGCCCTTCGACCCGGAGGAGCACCCCGGCATGACGGAAGCCGAGATCAAAGAAATCCGGGGAGCGCCGGATGAATTGACGGCCCGTCATTCGCTTGACAGAAAAAGAATTCTCACGCAGGAGGCGGAAGATTACCGCCAGCGCGCGCGTTTCCCTCATTACAGCCTGCCCATCTCAAGGCAGAACGATCCTGTTCGCAATGAATTCACGCCCTCGCAACCGCTGACAAGACATCCAGACCAGCCGAACGGTCCTTTTATGGTGCAGTATCTCGATAAAAATTCCTTCGAACCGAACGAACCTCTTGTGATTCATGCGTTTTTGCTCAATGAAGAAAAAGAAAAACTGGAAGCCAGGGATTTGCAGGCAACTCTCACGATTGGAGGCGCAGCCGGACGAGTTCTTGCCAATCTGGATATGCGGGACGACGGGTCTCCTGGCGATACGGCCGGGGATCTGATTTACACGGCGTCATTTCGTCTGCCATCGGATCTGCAACAGGCGGATGCCAGACCAACGAATTACGTTGTGATTGTTAAGTCCGGCAAAATGATTGAAACCAACGCATTCAGCGTCGGCTATCTGAATATTGCGCATACCGGAAATTATTCCGACCGGATCGAAGCGGATGCGAAGGGAAATCATTTGACAGTTGACGTTGAGTTCAATGTGAAGCGCGCCGGTTCTTTTCATCTTCAGGCAAGTCTCTACAGTCTCGAAGGAGAAGCAATCGGCTGGGCTCAGAACCGTGTGAATCTGGAAACAGGAAAACAGACCATCTCTCTGAAATTTTACGGAAAACTGCTCTGCGATGCGCGTGTATCCGGTCCGTACATATTGAAACATATGGCCTACATGAATGTCGCGGCCATGCCCGGCGTGCGATCTCAGCTGATCACGGACAGCTACCGGACTGCGGAGTATCTGCCGGCTCAGTTCACCTGCGCTTCTTTTGATGATCCGGAATATATGGCCCGCGCGGCCCAGGCAGAACACGATGCGCAGGAGGCCGGACAGTGAAAAAATTATCTACCGGTTTTTTTATGCTTTCCGCCGCGCTGGTTTTATGCGGCTGTTCTCGCGGATGGGTGGAACAAACGGAAACTTCCGCCGCGGTCTGGACTGATGCAGACGAATTCGCAGCTCCAACGCTTCTGTTTCAATCAAAAAAATCCTGGAATCCTTTCTCTTCACACGAAGACCGCCGCAGCATCCGCACAACGATTCAGTTCATGCAGAAAAAAGAAAACTCCATCGTCCCGGCCGCTTCTGCCTCCGTGGAAATCCAGGGTTTGCTACTCAGCGGTCCGGCGAGATTATTCGGCGGACTTATGATGGTCCGGCGTCTTACAGAGGGGAAAACCTGGATCCACGATCTGGTGTTTATCGGTCCGGATGGAAAACAACAAACACTTGTTTCGTCGGGACAGCGCGGCGCCACAATCCAGAGAATTCTGGCATCACCGGACAATAAAAAAGCGCTTCTGGTTTACAATATCAATAGCGAACAATTTCTCATTCGAATTCTCGAGAGTATTCCGAAAGAAGGCGAAGCTCCGCCCGCGGCAGAGCTCATTCAGGTCGGCGGTCCTCCTCTGATTGCCTGGGACCCTGCTTCCTC
>VFLI01000107.1 GCA_009885105.1 Spirochaetia bacterium | reverse complement strand
TATGACGGCATTCCTCATCTGCTGATGCCGGTGATCACGGATGTGCGCCAGGCCAGCAAAGCGCTTACCTGGGTTGTCTCTGAAATGGAAAGACGCTATGTGATACTATCCTCTCTGAAGGCCCGAGACATTCGTCAGTACAATGAAAAGATGTCAGAGCGGCAGAAAGCGGAGCTTTTCCCTGTCGAGACGATGCCGTACATCGTCGTCTTCATAGACGAGCTTTCCGATCTGATGATGGTGTCCTCAAAAGATGTCGAGGATTCTATCATTCGTCTGACGCAGAAGGCCCGGGCCGTGGGCATCCATGTTGTGATGGCCACGCAGCGTCCGTCCGTCGATGTTATCACGCCTCTCATCAAAGCCAACTGTCCGGCCCGGATCGCTTTCCATGTCGCTCAGAGAACAGACTCCCGTACGATACTCGATGCCAACGGCGCGGAGACTCTGCTGGGACGGGGCGACTATCTTTACAAATCGCCCACATCCACCGCTCTGACCCGAATCCAGTCCCCGCTTATAACCGAGCCGGAAATTGAAAAAATCGTCCAGGAAACACGCCGGTTCGGTGAGCCCGTGTACATTGAACTTCCCGGAGACGATGAATCGGACGATGCAGAATCCGGCGACGGGGATGAAATTGATCCGGAGCTGTTCAACAATGCCTGGCATATTGTTCAGGAGACAGGAAAAACCTCCATTTCCTATATCCAGCGCCGGCTGCGGATCGGTTACAACAGGGCCGCCAATATCATTGAAATGATGGAAGAAAAGGGCTATTTAAGCCCGGCCCTGGGAAACAGGCCTCGTGAAATCCTGAAAAGGTCTTGATCGGGAAGGCCGATCGCAAATAATGGACGATGTATGATTATGTCGGCTCAAAAATTAGCCCTGAGGCTTGTTCCTGTTCTGGGCTGGATATTTCTGCTTCCGCTGGCGGCGCAGGAACACTGGCATTCCCATGCGGAAGTCGTGCGTAAGGTCATGGATAAATTTGAATCCATGAACACCTACAGAGCCGGTTTCAGTATTGCCACCACGGACGGCCGCATCAACCGCAATCTGAATGGAAGCTGTTATTTTCAAAAGCCAGGAAAGATCCGATTCGACTTTTCGGAACCGGCGGGCAACCTGATCGTCTCAGACGGCCGGATTCTCTGGATATATATCCGCCGCCTGAATATCGCCGGAAAGCAGGATCTGCGGCTTGATGTGAAAAATGAAAATGATGCTTCCATTTTCTCAGACGCTCCAGGTCCGGGTCTTGCCCGGCTGTTCCGGAAATATCATTATCGATTTGATTCGGAGAATCAGCCGCGTCAGGAAGAGGGTGGAAATTACTTTGTGCTGGATATGGATCAGCGCGAAAAAATCGGCGGATATGAGAAAATCAAACTCTATGTGGACGCCGGGACTTTTTTAATACATAAAGCTGTCGCATCCGACAGTTACGGAAAAAAAACAACAATTACGTTCTTGAATCCCGCGGTGAACAGTTCGCTGGACGGCGCTTTATTCAAGTACGAGCCCAATGAGGGTATTCGGCAGGTTAATAATCCGCTTGTCAATGAATAAGCATCAGGAAACGGAAACGGAAAGTGAAATGGTCCTTGCAAAACGTGTCGGTACAATTCTCAAAGAAGCTCGCGAAAGCCGCAAGCTGACGCTTCGCGATGTCTCTCGCGAAACAAACATAACTCCAAGGTTCATTGAGGCCCTGGAAAATGAAGACTACAGTCAGTTCCCGGGAGAAACATACGCGCTCGGTTTTCTGCGCAACTATGCAGATCATCTGAATCTGGACACGGAGCATCTGCTGAATCTTTACCGGGGTCTGCAGATAGATCAGACGCAGGCTCCCATTAAAGAACTCACCAAACCGACGGCCATGTTCAATATGCCGCAGCTGCCGCAGATAGACAGAAATGTTGCTCTGGCGATAGCGGGCGCCGTCGTTATTGTAATCATCGTGATTCTTTTTGCAACAGACGCCATTCATCTGCCGTCTTCATCTGATTCCTCGGACAAAGCCGGTGTCACTTCTGTGTGCGACAATCGAGAAATTATCGCGGTGAATATCCCGCAGCAGGGCGCGCCGCCCCGCGTGGAGAATCTGTCTGCGTCCAATGCTCTGAAATTCTCCAGCGATTCTCTTTCCATGAAGTTGTGTCTTATTGAAATAAAAAAAGACGCGGCCAGAATTGCCGCTTCTTTTTCGATCCGCATCAATGATGAAACCGATTTCTCTTTTTCCGCCGCCCAGGGGGAAACAGTGATTCTCGGGCCTGAAATACGCGAGCTGGAAGGTTTGACAAAGAAGATCAAGATCACGCCGGAAGTGCTGGGTGACGTTGCTGCACGGGTAAAAATCGAATCGGGAGAACAGGTCAATGTTGTTCCGGATAAAGCCGCTGTGACAACGGGCGATATCCAGGTGACTCTGCAGTTTATCAATGAATCTTTTGTCAAATGGGTGGATGACGGAAATTTTCACAATGGAATCTCTATCGCGGCCGGCGAAACGCGGACTCTTGAGGCAAAAAATCGTCTGGAGATAACAATCGGAAACGGAGGCGGAGTCCGAATCATACGCGAAGGCGTCCAGCCCAGAGTCGCCGGACCGCCAAACAGAGTAGTAAAGATTATTTACAAAAAAGCCCCCGATCCCCTCGATCCTGGTATTTTCAAAATCCAGGAGGCATTTGAATTGCAGTGACAGCCTCGGCTGCGCTCCTGCCGGTTCAATTTTTGGCTAATGGGGAATGCGTATTTTATAACGACCCTGGGATGTCCAAAAAACCAGGCCGACACCAGGGAAATGCATGAGAGTCTGGACCGCACCGGATTCGTATCCGCTGTAAGTCCGGATGAAGCAGATTTTCACATCATCAACAGCTGCGCGTTCATACAGTCCGCAAGAGAAGAAACGATCGCAACGGTGCTGGACGCGGCTAAGATCAAAAGATCTCACAAAAAACAGAAATTGGTTCTGGCAGGCTGCTTCAGCCAGCGTTACGAAAAGGAAGTGAGCGCGGAACTTCCAGAGGTGGATCTGAGTTTCGGCACCGGTCAGTACGGACAGGCCGGTGAAATCATCGCCGGGAAATTCGGGCGTCCCGCGCCATCGCCGCAGCCGTCGCGGCTTTCGTCTCTTGAATCGGGAATTTCGATATCGGGTTTTTCAAAGTCGAGCGCTTCAATATCAGCGGGTCGTTCGTATGCACCGGTAAAAATATCGGAAGGCTGCAGCAGAAGCTGCTCTTTTTGCGCGATTCCGTTGTTTCGCGGCGATTTTCGCCAGATCGATGAAAAACGTATTCTTCAGGAATGCGAGCATCTCTCAGAGAATGGTGTCCGGGAAATATGTCTGGTCAGCCAGGATACAAATTCCTACGGGAGTTCACCGGAATCCCTCCTGGATTTGATGGAGAAAATTTCAGAAATTGAAGACGTGCGCTGGATCCGGCCGCTGTATCTGTACCCGGACGCAAAAACTAAAAAAATCGTGGAAGGAATAGCGTCGAGAAAACTGGAGAAAGTCGTGCCGTATCTGGAGAGTCCCGTGCAGCACGTCTCCGATCGTATGCTCCGCGCCATGAACAGGGCCGGCAGTTTTGAGAAATTCCGGGATCTTTTTGAGACAGCCCGCGATCTGATTGCGGATCTTGAAATCAGAACATCGCTGTTGATAGGCTTTCCCGGCGAGTCTTCCCGGGATATTGATGAAATTCTCAGATTTATTGAAGTCGTTCGTCCGGAAAAACTGGCGCTGTTTCAGTATTCTCCGGAGGAGGGGACATCCGGTTATACTCTGTCCGGCCGCATCGACGATTCCGAAGCAGCGGAAAGAATCAATCTGATTCGGTCAGAACATTTGAAGATACTCCGTGAAATCCAGGCCCTGCGAACAGGACGTGAATACTCCTGTATGATCGATGACATCGATGCTTCTACCGGTGAAATCACCGCCAGGCGCGCTCAGGATGCTCCCGAGGCGGATGAGGTAGTGTTTCTTTCCGATGCGCCCGGCGTAAAAATCGGAGATATCATTCCCGTTCAGATCACGGGATTTTTCGAATATGACATGCACGGCATGCCGGTGCGGGAGGCTGTATGAATCTTCCCAATATCCTGACCGTGCTGCGGGTGCTGTCTGTTCCTTTTTTTGTATATCTTCTGCTGGAACCTTCCATGACCAGCCGCGTGATTGCGTTTGCCGTGTTCGCTCTTGCGTCCATTACAGATTTGATCGACGGGTATCTGGCGCGAAAATGGAATCAGGAAACTGAATTTGGAAAATTCCTGGATCCTCTGGCCGATAAGGCTCTGGTTCTGGGCGCTTTTGTAACCTTTCTGCTTATGTCCGCGCAGGTTCAGATCTGGATGGTGCTGTGCATTGTAGGCAGAGATATGCTGATCACTTCCCTGCGATATCTGGCAATTCACAGAGGCAAAAGTCTCCACACATCTGTTTTCGGAAAAATCAAAACTGCTTTTCAGATGTTCAGCATTCTGACGATCATTCTGAGCTTTCTGGTAATCTCTATCAAAGAAAGAAACGCCATCAATGCAGTGTACGGCGCCGCCGGTGAAAAAGGCATGGACTCCTGGCAGGTGGCCTATATGAACTTTCAGGAATTTATTCACGGTCATCCGCAGTCCATCGGTTACTCGCTTGCTTCCTTTGTGCCGTACTATCTTATGCTGTTCACAACTCTTGTAACGATTGTTTCGGGACTGCGATACCTTTTCACAAATTATCGTTTGATTGTAGGACTTACAGACCTTTTTCATCGCCAGGAATCTGCCCGAAAGTAAATAGTAAGGCCTTTCTCGCACAGAGGCTCCTGGCAGTCATAGAATCCCAACTTTTTTGCTTTCCTTTCGGCCCAGTCTCTCAGGCTCTGTCCTATGCAGGAAATACTGAAAAAACTGACTCTGTTTCAGGACCTGTCTCCTGATGAGGCAGCTCGAGCCATGACGGAAATAATGACCGGTCAGGCAGGCGAGATACGCACCGCTTCATTGCTGACGGCGCTTTCCATGAAAGGGGAAACTGGTTCTGAGATCGAAGCATTCGCCAGGTCCATGCGCAAGGCCGCCGTTGCCTGGCCGGGTCAGGAGGATTCAATTATCTGCGACACATGCGGCACCGGCGGCGATGCGGCCCGCACAATTAATATTTCTACAATATCAGCGGTTCTTCTCGCCTCGATGGGACAAAAGGTTGCCAAGCACGGGAACCGCGCCGTGTCGGGTATCACCGGCTCTGCGGACCTTCTGGAATCCCTGGGCATACCCGTAGAAATGGAGACCTCTCAGGCCAGCCGCTGCCTGCAGAAAGTGGGCATTGCATTTCTGTTCGCTCCCCGCTGGCATCCGGCCATGAAGCATGCGGCCCCGGTGCGAAAGGCGCTGGGTATCAGAACTGTTTTCAACCTTCTGGGGCCGCTGACAAATCCGGCTCCCGTCACCCATCAGATGCTCGGTGTGTTTCAGGAAAAATTTTTGGAGCCGCTGAGTTTGGCCCTCTGCGGTCTGGCAAGAAAGGGCGCTTATGTGGTGCACTCCGAGGACGGTCTGGATGAGGTTTCGCCGGCCGCGCCGACAAAGTATATTAAAATTGAGAAGGGAAAAATCACCCAGAGAGGGGTCGTAAACAGCGAAGATTTTGGCTTCTCCCCCGTCGATTTGCAGTTTCTTCAGGTAGAGACGAAAGAACAGGCTGTGGAACGAGCCGCCGGTATTTTTGCCGGAAGAGGAAGCATCCAGGAGAATCAGATGGTGGTCATGAATGCAGCGCTGCTGTATTCGATGTTAACCAACACACAGAATCTGAAACGAGCGGCGGGAGACTGCATGGATGCGCTGAGATCCGGCAAATGTGAAAAGGTGATAAACGACTGGCGCGGTTTTGAAAATGAATCCGGAACGGTAATGACCCTGGGCTGAATAATATTACTTGCCAGAGGCGGCCTGTTTCGGACCTTTGCACTATGACTCCGTACACAATTCAGTATCTTGCTCAACAAACAGCCGCTCCGTCCAGCCCTCCGGCAGGAGCGCCGGAAAAACCGGCCCAGGAAGGACCTTCACAGTATCTTTTCCCGGTCATGATTGTTGCCATGTTTGCCGCAATGTGGTTTTTGATGATTCGTCCGCAGAGAAAGGAAGAAAAGAGAAAAAAAGAAATGCTTTCTGCTCTTAAGAAAGGAGATTCCGTCGTAACCAGCTCAGGCATCATTGGAACAGTCGCCAATTTGAAAGATGATACGGTGACTCTCAAAGTAGGTGACGGGACCAAGATCGACTTTGTCCGTTCTGCCGTCAGTTCTGTGCGTTCCGCTGGAAGTCCCCAAAAATAAGGAAAGTCAGCCGCTTTGAATAATCGCCCGGCGCAGATAATAGAATCATGTAATGCAAACAGCGGCAGTCTCCGCGGATTTTTCTGCGGCGGTCTGGCGCTTGGCTGTCTTATCTTTATTTCCGCTTTGCGGGCTCAGGAAAATCCTCCCAATAACAATCCAGCTCCCCTTACGCCGCAGAATGTTCCCGCGAGGCCGGCGGCTGTTGAAGGCATTTCGGACGATTTTCCGGTGGAAGGCGAAAAATTTCTTCCTGAAAACAGCGGCCAGACTCCGGCCACGGCCCCCGTTGAGTCGCGTGAAGAGACTCCTGTGAAGGAGCCATCAAAGTCTTCCACATCGGTCTGGGAAAGTATTTCAAATAAACTCGGCTCGGACCGGACCATTCTGAATGCGATAGTCGTAGTTTCTGTAATTTTGATTTTTGTGCTGTATCGTCTCCGCTCCGGCAGAACCCGCCGCAACTGACTCGTGGAATATTAATAAAAAAAGTAATTGAAATAAATATATGAAAAATCTGTTAATCCGGTCTTCTCTTGTTCTGGTTGTTATTGGCATATCGGCGGTGTTTTTTGCGCCCAATGTGATGACGCAGCGGCTCCAGGTGGTTTTTCAGGAATACAGCCGGGCATCGAGCGGCAAAAAAGAAATCAACGATGCCGCGTATATCAGCAATTTTATACAGGACAGGGAAAACGGTCTTCGTCTCTATTTTCACGGATCGGAATGCCGCCCGGAGGCGCAGGGAAGGATTCCGGCGACTCACAGATGCGTTCTGGAATCGCGCTTTATCACATCGGCAAAAGTCAATGAACTCGCTCATGCGAATCCTGATCTGATCGACGAGGCGAGGACAACTGTACTTCCTCATCCTATCGAAAGTTTTTTCAGTTTTATTTCCAGAAAGGGATACAAACTGCTGAGAATCAAACTCGGACTCGACCTGCAGGGCGGGATGCGGGCGACCTTTCAGGCGGACTATAAAAATTACCTGGCCAAGCTGAAAGAAAAGTATGAGCCGGTAATGAAAGAACTGGAAAACAAACTGGCAAAACCGGACACACCTGAAGCGGATAAATCGGATATTCGCGCTCGCATTAAAAATATCCAGGATCTGCTGACACTTTCGGAGCAACGGAAACAGGATCTCCTTCTCTCTGCAAGACAGGTGATCGACAAAAGACTTGCGAGTCAGAATCTGACGGAGCCGGAAGTACGGATACAGCCTGAAAGCTACAGTATCGGAATCGATATGCCGGGGATGGGCAATTCATCTGAGGTCCTTTCCCGAATCAAGGACACCGTCACTGTCGAATATCGGCTGGTAAACGACGATGCCACCAAAAAAGTGAATGTACCAGAATTCTCCAAAGATCTTGAAATTATCCAGGCTATGTACCGTGAAAATCGAGTTGATGCTTTTGAGGTGAATGAAATACTCAATTCAATTACGCAGAGAGTGGGAATAAAACCGGAAGAAGGCAGGATTTTTCTTCACTGGCGGCGCGGTAGAAACGAATCCGGCACAAGCCTTCCGCGTGAGTTTCGTGTTCTGGGTCCCGTTGTCATGGACGGAAGCGATATGACCAATGCGCAGGAGAACGTAAATGCCAACAGCGCCTGGTATCAGATCAATTTTGTTCTGAGCGGAGATGGGGCGGAGAAATTCGGGGATATCACAACAAATAATATCGGGAAAAGACTGGCCATCCTCTGGGGTGACCGTGTTGTATCCGATCCGCAGATTCAGGGCGCCATCCTCGGCGGCAACGGCGTTATAACCGGCGAGTTTTCCCAGAAAGAAGCCGGGGAAGTCTCCAACGTGATTCGCGAAGGAGCTTTGCCGCTGCCGCTGGAGATACTTTCTGTTTCTTTCGTCGGGCCGAGTCTGGGGCAGGAGTCGATTATTGCCGGCGTTATTTCCGTGCTGATGGGCTTTTTTATCGTGATAGTTTTCATGTTCGGATACTATAAAGTCTCGGGTCTCAACGCAATTGTGGCTCTGTTTCTGAATCTTCTGATGATGGCGGCCGTATTGAGTCTGCTGGAATTCACTCTGACATTGCCGGGATTTGCCGGCATTATTCTTGTGGTGGGTATGGCCGTGGATGCAAATGTGATCATATTTGAAAAAATCAAGGAAGATCTGCGGGAAAACAAACCGGCGGCTGTATCAATAGAGGGAGGATTCCGGGCGTCATTCTGGACGATTCTCGACTCGCATGTGACGCAGTTGATTTCAGCCGTTATACTCTGGAAAGTGGGCGAAAAATTCGGAGATACGTCTATCATGGGATTTTCCGTCGCTCTGTTTTTCGGAATTGTGTGTTCGCTCTTTACATCGCTGTATGTCTCCCATCTTCTTTTTGACTGGGTGATTTACTTATTCAATCCCAGGACGCTGTCAATTGGTTTTGGCTTTACAAGGCAGGTTGCGAAATGAGATTTTCAAAATATCGGGCACACCTTTTTATTTTTTCCCTCATTCTCGGATTGATTATGTTCGGAGTCACGTATTTGAAATACGGCGGTTTCGCCAGATCCATCAGTTTTGACGGCGGGATACGATTCAGCATTCTCATGCCGTCCGGCACAGGCTATAAGGAGCTGGAAACCGCTGTAAAAAAAGTTGGATTTGATGATTATCAGATACGTCTCTCCAATATGAATGCCAACCAGTTTGATCTGGAACTGGGCCCGCGATCCCGGGAAAAAGTCGATGCAAGAATTAAAGAAGCGGAAAAAAGAGAAGAAACCGCTCTCGACAGGCAGGCGGTGGAGAAAAGACGAGCTGCAGGGCTTCCCGCGCATTCCCGGACCATTACGGGAGAGATTGAAAGAGAGCTTCTGCCGGCTTTGAATCTGTCGCAGGAAAGCATTGTTTCGCGTGAGGCAATTTCGCCGAGTTTCGCAAGCGATCTTGCCGGCATCGCGCTCTGGGGCTTCAATCTTACGATCATTTTGATCGGTGTGTATCTGTATTTCCGTTTTACGCTGCCGTTCGCAATCGGCGCCATTTTTTCTCTGATACATGATGTTCTGCTCGCCGTGGGGTTTATCGGCTTCATGCAGATAGAGCCGAGCACTCCGGTTCTGGCCGCCGTTTTGACTCTGATCGGTTATTCCATCAATGATACGATTGTGATCTTTGACCGAATCCGGGAAAACGTGCAGGATCATCAGCAGTTCTCACTGCCTGCGACAATGGACCTGGCCATGACACAGACTCTGTCACGGACCATTGTTACATCGCTCCTGACGTTGCTTTCTGTTCTGGCTCTGTTTTTCGGCGGGGCCACATCGTTAAAGGATTTTGCGACAGTTCTGACTTTCGGCATCATTATTGGAACATATTCGTCTATTTTTATCGCCGCGCACTCGGTGCAGTATTATGACGAATTCTTTTCGTGGATTAAAGAGCGGCGGCAGGCGTAGATTGTGATAAATCAAACATAAGAATTTTCGCGCAGAGCCGCAGAGATAAAAATCATGGATTGCGCGAATCAGCGCTCCGGAACTTTGCCCACTGTCCCGATGGGATTGATATTACGCGCAGTTTTCCAGATTGACCGCCTGCGTCTCTGTGTGATATTTCCGTAAAGAGTCCTGTGAAGCCAATTCAAGATATAACCGGGCGTATTCTCTCCGAATTGTGCCTGCGATCAATTCAGGCCCTGGGAAGAACATGGCCCAATCCCTCTGTTGCCTGCGTGTTGACGGACGGAAAATCCTTTTACAGCGGCGCGACCGAACCGCCAAGCAGAAGACATGCTGAAATAGCGGCGCTGGATCTGTATGATTCTGATTCGGGCAGGCTGCAGAAGGCGGGTCTGTATGTTACCCTGGAACCATGTTCGCGGACGGGGAGGACTCCTCCCTGTACCGACCGCATTCTGAAGTATCCGGAAATCGAATCGATTCATGTGTACCGCGCGGATCCCTCTCTGTCCGGTGAGGGGTTCAACCGGCTCAGCCAGGCAGGTAAACGAGTTTACCATCCGCCGGGCCTTCTGTATGAGGCTCTAAAATCCGGGGCGACGGAAGCGCTCCCTGTCGATTGCACGGATCCTGGATTTTTTCTGAATGGATTTGTCAATCGCATGAGAGCAAGCAGCCCTCGTCTCCATTTGAAGGCGGCCGTAACGGCCGACGGCATGACGGGGAACCGGGACGGACGGCTTTTTATATCCGGAGAAAATGCGAAAGTATTCACCATGATGCTGCGAGCCAAATTCGACGCCGTGGTTGCGGGGCCGGGCACTGTCGCCGCCGATCTTTCAGGATTGGATCTGAGGTCTGAAATTTTCAACAGAGAAAAAGCCGGCCTGTTTGCCGACGATCTAAAATTGCCTTATGATACGGACGTGATTACAAGATCTATCCTGTCGAACCTTGATACACTCTTTGATGACTGTGAGGATGCATCGCTGCAGCCGGACAGAGTATTCATACTGGGCCGCGATTTTCCCGGTCGTGAGCAGTGGATTCAAAAACAGGATCAGATAACGCGCAGAACCGGCCGGGATGCGGTCTACCTGGTTCTCAACAATTCCCGAACACTCTGGGAGGCGGCCTTGAAACCGGCTGCCGTTCTGCCGGACATGCATGATTCTGTTTTTACAAAAAATTTCCGTCAGTTTCTTGCATCCCGGGGCTATAATGAAATCCTGGTTGAGGGCGGTTCCGGTCTTTTTTCTGCCCTTCAACCAGGTTTGACTCATGACGACAGAATTTATCTGCTTCAGTCAAAGTCGGCGGTCTCTGACGGCCCGGGCGGGGCTGGATTGCCGGATTTTATGAGGCCGGTTCTCCGCAGACGGGGCATTGATCTGGTTCAGGATATTTTATACTGTGACAGCGCTTCAGGAAAAAATTGAAACTGAGCTTCTTGAAAATCTCAATGAGGTGCAGCAGCAGGCCGTCCTTCACGGCGAGGGTCCGCTGCTGATCCTTGCCGGGGCCGGCTCGGGAAAAACAAGAGTAATCACTCACAGAATCGCTCATCTGTGCCGGGTCCGTTCTGTTCGTCCTGATAGAATCGCCGCAGTTACATTTACCAACAAAGCGGCCCAGGAAATGCGCAATCGTCTGGCGAATCTTATCGGACCAATGGCGGGGGATGTTCACGTGCGCACGTTCCATGCGCTGGGCCTTTATGTTCTGCGCCGCAATGCAGCGCATCTGAAGCTGAAGTCTAATTTCTCGGTTCTGGATCCGGATGCCTGTTCTCTGATTCTGAAAAAAATTCTGAAGGATAAAAAGATCGATCCGTCCATGATGTCCGCAGACGCGGCGGCAAATCTCATCAGCAAAGCGAGAGACTCGCTTGTTTCGCCGGAGGAAATGTCCCGGCGTCAGGATCATTTTTCCCAGATGACCGCGCCGATTTACAGGGAATATCTGGAAATACTGCGCAAGAACAATTCCGTCGATTTCGGGGATCTTCTGTATCTCACAGTTGAGCTGTTTCAGAACAGCAGAGAGGTTCTGGATTTTTATCAGAACTACTGGAAATATTTTCTCATTGATGAATACCAGGATACGAACCGCGCGCAGTATATGCTGGGCCGCCTCATCGCCGCGAAGCACGGGAATATTGCAGTCGTAGGAGACGATGACCAGTCGATATACTCATGGCGCGGGGCGGACATCACAAACATACTGGAATTTGAAAAAGACTACCCTTCGTGTTCTGTGCTGCGCCTGGAGCAGAATTATCGCAGCACGGGAAAAATTCTGAAGGCCGCATCGAGTATCATCAAGAACAACAGCGGTAGACGGGAAAAAACACTCTACACGGAGCAGGGGGAGGGAGAAAATGCGGATTACACTCTGTACGACACGGAATCAGAAGAAGCAACGGGAACCGTCGAAAAGATTCTGCGTCTGAAAAATGAGGGGGTAAGCCTCAGGAATGTGGCGATTTTCTACCGCACAAACGCGCAGTCAAGGGTTTTTGAAGAAGCTCTTCGCAGCCGCGGTGTTCCGTTCGTCATGGTCGGCGGTTTTCGTTTTTATGACAGGAAGGAGATTAAAGATCTCTCTGCATATCTTTCTGTGATAGTCAATCCGCTCGATTCAGTCAGTCTGGAGCGAATCATAAACGTGCCTGCGCGCGGAATCGGAGAAGGGGCTCTCTCCCGTCTTCAACAACTGGCCTTTTCAAAAAATATCACCCTGCTTGATGTTCTGGAATACGCCGGCGAACTTCCCGGGATTCGGGGAGCGGCTAAGATCAAAGCCCTGCACACACTTTTTCAGGAATGGACATTGCTGTCATCATCCGACGAACTGCCATCGCTGATTGCTTCAAGGGTGATGGAGCAATCCGGCTATCTGGAAAATCTAAAAAAGGATCCGTCGCCGGAGGCGGCTTCCCGGATTGAGAACCTCTATGAATTTGTGGGATCCATTCAGGAATACGAGGAACGGTGCGCCGCTTCCGGAGAAAAAGCGGACCTGGCGGGTTATCTGCAAATGATATCACTCTATACTTCGGAGAATTCTCCGGAAAATCAGGAGACTCTGAAATCGGACCCTCTATTTCTGATGACCCTGCACAATGCCAAAGGATTGGAGTTCGAGTTTGTTTTTCTTACCGGACTGGAAGAAGGATTTATTCCGCACAGCCTGGCTGTGGAGGAGGGCGGTCTGGAAGAAGAGCGGCGGCTGATGTATGTGGGAATCACCCGGGCCATGAAAAAACTCCACTTTTCCAGCTGCCGTTACCGGCGGATTTTCGGCTCTTTTCAGCCCCGCAGCCCGTCACGATTTCTGTCAGAGATCGATGCGGATGTTTTTTCATCAATCAACCAGAAATCGGCTGTCACTGTTCCGCGCGCCGATGCGGGAGTCCGGCAGAAAGAATACACGGAGGAGAATTTCAAGACGGGAGATCGAATTTCCCATCAGAAATATGGGACAGGTCGTATAGTCGAAACCGTCCCAACCCCGGCCGGTCAGAAAGTTTCGATCCAGTTTGACGGCGATGAAAGAATCCGGTTTTTTCTGACAAAGTACACTCCGCTGAAGTTGTGCTGATGAATACTTGTCCGGCCCTGAAAAAAAAGGCAGGCAGCTCTTAATTTTTATTGTATTTCAGGACGATCTTGCAATAAGGATACCCAGACAGGCAGAAGGTCTACAATGAAAAAAATCGCAATTATTGCACTCAATATTATCAGTATGATGCTCCCGGCAGCGCTCCTGGCCGGAGAGAAACAGGGGGTTATGGCGGAATACCGGGCCGTGGAAGAAGCGATCCGCAACAGAACCAGAACCCGGGAGTCAAGAGACGCCATGCTGAAGAACAATATCATGCGCGCCATGCGTGTGGCTCTGGAGAGGCGCTACTATGATGACCGGGAACAGAGAGTAAAAACTCTGACCTGGGAAGCTCTGGAATGGGAAAATCCCACCTCGCCGAATGTCTATTATGTCAAATTTGAAACCTTCATTGTTCGCTTTCAATTTGCAAAAGATCCGGAATTTTATATTCAATCTCCGATTCATGAGAAGTTCCTTGTTATCGATCCAGCATTGATGAAGCATGAGGAATCGGATAGAACTCAGAACCCGGCCCCGGCAGCGGGGGGCGGAACAACCACCCCGGCGACTGGCGGCAGCGCAGCTCCGGGCGGCGGCACGACTCCGGCTCCCACTCGCTGATAGAGAATGAACCCTTGGGAACGGGACGGTCAGTTTCAGGTCAGGCTTCGCGAAGCTGTCCTGAAAGCTGGACTGGCTGTGGGGAAATACTTCCGCTCGCGTGATTTCAATGTCCAGCAGAAAGGTCAGGAGGGCCCTCTCACCACGGCTGACCTTACAGCCAATAACATTCTGAAAGAAGAACTTTCCCGACTGATTCCGGATGCGGGATGGCTGTCGGAGGAGACGGCAGATACAGCCGATCGTCTCACTTGCAGGTATGTATGGATCGTTGATCCCATTGACGGAACAAAAGAATTCGTAAAAAACATCCCTGAATTTTCCGTGTCGGTCGGGTTGTGTGAAGACGGTCTTCCGATTCTGGGCTGCGTCTGTCTTCCCGGAGAGAATCAGATTATTTCAGGATCGAAAATGACGGGAGTGGAATATCTGGAATACTCACTGGATGACGCTGGAAATTTCAAGACCGATTCCTACAAAAAAATTACTTCGTCTCTTTCAAATCGAACGATTCTGACCGGAGCTGTACTGCAGGTCAGTTCGTCCGAATTTCGTCACGGTATGTTCCAGGATCTGTCGGGCGATTTCTCCCTGGACGTCGGCGGATCCATTGCACGGAAACTGGCTCTGCTGGCTGTCGGAAGAGGAGATTTGACTGTCAGTCTGTTTCCTAAAAATGACTGGGATATCTGCGGGGGAACGGCCCTTGTCCGGGCAGCAGGAGGGACCGTGGTCGATCTGGCAGAATTTTCTGAGAGGCTTTACAATACCGATTCTGTAAAAAGCTACGGCCTGGCGGCAGGGGCTCCGGAGCTCGTTCGCCAGTTCGTTGAATATTTCAAGAGGAAGAAAATAAAACTGGAAAAAAAATACCTGAGCTGATATTTTGACATTCTTAAATTTTTGCGCATATTTTCAAGAGAAACGACTGAATCCATGACGGACAAAACGGAAAAACCGGAAAGAATCGAAAGAGCCAACCAGGATCAGCTGCTGGAGTATGCGATTGAGAATTCCAAAATACTCACGTTTTTTTTGAGGAGCGGTGTTCCGATCAAAGGCCGCGTTGTGGCTCATGATCTGCATACGGTTTTAATAAAGACGGAAAAAAATCAAACTCTTGCCTACAAACACTCAATAACTTCAATTTTTCCAGCCCGTTTTGCCGCGCCCCGGAGTTCCTGATTTCTAAATGAAACCCAAACCGTATCGCATCGCTGTTGATGCAAGGCCCTTCTGCGCGCCCATGTCCGGTGTGTCGCGGGTAATATCAAGAATCCTGCTGAACTTTCCGGACCCCGGTGGATTTGAATTTTTCCTGTATGCCAGCAAACCCTGCCACGGCGACTACAGAGATGTACTGGCTCTGCCCTACGTTCGCTGGAGGCAGGGGAGCGGATGGACGGCGCGTAAGGCCGGGCTCTGGTTCAACACAGCCATGCCTTTTACCATGCGAAAAGACTGCGTCGATCTTTACTGGGGCAGCCAGCAGCTGGTGCCTCCGTTTCTTCCTGCGGGACTGCCCGTCGTTTTAACTTTCTACGATCTGGTCATGTATTTTTTTCCGCAGGCAATGCGCGCAGTGCACCGCCTGCAGCTCAAAGCTGTTCTGCGCTACGGTATAAACCGCGCGGACCGGATTCTCACTATTTCCGAGCAGACACGAACCGATCTCTTGAAGAAATTTCACTATCCACCGGATAAAGCGAGAGCGGCTCTACTGGGTTATGAGAGACCTCCTGAAAAAAAAGGAAAACATGAAAAACTGTCCTCTCCCTATATACTGGCCGTATCCACAATAGAGCCCAGGAAAAATTATACAACACTTTTGAAAGCCTACCGGCAATACTGCGATTCGACAGCGAAACCGTACACGCTCGTAATCGCAGGCCGGCGGGGCTGGGAATCAAAAGAATTTTTTGCCATGCTCGGCGAAATGCAGGAGAAATACTCTGTCCGCGTTATGGAAAATCTTGACGACGGCTCGCTGCGCCGGCTTTACGAGAACTGCGCGTTCTTCTGCATGCCGTCTCTCTATGAAGGATTTGGACTTCCGCTGCTCGAGGCGCTTGCCGCATCTAAACAGGCGATTGTTTCCGATCTGCCCTGCTTTCATGAAATCGGCGGAGAAAAGATACGGTATCTTCCCCCTGTCGACATTTCTTCCTGGGCGAAAGCGCTGGCCGAGACTGCAGACCTTCACAAACGGGGTAAATTAAAAAAAATAAAGTTTGATGAAAAGAAATGGTCCTGGAAGAAAACAGCGGCGCTTCACCGCGCGGCTTTTGCCGCAGTCTTATCCGAATCTTCAATCATCTCGCAGTTGCCGTCGAAAACGACTCCGTCAGCGATTTGAAGTTTTGCAGTTTTTACGTTGCCGTACACGCGTCCGGAACTCAGCATTTCCAGTTTCTGCCTTGCCTCTATATTCCCTGTGACTTCCCCGCCTACGACAACGGTTCCCGCTTTGATATTCGCTTTGACAACGGCGCCTTCTCCGATCAGGAGGATGCCTTCAGTTATTATTTCGCCCTCAAATCGTCCGTTTATCTGCAGCGGTCTTTGAAATTCCAGAACTCCGGAAAACGCTGTTTCCTTGCCGAGGACTGTTGATACTTTGCCGCCCTCGGTCATCTGCTGCATGGGGGGTCCTTTTTTGACCATTGATTGATTCTCCGAATCTGCCGATTATTTAGTTTTCATTACAAAAACACCGTCCCAGTCGTCATCCGGTGGATGCTTCAGATATTCTTCACATCGAGTCAGATACAATTTGGATGGGCCGTCTTCAGGAACTACGGCAAGAGCTTTTTCAAACCCGACTTTTGCTTCCTGCCATTTCCTCTCTTTGTATAGAGCCAGAGCGCTGTTGTAAAGGTTCAACAATTGTTCTTGGTCTTTTGTAAGCATTGCCTTTACCCATCCTTTCTATAGAGGTTTTGGAACAATATCCGGTCCCGGCCTGAGGAGGCAAGAAGATTTGAGCCGGGAATGAGTGTCTCCGGCGCCCTTTTAAAGGTCCTCCACAAGCTTCTGCACAGCCTCTTCAGCGGCGCTGATGATATTCATTCCCTCGGCCGGTCCTGGAGGGGTGGAACGATAAATATCTGCAAGCTGATCCACATACTGAGGTTTTCTCATTCCAACAAGCACTGTGGCGGGGCAGCTGCCCGACAGAAGATACATAACGGACTGCTGGGCCAGCGGTTTTCCATTCAGAGCCAGCGAGGCTGCGGATAGAGAATTCTCCAGGCGTGCCATTCTGGCATTGTGCCGCAGGGATGTGTAGTTCTCCCAGACTGAGGTTACAGCATTGATCAGTCTTGTGTAGTTTTGAAGAACGTACTGCTCTGTTTTGGCGGAAGCGATGAGTGAAAGATGATTGATAGTCTTCTGCATCGCCTCCGCTATAGACGGGAGAGAGGAGCGCAGATGCTCCGCATTGTTGAAAGCGTCTCTGTAGTGTTTGACGATTCCCGACATTGCCATGTTGCGCTCATCGAAGAAAAAGTGTTGTCCTGAAAATAGGCTCAGAATCTGCTCCTCCGTTACCACCAGGCTGCCGATCAGCCTCTCCAGTTCCGCTGTCGTGCTCATTCCCTCATCGGGCGGCTGGTCGACAAGGCGGGAAAGCCGAATCAGTCTTTTATCCTGGTACATTGCATTGAGCGGACGGTTGCAGATTGTCCAGAGGGCGGCTTTTTCTGCAAGAGCAGAGAGCGTACCCGATGGATTGTTGGGTCTGTACCGAAAATCGTTTTCGAGAATATTGCCCGGAAATTGAATAACTTTGAAACCGGGAGGCGCAAATTCCAGTATTCTGTCCAGTCTGGTTGCTGTGCAGTCATCCGGGGCAGCCGGGAAAGTATTCGAAGATATTCCATAATATTGAATCCAGCCTCTGGATCGAAACTCTTCCATCGCCTCCAGCGCACTGCGAATACGATCTTCATACTCTGAGAGCGCTTCTGTTGGATCCGTCCCTTTTGCTTTTTGTTCCATCAAGAAATATTCTGGATTGTGCAGAAGATAGACGTCAATGCAGGCGAGTCCCAGTCGTTTCATGCTGGCCTTCAGCTGAGACTCCAGGAAATCCCGGTGCATGCAGTGCCAGACATCGCGGGAATATTTTGTTATTTCGGGCGGCGTATCCGGCGAATTTTTCAACAGACTCATCAGTTCACCCTGGATATAACCGGCCTTGCTTATGACCACGATACCTTCGCGCCGGATCCGGCCGGCTTTGATCAGTTCTCGCATCACATCTCCGACCAGCATCTCTGATTCGCCGCCTGAATAATTCGTGGAAGTGTCTATTACATTCGTTCCGCAAAGAAGCGCGCTTCTCAGCGCGTCAGAGTGCATTCTGGATTTTTTTGACACACGATAGCACCCGAAACCCATCCGGGAAACTGTCCATCCGGTGCTGCCCGCTTTTACTTTCCAGGAGCTTTCCCTGTAATCAGGATAGGAGAGCGCCGTCTGATTGAAATAGTCCGCCGTTCCTTCCGTCCCGGCGCTGCCCTGTATGATTTCAGTTTGAAAGAATTCTGAATCCGATGTCAAGCTTTATTTCCGGCCAGCGTTCTTTCCAGAATGATGATTCGGCTCTGCAGATCGGCGGCTTCTTCGTATTTTTCCTCAAAAATAGCTCGGAATTTTTTTATATAAAGAGCGGGCAGAAGCTGTGCTCCGCTGCCAGGCAGTCCGAGGATTCTTTCCAGATTCTTAATATCGTACTTGGGAAAATTTTTTTCAAAATGCAGAATAATTGTCTGCACCGGTGTGTCTTCTTCATTCTTGATGCACTTTTCAAGCAGGTCAATGGACTGCTTCTCATCCACAGGCGGGATTTTCTCGGCGAGCGGTCTAAGATACGACAGGGGAATCAGACCCATGTCCTTTTTCACTCCCGGCGCCTTCATATTTTTTTGAATGCCGTCCCGGCAGAGTTCCACGTATTCGATCACACTCTGATTGAATTCTTCCAGACGTTTGTTCATATATTCTTTTTCATCAACATCGCCAGGAAGCTCAAAATCCGGAAGCTGAACGACATCACTGTAGGGATGAAAATCAATCACCTGCTGGAGATCTCCCCCGTCGATCAGAGAAGCGGGCGGAAACACCACCACGGGGAAATTGTTGGCCGGTGCGGATACAAAACTTACCACCACATGGCAGACTATATACCGTCCTTCCGGCAGGATTGGATTGAATCCGTTTACATTGCAGAAGACAATCAGATTGCCTGTCGGGGACTGCAGATTACCTTTGATGAATTCCAACATTCAGTGGTAAAATAACTCAGTTCTTGTTATTTCGTCAAGGAAAGATTTGCCAGTTTTTTTCTGCCGGAGGTGTCAAACTTTTCCTGGTTTATTTCGTCTAAACGGTACTGACTGTGCGGAAGAGGGCGGGGCCGAACTTTTTTGTTTCCGATTTTTACAATTTTTCCAGGCGTTCCCACAATGGTGCAGCCCGCAGGAACATCTCGGTTTATGATTACAGTTTCCGCGCCGATTCTTGCGCCGTCTCCGATATGGATCGGCCCAAGAAGCGTTGCGTGTGTGCCAATAAAAACGCCGTCGCCGACTTCCGGATGCCTTTTGCCGGTGTGTTTTCCGGTGCCGCCCAGTGTCACTCCGTGGAACATCACGCAGTTTTTACCGATTATGGCCGTCTCCCCAATGACCACGGCTATGCCGTGGTCGCAGAAAAAACCGGAATTGATTTGAGCCCCAGGATGGACTTCCATGCCGGTGAAGAACCTTCCCATCTGTGAAAAAAAACGAGCCAGAAAGAAAAGACGCAATCGGTAGAGCGGGTGGCTGATAAGTCGGTGCATAACCATGGCATGGAGCGATGGATAGAGCAGGAATTGCAGTCCTTTCGCGGCCGGATCGTTCCGTTTGATTGCGCGAATATCTTCAATAAGATGCATATACCAGGATTTCCGGCCCTTATTCCCTGACCAACAAATTGCGGGAGGCAAAGGCCAGTAAAAAAATACCGCAGAGCAGCCATATGCCTGCCGGTACGAACAGCCAGTATCGGCCGTGAAATAGAAAAGGCCCGGCTATGAGAAATCCTGTTTTTGCTGTGAAAAGAAGGCCCTGCCAGAAAATTAGATCGCGGCTTTCAGAAGGATTGTGCCGTACGCTCAGTATCGTCATTCCTGTATACAGAAGAAGAAGACCGCTGAGCCTGGCGAGCAAGAGCACGATATCAAGATTTGGATAGAGCTTGAGAAAACTTTCATGAAAAAAAGTGGGATTGAAAAAGAAGGACGGCGCCGCCATGATTAAAACGCCCGGAGCAATCTGGGTCAGGGCAATGCATGCCATGTACAGCCGAAATCGGCTCTTCAACATCCGTTTTACGGCCACAGGTCCAGGGTATGAGTTTGCCGGTTAATCTGTCAATTATAAGAACTTATAGTCCTCTACTGAAAATCTTTGTACATCATGCTGGGCTGGATGCCTTTGTTGGACTGGTATTTATTGGACACGTATTCCGTGATTTCGCCTTCCACGGTATGGTAGAAGATCTGGCAGATTCCCACAAAAGGATAGATTCGGATCGGCTGGATGGCCGAAATCTCCAGAGTCCAGTAGCCCTTAAATCCCACATCGCCGAAACCGGCTGTGACATGCACAAAAAGCCCCAGCCTGCCGATTGAGGAGCGGCCCTCCAGCATGGGAACCAGGTTGCGGGTTTCTGTATATTCCAGGGTGCGTCCCAGATACAGACGGCCAGGTTTCAGCAGCATACCCTCCGGAGGAATTATCAGCGTCTCTGTTTCTGAGGGAACTTTCATATCCAGCGTTTCATTCCTGTAGACGACGAGTTCGTTGTGAAGGCGAAGATTGTATGAGTTGGGATTCACCAGCTTCGAATCGTAGGGGTCGATGACGATATCCCCGCCCATTCGTTTTTTTATTTCGAGTCCTGTGAGTATCATAATTCACTCGCCTATAAATACAGGCCGGCGTTTTTCCTGAAAGGCTTTCAGAGCTTCCAGGCGGTCCTGTGTTGGTATTGTGATTTTGTAGGCTTCTCGTTCCACGTTCAACCCGTCTGAAATCGAGCAGTCATAACCCATGTCGATGGCCTTCTTTGCCTGGGCCAGAGCTATGGGAGCATTCCTGCAGATTTCATCTGCCAGAGCGTTTGCTTCCGATAGCAGAGAGGCAGCGGCAGCAACACTATGCAAAAGCCCGATCGATTTTGCTTTTTCAGAAGTTATTCTTCTGGCAGTCAGGACCATTTCTTTCGCTGAGGGTATGCCGATAAGCCGGGTCAGTCTCTGTGTTCCACCCGCTCCCGGTATTATGCCAAGGGAAGTCTCTGTCAAACCGAGCTGGGCATCATCGGCTGCAATTCGAAAGTCGCAGCAGAGCGCCAGTTCAAGCCCCCCGCCCAGGGCATAACCGTTGATAGCAGCCAACGTGGGGAAGGGCGTCTCTTCCAGTTCACGGAAAATCTTTCCCGTGCTTTCCAGGAAATGCCGGACTTCTTCTGGAGACATACCGGCCCGTTCTTTCAAATCGGCGCCTGTTGAAAATGCCCTGCCATTTCCCGTCAGGATCAGGAACCGCACTCCTTTCTGGCCGATCAGGGATCGTATTTCATCTCCCAGCCTGGCAATCAATTCCCGGCTGAAACTGTTCATGGCGGCCGGCCGGTTCAGGGTCAGTGTCACAATTTCTCCTCCAAAATCGCTCTTTCGGGAGGAGCCAAGCAGAATGTCTTCAGGAGAGTTCATATTACGATTTCCGAATCTTTATATATCTCTCTCCAGTGTAAGAGAAGGAGATAGGGAGATACGGGAGATGGGGGGGATCTGTTACAAGGTTCAACATCTTAAATATTACTTTCTTTTCGTATTTTCCATCCCAATATCCCAGAAATCCCCCCATCACCTTTTTTTACACTCTTTTTTCGTTTCCAAGGGGCTATTGTCATTCCGATCTTTGCAATAGATCCGCCAGTGGAAAAACAAATTATTGTTGAGTTCCATAAGCTACCGATATAATATATATCCAGGCGCATTTTTGCGCTCCAGAGCTTATGGCCACAAACAAATTAGTTTTTAAACCCGTTCAAATAGCCAGTGTGCAGGATTCCATCGAGCTGGAAATCCCGGATAAATATAAAAAATTCCAGGGCATTGATGAAGCCGACGAATACGAAGTCGATGCGGAAGGGAATGTAATCGAACAGTACCACGGTCCGACGATCGAAGAGATCGAGGCCGAGCTGGAACGATACCGCAAGGAAACAGAAGAAAAAATACAGTCCAGTCTGGATGAGGCCCACGACAAGGCACGGCAGATTGAGGAAGAAGGAAAGGCCGTTGCCTTCAACCTGATTCAGGAATCAAAGGAAAAAGCCAAAAGAGAAGAAGAGGCAGCGCGCCTCAACGCAGAACAGATCGTGGAACGGGCCAAGCTTGAAGTCGAGCGGATGGTCAAAGAAGCGGAAATGCGCGTCGGCGAGATAGAACATGAGGCATACCAGAAAGGCTACGACGCCGGCCGGGAAGTCGGGTTTAAAAGAGGGCAGGCGGAAGTGCGCAGGCTGATCGATCGTCTGGGCGTTATTGTCGGACAGGCAATCGACGTGCGCGAGGATATCATCGCCGCATCAGAAAAGCAGATGGTGGACATGATTCTGATGATTGCCCGCAAGGTCATCAAGGACGAGGTGGTCGAAAGAAAAGAGGTAGTTCTCAACAACATCCGCGAAGCTCTCAAACGCATCAAGGACCGCGACCGCGTGGATATCCGCGTCAACTTTGCGGATCTCGAGCTCACGACGGCTCACAAAGACGAACTCATAAAGATGATGGAATCTCTGCGAAAGGTAAATATTTACGAAGATTCCAGGATCGACCGGGGCGGATGTATCATCGAAACAGACGTCGGCTCAATCGATGCTCGTATATCGACGCAGATCAAAGAGATCGAAGAGGCCATCCGCAATGCAGAGCCAATTTAAGAATCCCTCCGATGAATTAACACCCTGGGAAACGCCAAAACATCTGCCGGCAACGGCCTGGCATTCGGTGGCGATTGGTACTTACGAAAGTTTGTTCTGTTTTATAGAAATTCCCAAAGGGTCTAAATACAAATACGAACTGCACAAACCTTCGGGTCTTGTCATGGTTGATCGTGTGCTGCATTCTGCGGTTCACTACCCCGCGAATTACGGATTCATCCCGCGCACGTACTGCGGAGACAACGATCCTCTGGATGTACTGGTTCTGGGACAGGAGATGGTCTATCCCGGCACCCTGATGAAAGGATTTCCCATCGGCGTGATGACAATGGTGGACAATAAAGAAGAAGACGATAAAATCATCGCCGTGCACGTTGACGATCCGGAATACAATCACTATCAGGACATATCGGAACTTCCGCCGCACCGAATCCGGGAGCTGGAGCGTTTTTTTCTGGATTACAAGGTTCTGGAAAAAGTCGACAGGAAAGTGACGATAGAAAAATTTTCCGGCGCGCAGGAAGCAAAAAAAATCATCGGCGACGCTGTCGAGTTGTACAGGCGGACTTTCTTAAATCCCTGATTGGTTGAAGCCTGAGATGCACGACGACTAGCGAAGTCGTTCCATGAAATCCAGCAAAACGGCGTACAGCATCAGCCGCCTTCTTTCCGGAACAGAGAAATAATGGTCGGTGCCCCACATGGCGACATTGACCGCATCCGGGATAAAAGAATCCGCAAGCAGGGTGAGTCCGTCATTCGGACCGTAATCAGATAGAATAGTGTAAGCCTCTTCAGCGCGGCGCGTTACATGGCGCCAGGTCGGCGTGGCAATAATATTCACCACCGTGATTTTTTTCGGTATATTCACATCTTCATAAAGAAGAGATGTTTTATCGACCCGCACGCTCAAGAAAGAATCGTAACTGTAGCCTTCCCGCCGGAAAAAGTATTTTGCCCGCCACCGGTACCACCAGTAGTTGTCCATTTCATTGATGAGATAGGAGCCCCGGTTTATCCCGCCAATATTGAGCCAGCCCCGGACGCTGTCGAAATTGCCTTTTTCCCCGCAGAGCTGGAGTCCCCGCTTTATATCGGAGGCGCCCTTGCTTATGCTTGCCAGAACGATTGTATATTCTTTGTAGTTCGAAAGCCAGTCGCACAGGAAACGTCCGTTTTCTTCAACGGAGCCGTCCGGATTCACATTCACCAGAACATCCGTAAATCCCAGGTCCCGCGCCGAGGCCCGGATTTCAGCCCCGTCGCCGCCTATTGAGGCATTGGAATTGTAATACATACCCGGAACCATTGCCAGCATGAGTTTCTTATTTGCTGTGCGGGGAAATGTTCCCGGCCGGATACGGGCTGCGGCATCGTTCAATTTTTTCAGATAATTCTGTGTTTGCGCTGTTCCGTTAATTCTCTGAAAGATAACAGCCGTGGCGTACTCCACTCCCCTGGCTTTCGTCAGGCGCTGGAAGGCTTCCTGATTTACAGGAATATCGCCGGCGGCAAGCCGATCCTTCGCCGCCTCCCCCAGAAGCGCAATTTCATCTTCGCAAAGCGATTCCATGAAAAAAGCTGTGCCGGTGCAGTCACGTCTGCGCGGCGCGACGATCTCATCTTCGACTGTCAGAGAGGAGCAGGCCGACAGCAACATAACAGACAGTATCACAGAAATTTTCAGCGGGTAACTCTGTGCTCTCTTCCATATCAACGAGTGATGGGCATTGTCCGAGGGCGTGGGCGGTCTGCCGCCAGCCCGAAGGATGATGCACATCGCGAGCCTCAAAAGCGATTCCCCGATTCCACCAGATCCAGAGGTATTTTGCAGACATCCCTGATAATTTCTTTCTGAACGCCCCTTTCATAGCGCAGACAGTTTGGTTCGCCGCGATTGAATATAGAGAAAAATTGTATGCCCGACCTGCCTTTTTCAGGATCGTCACCGATATATTCTTTCCTTTCCTGAAATCCGCCGGATACTCTGTTGAAGCCGAGGATCACGGTTCGATTCTCTGCCAGATAGTGGATTTCCACTTCTGTCATCCGAACATTCCATTCGTATCTGTCCTGGTTCCACAACCATTTACGGCTCACAATGATTTTCTTTTCCGGATACAAACGAGAAATGCTTCGCAGATGATCCCGGTACCACCATGAGCTGATCCCGGCCAGCCTGCCTTCCCTGGAATATTCGCCGAAACTTAAAATTTCTCGGAACGAATTCCAGGCGCACACTTTCCCGCGCGGCGTCACCATTGAAAAATTGCCGGTAACAAACATAATATTTTCTAAATAATAAACTTCCCGTGCAGTGTCCAACAGACAGTCCGCTGCAATTTTCTTTTTCAACTCCTGGATGTCTGAAGGAACGATTTCAGAATAGAAATCGTACATTTTTTGACCCGTTTCTGCGTCCGCTTTTGCCCAGAGAGGGTCCGCAGCCAGTTCCGGAGTCTCACGGACAGGTGTTCCGATGCAGAAAAGCGCTGTTACAGCCAGGCCGGCAAGAAAGCCGCCGGAAAGCAGAAAACCGGACCCGAGCCGGTGTAATTTTGATAAAATATGTTTTTCTTCCATAATAAACTAAATATCCGACCGGCTACATTTTCTGATTTATCCACATATGGCCGGAAAATCAGAATGTCCGAGTCCTAAATCCTATTCCATACCAACCACATGGCCTGCCAAATCAGGCTGGGGGTCAATTTTTTTAATATTCCGCCAAATTAATGATTTTATCGGCATTTTTTTTCTTTTTTTTCTTGCCATCAAAAAAGGCCCCATTTTACTGTGCCGACATCAAACTCATAATGGAGAAAATTGAAATGAATAAACTCATCGTACTTGGCGTAGCTCTTGCTTTTGCAGCTGCTATTGCTTGTTCTGGTGGCGGATATGGAGCCCCATCCGGCTCAATTATGCAAAATACGACTTTGAACAAAGACGTATCTAGCTCAACCGCTGTTGGAGCGAAAACCGGTGAAGCTTGTACTTCCGCAATCCTTGGAATTATTTCCTCGGGCGACGGTGGTATCAAAGCTGCTGCGGCGGCTGGTGGAATCGCAACTGTTAAGGCTGTAGATTACAGAGAAAACAAATTGCTTGGTTCCGTACTGGTTGACGTTTGCACAGTTGCTCATGGCGACTGATTGATTTGCATACGCCAGTTCCTTGCAAAAGGAACTGGCGTTTCTTTTTTTGTTATCATTAATCTTTCCTACCTTTTTAATTTTTCAATTCCTTGGCCTTCCATGAAAATATATAAGACCTTCCGTCTGATGAGCGTTTTGTTCGCTCTGTCAGGGCTGATCATCCTTTTTACTTATCCACTCCGGGCCCAAAGGCAGTGGCAGGATAAAAGTAAAAAAGAATTCATTGAGTATCTGAAAAAACTGGATACGACCGGCGTCAATGCCCTGAAAATCGAGCTGGTGACTGTATCGCCCGGTTTGACGGCGACAACAGCGTTCGGGCACAGCGCGCTTCGCATACGCGGAGGAGTCGAATACGGCCCCAGGGACTACTATATTGACTTTGGTGAGTACGACACTTCTCTGGCATTCATATGGCGATTTTTCCGGGGCGGCGCCAAGTTCTATATCAATGCCATACCCATGGCATCCGCCTATGAGGCCTGGGATTCGTCCGGGCGCGGGCTGTATGTTTCGGAAATCCGGCTGAATCCGGCGCAAAAAGCCAAATTGGTGAGAATCGTCGGTGAAACACTGGATCGTTATCCGGAAGGATACGAATACAGCAATTTCAATTCCAACTGCGTGACATTCATCCGAGACTTAATCGGCAACGCCGCGGGAAGACCGGTGACAATTCAGAATCTTGAAGGAAGAAATACAGGCAGATTGCGCACAACACTGTACTCGGATCAGAATGTGTGGCTGCGAATTAATGAAAATCTGCTCTTTGATCACGACACAGATCATGTGCGCAACGGCCATGATTTGATCTGTGTGCCCAATGATCTGGAAAAAGCAGTGCGTGAGATGGGTCTGGCCGGAGAGAAAAAAACTCTGATACCAAACCGATTTTCCGGGCCCGGCGACTCTGATTTTTTTGGAAGTCTGATGCTGGGGATCTGGATTTTTATTATTGTTTCGCAGATTCCAATCTCGTTTCTGGGCAGCTTCCGGAGAATGGGAGAAAAAATGTTCGCGCTGATATCCGGGATCGGCGGATCGATTGCCCTGATCGTTGTTCTGTTTACATCATTCGATTTTATGGATGAGACAATCACTCCTCTTGTCTACTCGCCGGTTGATTTTTTGCTCTTCAAGAAATCTGAGAAATGGAAAAGCTCCGATTTCCTGCTGTATCTGGGCGGATTCAGAATATTGATGATTCTTGCGGCGGTGCTCCTGCGTGTTACAGTTTCACCTCAGAATATTGATTTTATGATCGGCTCGGCGCTGTGTTTTTTCACGCTTTATACTTTCAATAAGTATAAGGAGCGGTAATCGTGCGCCGTCCTTTTTTCGCTTCGCTGCTGCCGTTTATTGTTCTGAGCGTCATTTACTCATGTCAGGGCCATGCGGACCGCGAGGCTGTGGTTCCGGAGAATGTGCGTCATGTCAGCTGCACTCTTTCCGCCTACCTTATCGACAATCTATGCGAAGATGAGAAAGAGTATCTCGACTGGGCGGCCGCATTCAAGGAAATGCCGACTCTTGCGGATATTACCCGCGATGGTCTTCGGGAATTGACAAAATCGACTCTGGATGTCGACAAGGCGGCCGCGGTATTTTATCACCGTGTGATTTCCAAACCGGAAAATCGCGACATGGTAAACTATCTGAACCGCCGCCAGAAGGAACTTGAAAAAACTCTGCCGGACTATTCCTCCAAGAAAATTCTTCTCGCGATAGCGCCCGGAATGTTCTATCTGGACAATCCCTCGCTGGGCGCTGACGGCCGGTCGCTTCGCAATCTGGCTCTCGAACTCGGAATGATGGAAACAGTAATTCCGCTGGAACAGACAGGAACGGTTGATACCAACGCAGAAATCCTGTGCAATTTTATCCGGGATCGAAACGATGCATCAGGGATAATTCTGGCCTCTGTAAGCAAGGGAAGCAGCGATATTAAAAAAGCAATTCAGCGATGCGGTACTGAACCGTATTTTACTAAAGTGCGCGCCTGGTACAATATTGGCGGTATCAATAAGGGAAGCCGGTTGATCAACGGTATCGATCAGACCTGCATGTACAAGATGGAGGCCCGGTCTTATTTCTGCTGGAACGGATACAACTGGGATGGATTTATGTCGCTTCGCGCCGGCGATGAAGCTCCGCTCAATACAGATTTGCAGATGCCTCCTCATATTCTTGTCGTGAACGTGATTGCTGTGCCGCTGTTTCGATTTGTGACGGACAGGGCTCGGCCTTTTTACGAATACCTGATTCAATTTGGTCCCAATGACGGCATGACGCTGCTGGCCGACAGTTATATTCCTGAGGGGCTTACCTATTGTTCCTGGCGGAACGACCATTATTTTCGCATCCCTCTCCAGAAAGAGAGGATGATGGCGTTTCTCACTTTCATCGTCGAAAGGCAGTTTAAATAAATGTCAAACAGGATGAACAGGATGGGCAGGATAAAAACGGTTAAGGGATGCAATCCCTAATGCTTCACAGCTATTTCGTCTTCATTCTTTTCATTTCCGTCTATCCTGTCTATCCTGTTCAAAAAACTCTTGTGCTTTTTCACTTTTCCTGTTTTTTGATCATTTCGAAAACACCCCGGCCTCCCAGAAGAATAGGCCGTGACAGGGCGGAAGATCTGGCGCTTTGCAGAATGCTGCCAATCAGCTTCTGAAGTCCCAGGTCCAGAGTGATCTGGTAATCACTCCAGTCGACGTCAAAAGCAAAGGAAACCGGCGTGCTCAGACCGTCACGATACACGTAGTCCATATTGGATGAATGAAAATTTCCCAGTGTCCCGTGGATATGCCGTCCCGTCGATCCACCGGAATGAAAAGCTTCCAGGGCCAGTTTTCTGCCCAGAAAAGGCAGTTCTCCGACAGCGGCGAGTTCGCCCCAGGTGACCCCCCAGAGCCGGATAAAACCGGTGCCTGCGGAATTCCCGATCTCAATTCTGCCCGATCCTATATCAGCGCTGCCCCGTGCTGCACGGAAGAATATGTCCACAGGTGTTCCGGCATCCCAGTCCGCATTTTCCAGATCGATATTGTTCAACTCCAGTCTGTATACAGGCGATCTGGATTCATCGCTTACCGTGACTCGTCCTCGATGCACCATCATGTTCTTCACTTCAACACGATGCCTTCGTGGAAGGATGCGGTTCTTGAGAAACGATTCCTGCCTGTTTCTGTAATCCAGAAATGCCAGATCCAGCCGTAAATTTACTATGCGTAAGCGGCCTATTAAAAGAAAAAATGGATCGATCCAGAATGATAATTTTCTTGCCTCAAAAAAAACTCTGTCCCGGCCCGGGCCGCCCGGCAGGATCAGCTTGAAATTTCTGGCGTAAAAATAAAAAAAGGGAAGCGCCAGACCGCCGCGGAAATGCAGGGCCGCAAACTTTCCAAAGAATCTGTTGGCAAAGAATGACAGAACGCTCCCGCGTCCAAGAACAAACAGAAACAGAACAATGAGGGCGCATACAATCAATGCCTGCATAGATGCAGTTTATTGGGCGCCGTCGTCCCTGTCAATTCCCGCTTGATTATCCGGCCTGATAATCGAATCTTGCCCAATGGCGCGTAAGAAGTACGAGGGACATCCGGGTAAAAGCCGTTTGAATTCACTGCTTTTGTATCTTTTTGGAAGATACTTTATGGCTCTTTTTTATAGAATCGAATGCACGGGCGCTGAGAATATTAACAAAACAGGTCCGGTGCTTCTTTTGGCGAAACATCAGAAAATTGATGATATTCCGCTCGGAATGGCCTACATGCATGGAAATTCCCGCAGGGATATCTGGTGCGTGATGAAGGATTCCCTGACCAAATGGTACTTTTTTGATTTTTTTGTGAAATGCGGAGGCATATCAATCAACCGCCGCAATCCGGAAAAAAGCAAGGCCAATCTGCTTCTTGCGCGCAAAATTCTTTATGACGGCAATCTTGTTGTTATGTTTCCAGAACAGACCCTTTTTTTCGGAAAAATGGGACGGGGAAAAACTCCGGGCTTTCGTTTCATCGCGGGCAAGCCGTCTGCTCCCATCGCTGTGAACAGCCTGGGATTTCGTTACAAAAAAGGTTTTCTGCGCACACATGTTTTTATTCGTGTGGGGCCAACCACCATGTACGAAAAACATTCCGACCCGGATGTCTTTCTGCATGACAGGATGCATGACATGGCCGAACTATCACTTTTGAAATATCCCTATCCACGTCCTCCAGGAAAGAAAGAACGTAAGACAGTCCGGGATGCAGAAAAAGCGTAACAGGATAGTCAGATTAAACCGGGTGCCTAAGCGGAACGTTAGGACAAATAGATTGTATTCTGCTCATCCTGTCCATATTATTCGAATAATCTGAGGAAGAAGCAGATTGAGTTTTATTATTACTTTATTCGGCGCCATTCTATTTCTGCTGCTCATCCAGTATGCCCGGTATCGCCGTGGAGCCTCTCCCGTTCGCTGGGAAAATCTGTTTGAACCGGGCTTTTCGGCAGCCTCGCATAGAGGATTTGGAAAACTGAAGGATCCGGCGGAAAATACCGGCGCTGCTTTTGACAGAGCGCTGAAAATCGGGGTACGTCACTTTGAAACGGATGTGATACTCTCCAGGGACGGCGTGCCGGTCATCGCGCACGGTCCAACGGCGGAACTTGCCGGCCGGCTGGATTTGAATATTTCCGATTTGACTCTCGTCGAACTTAAAAAATTGAACTTTGCCGCTTATCTGAAAAAAGCCAGGCAGGAAACAATTCTCACGCTTCAGGAATTCCTCGAAAAATATTCCCATCAGGCAGTTATTAATCTGGAAATGAAAAACTGGAATATTCTGTCCTTCCGCGATGAGCGAGCGGCTGCCGGAATTACAGCCCCATTCTTAAAGAAGGGCGCCAGAATATATTTTTCCTCATTCAATCCATTCTCACTTCTTAGGCTCAGGCACTATCTTCCGGAGGTCTGTCTGGGAATGCTCTGGCGCGATGATCTGAAAAGATTTGCGGATAATAGAAGTTTGTTTTATTTGGTGCGGCCAGATTTTCTGCACCCGTACGCAGAGCGGATTGATGAAAAGCTCATTGCCTATGCCAGAAGAATGCGCTATAGAATTCATGCCTGGGTCGTCAATGACATTGAAAAAATGAATAAGATGCGGGATTCCGGTATTGATACCTTTATCACAGACGAATGCAGAACCGCTGTACAATTTATGAAAAAATAATGTAGCGAAGCAGGGATTCGAACCCCGGACACGCGGATTATGATTCCGCTGCTCTAACCAACTGAGCTACTTCGCCGTGCGCAAAGCGCGCCATACAAATGCCGCCAGGATGGCGGCCACACCTCGAAGCACGAAGGCCAGGGAGGGCCGAAAGTACTTCGCCGTGCGCAAAGCGCGCCATACAAATGCCGCCAGGATGGCGGCCACACCTCG
>VFLI01000020.1 GCA_009885105.1 Spirochaetia bacterium | reverse complement strand
TAATACTGCCCGTATAGAACCCCGGCGCCCCTCCGGTCAAACAGAAAAAACGCTGGCAATCTCGTACATAAGTGATATTACCGGATACTGGCAGGATGTCCGGAAGACTTTTGAAGGCTGGGGACTTAAATTTGGCCAGGGCATCGAGGTTTTGGAAGGAAATCTTCCGGTGTGCATTCTTGAAGTCGGCCAGCAGGGTCTTGCTGAATTTCATTTAAGATCTACTTGCGGTCAAATACTCCCTCTTTGATCGCATCTGCCAGCGCCTCTTTCAAAGCATTCTGCGCAACATCCATCTCGATATACGGAGTATAGGCGAATACGCTCACAGGAAATAACAGGAATCCCTGAATGCGGCTGAGCGTGCGTCCCCTGGCGTATGTTCCGAGAAGCGAACCCTCTTTATTGTAAATATCCAGGTCCAGGCGAATTTCTGTTGTGTAGTATCCTGGAATTAGCGTCAGCGTACCGTAGTACAGACAATTCCATCCGTAATCGGCGCGTTCGCGCATCCGCATTGTTATAGAAAATAGATAATCATAGTTTTCCGTTTTCAATGTCACATCGTTGGCTTGAAACACTCGCGAAAAAAGACCGGTAGAAAAAAGTGTCCGAACCGGATCGTCCGCAAACTGATCCGCCAGCCGATCTGTGCGTACCTGAACGGCAATGACGGGAGAAACACCCTCTTTCAATTTCAAAGCGCTTTTGAATTCCGGACTGGTCCTAAAACTCATGCAGGAAACTGCCGCGACGGTCAGGAATGTAAAAATGAAGACAGTTCGCAGAATTTCCTTCTCATGTTTCATGGGGCGCGATCTTGATGTCACTCGACTCGTTGCTTTCTACTCTGAGACGGAGCGATTCGTATGTTTGCAGAAAGTAAAGTAAAGAGACGGGAAGAGTGACAAGAACTCCAAATCCAAGAATCAAAAGACCCAGAGAAAAAATGAAAAGCGCAATCACAACACCCTTCAGAGTTTCTTTCCATCCGGTCTGGAACATGCGGGCGGAAAGACGTAGAGACGAGAGAATGGATTGCCCATCCGCTATAAGAGTACAAGTATAAACCAGGAGTAGTCCATAAGATAAGAGAAATACACAGGCAATCACAACTAAAAAGGCAGCGATATTGTCAAGGCCAGACCACTGTTTGAAAAAGCGAAGTATAAGTATAGAAAATATCCATAAAAAGAAATATCCCCAGCCAAGCCCAATCATCCTTCCTAAAATTTTCCAACCGGGCCAAAAAGTTTTCCAAGTCGCTTTACCACGGCGCCAGAAATTCAGAAAATATCTGAAGAGTCCGGCGAGAAGGCAAATAAAGATAAAGCTGTTGAATATACCCGCGATTAAATCGGAAAACCAGGTATGAAAAAATGGAACAAAATGGAGCAAACGTCCTACGGTATACATTAACAAAAACGTTACGCAAAAAAAGAGGATGTAATGGATGTAGATTTTTTCCCATTCACATTGGATTTTTCTTAAAATCTCTCTGAGGTTAATGATCTCATTCTTAAGCATTGCTGATTTTGCATCCCGGGTTATTTTTTTTCAGCTGCTCGATGAACTCGCGATTGGCCGGATCATACGCTCCCTTGATAAGCAGGTCTTTCAGATTTCTTAGGTTTAGTAAATGCCTGTAGCCATCAAGAGTGATTCTGTCGTTCAAGTTTATAAACAAAATCTCAAGCTTTGCGAAATTTCCTATGATCTCCATATCCTGATCACCGACTCCAGCATTTGTTAAAAATAGCTCCCTGAGATTGCGCAGATTGGCAAGAGGTAAGAGGCTCCCGGGTTCCAGCCGTAGCGTCCCATTGAGTCGGAGAACCTCAAGATTTGAAAGGGTACCTATTTGGGCAAGGCCGGGGGCTTCAATTTTGGTACGGCTAAGCGATAATTCTTTAAGATTCTTCAACTTTGCGATAGAAGCCATTCCTTCGTTTGTTATCTCACTTTCGTCCAATGTAAGAATTTCCGTTTGCACGAATGCTTCCAGAATTTGCATGCCTAGAGTTCCAAGACGCGCTCCGGGGATTTCGAGCCTCCGCAAACCGGAGAGGCTCCTTAACTTTTCGATCCCGCGATACGTAAGGTGTCTTCCACTAAATCTAAGCTCTTCCAGTTGTTTCATCCCCGCTAGTACGCTGACATCATCATCATCGAAGGGATAGCCGTACATGTATAATCTTTTCAGATTTTTCAGACCAGCGAAGAGACGTAGAGCATCCGGACCAAAATCATTGCCAGATATTTCCAGTTCCTCAAGCGTGCGCACCTGCACAATATTTGCGACTGCTTTGTCATCAATGCTACAAGATCCACAGCTGAAAGATTTCAGCCGCGCGAAATTCTTGAATGGTGCAGTCAAAGGCCCAATCCTTGTTCTGACGCCGAGTTCCAGTTTTTCAAGAAGCGGGCAATGGCTGAGACTTTCCACCATCTTCAACGTTGTATGTTCCTCTGATCCCCAGCGCAGAATCTTCAGCCTGGGATAGCTGCATATATGCTGAAAAATAATGGCGTCTTCATCCGCACCCTGACTGAAAGTACGCAAATCTAAAGCTTCCAATTCAGAAAATTTTTTATAAATTTCATATTCAGCATTTAATTTTCTGGAGTATGTCAGATTCAGTTCTGATATCCGCCCTCTTACGTTAAGGCTGTAAAAAATTGGACGAGAACCGGATAGACCGTTTCTGCCGAAATTTGTTTCTAACCAGTTGTAGAATGTATTTGGATACTCACTAAAAATAGAAGAAATGAGACTTTCGGGCATTTCAATCCAGCGCACTTGCTCGCGTGGATTTACTTTCTTTACAAAATCCATTTGTTCCTGAATGACTTTCGCATCCTCCGGATGGAGGGCGAAAGCATTCGTAGAGGAAAAAATCAGTGCAAGGGAGAAAAGCAGGATTTTTTTCATGCTTAATAAGTCTGCAATTGCCACGTCGGTTTTTGTTTTATAGGACAATACTGCCTGTATAGAACCCCGGCGCCCCTCCGGTCAAACAGAAAAAACGCTGGAAATTTCGTACATAAGTGATATTACCGGATACTGGCAGGATG
>VFLI01000083.1 GCA_009885105.1 Spirochaetia bacterium | reverse complement strand
GCGCCCCTCCGGTCAAACAGAAAAAACGCTGGAAATTTCGTACATAAGTGATATTACCGGATACTGGCAGGATGTCCGGAAGACTTTTGAAGGCTGGGGACTTAAATTTGCAGGAACTTATGGACGAGTATGTTGACTTCTACAACAACGAGCGTCCGCACTGGTCTCTCGGCGGCAGCACTCCAGCCGGAATCCGCAAAATCCAGGAGCGCCCTTCGCCGGATGCGAAAGTCGTGCCAGTTTTCTGCGCGGCCTCCCAGATCAAGTTCGAATGGCGCGACGCCGCCTGACTTGCTGATACAAAACTCCTCTTTTGCGGACGCGAAAAATCGCGAGAGGCTCTTGTGCCCTGCGCGTGGAGGCGCATTGAATTTACGTGGACCCGACCTCTTTTTATGAGTCCGATAAACACATTCAGCATATATCAGGAAATCTATTGCGATATTCCTAAAATTTATTGAACAATTTTGGCTCATAAACTACTATATTGCTATATACTATTCCCAATGGCACACGACAACATCAATCTGGCTCTGCGAAATATACAATCTTGTACTCAATGCCAATCTTTTCAAATTTTAAACTTGTTAAGTTCCTGATAAAACTTTCCGGATCTTTTTGATCCCATACATTGAGACCAACGTGAAAAATCAATGGTTCGATGGATTGTTCGCCTGGATAAGGTGCTATCTTCCATTGAAGTGTGGCAACTTGATAATGGTCAGCAATCGATGAAATTTGCTTTATCTGAAAAGCCATTTTGTCCTGGCTGGCACCAGCCACCAATTTCAGCAGGCATGCTTCATCATGTGCTTCCATGCACCGGCTGACCTTTTGGAGCTGTGGAAGAAGCTCATTTTTTGCAATTTGTATATAATCAACTCCTTCTCTTTCTATCAATAATGGCTGGTACCCGCTTGAAATGATAATAATATTCTTGTCCAGCTGTGTTGTCCATGGCTTTTCGTTTTCCGGCTCTTTAGTCTCATCCACGGAAGACGTACGATCACACACCGCAAAAATGCAAACAGGCAATAGGATTAGAATCAGTCTCTTCATATACATCATTGCTGTGCACCGCTGCGCTGATTTGTTTCAGTATTCAGCTGCGGAGCGATAACAGAAAGAAAATATTCAGGATGAATAAAATATGTATTCGTGTTTTGAACTTGCTGTACGTAGCGTCGTGGAATCCCCTTTGGAGGGCCTATGGTGTAAGCTTGCCAGTGGGGGTGTGGACCAGTGGATTCCCCGGTTGTTCCGATCTCTCCCAGTTTTTCACCAATCGCAATCGGCTGGCCGGGCTTAAAGTTAACAGGGGCGACCATATGCATGAACTGTAAATGGAAGACATTCCCTTTACTGTCAGGCTGCGTTTTCCCCTGAAGACCGTTTCCAGCAGAACTGAGTTTCCCTTCCAATGCTGCTTCGCTCCATTGGAGCATTTCATCTGCAGAACCAGGCGTCAGAGATGTGTGTGTATACCCTTGCACAACTGTATTGCCCGGGGCACCAAGATAAGGTTGCGGATAATAAACCGCTCCTTTTCCATCTTTTTCTTGGTTTTATAGGACAATACTGCCTGTATAGAACCCCGGCGCCCCTCCGGTCAAACAGAAAAAACGCTGGAAATTTCGTACATAAGTGATATTACCGGATACTGGCAGGATG
>VFLI01000048.1 GCA_009885105.1 Spirochaetia bacterium | reverse complement strand
TGGCATAGCCTATTGAAAGAAAAATGGGCCGGTCCTCTTTTTTAGCCTTTTCAAAGGCCTCCTCACCCCAGGCATGCCAGTTGACTGGATTGAAAGCATGCTGAAGCAGATACGGACTTTTTTCTCGAATCAACCGATTGGAAGGCCCGCGGACTGAAGATTTTTCATTTGAAGACATTCAGAATTCCTTTTTTTGCTTTCTATATTTGCCCGGATAAAGATGTGTTATCAATAATATGATGACCCAATTGCAAAACAGACACAATTTTATCGATTTCAGGCTGCTTCTCAGCGCTGCCATCTTTGCGGCTGTCCTGGTTTTTTCCGGCTGCGCCACGACGGACTCAACCGGTCAGACCGGCGCCGGTCAAGCGAAAACTGATGCGACGCGGACGGACGCCGCTGCCAGAAGCCGCTCTTTGACCGGAGGAGCGGACAATGCCTGCATTCAGGGCGACTGTGATAATGGCGAGGGGACCTATCTTTATGCAAATGGCGATAAGTATACGGGACATTTTAAAAACCAGAAAAGAGACGGCGCGGGTCTATTTGAATACGTGAATGGCGACCGGTTCACCGGAAATTTTTCGTCCGATCAGAAGCAGGGGCACGGCGAATATCGATTTAAGAACGGGGATATTTTTTCCGGCGAGTTCAAAGACAGCCGCCGCGAAGGCAGCGGGTCTTACAAGTTTGCAGACGGACCTATTTTTGAAGGCGAGTTCACAAACGACGGCGCAGACGGGAAAGGCAGCTTAAAAACTACAGGCCAAGCAGAACGAAGCTGCGTTATTAAGGTCCGGTCGGTTTACTGTGATCAGGAAGCGCCGCGGCCGACAAATTGAACAAATCACTGACAGATTGAAATATAAGCCCACGAGCGGAATTGAACCGCTGACCCCTTCATTACGAGTGAAGTGCTCTACCAGCTGAGCTACGTGGGCAATGATAACGTTTCAGGCAGCGCACATCTCAAAACCCATCATGCTTCTCACTCAATGCGATGCGGCTGCCGGACTGGAAGATGCGGCTGCCTCTCCGCCCTTCATCGATGCTGCGACAATTTCCGCCACATCGAGAACTTTCACGGTGTCAGCGCAATTTGCCTCTTTCACTCCGTCAGCGATCATTGTCAGACAGAACGGACATGCCGTCGCAATCGTGTCTGCCCCTGCCGCCAGCAGTTGTCCGGTTCTTTTGTTGTTTACCCTTTCGTAATGTTCTTCCATCCACATCTGCGCTCCGCCGGCTCCGCAGCAGAGCGAAGTGGTTTTCGCATCTTCTGCTTCAGGCATGTGAATTCCAAGAGCCGTCTGCACGATATCACGCGGCTGATCATATATATCATTGTAGCGTCCCAGGTAACAGGAGTCGTGGTAGACGGCCTTTTTCGATTTCATAGTCTGAACCACATCAGGATCCATTTCAATCTTTTTCTCACGAAGCAGATCATCAATCAAATCCGAATGGTGGATGACTTCATAATTGCCGCCCATCTGCGGATATTCATTCTTCAATGTGTTGAAGCAGTGCGGACAGGCCGTCACGATTTTCTTCACCTGATAGCGGTTCAGCGTTTCAATATTGGCCGCAGCAAGGGTCTGATACAGATATTCATTTCCACCGCGTCTGGCGCTGTCTCCGGTGCAGTTCTCCTCTGTGCCCAGAATTGCAAAATTGATATTTGCCTTCTGCATAATTTTGACCAGGCTTCTGGCAATTGTTTTATTTCTTTCATCGAAACTTCCGGCGCATCCTACCCAGTACAGCATATCTACTTTGCTGTCGTCGGCCATTGTTTTGACATTGAGACCCTGGGCCCAGTCAGCCCGCGTATGCGCGCCAACGCCCCATGGATTCGAATTGTTTTCCATATTGGTAAAGGCCAGCTGAAGTTCTTTTGGTATGCGTGATTCAACCAGAACAAGATTGCGCCGCATTTCCATGATGGCTTCCACCTGATTGTTGCCCACGGGACAGGCTTCCACGCAGGCATAGCACGTTGTGCAGCTCCAGATTTCTTCTTCTGTCAGATAAGGATCACCGAGAACGGGAGCTGCGGGAGAACCCTCTTCCTTGTGGGCCATGATTTCTTTGGAATGATTGAGTAGAGAATGTTTAATCTCTACAATAATACGTTTTGGGTCGAGAGGTTTTCCTGTTCGATTGGCCGGGCATTCCACCGTACAGCGGCCGCATTCGATGCAGGAAAAACCGTCGAGAAGGTTCGGCCAGCCAAATTCTGTGACATTGCCCGCTCCGTAGACCGCAGAGTTTTCCAGATCCATGAAGCGCAATTGACCGCGTGGAGATTTACGGATAAGAAAGAAATTCATCGGCGCGAAAACCAAATGCGAATGTTTGGAAGTGGGCATGTAGACCATGAAAATATACACGCTGGCCAGATGGGCCCACCAGCTGAAGTTTCTTACGGCCGTAGCATCCGAGGGAGTCGTCATACCCATCCACTGCAGAATTTTCAATGTTGCAGCGCTCACCCATGTGATGTGTTTACCGCCTTCGAGCGAGGCCTGTGCAGCGGCGCCGCACAGGGTTGAGATCATCAAGGAACCAATCAATGATATAATAATCGCGGAAGCCACAGAAGGAATATCCAGACCTTTCGCGCGAAACACCCAGCGGCGTGCGCCGAAATAGACAATTCCAACCAGAACTAGCACAGAGAAAATCTGAACAATTCCTTCGTAGTTTTCAATACCGGAACCGATAGTAACCAGAAGAATAGCGCTGGTAAGCGCAAGCAGAATGCCGATCGAAATCCACTGTGCCAGGGCGCTGGAAGAGGCTTTAAAGCCTTTTCCTATTTTCAGGTTTCTGAGAACCAGGAAAGTTGCAATGATTCCACCAACCAGTCCCGCCAGGACTTCAGCCGCTTCCAGGCCGGTTAAATCAATCCCCAGATAGGTGTATTCCCCCAGCCTGAACGTATAAGGATTTATGCCGTTGCTTGCCAGAATCGCCCAGATATTTCCTGCCACCATCTGGCCGAGTGTATGCAGAATCGAATATATAATGAACCCGTAAAAAACAAAGGCATGCATGAAACCACGAATCGGATGTTTATACAGTTTTTCCTGAAAAACAACATTGAAGATGAACGACCGGATGCGGCTGCCCCAGCCCGCCAGATCAGTGACAGGCTGACCTTTAGCCACCAGTCTCAATCGAAAAATTACAGCTTTGGCAAAAACAAATGAGGCGAGAGCGAATATCGCCAGATGAAACAGATTGGTCAGAATGTCTTCCTTTTGCATGGGAGAACTCCAGGGTATCGATGTTGGTATGGCCAGTTTCCTTGTAATCCGGGACAGCGTCGAGAAAAAAGCTGTCCAGCTTTCAGTATTCAATAAAAATTAACCTCAGTGAGAGGGACTGATATAAATCATACACAGCAGATTCTGGACAGGGCTCTGGACGGGAAACGTATATCCGTAAAAGAAGCTCTGGAACTTTACTATGACGGGGATTTTCTGGCCATTGCCGGCTGTGCCCAAGAAATACGCGGTCGCAAAACAAATCCAGCAGCTGTTACATACACAATGTTCCGGGTTGTAAATTATACAAACTATTGCAATGTGGACTGCTCGTTCTGCAGCTTCAAGGATGAGATTGGATCCGGCAAAGGTTATGTGCTTACACGCGAGCAGATTGTTGATAAGATGAAAGAGGCGGCGGAAATGGGCGCCAATCAAATGTTTCTGCAGGGCGGTGTGAATCCGGAACTGCCGTTTGACTACTACCTCGACGCAATGCGAGCTGTGAAAGAGACGATCGGCGCGAATACGCATATTCGGGCCTTCTCTCCCGTTGAATTGATGAACATGGAAAAAATTACTGGAAAAAGTCTCCGCGACGTTCTCCGCATTCTTAAAGAAGCGGGCCTGGATTCGGTGCCCGGAGCCGGAGCGGAGATTCTTTCGGATCGAATGCGCAATATACTTTCGCCCAAAAAAGCCACAACAGAGGAATGGGTGCGCGTCATGGAAACATGTCATGAAGAAGGACTTCCCGGCAGCGCGAATGTAGTTTTTGGATCCGAGGAGACAAAAGATGAAATAATCGATCATCTGAATACCATACGTGATCTCCAGGACAGAACGGGCGGATTCAGATCATTCATTCCCTGGACCTTTCAGAAACAGACAAAGAGGTTTTTTGTCCGCGATGTGCCGGCGCATGAATACATCAAGGTTCTTGGAATATGCAGGATATTTCTGGACAATATCGACCATATTGAAACGTCATTGATGGTCCTGGGGCAGGGCGTCGGTGATATCGCTCTTCACAGCGGAGCGGATGATATTTCATCAATTGTAATTGAAGAAAATGTTCTTAAAAGTTACGGACTGAAGACGGAAGATAAAGCAAAGATATTTATTCAGGAATCAGGATTCCACCCTGTAAAAAGGGATTTGAATTACAATATCTTGACATAAAATATTGTGCAATCTCGCGCCAGGCTATTTGCGCAAGGACAGAACTTAAACAAAAGTACAGGACCCATCATTGAAAGCTGAAGGATCTTGATGTGTAAACAGCATCAGACGGAAAAAAATTCGGCGCGGGAACCGTCCAGACAGGTCTTACGGGCATGGATGGAAATACCGGCAGTTTCAGAACTACGTCCACTACAAGTATTTCCACCGGTCCGTTTTTGACAGGTATCTCAAAGGACAATCCGGCCGGAGCAGCCTGAAATCTTATGATTGTCCATTTGTCCAGGTTCAGCGACTGCGTGATTGCCCGATGCGCTTGTTTCAGCATATTTTCTGAAAGAGGATTGATAACACTGCCATTGATCCTCGGGGCTCTTTTATTCTCCATACCTTTAATAAAAATGACTGTCATAGCCGAAAGAGGTCCGGTCTGAAGCCTGAAATTTAGAGTTGCTTCGGCCCCTTTTTGAATTCTCTGAACCTGGTATATAGACGGCGGAACGGCCAGACGGGTATCGGGACTCCCATGAGGAATATTGGGCGCGGAATGAAGAAGGAATTTCTTATCAGTCAGTATGCATGAATTGATTATGGGAAAAAAATCATCCGGCATCGCGCGAAAATCGTCGGGAAAAAAAGTTCTGGTCCAGTCATCCGTCTGCAGATCGCAGCTGGCGAACCGAGCTTTGTTTGTATTAGAATTGTACAGATACATCAGAGTATTCTGACGGGGAAGCGATGCGGTATATCCGCCCGAGCGATGCAATTCAGTCAGAGCGGAAAAAAGAAGGGCGAACAGAACAACGGCTGCAAGGTATTCCGCATTTTTTCGGATATAGACGAGCAGAGGCAGAAGACAGAGCCAGTACAGCGTCATCGGCACTGTCAGCGGCGCTCCGAGACGCGCCGAAAGTGCCAGAAGAAATTCAGGGAAGTTATCCGCGCCAATCAAAATTACGGGGAGGCAGAATATCAGCGCCGGCATGCTCTGATGGGAAACATCTTTTTGAGCTGTGAAGTAGAACGCAAGCAGGCCGCACAGAAGGGGCCACTGAAAAAAGAAACTGGCGCCCGGCATCCAGATAAGCGAAAGAGCCAGGAGAAGGCAGAGAATAAAAAGCGCTCCGGCAGACAGATCCGTCCAGGCAAGTCTGAATCGATGGAGCTGTGAGAGAAAAAGGAGAACAATCAGACCGGGGATGATCATGATCACAGCCCGGTAGTGGACTCCGTTGTAGGGCTCGCCGAAAAAAAATGCAGCCGGTGAATCCAGGCGCAAAGACATTACTTTCAGGAATAGGTATGTTACACCCGCTGCCGTCAGTATCAGTAACAACGCCAATAAAAGGCCCGATACAGTTTTTCTGAACGACAATCGAATCGACCGGCCGCCTCCAATAAAAATTGCGGCCAACAAAAGCAGCGTAAAGATTCCAAGAATCCTGCCGGTCAGTATTGAATACTGAAAAAATCCTTTGCCGCCCAGATCAAAATATATGCCCGGATCTTCCGGAGGCAGGGTAAGATCTAGCTTACCGAGCGAAAGTGCGCTTGCCATGATGTTATCGCCCTGGTGCTGCACAGATCTAAGATCGATATTGGCCGGATTGTCGAGCGCAGTGTGATAGAAAGGAAGACCGTGAAACAGAGCGAAATTGAGTCCCGGCATAGCCATACGTCGAAATACTGTAAAATCAGTGTCATTCGGCAGAAGATCGTAAGCCGCTGCTGTCAGCGAATTTGCTCTATGGTATTTAATAGAAGACATGTAGGCCTTTACCATCTGTCCGCTGCCTGGCCCTGTTTCAAATAGAGCGGAGGGACCCTGATTGCCCCTGCCTTCAAAATCTACCACGGCTCGTACATCTTTCATCCAGCGATGACGCTCGGCAAATGCAGCAGCGCCGATTAAACCAGTTTCTTCGGCATCGGAAAAAAGGAATATCAGGTCATTCTTCAGCTGCAGATCATGCTGTGAATGCAAAGCGCGGATGGCTTCCAGAAAGCCGGCGCAGGAATTGCTATTGTCACCGGCTCCGTTTCCATGCGGCACGGAATCGTAATGACATGTGAGCAGGACGGCATTCTTCCGCGGATTGTTCGCAGAGGGGATTCTCAAAATTATATTTTCCAGACTGGCGCCGAATATAACTCCGGGCAGGTAGGATCGGGCAAAAACTGTTTTTTGAATTTCAAAAGGATAGGGAAAATGTCTCAGCTGCGCGGTGATAAAATCCCGGACAACAGCATTGCGCCTCGAACCGGCAGCATGAGGTTCTGCGGCAATGAATCTGAGATGAACCATCGCTCTTTCTGCCGAAAAAACTTCCGGTGGAGAGGATGCCGGGATACTGTCTGGCAGAGGATTTCCGGTCAGCGTATAAATCACCGCCGCGCTTGATGCGCACAGAATAAAGAGACCCGCCAGAAAGCTTGGTTTTTCTTTCATATCCCGGTCAAAAAAGGGCGTATATAAAAGGAGAAAGACCCCCGGCCGTCGAACCGAAAATCGCCAGACCGATCACCATGGCCAGCATTAAGAGAATAGGCAGGAGCCAGAATTTTTTTCGCTCTTTCAGAAATTCCCAGAATTCTAGTAAGATATCCATAATTAAAAATGCCTCTTGTACTTGCGCGGATTGTACGGTTCATCACCGCGATCGATCCAGTAGGTTGCATCCGATGTGTGTATTCTTGTGTCCAGAAATTTTTTCCCGATCAATTTGGCCGCCAGTCCAACCGGCAGGACTGCCAGAATATAGACCAATGTAAGGATTACCCTTGACATTACAGCCTGGATCAGGTGTGCGAGTTTCATCCATCCGGCAAACAACACATCCGCCGCCGGTTTGATCAGGCCGAGCAGCAGCACTGCGGATCCGCCGAGAAACCAGATTTGATAATCTCCGGGAGGTAAAATATTTATATCAATATAACGAAGCAGTATTATGTCGCCTTTATATACCAGGTAAAGGAGTCGATACAGAGTGATGATCAGCATCGCCAGTCCGCTGCCCTCAAAAAAACGCATGCCGGAAGTGGTGTGTTTCAAATACTGCTTCCAGACAAAATGCACCGGGGCACCCAGGATTGGAATCACGGTCAGAAACACCAGCACGCCGAGAATGACGAGCATCGGCATCTGCCAGGCAGAAGCGATTGACCAGATACGTTGAATTATCACGCCCAGAAGCGTGAATAAACTCAGTTTCAGAAAATATTTTCGCGTGGGATTCATATCAGTCGAGTTCAAATTCCTTCTGCCAGTCCGTGTCGTGTTCCAGAACGGGCTGTTCAGTTTTATCCAGAATGAAATTCTCGAGAACCAGGAAATCCATATGTGTCCTCATGAAGCAGCGGTATGCCTGCTCCGGAGACAGCACAATGGGCTCGCCGCGGACATTGAATGATGTATTGATTATCACGCCGACGCCGGTCAGTCTCTTAAATTCCTTGATAAGCTCGTAATAGGCCGGATGATTTTCACGTGAAACGGTTTGAATTCTCGCAGAATAATCAACATGTGTGATGGCAGGAAGCGTTGACCTGCTAACATTCAGTTTTTCGATTCCGAACAACTTCTCTTCCTCTGCCGACATGTCCCTTCGCAGTTCTTTGCGAACAGGCGCGACCATCAGCATATAATCCGAATCAAGATCGTGCTTAAAATATTCATTCACATCCTCGCGCAGCACACTGGGCGCGAACGGCCGGAACGATTCGCGGAACTTTATTTTCAGATTCATGACCGACTGCATCTTTTCGCTGCGTGCATCCCCGATGATGCTGCGAGCTCCCAATGCCCGCGGGCCGAATTCCATTCTGCCTGAGAACCATCCGACAACTTTCTCCTCCGAGATGATGCGCGCAGTTTCTTTGGCCGCTGCGATCGTGTCCGGAAATTCCCTGTAGCGGATATTCTGCGAATCCAGAAAATTTTTAATCTCGGCGGAAGAATACCCGGGTCCCAGATACGACCCCTTCTGCATTCTCTTTGCTTTTTCTGTGTCACGCGGATTTCCAAGAACTTTGAACCAGGTCAGCAGCGCCGCTCCCAGCGCCGAGCCTGCATCTCCGGCCGCCGGTTGAATCCAGATATCTTTGAAAGGACCTTCGCGCAGCAGCCGTCCGTTCGCCACGCAGTTGAGAGAGACTCCTCCCGACATCGTAAGAAAATCAAGCCCCGTCTGTTTATGAATGTAATTCCCCAGTTTCAGAACACAGTCCTCTGTCACTATCTGAATTGACCGCGCCAGATCCATCTCTCTCTGTGTGATCCGCGATTCTGGTTTTCTCGGCGAGGAGCCGAACAGCTTGTGAAAATGACCGTTTGTCATTTTCAGTCCGGCGGCAAAATCAAAATATTTCATATTCAGGTGGAAAGATCCGTCGTCCTTCACGTCGATCAAATTATCGTAGATCTGCTTCACATACTTCGGCTCTCCGTATGGAGCCAGTCCCATCAATTTGTATTCGCCTGAATTTACTTTGAATCCTGTGTAGTATGTGAAGGCGGAATAGAGCATGCCGATAGAATGCGGGAATCGAATCTCCTGTTTCATATGAATCTGATTCCCTTTCGCCGTGCCCCAGGATGTTGTCGCCCATTCGCCGACGCCGTCCAGAGTCAGGAAGGCAGCTTCTGAAAACGGCGACGGAAAAAAAGCGGCGGCGGCATGCGACTCATGGTGTTCCGGAAAAATAAACTGCACGTCTTTTTTCAGATCGGGCAGATTTTTCCTGACTGTCTGCGAAATCAGAAGTTTGTGATCCAGCCAGGAGGGGATTGCTTCAATCCATACCCGGAATCCGCGCGGCGAAGCGCTCAGAATTGATTCCAGAAGTCTTTCAAATTTCAGAAATGACTTATCATAGAAAGCTATATAATCAATTTCCTGGATAGAGCAGCGGGCCTCCGACAGAACATAGTCGATTGCATTCTTTGGAAATGAAGCATCGTGTTTTTTCCGGGTGAAACGTTCCTCCTGGGCCGCGCCAATAATTTCTCCGTCCACCACCAGGGCGGCAGCGGCATCGTGATAGTAGCAGGAGATTCCCAGAATTCGAGTCATATTTCAGTTGTAAACCAAACCAGCGAACCAGAAGTGTGGCACGTGTCAAGTTTTTCAAGCACGTGCCGATGAAGAACCAGAACAAAAAAACTCTCTCTTCTGGTAAAAAGGCCGTTTTCTATGCCGCCGCAGCTGTTCTTTTTCTTTTGTTTACTGAATTTGCGCTCCGCCTGATTGATCCTGAAATAATCATGGTTCGCGGAGACGATCCGGAAATGGTGTATTCTTTTTATCCGAACAGAAAAGGAATTTCATTCGGGCCTGAATACTCGGCGGAGGTTGCAACAGATTCAAACGGTCTGCGGTCCTGCGATGCAGCAGGGCATGCTGCCAATTCGGCGCCCCTGTTGTTTATTCTTGGAGACTCTTTTGCTGAAGGATGGGGAGTGGATTGTGAAAAAACTTTCGCCTACCTGCCGTATCTCGGACACTATCGGATAATCAACGGCGGCGTACACGGCGGAAGCGCATCGTATTACATTCTGCGCAGCCGGTTCTACTTGAAAAATATCCGGCCGCACATCATCCTGCTGCAGCTTTTTGACAATGATCTGGACGATCTGGATAAATTTGCTCCCTTTGTAACAACAATGTCGAGCGGTGAAGTGGGCGACGCTTCGCCGGCCTGGCTTGCTTTTATTCCTCCAGGTCTCATCTCCCGCACGATACGGGAAACATCTCTTTTTCGCACAGTGAAGCGGCTCTACAATTTTTCCCGCGGACAGAAAACTCCCGTGAAATATTTCCGGCCCGGCCGTCTTCCCGCCGGCCAACCGATTTCTCATGAGGAGGCCGTAAAGAAATTCGGCGCGCTGCGTCCGCTCAAGGATATGAGCACGGAATATTCCGGACAGTTTGAGTTTTATAAGTTCAGGGATCGTTCTGACACCGATGCTGTCTGGAAATCGCGGCTGGACAGAATGGAAATATATCTGAATCAGTGGGCCCGCGAATCGTCCAAGGCCGCTCCCGGCGTCCGTCTTGCGATATTCTATATTCCGGCGAAAGAAGTGTTCGCTCCCGGAGGCATCACGGGAAAATTGATAGATGCCAGCGGGAATGCCCGCAGGGCGAAAAGGGATGAACTGTTGAATGCAAATATACTATATAAAATAATCAAAGAAATATGCCTGAAGCATAATATCACCCTGGTCGACGGCCAGGAAATATTCTGGGACAATCCAGAGTCGTACTATTTTCCGGGCGATGCCCATCTGAATCCCGCCGGTCACCTTCGCGCTGCACAGGCCCTGCAGGAATCGCTTCTGTCTCAGTAAAAGGATTATTTACGGTTGATCCGGATTTATCGTCTTCAAATGTTTCAAGTCGGCTCTGTTGAATACAGATATAGTTGTGATGTCGCCGGTCTGCGACTTTCCCGTTAAATATATTTTCTCGCGAAAGAACGTCATATCCGAATTGGTGCTGACCGGTTCGCTGCTGCGAGCTTCCAGGGTCAGATCCATGTTGAACCGGCTTAAATAGTGCTGTCCGTTAAAAATTTCGAAGGCGTAGATTTTGCCGTCTCGATACACAACCGGCGAATTGAGAGGCGTTCTCCAGAAAATGTCTTCCTTTGATTCTTTTTTCAATGCCAGTGTTTCAGTGTCGAGAAGCACCAGGTGGTGGGCCGATTCTTCATGGTTCGCGCCCTGGTAGCCTATCACAAGAACGCCGACATTCGGCACCACAAGGAATTCACGGCCGCAGATATTTGTATAAGGTCCTCGAAAAAGTCTATCATCCTTTGAGGCGTCAATGACCCACATTTCATTGGAATAATGCCCTTCTGACAGATAACGCAGAATTCTCAGAAACAGAATTTTTTCTCCCACAACATTTGGGCTGATCTGCTCCTGCTGTTTTTTCTGTTCTTCCTCTTTACGCTGAGCGTCCGTGTTGACGGCGTTGGTTGGATTTGTTGTATTCGTTGGATTTGTCGGATTCGTTGGATTTGTCGGATTGGTGGTCGTTGTGTTTGTGGCCACATCCTGCTGCTGTTTTTTCTGTTCCGCCACTTCCTGCTGCTGCTGGACAACGTTTTCCTGCTGTTTCTGAATCTGTTCCTGCTGCTTGCTGACGACTACTTCCTGTTTTCTTAATTCTTCCTGTTTCTGCTCCTGCTGTTTGATCTGTTCGGCGTTGCGAACCGGATCCTTATTCAGATCCTGGATTTTTCTCGTTGTATCTTCCTGCTGTTTTTGAATGGTTTCGCGTTTCTCATCGGCCTGGCGTTTCTCTTCCTGGATCTTTTCCTGCTGTCGACGGAGTTCTTCTTCCTTGTTATCAATCAGCTTGTTGTCTTCATCCCGGCGACGGTTGTTGACATCTTCTATCTGTTTTCTTTCTGCTTCCGGCAGATTTTCAGGGTGTCTGTTTACCTCATTCGTGTCGACATCGGTCCGGCCTGGACGAACAACGTTTTTTTTCAGAGGAATCAGAATCTGGGTTCTTCCGGCCCAGTTGCGGTATGAGCGGTCGATGCCAAGCGTGGCCGGATTCAATTCTTTTGCCACTGTTTCTGAATATCGTTCTTTTATCCTGTCAATGTTTCCCCGGTTGCGAGCATTATAATAGAGGATAAACTGACTGATGACTTTTGCATCGTCGACACTGTACTGAAAAGCGCTGGAAAGATATCCGGCCAAAAACCGCTGAATCATATTGACATGGCCGATATTGGCGCGGTTGTCGATGCTCACCAGGTCCGCTCCGTACCTTTCAACGGCAGGATCAAAGATCCTCTGAACCCTGTACATTTCGTTCGTGCTGTTATTCTCTTTTACAACCTGTTCCGCGGATCGCCTGCCTCTTTCAATTTCTCTTTCTACGGTTGTTCTGTCGGCTCTCCTGTTGTCCCGGTTGATGAATTCGACCCGGGGGACTTTGACTTCATCTTCCGATATTCGAGGATTTTCTGTCTGGGCTAAAAGACCGAGGGCAGAAAGGAAAAGAATGGCTTTAATAGTATACAAACCAACGCGTTTTGAAATGAGCATATGTAATCCTAATAAAATACAATTTAGCCTGTAAAGACATTTCTTTGTCAGGTTTGGCGGAGCTGTTTCTGTATTTTCTTATCGGACGCAATTGGTTTCGAAAAAAGAACAAAGAATTTTAGGATAATAAGGGAATATGACATAATTCAAGTGTGCAATCTTGATACTCGCTGAGTTCATTGAAAAATCGAAGACCGGCTATAGTATTATTGTGAAATTCTACAGTTAAAAAAAATAAAGGACTTGCTATTGCAGATTTTGTAGTAAATTCGGCTATAGGCGCCACTAGAAAAAACCAAGGGGAAGTGTCCAATGTTAGAACAGAAGGCTCTCAGCGGCAGTACCAGCAAAGCCTATTCAAGGGAAATAAACAAATTTCTCAGAAACTTTAAAGAGCATTTTGGCATGCAGCCCGCCCAGGCCAGCGCAGAACTGATTGGTCAGTATATAACTGAAAAATGCACGGATTCATTCCGCACACAGTCCGGTTTGAGGATTCATTGTGCCGCAATCAAGTACTGGTACAGGGAAAATAGGCAGGATATTTTCTCGTGCAGTCTTCCCAGGATTGAAGCGGAGTCCTCATTGCGATATCTTTCGGAGCAGGACCTGGACCGGCTGTTTATCCATACAAGAATGCATGTTTGCGGCGTGATGCTCCGGCTGACATACGCGGCCGGTATCCGTCTGAATGAAGTCATTCGCATCCGTGTTGAAGATATGGATTTTCAGACCTGCTTTATCAATCTGCGCGATGAAAACGATTGTTTATCCCATAAAACCATTTTACCTGACAGCATGAAATATGAGTTGATTCGCCAGACCAACTTAAAACAGAAAAGCGACTATCTCTTCTCCCTCAGAAGAACTATGGGGAGGTCCAGCATGGTTTCCCGCCGGACCCTGCAGCATTTTCTATCCTGTGCAGCCCGGGAATTGCGGATGGGGCGGGTGACACTGCAGATGCTCCGGGATAATTTCGCCATGCATCTGCTGGAAAAAGGGGTCGATCCACGGCGAATTCAGCGTTTGATGGGATTTAAAAACAATCGAGGGCTCTCACGGTTCTCAGATTTTATTGAGAAACTTGATGTAAAAATACTGAGTCCTCTGAATGACGGGACGCTGGACAATCTTTTGAACGAAAAAGACTTGTCTGCCTGAGTCACAGGAATATTTCCTTCCAGATTGCGAGAATCTTGAAGTTGAGATTCTAATGAACGATCTGCTTTGAAAGCTCTCCTCGAAGAATATACAAATCGCCTAACCGCTATTCTTGAAAAAGCCGGCTCAAATATTTCCCTTGGAAATATCCCTCCCGGCTCATTTTCATTTGTTGCCGCCAGTCTGTTTGCCCGAACTCAGAAGAGTTCGAAAAAATCCGTTCTGGCTGTGGTTGCCAGCAATCTGGAGGCGGAAAGCTGCGCCGCCGAATCGCTCCTTTTTCTGAGTTCCGGAAATACGGCGTATTTCCCTGATTATGAAAATATCCCTTATGAGTATGCCGGCCACAGCGGAGATATTGCAATGCAGCGAATGCGCGTGATTCATCGCATTCTGAAAGGCGAACAGCTCCTGATTTTTGCGCCGCCCGGAGCACTGCTCCGAAAAATGCAGCCCGTGAATCGATTGAAGGCGTCGATGATACGGCTGTCAACCGGGCAGAATTTCAGCATCGACAGGCTTTCTCAGATACTGTCGCAGAATGGATACGAACGCGCGGACAGAACTGAGGCGCCGGGCGAATTTTCCGTTAAAGGATCCATCGTCGATATTTTTCCAGTCAATGAGGACCTGCCGGTCCGTATAGATTATTTTGATGAAACGATCGATTCTATTCGATTGTACAATCCAGACACGCAGATTGGAAAAGAAAAAGCAGAAAATTGTCTCTTGCTGCCCTCCGGTGAAATATCACTGAATCATGCGGAATCAGAAAGACTTCTAGAGTTTTTGTCCAGAAAAGAATTCGGCGGCCTTGCGGCGCCTGCCTGGAAGGAAGACCTTCGCCGGCGGCTCGATGAGAAAAGCGAAGTCACGATTTCATCTTTCCATCACCCCGGTATGGAGGAGCTTTTTCCTGCTGCCTGCGAAACTGCAGGTCTGTTCGATTATTTCCAGGAGATTCCGCTGTCTGTTTTCTATCCCTGGACGGAAATAAAAAATACAACAGCGCGTTTTTTCCGGGAATTCCAGCATATGTATGAAAAAGAATCGCCTGGCAGAATTTGCCTGGCGCCGGACATGCTTCTTAACTCTGAGGATTCCCTTTTTGAGCGTGATAATAAAATTGTCTGCGAATATTTTCCGGTCACAACACCCCTGAATGCAGACGGACCAGCTGCGATGGACCGGCATGATCTGAATCTCAAACATCCGGAGGCATTTCTGGGTAAAATGTCGGATGTGCGCGACACGATTCGCTCCCAGGCAGAGAAGGGTGATCTTGTCTGCATCACGTCGCCTTATTCCGCTCAGATGCAGAGGCTTACGGGTGTCTTTCGAGGTGACAGGAATCTTCTTCTTCACCCGCATTCGGAGTCCGTGGAGAGACCGGCTGTCTCAGGGAAGCCTGGGATTCACATAATCCAATCGGGCCACCGGCACGGCTTTATAATTCCGGATCTCAATTTTTTTCTCTGGAGTGACAGTGACATATTCGGCCGCAGCTATGCGCGCCGGTCCCGTTTCAAAAAAGCCGGATCAACGCCGCTGGATTCTTTTATCGATCTGAAAGAGAAGGATTATGTTGTTCATATAAATCACGGAGTGGGCAGGTTCCTTCAGATGGAGAGGATCAAGGCGGCGGGCCGTGAGAGAGATTTTCTTGTTCTGGAATTCGCAGACAGCGATAAACTGTATGTCCCGCTGGATCAGATATCCATGGTTCAGAAATACATCGCTCCGGTGGAAATTCCCCGGCTCGATTCTCTGGGAAAAGCATCATTCAAAAAAATCAAGGAACGAGTGGAAAAGCGCGTCGAGGAGCTGGCGCAGGATCTGATTCAAATCTATGCGGCGCGTATGAAATGCAAAGGATTCGCTTTCCCGCCGGATACCAACTGGCAGGAAGAATTTGAGGCGGATTTCGAGTATGAGGAGACTCCGGATCAGATTACCGCAATCGACGCAGTGAAGAAAGATATGGAAACCGGCCGGCCGATGGACCGGCTTGTCTGCGGCGATGTCGGTTACGGAAAAACAGAGGTGGCGATCCGGGCCGCATTCAAAGCCGTAATGGCCGGTCGTCAGGTGGCTCTTATCGCGCCGACGACGATTCTTGCTCTCCAGCATTTCAAGAATTTTACCGAGCGATTCAAGAATTATCCTGTGAGTGTGGACTGGATTTCTCGTTTCCGGAGCCGGAAGGAAATTCAGGATCTCCGGCAGCGTATCGCAGCCGGCTCCGTCGACGTGATTATTGGCACCCATTCGCTTCTGTCAAAAAAACTCCGGATGAAAAATCTGGGACTTCTGATAATCGACGAAGAGCAGAGGTTTGGAGTCGTTCATAAAGAAGCGATTAAGAATTTAAAAAAACTGGTGGATGTTCTGACGCTTTCAGCGACCCCGATTCCGCGAACACTGCACATGTCTCTTGTGGGTATCCGCGATCTGTCAATCATTCAGACGCCTCCTAAAGACAGGCTGCCCGTTCAAACCTTTGTTCTTGAGGATTCCGACACAGTCATACAGGAAGCCATCATCCGGGAAATATCGAGAAAAGGCCAGGTTTTCTATCTTCATAACAGAATAGAATCGATTGAAACCGAAGCGCAGCGAATATCAAAACTGCTGCCTGAAATCTCTCTAACCGTTCTTCACGGACGCATGGATGATGAGGCGATCGAGGAAACACTTCTTGATTTTGTGAATGAGAAATACAATGTGCTGGTGACGACTTCGATTATCGAAAGCGGAATCGATATGCCGAATGTCAATACTCTGATTGTGGACCGCGCGGACACTTTCGGGCTTTCGCAGCTCTATCAGATCCGGGGCCGAGTGGGCCGATCCAACCGCCAGGCATACGCTTACCTTCTTCATCCGCACGGCAGGATTCTTTCGGAGCAGGCTCAGAAGCGGCTGAATACCATACTGGAATATCAGGATCTGGGCAGTGGATTCAAGGTGGCGATGCGGGATCTGGAAATACGGGGCGCAGGCAACATCCTCGGACGCGAACAATCCGGCGATATCATGGATGTTGGCTTTGAACTTTATGTAAGGCTTCTGGAAGACGCTGTTCGAAGACTGAAGGGTAAAAAAGTTGAGGTTGAGGTGCGAACCTCAATCAATCTAAACACAGATTTTTATCTCCCTGAGAGTTATATCCAGGACACCAGGCAGAGAATAGAATTTTACAAACGTTATGAAGCCGCCCGCACCGACGATGAAGTGCAGTCTGTGCTGCTGGAAATGGAGGAGCGTTTCGGAAGCCCCCCGGAAATAGCCGTCATATTCGTTCTTGTCGAAAAGATCAGAACACTGTCCTCTCTGGCGGGATTTGAATCGGTATATGAAGAAGACACAGGAAAGGTCCTTTTCAAATCGGGCGAGGACTTCCGTGTACCCCCGGAACAGCTGATTCATGTCCTGAAAAAATACGAAAACATCCGGATAAAGCCGGGCAACAAGGACACGCTTTTCTTTGAATTTAGAGGACCTTTCCGTGTGCGTCTTGAAAAAATGATCGAGATTCTGTCAGAACTGGCCGCTCCGCTCAAACGAGAACTTCTGGAAAACCAGGAGGAAGGGGGGACTCTGATTTACTTCAAGCGGGAAGAGCAAGAATAATCGCTTGCCGGCAGGCTGTGGTTTTCAATTTATGCCAAAGGCAGGAAAAATATGCAAAATTGTATTAATTCAACAACCAGAATTACAGCCGGGACTACAGTGGGTCTACTTGTTTTATCATTACTATCATTCTCTCTTGCATGCAATAAAGGAGAAGTAATCGAAGAAGTCGGCGACACAACCGTCTCAACAAAGGATTATGAAGATTACTACGCCACCTATCTGGAAAAAGCTGTTCGGATTACCAATCTGGAGAAGCGGACGCTGTCACGCTGGCTGTGCAGCCCGGATCAAATTCCGCCGGATCCTGCTATACGGGATCTCGTAGATAAAATGAATCCACAGGTAAACTACAAAGTGTACAGGGACCAGCTCGTAATCGAGCAGGTGGCCAGAAATGAAGGTTTTGCAGACCGCCCCGTCATCAGACAGATTCTTGATCAGGTAATGCGTGATACTCTGGTTCAGCTCTACATGCAGGAAAAAATGGACAAGCGTATCCAGGTGTCGGATGATCAGAAAAATGCGAAATGCGATGAGCTTCGCAAAAAATATCCAGACAGGGTTGGGCCGCTTCCGCTGGATCGCTGCCTGGAAATTGCAGAAAGCATCCTCAAAAATGAAATCATTCAAAAAGAAGGCCCCAGAATGGTGGAGGAAATAAAAGAAAATGTTTCTATTCATCGAAATCCAAATTTCAATAGAGATGATTACCTCGACAATAAACTGGGAATCTATCAGACAATGAGAAAAGAGGGCGGCTGTGACAGCAGTTCCAGCGCTGTGCCTCCTTCAAATACACCGGCTCCAGCCAATGGACCAGGTCCAGGACAGGGCGCAACCCCTCAGCCGGCGCCTCATCGCTGAGATCGGCTGAGAGATTTATAGATTTCCAGCAGGGTCGACAGCAGCAGATCCACATCGTTCTGTGTTGTGAACATGCCTGTGGAAATTCTCAGGGCCTTAAGCGCTTCATCTTTTGAGTAACCCATACTTAAAAGTAATGATGACGGCTGACGACTTCTGGATTTACAAGAGCTCCCGGTTGAAGCAACAATTTCTTTCTGGTCCAGACCCAGAAACAGAAAATCCATGTCATCCATTCTTTCAAGAATGCAATATGTTGTATTGGAAATTCTCTGTGAATTTTCAGCTACAATAAAAGCTCCACATTCAGATTTTAAAAAACTTTCAATCTGATTGCGAATCTTCAGCTGCACGATATCTTTCGAATCAATCAATGGCATTTGAAATGCCAGAGCAGACGAAAAATTCAGAATGCTGAATAGATTTTCTGTTCCGGCTCTTTTCTCTTTTTCTTGGAGACCGCCGCTAAAAATCGGCACTGCCTTCAGTCCAGATTTGAAAAAGAGAGCCGCGCAGCCCGGACCCGCGCCGAATTTATGGCCGTTTAGAGTGAACGCATCGAACAGGGAATAATCCAGATTGAATTTTCCAGGAGCCTGTATAGTATCTGAAATAAAGGTGACACCGGCCTCTCGGCAGGCGCTGGATATTTCAGCCACCGGCTGAACTGCGCCGGATTCATTGGAAACGGCAATCGTCGATACGAACAGTTTTCTATCGGCGCCGGCTGTGTTTTTTATTTTTTCCCGAATTTCTGAAGGATCAACGGCGCCGTCCATTGCCGCGGATAACACAGTGATATCCAATCCAGCGTCTTCGCATGCCGCATACATGGCCGGGTGTTCGTAGGGAGTCAATACTGCTGCTGTTCGGCCTGAGGCTGCGGACCGCACCATCTGATAAACGGCTTCGGTTCCTGTTGAAACGAAATGAAAATTTTCACCTTGAAGTTTTTCTTTGCAGAAGTGATTCAATGCTTCTGCTGTGATCTGTCTGCACTTTTCGATTTCCTGCTGTGCTTTCTGAGAAAAAAAAGAAATTCCACTGGGATTTCCAAAAAGGTTAAAATATTTTTGCAGATTATTTTTTAGAAGATCCGTCAGAGGCGGATGAGTCGCATTGTAATCGAAGTAAGCGGTCATGGTCGAAAATCGCGGCAATGTTCGCGGCCGCCGTATTTCATATCTGCCAGATCGGTAAAGCAGTCCGCGTCTCGATGCCGGCCGATGCCCATCAAAGCGAAACGGAAAAGTTCGCGAAATTCACGTTCTTCACGGCTGCTCTGGATTCTGTATATTTGACTGAGTTCCGCATATGCGGCGGGATAATCCCTGGATTGTATGAAAATTCGTGAAATGCTCAGACGGGCTTTTTTTTCAGTATCCAGAGTATTCAGAGCGCCCCTGTAACTGCCCACGGCTCTCTCCAGCTCCTCTTCGGAGGGACGTCGGGACGCTATCAGACTGTGCAGATTGCCAAGCTGAAGATGAAGTGACGACTGTCTGGAATCGTCGGAGATATAAATCAATTTTGCATACACTTTAACAGCCTCATACGGCGCGACGCAGGAGAGCGTTTTTAATCCTTTTCGGCAGAGTAAAAAATTTCCCGGCTCCGGCGGTGAGCCGACTTTGTAATTGTCAAGGGCTGCTGCGTAGGCAGCGGAATTCTTAAGTTCCTCCAGCACGATCAGCTGTTGTTCGGCCGGATACACATATTCTCTGTCAATATTTCTGTTCGTCTCACGCAGCCGGCGGTACGCGCGGAATTCCTGAAACTGCACATAATCACCCCAGGCGAATATCCCGGCCTCATCTGCGCAGATTGCGGAAGCGTATTCAGCCACCAGCTGGGGGATCAGCAGTGTGCCGGATTTTCCTTCAGCCAGAGCGACAGGAATCTCGTATGCATAATTCATCGCATCGATCAGATCCTTTACAGCGGACAGAACAATGGGCCGGTTTTCCTGCCAGTATTCATCCGGTTCGACAAGATTCATGCCGGAGCTCTCACCCCCGGATGAACTGCTCAGATTCCAGTCCTGAATTTTATCCAGCCAGTGCGGCCGGTAGATTTCAGAATCGCCGGTGATCCTGTAGGGATACAGCGCGCATGCTTTCCGCATAAGCCTCAGATTTATTCCGGTGTCCTCCAAACTGTCGCACGATGACAGAAACGAAGGCATATTCCGGCACCACCATCCCTGGTGCCCTTTTAATACTTTTTCCCTCGCCTTTTCCACAAGCACCAGGGCTTCGTCTGGTTTTTGTTCACCCGGCTCAGGCAATCGAACCACGAAATGAGACAGCTCTGTGAGAAGGGTGTTCCTGTGAGAGAGTATCCACCAGCCTCCCAGCGTCCAGACAATGGCGACCGGCAGGAGTCCTTTCCAGTGTTTCAGTATCTGTCTGAGAAGAAGCTTAATCATGTCCTGATCTTCATATTTTATATTTTAGCATAAGAGGCAATAATATTATCGCCCGGATTTTCAATTCATCTATGGAATTTGCAGGCAGGACAGCCGGTATTGGTATATTAAACCTGGAAAAATGCTGGAATTCTGAGGCGCGTGACAGGAATTGGACAGGATGGCTAATTCAAAAAAACGTAATGTTTCCCTGAAGCATAGAAAAAGAATCAAACGGCTGAAAAACAAAAGGGCTGTATTGCTGGCTTCCAAAAAGAAGTAATTTTTCACACAAATCGTGAAAGTTCCTTTATTTTATTCCATTTCCCTTCTATCCTGTGTTATCTGCTACAGCGCTCTGCAGGCCGTTAACCCGCCGGCAGCGGACCCGGATATCCTCCTCCGTGGCGCTTATGAAAAACAGATCTCCGGGAATATCCAGGAGGCGGCAAATCTATACCGTCAGTATTTTGAAGCGGGCGGCGAGGGCGCTTATGTACGGCTGGAATATGCCCGTGTGCTTTTCCGACTCGGTAACTTTGCAGACGCTGAGGCTCAGGCATCGTTGTCTCGCAGCCAGAATCCGGGCTGCATTGACTGCATAATAACTCATGCGATAATCCAGTTTCGCTCAGGGAAGACGGTTGTGGCAATTGAATCCCTGGAAAAGGCCAGTGAGACTTATCCGGACAATCCAGACCTGGAATTCAATCTTGCCGAACTGCTGAGTGAAAGTGGAAAAAACCTGGAAGCAAAAATTCAGTACATTCAAGTTCTATTTCATCTGGGGAATGCCGGCAGCAGAGCCATTCAATACCGGAGCATCGCGCTGTGGAAACTGGCCAGTATATTTTTTCAGGAGCGTGATTTTCTGCATGCCCGGCTGTATATGTCGCGCTATGTAAAGTACAATCCGGAACGGGTCTATCCGCGTTTCATACTTGGATATCATCTGCAATTTCTGCAAAATGATTATTCCGGGGCTGTCGAAAATCTTGAAACCATTTCATCAATAGATGCAAAAACAGCGGCCGAACAGAGTGTGGAACCGGCTCTGGTTCATTCAGCGCTTGCGCAGATGAGGTTTCTTGCAGGAAGACCTGATTTCTACCGATCGCTGATGGCGATTGAAAAATACCGGCAGAGAAATGCGTTGGAAGAGAGTCTTTACAGCATCTGGAATAATGAAAATGAAAAGGCCCTGCATCAACTTCTGCCCCTGCTGAAGAGCAATCCGGAAAATTTTATTATTCGCTTTGCGATTCTGTATGTTCTTCAGAAGATAAACAGAAAAGATTTGCTCCTTGATGAACTCTTGAGAGTCGCATCCCTGTCTGAGAAAAACAACCAGCAGCGTATGGGGCTGGATATGTGCCTCCAGGCACTGCGAATCAAAGAAGAACACCCGGAATATCCGACTCCGCTGTCGCAGATATATCAGCAGATCGCCTCTCTGTATCAATCACTGGGTCAGAATAGACGCGCAATCGTTTATTTCGAAAAAACACTGGAAGAAGGAACCAGGGAGAATCGATGGCAGAACTGGGAGGATAAGGCGGAAATCTTTTATGCGCTGGCCTCGGTCATGTCGAACGGAAATGTCGCTCAGTATTCAGAAGCAGCGGCGTTCTGCGATTCTCTTATATCTGAGAAGCCAGATTACGCTCGATCGTATTACGTCCGAGGAATTGTGCGCCTTCGCGAAGGCAGACCTCTTCTGGCCGTTGAGGATTTTAACCGCAGCATTGAAGCCGGCGCTAACGATATTTCGCAGTATTATTATAGAGGCATGGCCTTTCATGAGGCGGATGATTTCGAATCTGCTGAAAAAGATCTCAGAAAAGTCCTTTCCATGAATGCGAATTTTGCCGATGCAAATAATTTTTTAAGCTATATGTTCGCACGCAGCGGCAGGAATCTGGAAGAAGCGCTGGAGCTTGCCCAGAAAGCTGTGAATGCATTCCCCACAAACGGGGCATATCATGACAGTCTGGGCTGGGTTTATTTCCAGAGCGGAAAATTCGATCAATCTCTTTATCATATTCAACTGGCAAACGAATTGCTTGAAGAATCGGGGGGCGCCGATCCAATTGTCCTTCAGCATCTGGGAGAAATTTATGAGAAAAAAGGGCAGATTCGAAAAGCGCAGGCTTCCTATGCGCGCGCGCTCAGCATTCTCTCTTCTCGCAGGAAAACTTCTCTGCATGGAAAACTTTCCGATGAAGATGAACGAACCGATTCCGAAATACGTCAGAAGATGGATAGAATCATGAAGGACGAGCAGGGCTGACAGTGAATAGGAAAAATTTGTTTCTGAATGGTAGATTGGATTTGATACGACCCGTGTTGTTGCTGAGTCTGTTTGCCGCACTGCACGGAGCCGCCTGCCAGACTGCGGCCGAAAAAAATGAAATCAAAATAACCGAAGATGCGAAGACAGAGCTTCAAAAAATACACGAGATGTATACACCGGCGGACTGCTTTCGAGCCGGATTTGTTGTTGAAGCCGCGCTCACCGGCCAGGGCGCTCAGCAGGCCAACGGCTCAGTCCGGGTGGACAACAAACAGAAAAGAATGCGCTTTATTTTTACTGAATCCTATCTGGGTATAACCCTGAGCCAAATTACAATCACAGAACAGCTGGTTTTTTTAACGAATCCTCGGGTGACCGGCCAGAGAATACCTCTGAATCAGTTCGAAGTGGCGGGCCTGGGAAACAATTCAATCCGTCTTCCCTTCCGTCTTTTTCAGGATCTTATTTATGCGAGAATCCCGGAAGAGGTTTTTTCAAATGCGGCGAACACAGCCCTGGAAAAAAATACTCTGAATGTTTCCATCAATGCCAGTGACGAAGACTATCGGTATGTTTTTGAAGACAGAAGACTGCGTCATCTCAGCTATCTGCGAAAATCAACAGCCGATCAGATCGAAGTGGATCTGGCCGGCCAGTATGGATCCAGTGTATTTCCGTCGACAATTCTCATGCGGACATTTCGCGGAGGTCAGCCTCTGGATCGTCTGCTGATCACATTCAATGCTCTGAGTCTGGAGGCCCGCTGTACTGATGTTCACTTCCCGATGCAATAGTCAGCGCTGCCATACTCCAGAAAAAGACGGCCACTTCATCATCCTGAAAATAACACTGAGCCAGCCCGGCCAGCGCGAAAGAAGCGAAAATGGCCGGACCTGATCTGACAAGTAAGCTGTTCCAGGAATGATCAGCCTCCGCATTTATAGCAGTGCGCCTGATTGAAAAATACAGGATGCTCAAAAAAGCAAGCCCGGCGGCGATTCCGCCGGTAAGAGTGGAATGCAGAAAATCATTGTGTGCATGTCCGGAAGGTGTGCATTCAAAAAAATACCATAGATCGGGATGAACCGGCAGATAATTTCGCCGCCACTTCAGCACCTCGGACCTGTAATTCCCCGGACCGATTCCGAGAAAGAGATTGTCGCGAATCAGTTCACCGGCGCCGGCCCAGATTATCGGACGCTGAAAATCCGTATGCCGTAGAAAGTGAGACTGCTGACGCCGAACCGGCGCAGGAAGCGGATTAACATCGCTGAAAACGACGAAGCATGTAAGTGTTGCCGCAGAAAGAATGGACACAATCGCTGCCGTCTTTAGAAATCGAGGAAATTTGTTATTCTGAAGAAAGATTGCGCTTACTATCCAGAGGACGATACCGGCTCCGGCCCCCATCAGGGCGGATCGAGTTTCGTTCAAAAGAAGCAGGACCGTCCCCAGTATGGAAAGAAACACGCTTAACAAAATGCTGAGGCCGGAATACTGATTCCGTCCGCGAATTTTTTCAATACAGTTGGTGAATAGAAAAGGAAGAATTAAAATCAATAGACCGGCATATGTCAACCTGGTATTCATAAATCCAATCGGTCGGTAGAAAATCCATTCACCTATTCTGAAAGCAGGATGTTGAGGTCTGTTCGATGCGGAGCCAAAAGGGGCGCTTCCGGTAAAAATTTTTGCCAGCCTGTGCTGTGAAAAAACAGCAGCGGCTCCGGACAGCAGCAATAAATATATAAAAATCTGCAGGCACAGCAAAAACCACCGCTGGTTTTCCTTCTGTCTCGACTGAAAATACACGAGCAGTCCGAAAAGCATCAGCGGGAAGTCGTTGAGTTCGTCTTTAACGCCGCGCCGGAACGGCTCTGCAGATTTTTCTAATAGGCAGTGAAAAAGTGAACTGGCGATCAGAATGCCGAAAAAAATCAATCCTGCTTTGAAAACAGCAGGAACTCCATGAAATACTTTATCGGCGCTGTCCGGTTCAGCGTTTGGATTTATTTTTTTCCTGATATACCTGGCCGCTGTCAGTTCTGCAATGAATGTAATAAAACTCAGGGAGATCATTATTTCGGTGGCGCTGATTGAAATCGGCATCATTGTCAGAGCCAGACCGGAAAAAACGGAAGAGTAGCGAAGCAGTTTTACTGATTCTGAGAAATTCGTTACATGTCGCATACGTTCAGTCTCGGCTGCCTTCATTCTTTTCACCCGGCCGAATGAAAGTATCCTCACGAAGTTTTATAACAAGCTGAAGAAAACATTCTTCAATTGCCTCCGCAAGAGCTGCATCGGTTACCGCTCTGTATGCTGTGTTGAGATCGCCGAGCGCCATCGATCGATCATAGGGCAGAGCCTCTTTCTTCTTTGAAAAGAACTCCGCTGAGTATAAAAATCCTGTCGGTCTGTAGAAATTGATTCTGAGACGGGCGCTGACTTCTGCGGGGAAAAGCATGATTTTGGATACTTCATAATCTATGAATGCTGTAATGAAAAGATCGGCGCTGAGAGCTCTGGCGGTTCGAAGCATCAATTCTTCCTCCACTGCTGTCGTGACGACAGGCAGAAGTCCTGGATTCAGAAAGTATTTTACCTGAAAGGGAAATTTTCCGGAAAGATACAGGTCATGATCGAGGATTCTTTCAGGCGGGATCAATTGCATTGATAGAGTATTTTTTAGAATATCTTCCAGTCGTATTTTTAAAACCTCATAATCTTTTTCCGACCTTCGCGCCAGCCAGACAAGTCCCTGGCTTCGTGATACGGCTGTTTTTCGGACCAAAAAAGTGAAAAGCATTATCTTTTCATCCTTTCGAAGAATTAATTTTGCCGCCCCGGGCTGAGGCGAATACATCGGATCGTACAGACAGCCGGCCAGGCCGCAGATCAGTATCACAGTGAGAGGGAGGAACCGGCCTGTACAAAAAATTGATATATTTTTCATTGGAAAGAATCAACAACGCTACAATGGTTGACTTTCGTAAAGGTAAAAAAATATTGAATCTGAGCGCAATGCTAGAATCGCACAAACATACCGCAAAAAAAGGAAAGGCAGGCCGGGAGAAAAATCCAGGCAGGGAAAAGGATGCGGCCGGAAAAAGATCCTCCACCCCGCAACTTTTTCGACGTCTGAGACAGGCGGCCGTCCGGCATGCCGGACGTGATTTTTATTTTCTCAATCTGGATGAAAAAAAGCGGGTGCCTGCCTTCGTAGGGATGAGCCTGATTGTACATGCAATACTCGTGCTTGCCGTGCTCCTCGTATATATGATCAAAAGCACTGAAGAGCATGAAATCGCCACATTGCAGCTCTACATGGGAGCGGGAAACAAACCGACGGAGGGCCGGGCAGAATCGGGCGAGGGAAGCAAGGAAGGACAGCAGAATTCTTCAGAGCCTGCGTCTGAGGAAACCGGATTGAACGCTTCGGATGCTTATGGTGAAAACGTGGACTGGGGAACAGGAACGGATCCTACCCTGGAGGGCGGCAGCCGTTACAATGCCAATTTGATAGTCGATGTTTCCCCCAACGATTATCCGGCCTCCGCGCGGAGGGCTGCAATCGGCGATGTGGTGGTGGCAGTTACTCTGTACATATCCGGATCCAATTCCAGAATCAGGCGGGTGAAGATTCGGTATGTTCGTTCCAACGGAAATGTGCACAAACCCTTTGAGCAGGCATTTATTGATTCAAGTTTGAAAATTCTGCTGCAGAAAACAAGACTGGCGAATCTGCCTTATTCAGAAAATGGAAAACCGCGTGATTTTGTCTGGGACACGAAAATAACTTTTACATTAAAATAGCCGGCTCAATTGCGGGCATAAACTGATTCAAAGTCCGCTGTTCGCCGCGCTGCGCACCGTAATGTTGATTCGGAATAATCCAGCTTCGCGAAGAATATCCATCAACTTGACCACATTTCCATGACGAGCGGCTTCATCCGCATTGATGGACGCTGTTCTGTCTGCGAGATTTGAATCGAGCTGTTTCAACTGGGCAGGGAGTTTCTCCCACTCCGTTTTCTCCTTGTTCCAGTAAAGCTCTCCGTCCTTTGTAATTACAAAATTCAGAGGAGTTTTTTCCGCTTTCTGTCCGCTGGCCGCATCCGGAAGATTCACCTGAATCGCGTTCTGATACAACGAGGGCGCAGCTATCATGAAGATAATCAGAAGAACAAGAATGATGTCAACCAGCGGTGTGATGTTGATGTCCGCTATAACATCATCGCTGTCTCTGGATGATCCGGCCATTTCTCAATCCTTTAACAGGCTTCCTATGATATAGTTTTTCTGCGCATCCGCTTCTGTCAGAGATGATTTGATTTTCTTAGAATAAAAATTATAGCCGACGACTGCCGGGATCGCCACAAAAAGACCGACGGCTGTGGCCACAAGAGCTTCTGCGATACCGGAGCTCACTCCCGTCGCTCCCTGAGCGCCTTCCGCGGAGAGATCATGAAAGGCCCGAATGATACCGAGAACCGTTCCCAGCAGACCCAGGAATGGAGTGTTGGCGCCGATTGTCGCCAGAATGGTCAGATATTTTTCCCATTTCAGGCGCGCCCGCGACATGGCATCCGAAGCCAGATCTTCCAGGGCGGACCGGCTGATCTTTTTGTGATGATTGTTCAGGTGTTCTAGAAGCACAACTGTCATTTCTGTTTCAAGGTCCGGGACCGGAGCTATTTCCTTCCGTCGATGGGCGATATCAAGAGCATCGGCCAGAGTGTTTTCCTGGATATTCTTTCTGATGACATCCCGGAATTCGATCAAACCGTTTGACGATTTTCTGTAAAAATATCCTCTTTCCAGAATGAGAGACAGAGAGAGAACAGAGAGGAGAACCAGCAGAACCAGCACCCATTCCGATCCGAGCAAGGTCAGTGTTAAAAAAAAGCTTTGAATCATAGCAGGAATATTCCTTGATCTGAGCAATGCTTTATAAACGGTGTCGGCTGGCAAATAAAATATCTGTGAGCGATGTGTGCAATAATGATTGTGAATGGAAAAACTCTCTCTCTCGATCAGATTTCCGGCAAGACCCTGCGGGACCTGATCGAGCATTTCAATCTGGATCCTCAAACCGTTGCGGTGGAGCGTAATGGAGAAATCCCTGGACGATCCGAATGGCCGGTTATCCAGCTGGAGAATACGGATCGTATCGAGCTGATACGTTTTGTAGGAGGAGGGTGATGCAGCTTCCGGGCCGGCTGTATCCGATTCTTGACCTGGAATACTGCCAGAATAAAAAGATCAATGCTGAAGACCTTTTATTATCCTGGGATAGACTTGGGCTAGGGTATTATCAATTTCGTGCCAAGAATTTGAATGAAACTGAATACCTGGAATATGCAAGGAAACTGAAAGCAAGCTCGCCAGGTCTGTTGCTGATTGCCAACGACTATTGCAGTTTGGCCATGGAGAATCGTGGAGTTTTTCAGGGGATTCATCTGGGGCAAGAGGATTTTGCCGCATTGGCAGAGGATAGGCGGATCTGTTTGAGGGAAAATCGAGATAAAGAATGGGTGCGGGGCATTTCCACTCATTCCCTGAATCAGGTGCAGCAGGCAGTTCAGGACGGATTCTGGGACTACATTGCCATTGGCCCTGTGTTTCCAACAGATTCAAAACCAGGCGGGAAAGATCCTGTGCTGCAAGAATTGGATATGGGGAAAATCATTGAATTTGTTTCAGGGGAGTATTCCCTGTGGGGGCAGGGAAAAAAAAGCGGCACCGTCCCCGGGATTGTATTTATTGGAGGAATTACTTTGAATCGGTTAAAAAAGCACTCCTATTTGAAGAACAGAGCCACTCTGGACTTTGAGCCAATTTTTGCTCTCATTTCGGCGGCGGCTCAATTGGACGAATTGAGAGCGCTTTATGAAAATACATTGATTGACGAAAAGAAAAAGGTGACATAATACGGTCCAGATATGGAAAACACCTCACTCTTATCTGCCCCTCTGACAGCAAAGGAAGACAGGGATTATCTATTAGAATACAAATCGATCAATATCAATGCTCTCAAAAGGCACCTGGTCCTTGATGTCCCCATCGATAATGTGAATCGTGATGAAGCGGTTGCCATCGTTCTTGATAAAATTGAAAAAAAGAAAGGACCGTTTCATGTATTCTTTGTCGATCCTCTGAAACTGATGCAGATTCGTCCGGGGAAAAAACTGGGATTTATAACCGACCAGGCGGGACTGGTGCTGGCGGACGGAGCCGGTATTGGATGGGCTGCAGCCAAAATCAGACAGCCGATCAAGGAACGAATTCCGATGATTGCTTTCTTGATGGATCTGATCCGCCTGGCGGTAAAGAAGGATTTCACAATATACCTGCTCGGCTCCCGGATTGAATATCTGGAAAAAGTATTTTTCAATCTTCAAAAAAGTTTTCCGGGTGTTCGCATCATCGGACGACAGGGCGGACATTTTGACTCAGCCAGAGAAAATCTGATAAAAGAGTCGCTTAGAAAGTCTTCGCCGGATCTGATTTTTCTGGGCATGGGATTTCCCCTGCAGGAACAGTGGATTCGCGAAAATTATTCATTTCTTTCCTCAGCTGTTGTGGTCGGTGTCGACGGGTCTTTTGATATACTTTCCGGAAAAGAAAAAAAAGCGCCTGACTGGGCACAGACTAAAGGATTTGCCTGGTTATGGCGGACAATCATGCGCCCGCTTCTCCTGGACCGATGGTTTTATCTGCTTCAATTTTATCTACTGACAACGATTCGCGGGATCAAAGCCAATCGAATCAACAAAGCTAAACGGACCAAGACCGCTCAGTGATCTGATCTTGAGTTTTTGGTATTGAGTGAAAGCAGCGGCGGAATCCAGTCGTCCAGCTGAGGCTCTCTGTGCTTTGAATCCGGAGTTCCAGGGAGATATTTAAAAGCCAGTTGAATGTTGGCCCTTGCGATCTCGTTTTCTTCTCTGACTTTCAATGAAGCTTCGACCGCTCTCCAGTAGTAGAGCAGGGCGTTTTTTTCCAATTCCTGCCTGGCCAGTCTGGAACCGCCGCGTTTCTGAAGCTCCAGATATTCTTTCTCATACACGGCGCCAATATTATTATAGATAGCAGCCAGAGTCAGAAAGAGCTCCCTGTGACGTATGTCGTCAGCTGTCGGCGAAGGAGTGGCCATCGCCCGTTTCTCATAATCCGCTTCCAGTTTTAAATAATTGCCCAGCGCCGCTCTGTGCTGATCTGTGTAATAATAAGAATTGGCTTTTGCAAGAAGAAGAACAGGATCTGTAAAATTATAAATGGAATCAAGAGTTTCCCATTTTTCCAGGCTTCCCTCGAAATCGTTGTTGATATAATCTATCCATCCTATCCAGTAAGTCGCGTCTATCTTTGCGCGCCGGTCTTTGATATCTGCATTCAGCGCATCCTGCAGGTCTTTTTGAGCGAGCAGCAGCTGTTCTCGACGGTGGCGGGTCTGATCATCCTCAGGGCCGCGAGACGGAGTAATTCTTGTGTCCGGAAATCCCTCCGATTCTTTGTCGGAAACACCGGCATATCTCAGATAATCCAGCGAGCCGAGATTGAAAATAATTTTTCCGTAATCGCCTTCGATGAGTGTTTCATCTTCCGGCTGCATGCCAAAATTATCATGATCACGTTCGTATGTCTTTTCTGCCGCTTCAAAATATTCCTTGGCTTTATTGAAATCCCGGATTTTTTTATAATATTCGCCCATGGCATTCACCGCCAGATAATGCCTGGTGTCAAAGTGATGCGCGTTCTGAAACTGCCTGAGCGCCCGGGCTGCTTCGTTCTGCGCGAGAAGATAACGCCCTCGTTGATAGAACCCTTCGCCGTACTGCGATCCTGAAATCTCGACACCGTCCCGGTCTTCTGTTTTCTTGAAGACTTCTTCAAGAAGATGGACGGCAAAATCCTTGATATCCATGCTGCTTACAGCGTCAACTGGATCGACCTGGTATTTTATGCGAAGATCATCGCTGTCCAGATCGATGTAAAATCCCGCCAGTTTTGTCATAATAAAGAGAGGTAAATCGTCTTCAAGTCCAAGAGAGCGAATCTGGCGGTGCGCAGCGATTACCATTCTAGGATCGCTGTTCTGTTTCCAGATTTCAATGTAGGTGTTCAGCAGTCCGCTGTGTCCGTCGACCTTCATGGGATATTTATCGATTATCTTATTGTACTCTCTGGCCGCTGCGCCGAACTGTCTGTCGTTGTAGTAGATCTGCCCTATGCCAGCGAGTGCATCGATATCATCCGGCTTGCCTCCGAGCGTGAGGATGAGACGGTAATAATCGATGGCCAGATCGTCATTCTTGTATTTGCTGTTTTCGGGCCTTTTCTCATCAACAAAACTCCTGGCAGTGTAAGAATGGAACCGTCCCAGGCTCAAAAGCGTGCGACGGTGATAGATATCGTCGCGAAGCCGGCTGATAATGTAGGCGCCGGGAGTTATGACCTGACGTTTTACTTCGTCTCGCGCGGTCAGGTACAGTTCAAACTTCTTTGCGGCCAGTTCATCTCGGGAGGGCCAGCGTGATCCCTCTGCGAGGCGGATCAGCGGGGCTCTCTGGCCTTCCTGATTCCAGGCGCTTCGTGGGTCCCTGCCGTAATCATCTTTTTCCGCAATTTCTCCGTAGAGTTTTATGAATGCTTCTTTATAGAATCCAGCCTTCAGATAGGCGATTCCGTAGCTGTTCATGTAATCCAGGTCGTAGTTGTAGCCGCTGTCCTTGAGGGCCTGATCAAAGAATTTTTCCGCCAATATTCTATGGTTTTCCCGTTCTTTGTCCCCGGGCAGAGCCGCTTCATGAAGCTCGGCCAGACCTCTTTCGTACTGACCCTGTATGGAAAATTTTCGATAGAGAAGAGTTCCGCCAAAGGTGAGCGCCATCGCCAGAATGCCGGCTCCGCCCAGAAAGACGAAGGCACGCATCCGTCTTCGTCTTTTCGCGTAATCTTCCGGGCTCAGTTCGTCGGCATAGATGATTTGAACGCCGTCTTTGCGGACTCGTGACGGAGCCGTGTCCGGTCTGTAACCCAGTCTGGCTTCCAGGAAATCAGCGATGCTTTCTATATTCGCCTGATCGATGATCATGTTCATCAGCAGGCGCTGATCTGAAGAAGAGATTTTGTCGTTTACAATCGAGTCAACAATCGATTTTTTTAATCCGGGCGGGTAATCCGTGATCTGAGTGCGAATCTTCGCAAGGTCTTCGTCTGTGAATTCGTCTCCGATTCCCTGATTCAATCTTGCCTGTTCCGTCATGTCGGCAAGTTCGCTCATGTCCGGCATGCCCGTTGCCGCTGTTTCCTGGAGAGTTTCAGCGAACATATCCCCGCCGGATGATCCCGAATCTCCGCCGAAATCCATTCCCAGATCATCGCCTGTCATGTCATCGTATGATGGAGATGGCTTTGCGTCCGATAAATCTCCGAGAGCTCCGTAATCCAGATCGTCAGTATCTGAAAATCCGCCTGGTTCACCTTCTGAGCCCATGGAAAACTCATCCGCGGAACTTTCAGCGGCCGCCGGAACCAGTTCCTCTTCCATCGCCGGGAAAGTATCCTCGATCGGCTCCTCCGGTTTCATTTCGAACTGATCGATATCCGTTTCTTCGTCCGGCAGGTCCGACGTTGCCGAAGTACTTTCAAGTATGTCATCAAAGGATTCCGGTGATCCGCCGCCATCCTTCAGGGAATCCAGTTCCATGGCCCCGCCGAGATCACCGAGGTCCGTTGATTCCCCAAAGTCAGCGCCGGTTTCGAATCCGTCTGTCAGTGGTTCTGTTTCCGTGTCCAGAGAGAATGCTGCTTCATCTTCCAGAGCGGCGCCGGGTTCTGTGTCGAGTATAGGGGATCCTGAAGTTTCAGAAGCGGAAGATTCCAGCGGTGTCTCCGATTCAGTTTCTGTAACCGGCACTGCAAATTCATCCGGGGCAAATCCGTCCAGATCGGCTGATTCATCAGGAACTGAGGTCGCTCCGAAGTCAAAATCGTCCATGGAAGGGGCGGGTATTTCAGTGACTTCTTCAGCGCTGAGTGTATCTGCTGATGCCAGATCTTCGCTTTCGGAAAGCCCCATGGATTCAATGAACGGCGCCGGCTCCTCTCCGAAAGTCATTTCGGATGAGGCGGGTCCGGTCAAATCGACCTCACCATCAAACTGAGGACCCAGCTCCTGGAGGTCTTCCCGGAACAGGTTCATCATCGGCGAAAACACTTCCTCTGTCACTCCCTTGTTGAGGGGTTCCAGGAGGTCCTGAATTTGGGTCAGTTCGTCTTGTTTATTTTCTGATTTATCTTCTGCCATGTGTAAGAAACTTCTTCAAGTATCTGACTAATTTATCGACATTTTAGTACAGATGAAGAAACAACTAAAAATCAGCGGTCAGAAAACTTTTTATTCCAGCATGCGTCTTACAATCATTTTTAGCCTATTTTTGGCATTCCTCACAGGAGGTGTATTTGCCGAAGAGAGCGCCTGGGTGGGTGGATACAATTCTCGTGACGGCGGCTTAGAAGAGGGGACCCATTCCGGATCACGAGAAACTCTCTATACCATGTTCCAGCTTGGACGGCTGCGCCGGGCGGTTTCTCCCAGGTATATCCGTCTTCTGGATCTGGAGAAATTCAGAAACGGTGAAAATTCTGTGGTAAAGGGGATTCTCTTTACCTGTGAGGGGTACAGGGCCAGAAATGTCGCCATTTCCGGTGATTTTAACAATTGGACTCCCTCGCCGATGCGACGCAATTCCATGGGCGTTTACTATTATATGCTGCCGGTCCGGGAGATTGAAAATGGAGAAAGGATATTCCAGTACAAATACAAATTTCTGGTCGACGGTATCTGGAAACATGATGCCACAAATCAGAATCACTCCGATGACGGTCTGGGAGGATCGATATCGGAATTCCATCTGAATCAGGAGGATGTCAACAGGCTGATCTCAGTCAGGGTGCTCCGAGACTCAAAACCGTCCGCAGAAAAGCTGGTCGAGTTTGCAATATTCTTGCCTCAGGTGGAAAATCTATCTCTGGTGGGCACTTTCAATAACTGGAATCCCGAACACGATCTGCTCATTCGTGGAAATGACGGCATTTTTCGATTGCGACTCAGACTGCGTCCCGGCGAATATGTATATAAATTTATAGCCGATGGCAGGTGGGTGCTTGATCCGTTCAATCCAGAAAGTCGATTCCACAGAGGGCTCGAGGAACTCTGTTCTTATCTCAATTTGCAGTAGGCTTCGCGCCGGCCTTCTGCCGGCTGCAATTCTATTTATCCTTTTGCATATCTCTGTCTTCTCGCAGACGGAGCAGGAGAAATCAGCAGCCGATGAGATGGTCCATCCCATTTCGCCGGCTGAAATTTCGGGAAGCTTCGGCGAATACAGAAATTACGGCCGGTATCATCCAGGGCTTGATTATAAGACTTACAATCGCACGGGTCTTCCCGTAGTCGCTCCTTATGAATCTACGATCGAAATCGTCCACATGTCTGCAACGGGGTACGGCAACGCTCTTTTTCTGCGATCATCGCGCGGTGAAATTTTTACACTGGCGCATTTGCAGGATTTTACCGGAAAAAACGCCGGTCTGGAAGCTTTCCGGCGGGCAGTGGAACTGCTGAGAACGGAGCAGACATCGGTGTTCACGATTCCCCCCTGGTTTCATTATAGAAGAGGGGAATCTCTGGCTCGAAGCGGCGAGAGCGGAATCGGAGCGCCGCATCTGCATTTTGAAATCCGCAGTCAGACGGAGTACATCAATCCGCTTTCAGTACCGGGTCTGGCTATCTCGGATCGAACGTCGCCGAAAATTCTCAATCTGTATCTTGAATCAGGCGATGAAGTCTACGTCTATCCCTGTGTTCTGGAAAAAGGCGAAATCACGGGCGGTCCGCAGAAAGAGATTTACCGGCTCGAGCCGGATCGTCCTGTTCTCGTTTCTCCAGATATGCGGTCTCTGCGTTTTTATATCGGGTTGTACGATACGATGTCGGCCAGAAATAAGAATGGTATTTATTCTCTGGATATAGAGGCGGGCGATGCATTGAGTTTTCACAGAGACTTCAGCCGCATCCCCATGCTTCAGTTTTCCGATGCGGCCCGGTCCTACCACACTGGCCGGACGATTGTGGGCACCGAATATGTGTATCATCTTCATGATGCACTGACTGGCGGCGGAATATTTTCACGCGGGATGCTGGGCTCCAGGAGCGGCGGCAGTGAGAGCGCTCAAAAAGCGCCCTTTGTTTTCCGGATCACTGTGAAAGATTCCGGGGGGAACAGTTCTATTCTGAATTTTTCTGCATCGCTGTCCGATCGGGCGGCAGCCGGTGACGGAGCGCATACTGCCGCCGGCGATATTCCTTACACGCGGATACTACCGGCCTCCAGTGCGTCGCTTCACAGGAGAAACCAGAATGCATCGCTTTCTCTGCAGTTTCATCCAGGCAGCGTAATCACTCCCGGCGAAATTCGTATAAGAAATCTCGAACCATCAGAGATGCCTGCCGAGAACACGACCGGAAATGCGGCGGCTGCCTGGAATTACAGAAGCGGGGGACCGGCCTTTCTTGTTGACACACATGACCTGTACTATCGAACAGGCGCGGATGCGGCGGCGGAATTCCCGGACACCGGCGATGAAAGAACGGCTCTGTATGTATTCAATCCAACAGCAAAGCGATGGAGAATCCTGGCTCGCGGCCTGCGAACATCAGGAAAGATACTGTACAGATTTCCTTTTCGCAGCATGGGCGTTGTTGCGCAGTTGATCGATGAATCTCCTCCGCGCATAAGCAGATCTCTTCTCTGGCAGGATCATGCAGATCGTCTGGAATACAGCCGTGAATATGTTGTTCAGGACAGAGGAATGGGAATTGACCGGGAAAAGTTTATCGTTCTTATTAACGGCCTGGGCGCCGAGCATGAGTGGATCGAAGATCGTGCGGCTCTGAGTATAACGATTCCTAACAGTCTGATAGGCCTTCACGGGGCCGTGCTTTCGTTTCAGGCGGCGGATTTTGGCGGCAATAAATCTTCATGGTACTTTGACTATATTGAAAAACCACAGCCGGCAAACTGACAATTCTTCGCTACTGGAACCTGGCGCGGGAAAAATTCTGTTCTGGGCGGTCCTGCATTATCTGGCATATATTTTTATGCAGACACTGGCGCTCTTTGCGGAGACGCGCCGAGGGCCCGCTCTGCCGGATTTGATACACGAATGGATCGTGCCGAACCGGCATTTCGACTGGATGAATTCTATTCTCTGGCTTCCGCTCTTGCTTTTCTTTATTTTGCTCCTGGCTCTGCGTCGGCGGTCGGCCTGTGTAAATTATCTGCGCATCGGAGCCGTTGTCAGCCTTGCAAGAGGTATTTTTATCGTGCTGACCTCACTGGGGCCGCCCCATGCGGTGAAAAGCTCCGCCCCTGGTTTGATGCTCTCTCTGACGGCTCATGATATTTCTTTCCCGCTGCTTCTCCGGCAGTGGTTTCCGCTCGATGTTTTTTATGGAGGGAGCGGGCTCTCCGCGGCGTATCTGACTCAGGATTTATTTTTTTCCGGCCACACGGCCACAACTTTTCTTCTTCTGCTGGTAGTTAAAAAGAAAGATCCTTTTTTTGCGCTGTTTCTGATTTATCATGTGGTGACTGTATGCGGATTGATTTTCACGCACGAACATTACTCCATTGATATTCTGGGCGCCTATTTTATTGTCTATGCGATCCGGAGTTTTCTGAAAAGCCGGGAATGGCTTATACCGGATCCGCCCAGAGACCCGCATCGCGGATGAGTCCGATCAGTTCGTCGACAGCGCTGTCTGATGGAACATGTTTCTTTACAATTTCTCTTCCGCGATACAGATGAATGTGATCCGGTCCGGCGCCCACATATCCGAAATCCGCGTCGGCCATTTCGCCCGGGCCATTTACAATACATCCCATTACGGCGATTTTGACCCCTTTCAAATGCCCGGTCTTTTGTTTGATACTTTTCGTGACGCTCTGCAGGTCGAACAGCGTTCTTCCACATGAGGGACAGCTGATGAATTCCGCCTTGCTGATTCGGACGCCCGTCGCCTGAAGCAGATCGAGCTGAAGGCGAAGGCTGGCCTTCGCGTTGTCATCAGCGCAGGCGATAAAAATCCCGTCACCGATACCGTCGATCAGCAGGCGGCCGCCATGAATCGAGGCGCTGTAAAGCGCTTCGTCAATGTTCTCGTCATGAATCTCAATAAAAGCTGGAACAGACCTGTTTATACTGTGAAGATATGCCGCCAGCATTCGATGGTGTGACGTGATGGAAAACAAGGTGTGTCCGGGCCGGGCCGTGAGTGAGAATATGATGCCGGGCCGGTCGTATTCACTGTAAATAAAATCAATTAAATTAATAATATTAATAATGTATGCATCGTTTCCGTCCGCCCGCAGGGCTGCTATTATGGATTTTCCTTTCGCTGCTGAAAAAAAATCATTCAGACGATCTTCAGAGAAATCTTCTGCGTCAATTTCGATGCGCACAGCGTCTGCATGAAGATTTACTTTCGTCAGAAGCGGCGCATTGTGATAATCCAGATCCGCGACGAAAGCAGAGCCTGGATATTTTAAGCGTAGCTTCCGAACAGACGACTCCAGATGTTCCAGATTATTTTCTGAAATTTTTCCGATGAAAAGATCCAGACCTTCTAAGTCCGTGTCGCCCGCGGCCGGAAGCGAAATTCTCACTGCTGTGCGCACCATCTGCGAAGCGCCGATCTTGACCGGGCCGAATGAAATTTCATCCGAAATACGCCGAACCGGAGCAAAGCCGTTCACGAGATTCTGATAATCCGATTCAAGCTTCTTGACAGTCCCAAACTGTTTTTCATTTTGAATGTTTTTATCCTGACGGAGATTGTAAATGTCCGCGATCTTTCTTGCGACGGGAATTTCAAATATTGAATCTTCAGTCAGCGAGACACGTATCGTGTCGCCTATGCCGTCTTCCAGAAGAGCGCCGATGCCGGCTGCGGATTTGATGCGTCCGTCCTGACCGTTCCCGGCTTCTGTGACTCCAAGATGCAACGGATAGTCCATCTTTTCACGGTTGAACCTGTCTACCAGCATTCTGTAGGCCTGCACCATTATGCGCGTGTTCGATGCCTTCATGGAAACTATAATATCATTAAAATTATACAATTCAGCAATTTTAATAAATTCGATTGCGGATTCGACCATGCCCTGAGGCGTGTCGCCGAACCGGTTCATGATTCTGTCTGAAAGCGAACCGTGATTTGTGCCAACTCTCAGGGATCGTCCCAGTTCTCGCGCGCGAAGCACAAGGGGTTTGAAAGCATCGTGGACCCGGTCCAGTTCTTCGCTGTACTGGCTGTCGTTGTATTCTATTATGACGAATTTTTTTCTGTCGGTGAAATTTCCTGGATTGATCCGGACTTTATCCGCGTATTCCACCGCCGCCATGGCCGCAGCGGGCATAAAATGAATGTCGGCGACGATGGGTATATCATATCCGCGTTTCTGTATTTCCGCCTTTATGTTCTTGAGGTTCTCCGCTTCTTTTACCGTCGGAGTCGTGATCCGGACAATTTCCGAGCCGGCCAGATACAGAGAAATTGTTTCTGCAACGGCGGCCATTGTGTCCATGGTGTCCGCAACGATCATGGATTGAATACGGATTGGATTGCGCCCGCCGATTCCCACAGGACCCACCATGACTTCGCGGGTATTTCTTCTTTTATAGAAGAAAGGACTGACGCAAAATCCAGCTTCTGATGAAGATGCCCTGTCCATGAAGTCAAAGAATGGGAAGGGGGATCACAATGGCCATAAAATTTTGTCTGAATACTGGCAGGCGCCGGACCGATCCGCTATGTCGCTCAATAATGATAGATTTTTCTCCTCCCGGTTGAATTGTTGGTATAGAGGCGGTTTATATGACTTCAGCAGTTTCACAGAACAATCCCGGACTCCAGCCCTACGATATCAGCAGCTACACAGGGGTATCAGGGCTCAATTTTTATAATGAAGATAAAATACTGCATCGGATTGTCGATCGTCTTGCCGGTCATTACGAACCGGCGCACAAAAAGGCCATGATCGATCATCTGCGCGGCTACGGCGCTCTTGTTGGCGGAGTTCTGAACGATCTGACAAATGAAAGCAACCGTGAAGGAAAATACGGCGAAATTGTAAATTACGATCGCAGTGGAAATCGTATTGAAGAAATTCGATACTGTCAGGAGCAGGTGGAATCGCGCCGAATTTCGTACGAGTACGGAATTGTGAATCTCGACTTTCATCCGGACTGGAAATATCCATTTACAGAACTGCATCGAAATGCGCTGGGATATCTGTGCAACATGAACGGCGAGGGCGGAGTGGCCTGTCCTCTGGCAATGACGGACGGTCTCATTCGAATCTTGCGGGCTCTGGGCACGGAGGAACAGAAAGAGAAATATCTGCCTCTGGTGGCCGGACCAGAAAGCACATCGTATTTCATGGCCGGGCAGTATGTGACGGAGAGAGTCGGCGGCAGCAATGTCGGCGCAAATCGTACTGTTGCGGAGAAACGCGCAGACGGCAAATGGATTCTCAACGGCGAAAAATGGTTCTGCTCGAACCCCGGCGATCTCTGGGTGACCACGGCAAAAATTCAGGGAACCTCGACAATCGGCCTGTTTCTTGTGCCCCGAATCAAAGCTGACGGGCAGCTCAATGGCTGCTATCTGCTCAGAAAAAAAGACATCATCGGATCGCGCGGAAAGGTGACGGCGGAAGCGGTCTACCAGGATCTGGAGGCGGAAGAACTGGGCCGGCCGGCGCACGGTCTGGCGAATCTGATCAAGTTTGTCATACGCACATCTCGTGTGCATGTGGGACTGGGGGCCGCGGGGAATGCGCGCCGGGCTTACATAGAGGCTCTGGCCTACTGCCGCGTGCGTGAGGCATACAGCAGAAAAATCGGAAAATTTCCGGCCGTCATGCGAAATCTCGCCGAAATGAATGTGCTGCAGACGGCGATTGCCTGGTGCGTCTTCCGCAATTTCATACTGGAAGAAAGGAAACGGCCCTGCGAGCAGATCATCACGCCGCTGCTGAAATATATCGCCTCCTCGCAGGCGACCTGGCTTACCCGCGAAGCGATTCTTCTGCACGGCGGCAACGGAATCCTGCACGACTTTTCGATTCTGCCGCGGCTTCACAACGATTCGATCATCAACGAGACCTGGGAAGGAACGCATGCCATCATCAGCGAGCATGTGATCAAGGCGGCCTTTCGAAAAAAATCAATGGATGACTACAATGCTCTCATAGATGAGAATGCAGCAGCCGCTGCGAAATATCCTTTGTTGGCTGAGACGACGGCGCTTCTTTCTGCCCTTCGCAAGAATCTTGCCGGGATGATGCAGCGCAGCGATTCCTGGATCGAAATGAACAGTCTGAATGTCTGTGACGCTCTGTACAGCGTTTTTGCGCTTTCCGAAATGATCGCGGAGGCTGCCTTTGATATCGAGACAGGGAAGAATGATACATCGCAGCTGGCCATGCATACTTTCGCGCGGGCTCTGGGAGAAATATTCATGCGCGGACGGATGGGGGCCACTGTCCCGGGCGGCGTGTTTGAAAACAGCGAATCGCTGGAGGCGCTGATCTGATTCGCTGATCAAAGTTGAAAATGAAAGTTCGCAGCATTTGTTTTTTTTTGGGACTCTTCGTTCTGTCTTCACCGTCTTTCGGCGATAACGTTTTCGAAAAATACCCCGGCCTTTTATTTCAGATCGAACGCAATCTGACGCCCGGCATGGACGGCGCGCATCTGGAACGCTTACTGACATCCACAGAAGCTCTGCGTCCAGGTTCGATCTTCAACGCCGCGTCGGTCCCGGCCACCATCGCGGACACGGATAGCGACGGAATTATTGACGAGTTCGAACGGCGTCTCGGCACAGATCCGCGCAAGACAGACACGGACGGCGACGGAAGCGCCGATCTCTGGGAGATTGAGCATGGATTTGATCCTGTGTCGCGGGATTCGAAGCCTTAGTTTTTAAGAATACTGCAATACCAGGCAGATCCGAGAAAATCCGTCAATCCTAAAACGCTTGTAATCTCGCACATAAGTGATAGTACCGGATGCTGGCGGGATGGGAGACTTTGGAAGGCCGGGGGATTAAAATTGCGCCGCACACCCTGAAAAATTTCTCTGGACAAATCATATGCGGAGTTTAGCATGACTAATCTCCGCATATATTGCGGTGAATAGTTGTTTAAGTGCGGAGAATGCCATCAATAATCTCCGCATAAAACGCGGATATTATTGGCAGTGAAATACATTCACGAATTAAAGAATTGGCCTGACTTTCATTGGAATCAGGAGCGGCTGGCTTCCCGGCTGGGCGTAGTACGTCTCCGTCAAGGTCGTCTCATCGGACATATGGAAGCCCTCGGGTTCCAGTTACGCGCGGAAGCCATCCTGCAAACTCTAACTGAAGATGTCTTGAAATCCAGCGAAATTGAAGGGGAAAAACTTAACAGAGAACAGGTGCGCTCTTCCATTGCGCTGCGGCTCGGCATGGATGTGGGCGGTCTCACCCCGGCTGACCGGCACGTTGAAGGAATCGTCGCAGTGATGCTCGACGCTACGCAGAACTTCAAAAAATCCCTGACGAAAGAGCGGCTGTTAGGCTGGCAGGCCTCTCTCTTTCCTACCGGAAGAAGCGGGATGCATAAAATCCGGCTCGGAAAATGGAGAGACGACAAGAACGGACCCATGCAGGTTGTTTCCGGTCCCATCGGAAAGGAACATGTTCATTTTGAAGCTTCGCCGGCTCGCGCCGTCCCTCGCGAAATGCGCGCTTTTCTGGCGTGGTTCAACGGGAAGGAACAAACCGATGACGTGTTGAAAGCAGCCATTGCCCATCTATGGTTCGTCACCGTTCACCCTTTCGACGATGGAAACGGACGGATTGCCCGAGCAATTACCGACATGACGCTTGCCAGATCGGAGAACAGTCCGCAACGTTTCTACAGTATGTCCGCGCAAATTTGCGTGGAGAGGAAGGCCTACTATGATATTCTGGAATCAACGCAGAAAGACGATCTGGACATCACCGAGTGGCTCGCATGGTTCCTGTCCTGTCTCGACCGGGCCTTTGACGGATCGGAAAAAATTCTTGCTGACGTGCTCAGGAAAGCGCGCTTCTGGGAATTGCACAATGGCGAACAGTTCAACGACCGGCAGAGGAACATTCTCAACCGAGTAATGGACGGTTTTGAAGGCAAACTAACATCGTCGAAATGGGCCAGGCTTGGCAAGTGTTCGCAGGATACCGCGTCCCGCGATATTGAGGACCTCATCTTACGCGGGATTCTCACCAGGGACGCCGCAGGTGGACGCAGCACGAGCTACTCCCTGGCTCGGAATGCGCAGCTTTGATGAAAAAACTATCTGCCGCTTTTTTTTGTCATCCTCTAAATTTGAAGGCTATACACAACTTTTGGCCGTATCTCACGGAAAACGCTCAGCCAGCTGATCTAAAGCCTCGATCACAAGGGATTGTTCTCGTGCAAGAAGCGGTATTGATTCGATCCAGCCAGACGAGATGTCTGTCGCTACCAGCGAATGGATGAATCTCCCCGCCATTGAGCCTCCTCCATGTTCAACGAAATCAATCTCCAGACATCCGGGGAGAGGATTTTTCCAGTCATCAAAGGTGCGGACGCGAACCTTTGCATGGACTTTATTATGCGAACTTCACCGTTTTTTTTGCGGTGTTGCAGTTCGCTTGATCGGAGCAAGAATGCGATCGATGGTCGATGCACTTATTGTCAGCAGAAGTTGACGGACATTCTTTTCAAGATTTATGTGCTCGTGTCTTTCCATAGCATCGGTTAGATCCGGAAGGATTGACCTTAATCGTTTTCCGCAAATTCGATCTGCTGATTCCCAGGCAACAATCAAAGCTTCCTTCACAGCCTCGCCATAAACGCGACGCCCGATATGTCTGGTTACAGACGATGCTTCTGCGCACATTTTCATCAGTCTTATCCCATGCTTTCGATGGTATCCAGACATTTTGGTAAATTCGTCGAGTATCCGACTCTTGTCAATTCTTGATGAGGTCAAATATCTCTGCCGAAGTACATCGATCAATTCTATACGAGTTTTCTTGCTAAGCTTCTTCTTTTTTGACATCCTGATTGCCTCCAGTCTCTGGTAACATCTGGATGAGGCAACGGGTTACGGAAAGTAACAAAAATGATGAGTCAATGCGCCTTCCGGATTTGTCAAAATCCGTTACTACGGGATTCTCGCCAATCGCGGGCGAAGAAAATTGATTGATCAATGCCGCAAAATCCTGAAACTTGTTGCCAGTACGGGCGTGCCGGAAGAAATTCTATCAAACTGGCGCCTGCTGTTGAAATATGTTTCTGGAATGGATGCGCAACGATGCGGCCTTTGCGGCGGGTTTATGCTTCTGCGGCATACCATGCTTCCGGCCATCAGATCGCCGTAGTTATTGAATGCCCATAGGGGACGTTTTTCGGCGCGGCTTCGCGGCTTCGTTCAATCTCTTCTTTCTAAAAACTAATTGACGTTACCGCAAGAACGAAAAACGCTTCTACGTCTTCAGAAAGAAGCCTTGGATATTAACGGAAGCAAGTGCGACTCATGACTCCTTTGGATCATTGGGTAATTTAGTTCTTTCGGAGATCCGGCACCTCTGGAAATGATCATGGTGTATCATACCGGATCAGAGGGAGGCGTGAAACGGCTACCAGAAGGTACGAAAAAAAGTGTTGCTATGATGTGACACCCCGCCCTTTAATGGTCCATTGATTTTAAAAAACGACACGAAAGCCGTCTGGCGTGAATTCTTCAAGACTACTCTCCAGAACCGGCTCAAACAAAACAAGAGGTGGTTATGAATATCAAAGCATTAAGAATTATGTTGGGCGTTTTCTTTATCGTCCTCGGCATCCTGGGAATACTCCCACAGTTTGATGAAGGAATCTTCAATCTGAACAACCGGAATTATGTATTGGAACTCATTTTTGGTATTGTTGAAACTGTCTGCGGGATTATTATTCTTGGCGGTTTTACCCAGTTTCTGAGCGGAAAGAAAATTGCAACAGCCAGCCTGATTGTTCTTATCTTCTGGATTGCCCGGGTCGTATTGTCCAAGTTCATCTGGGGTCAAATTCCCGTGGGCAGCACTGGTCTTCTGTTGGTCTGGGTTCTATATCTTGTTGTGGATCTGATAATAATGAGCGGCATCTGGGTTCTGCATAAAGTATACGATTGAGTCGTAAGGACTTTGCCCGGCTGTCGACGGTTTTTCACCGGCCTGCTGCGGCAGGCCGGGTTTCTACACGGAGTCAAGAAACATTACGCAGTGTCCGTGTTCCAGAATTGTGCAGGTTATAAACTGTATAATTCAGGAACGTTATGACCTGCGCCTTCGGCCATAGTCCTAAAACAAGTGAATAAATAATTATTCGTACGTATTACATATCAAACGCCGACCTCTCAACCAGATACGTTGTTCTCTTTTGATCGCTTTATTGATTTTTTTCAAATACACCTGGTCGGTCCCATCAATTACTTGTGGCAGAGCATCAGGACATAGCTCACCCGTAAAATGTGTCAGAACATTTCGCGAATCATCAGCCAGGGACGAATCGCAGGCCTTTTATATAATGGAATGTCTCCCAGAAAGTATCAATCCAGGGCGTCCAGTTCAGGATGCGATAAACAATTGTTCGACCGGTCTTTATTATTTGGCAGGGAATGTTCGTAAGCGTCCAGACAACCACACCTTGCAAAATCGGCTGATCCGGCATATGATCGCCGCATGGAAAATAACAACAATCGAGAAGAATGCAAGATCCACCTTGAGAAATGGCAAGCCAGCGGTCTGAGTCAGGCCGAATACTGTCGGCAGAACAATTTAAACCCAAATACTTTCCAATACTGGAAGGGACGATTTACTGGAAAACCGCGATCAAAACCCCGACCGCGCTTTGTGGAGCTTCCGGTTCTTTCGCCGAAAAATTCAGAGCATCCAATAATTGAGCTGTCCTTCGACAAAAATTTTCAGGTCACAGTCCGGCTCGAACTGGATCTTGCCTGGTTGAAACGATAATGATTTTTCTCCGATGGAGACAGTCCGTGTGTTCGTGCGGGTCGGCCGCACGGAGAATGTCCCGCCCTCAGTTGGAATTTAATAGCCAGAACCGGGCAGATGACATAAGCTCTCCGTCAGGCAGAAGGCGTCGCCCCTGTCGCCGACTTGTGCTGGTTTCAGGGGGTTAATCAGTCTCTTGTATTCTCAATTCATAAATGGCAGACGTGCCGTTTATGTTTTTCATTAAAAAGTAAATTCTGAATCTGCCTTTTACTGTGTTAAGCTCCCCAATTGCAAAGCGCGTGTTCGCTCTACTGCTTTCATTCTTTTTGGTGTAAGACAGGGGTGGATTTTTTGTAAAGAAGTCCCGAACCAAGACTTCGGCCGCGTTCTTTGAATAGATGCCTTCTTTTCCGAGAAGTATTAATTCGATTTGTGTGTTGAAGTACTGGGCCAATGAATCGCTATCACCGGTGCGTAACGATGTGAATATGGCTTCGGGTATGTTCGGCGCCGATTGCGCCTTCAAAGCCAGTGAGCCAGGCAGCATAGCAATAGCCAACAGGATGATTTTAATGGATTTCATAATACCTTAGTAGTCTGTTTGATAAGAATGGTTCAAAAAAAAACATACTATTTTGTATGCAAGTCGTCAAATCAAATTGTCCGGTTTTTTAGAAAAAACATGTTTCTCAGGCAGATCCGGGAAAATCCGTCAACCTGAAAAAATGCTGGTAATCTTATTTATATGCGCTATTATCGGATGCTGGTTGGGATGTCCGTGAGACTTTGGAAGGTTGGGGGGGTAAATTTGTTTGACTGATGTACCACCATCATCCATTGATTGTAATACAGTCTTTAAAAAGCTAAAAAATGGATCGCCCCTGTACTCAGTATTTTCTATACTCGCAATCGACCGGACCGGAAAATTATTCTGGATAAGTGGATCGAATACGTTATACTGCATCCAGTAAAAGAAGAAATTCAAAGAGATGGTCGAATACGCCGTTGGGCAAAAGTTACCGAATTCGAAAATCGCTGGTTACGGGTGATTTTACTTGAGGACAAGCAAACTATTCATAATGCATTTTTTGATCGCGACTTTAGAGGTTAAACATGGAAATAAAATACTTTAATGATACGGACACAGCTCTAGTTTCGTTCTCTAATAAAGAAGTCGTAGAAACCAAAGAAATCAATGAAAATGTCTACATCGACCTGGACAGTACAGGAAGGGTAGTAGCTCTCACCATCGAACATGCAGGTCAATCAGCGGAGCTGCCAAAATTTGCTTATGAGATAGTCGGCAAATCATAGGTTTATGGGTCTACCCGCACAGGCGCAGCATCAGCTTTTTGATTTTATTTTGTTTTTAGTTTTTCAGGATAATACTGCTATCTCAGTCAGATCCTGGAAAATCCTTCAATCCGAAAAAACGCTGGTATTCTCGTAAATAAGTGATAGTACCGGATGCTGGCGGGATGGGCGAGAGACTTTGGAAGGCTGGAGGCTTAAATTTATTTCGGCCGCTTCGGCACGCCGATGGAAACACTGCAGAGCCCGGGCAGCGAGGTGTTTCTTTACAACAGGTCCGGAGTTAAGCGATTCCGGGAACATCTGCGCTTCACAACCAGTCAGATACATATTTGGCAGAAACTCACAGGAAGGTGAATCAAAAGGATATACAATTCTTTTTTCACTCGCACGGGAAGCTTCCCATGTGTCCTGTCACCTAGACACATTTGATCGCACTGAAAGATGTGCAGACTGTAATAAAGGAGGATGGTTAATGCGACATAATATTTCTATCCGACATATTGGCCTGAGAAAACCCTGGCAGAATTATTTATTACATATAGATAAATGATTGACTAACTGGCAGCAGACACGAATTGTAGATATTCATAATAATCGGTATCAATCAAGAGTTCTCGGGCAGGTAAGAAGATGAAGTATACATTGTTTGCCGGTGTTCTTTCTGTTTTGTTTACCATACAGTGTCTGGGTATTATCAATCCAATTGATGAGGATGAAAAGAAATTTCCAGCCTGGCTTTGGTTTCTGCAGCCGCATATTATCGCATCACAGGCTCCGACTGTGGAGGTTCCGGCAGGTATCCCGGCTCATGCTGTCATCGTTCAAACCTCCGAGGCCGTCAGTCTGCCTGAAAGAATAAACGGCATCGGTATCCCTGTCGGCTCTGTTTATAATATTACAATTGATCCGGCCGCAATGGGTGCAACAGGTGTGCCGGCAGATGCACAGGTGGTTTTTCTACAGGGAAAATTTGCAGTTCTAAATTTTAAATATACCAAACAGATATTGTTGGACAATAATCTCACAGAAGAATTCCAGGTATGGTATTTGGACAGGGAATCCAACGCTTGGATCGCTGTTGATAAAGTTGTAACAGATATAGAGACATCAACAGTAAGAGCATATACCAGTCATTTCACTTCCTTTGTGCTGACAGCGATGCCGCCGGCAGCGGGCCCGCCGGCAGATCCTTCGGCGTGTATCGCGGCGACGTTCCCTTCCGGAATCGGCGGATCCGGCGGATTAAGTCCCACTTTCATCGACGCGAATTTTCGCTACTATGCGGATCGTAATTACACAATTGTCCCGACACCGGACTTTGGCGCGATGGGATTCGAAAATTCACTTGGGATTGCCACATGCAACGGAGGTGTGGGAGGATGTGGAGCTGTCAGCGCCCATAAGCATTATACAGGAACTGCTTATATCAGTTTTACCGCAAACCAGGATCTTGATATTTATATTATGTATGATTCGCGGGGGGGGACAGGTCCGAACGACGATTCAAAAGACGCCCCATGGATAAGCGTGGCCGGATTTGTACGGATTCCCGGACGATATATTACAACGACTGATCCGGTGGGATTGTACAAGATCTATAAGCGGTCCTATGCTTCAGGTCAGCAGGTCATCCTTGACGGCAATCGCCGCGGTGTCACCGACATGTCGATTGATACGAACTACTGGGTGGTCTTAAAACCTATGGGAGAAACCGGGCCCGGATCATTGTCCAGTCTGTGCTCCATCGCAGGAGCCATGGGGCCGCAGCCGGTTGACAATCTCACCGCAATTCCAGGCGGAACCAATATTCAATTGTCCTGGATAAATCCTGTAACTCCTGATTTCGCTGGTGTTGTTATCCGAAGATCCATCACAGCGCCTCCTGTAAAGGTCAGCGACGGCATCGGTCCGGGCGGAACGAGCAGTGGGCCGGCCCAGTTTACAGATGTATCCGTCACGCCGGGCATTACTTACTATTATACTGTCTTTGCGCTGGATACGAATAATCATTACCAGCCCGGCCGCTCGATCAGTGTTGTGACCCAGATTGACACAGACGGGGACGGACTCTCCAATACTTACGAAAACAGCATTGTGTATCCCACCGGGCTGCTGACGAACCCGAATGTATCCGACACAGACGGCGACGGCATTGATGACGGCGATGAAGTGGCGGCCCGAACGGATCCAACGAATCCGGATACCGATCTGCCGGTTATTACTGCCTTTACTCTTCTTTCGGAGTCGCCGACAAGTTTCCCGCGTGTGGATTTCGACCTTCAGGTCAACGATGCGGGTGCGATCACCGGATACATGGTCACAACATCCTCGACAAAGCCTTTGCCGGATGCACCCGGCTGGACAGCTGTAAAACCGGGGACTTATCCGCTTAATGCAACGGGGAGTCATACACTCTACGCCTGGGCCCGCGATGCTGCGGGAAATGTCAGCGATACCAGTACTATCTCCATCGATTTAAGTGGAATCAATATACCACAGTACGCATTTGCGGCCCACAGCCAGAGCAGGAAAATTACAGCCTATGCAGTAGACTGGCAGACGGGGAATCTTACACCGGTACAGGAGAGGTTTTTAGGCACCTCAGATCCTCTTGATATTTATTTAAATGCGGACGGTCACATTATCACGGCAGATCAGAGTACTCTGTGGACATTCAAGCTGGATTTGAATACGGGATTGTTCAACCCTGTACCCGGGGCTTCCGAAGCTTTATCTTACAGCCCGGCCGGTTTGCGGGTTCCATACCAATCTGACAGAGTCTATCTATTCAGCAGTGGCAGTATATATATGTATTCTATGAATATATATACAGGTAGTATAGCATATTCCGGAGCTCTGAATCCAGGTGTCCAGGTTAATGACTTTGTCGTATCCAGAGACGGAACAAGAGCCGCCGCCCAGGTCAGCGACAACGCGTCCGGTTTTGATTACAATCATAACAACCAATGTTATGCAACCTGTTGTTCGTACGCGCCTTTTGGCTGCCAGCCGCCCTGGGATCCGTATCCGATATGTACAAGTACATGTGCGCAGGAAAGCAGCCGGCCCAATGCGGATAATTTTAACTCCTGCCTGAGTTCCTGCTGCGCCGGCGGGCCGTACGGCTGCGTGGGAGGACTGGATCCTTTCCCATTCTGCATTAACCATTGCATGAATCAACAGGCAAATTCCACAATCTCGCAGAAAAGAATTCACTTCATTTCTTTGCCTGGTGGCAGCACAATTTCCAGTACTCCCGATAATTTAGGTGCCATTGTGTATAATCTGGGAGCAGATCTGGTGAATCATTTTGTTTTCGGGCGGACGAATGCCAATAGTATTGATGAATTTAATACGAATGGAGGTATGACCGGTTTCGGAGATGCAGGCGGTGCGCCCGGTAACATGAAGGCCACACCGGACGGCCGTTTTATTTTTACTGTTGTTTCCGGAAATCAGGTAAATGTATTGTCCAATGAAAATGGAACACCGGCCTTGATCGGACCGGCTGCGTCTTCGCTTGGAAGTGTTGACAAAATAACAATCGATCCGACCGGAAATTATCTGTACATTCCGATTGCTGGAACAAATCAAATCAAAGTGTTTAGAATTAACAAGAATACCGGAACGTTATCGGCTGGTCCGGTTGTAATGGCGGATTCCCCGGCGGCTGCTATTGCTGTCTATGCGCGTCAGAATGACAATGATCCGCCCGTCCTTGAAATCCAAACAACAGGAGCTTACCCGTATACCGGAAAAAGAGCGGTCACTTCGACAGGCATTGTAACAATATTTCCCTGGACTTTCCGTTCATTGAACTATACCAGAAATGGAAATTATCAGCTGGCAGTAACAGCAGTCGATCCCGACCAGGCAAGGTGCGGCGCAAATCCAATGAATTATTCTTATGACTTCCGGTTGATCCGCAAACCGGCGGGCTCCAGTCTTGTCACAGGCACTTATCCGCTTGCTTTCTGGTTCATCACCGGAGGATACGCGGAGTTTCAACCTGATGTCCCCGGGGAGTATGAATTTGAATTCCGGTTTACCGATGATCCTGGAAGTTGCGGTGGATTACCTGCAACAACTGTAAAACGTGTTACAGCAACAGCCAGTACGCGTTACAATATGACGATTACTGATTATGGCGATGACGGAACATTGACATACTCCCAGCCCCTGGCTGTCCGTAATCCTGCACTTGCGGGTTATTTTAGCCCGGTGGTTCCCAGATACTTAGAAGCAGAATCTGCGGGCCTGACTCGGTCTTATTTGGAAGGAAATGAGATGTCTCAAAACGGGATGCAGACATTATGGAGGGTTACGGATATTCATGCGAACGGTTCAAAATTTGTCTGCTGGATAGGTGACTGGGGTCCAACATGCAACCATGTAAATGTTGACAGTCATTGTACGCCGGATATCCAATTGCACAATTACGATCCTCCCTGGGCCGGTCCTTCAAATCCGAACGGCAAAGCATACGCGAGCAGGATAAAGGATGACATGGTATGCCCCAAGTACGGTATTAGTTCAGCACGTTGTGAAGCCAAGAAATGGTGTGTTGAAAGGATGCATCAGGATAATGAGGGAGTTCTTCTCTACTTGTATAACATCCAGCACAATTACACGTATCAGAGGATGAGTGCAAAAACCTTCGGTTTTTTGATGAATTAAACGGCATCCCTTCTATTCTTGAACGTTGTGCTGTAAAATTCTTTCCTTAATTTCAGACCGACAGAGTTTGATTGAGAGTACGCACAAGCGGTACAGCGAAGCAAGAGTGTTCTATTGAACAGTTTGCTGTCCAGCTTTTCAACGCCGTCCCAATAATCATCTATTCCGGTTTGTTTTTAAGAATATATGGGTGTGACGCGACCTTTTCGAGTGCTGGGTATAACAAAAATAGTTGTACCGTAACTCAACGGTTTCTAAATGAACCAAATATTAAATTTACGGAGGCGTCACACCCATGAAGAGGAAGATTGCCTGGATAGGACTGGATGTCCACAAAAATTCTATAACAATGGCATTGTTTGAAGGCGGTTCGGGAGAAGAAAAGCTGCTTCAAAAGCTGTCCAATCAGCCGAATCAGTTGTTGAAATTGCTTAAAAAATTTTAACAACAGTATATCCTGAAAGTATGCTATGAAGCAGGAGGATGCGGTTTTTCAATTTTTCGAAAACTGACAGAGGCGGGAATCGATTGCAAGGTTGTTGCTCCGTCCCTGATTCCGACGGATAACAAAAAGGTAAAAACCGACCGTCTGGATGCCGTCAAG
>VFLI01000009.1 GCA_009885105.1 Spirochaetia bacterium | reverse complement strand
TCCGCACCGGCCCAAAGTGCCGCGAGTCCATGGCATTCAACCGGTCATCGGCCAGAACATAAACAAATCCCGGCGATACCAGAACCGGATCTGTATTATCCCTGTTGTTGATGGATCCTGGCACAGGCGCATAGGAAAGAGATTTTTCAATATCCTGTTCCCATTTTTCGGTAAGCGGAACTTCATTGATGAAAACCTGTTTGTCCACGATCTGGATTCGCTGGCCGGACAGAGCCGCCGCGCGTCGAACGATGAGCTTTTTAGGATTGCCAGGCAGATGCAGCAGAAGAATGCTTCCGGGTTTGATTTCACCCGCTTTTACACTTCTGTGAACCAGCACCGTTTCTCCGGCCAGCAAAGCCGGTTTCATTTCATTGTTGGCGAGCTTGAAGGGAAATATCCACTGGCTGTGTATCAGCAGCCGTGTAAAGAAAGCAATTACCAGCGCTGAGAGCGCCACGAGAGCAATTTTCTTCCATCCAGGCCTTGTTTTTTTGGAGGGAACCAGATCTACATCTCGAAGCGCCATTCAGGAAAACCCTAAAAACACCCCCGTCAGGGGTCAAGCATACAAAAATTGGATCGCACACGGACGCACCGTGCAGACAATGGACCCTGCAAATGGTTTTTCCCTACGTTTATATTGTGAAACAGCATCAGCTGGATCTGGCCGTTTCGCAGCTGTCCAGCATGCCCAGAATTGCCGTGGACACCGAGTTCTCCGGCTTTTATACGTATTTTCAGGAACTGTGCCTGATTCAGATCAGTGCCGATCCCTACCATTATATCATCGACGCTCTGTGCGGACTGCATCTCGAATCCCTCGGAGAGCTGTTTGCAAGAAAAGATATATTGAAAATATTTCATTCTGCGGCCTCAGATATCATTGAGCTGAGGAGCGCATACAACTGGCAGTTCTCAAATGTTTTTGATACGATGCTGGCCTGCAGAATACTCGGATATGAGTCTTACTCCCTGGCGGCAGCGGTCAAACTGCTGGGTATAAACCTGGAAAAAAAAGAGCAAAAATCAAACTGGAAGAAACGTCCGCTGTCGCGCGCTCAGCTCGATTACGCCCATCTGGACACGGCGTATCTGGAAAAACTGGTGGAAATTTTTGAAAAGGAACTTCGCGAATTCGGGCTTCTGGAAGAAGCGCAGGCCGAGTTTGAGAGCATCGCTACGCGCAGCATTCGGACGGAAAAACAGTTCGATCCGGAGGGATGGATTAAGATACCGGGAGCTCTGCAGCTTCGTCCGGAAGAAAGAGCCCGATTGAAGCGGCTCTATGAACTGCGCGATCATCGCGCCAGAAAAGAAAATATCGCTTCATTCCGTCTTGCTCCGAATGAAGCGCTGCTGCGAATTGCGAAGGAAAAAGGACAGCAGCTGGATGCCATGAGGGATATAAATCCTTTATTCCTGAAAGCGGACAGGGATCGAATCCAGCTTGCGCTGGCAGAGGGCGGTGAAATCAAAGATGCGATGCTTCCTGCGATAGAGCAGATGGATCCAGAATCCCTGGCATTATTCAAAGAACTGAAAAAATGGAGACAGAAGACGGGGGAATTCCGCGGCATGGATCATGCACTAATTCTCAGCAACAGGGTCCTTCTGGAAATCGCTGAGAAAAAACCTACAACTCTGGACAATCTTCGCGAGATGGACTTGATGACAGATTGGAAAATCCGGCAATACGGACAATGTCTCCTGGATTTGGTGCAGGGAAAGAAGGCAGTGATTCCTGACAATCTGACGGTTTTACCGGAACATCGCCGATTGAAAATGGGAGCTTCGTTGAAATCTGCGATCTGAATCAGACCCATAGAATTTGCTTGATTCGTCGAATATCCATAAACTAATTGCCGTGAGGAAATTTGTATGTTTCGAAAGATTAAAATAAAACGACTGGCTCTCATAAATATTACACTGGCCGCTCTGCTTATCGGGACATTTTTCAGCCCGCTGATTTACAGCGGATTCAAGCGTCAGATGCTGACGGATGACGGCCAGGCCGGTCCGCTTTCAGAATCGGACCAGCGTCCTGCAATCGCTCTCCAGCAGAGTTATATCAATGTATTTAAAAAAATAGCCCCTTCCGTCGTCTTCATCCGCACAAATGCCGTAGTACGCGGCGGTTTTTTTCCTCAGATGTACCAGCAGGTGGAAGGCGCCGGGTCCGGTTTCCTGATCGATCAGGAAGGCTACATCGTCACCAACAGTCATGTTGTTGCGGGAGCTCAAAAAATCGAAGTTATTTTCCAGGACCAGACACGCGCACGCGCCACGCTGATCGGTCGAGATGAAGGCAGCGACGTTGCTCTGATCAAAGTTCCGCCTTCCGAGAGATTTGTTCCAGCCGTTATGGGAGATTCCGATAAAGTAGAGCCGGGTCAGCTTGCTTTCGCGCTTGGATCGCCTTTTGGTCTGGAGAGTACGTTTACAGTGGGCATCATATCCGCCAAGCAGAGGCACATCGACAACAGCCGTTATTCGCGGATACAGACGGATGCATCTATCAATCCTGGAAATTCCGGTGGTCCGCTCCTCAATCTGTTTGGCGAAGTTGTGGGCATCAATCAATCAATCATTTCTCCCGGCGGACAGGGCGGCGGCAGCGTGGGAATCGGCTTTGCTATCCCTATCAATGAAGCGCAGAATGTGATCAAACAGCTCAAACTCGAGAAGCGGGTCATCGGCCGTCCGGCTCTGGGGGTTCAAGTCGGTTCTCCCACGGATTCATTCCGTGAGTATTTAAAGTTGGAGAAAAAACAGGGCCTTGTAGTTCTTTTTGTCGTGCCGGGATCGGCAGCGGCAGATGCGGGACTTCAGGAAAATGATTTCATCCTGAGCGCAAACGGAAAGGAACTAAAAGCGCCGGATGATCTGGTGAAGGAGGTCCAGCAGGCCGGGATCGGCGGCAAGCTGGCGCTTCGGTTAATACGCGAAGGCAGAGAAACGACGATTCAGGTCACCGTCGGTGAAGACGTCGCGGGGAATTGAAGGGGATCGCTGAATGCATCTGGATGAAAATCCCGGCTCCTGGACCGTTCTGGATGAAACCGATTCCACCAATCAGGCAATACTCAATGACAAATATCCGTCCGGCTCGGTGATTCTGGCAAGGCAGCAGATTAATGGCCGTGGAAGAAATGGACGAGCCTGGCACAGCATAAAGGACAGAAGTTTTATTTTTTCGGGATTGCTGAGATTCCCATTGTCGAGTTTTCCCCGGGACCGTCTGAGTCTTCTGCCTTTATGCGCCGGGATTTCTACATTGGCCGCCTGCCGCAAAGCCGTCGAACTGTTTTCGCCGGGCCGCACGTTGGATATGCAGATTAAATGGCCGAACGATCTCTATATTATTTCAGAAAAAGGGCCGGGAAAACTGGGCGGCATACTTGTCGAATCAAGCTTACAATCCCAGACTATTAATACCGTTATCGGCATCGGTCTGAACTGGAGCGATGTCCCGGTTTATCCACAAGAGCCGGGCGTTGTGCCGCCGGTATGTCTGCTTCCCGGTTCCTATATTTCGCCGCTCGATTTTGCGCCGCTGCTGTTGCGAGAACTGAATGCAAGACTTCCATATATTACGGAAAACTCCCCTCCGGCTTTTGTGCAGGAACTGCGAAAGGTTTTCTTCCTCACAGGCAGATCAATCAAACGAGAAGACAGATTATTTACCGTGAAAGGTCTGGCCGATGACGGTGGATTGATTATTATGGATAGTGAAAACGAAATGATTGTCTATGATTATGCGGAGTATACCTTTTGATAAGCCTGGATAATGCCGGCCCGGCGTCTACGGAAAAGAGGATTCTGGGGGTCGATATTGGAAACACGAATACTGTTTTCGGTCTGTTCGAAACCGGGGAAGGTTATGATATTATCCGGCACTGGCGGACCGTGACAGTCAGAGAAAGAACATCCGACGAGCTCGGAATTTATTTAATTGGCTTTCTTCAGTCGGCAGGCATCGACGCGAAGAGTATTTCCGGCTTCATATTCTCCTCAGTGGTGCCCTCGTTCAATCCCATCGTTGAAAGGATGGCGCACGATTATTTCCAGAGCGACGCAACGCGCGTTCATTTTGAGATGAAACTGCCTTTTCGCATCAGTTATCCTCGGCCTTTTGAAATCGGCGCCGACAGACTTGTGAATGCGGCAGCTGTAAGCATCCTGTATCCGGGAAATTCCATCATTATTGACATGGGAACGGCCACAACGTTCTGCCTGATGGTCGACGGTGTGTACCGAGGAGGAAGTATTGCGCCGGGACTCAAGCTTTCCATGGAAGCTCTGACCCGGAACACCGCGCAGCTCCCGCCGATTGAATTCTCAAAACCGCCGGGCGGAGTGCTGGGGGATTCTACCGTGCATGCTCTGCAGTCAGGTTTTTTTTACGGCTGGGTGGGGCTTCTGCGCGAGATAATAAAGGAAATGAAGAATTCTCAGCCGGGCGCTGCCTTTCAAACCATCGCGACCGGAGGCCTGTCTTCATTGATTCATAAAGAATCGCCGGAACTGTTCGACATTGTTGATCCGCTCCTGACGCTGCGAGGATTAAAAATACTGTATCAACAGAATCAGACCGATTGAGGAATCAAACCGGCAAAGCTAGAGCCTGTCAAAAATCCCGGCGATTATTCTGTACCTTTCGCCTGCATTGTTTCTTTTTAATCCGTTGATTCCCGTATATGCGATTGCTTCATTGCGTTTTACTGTTATCCGGTATGGTTTATTCTGAAGTTCGCCGTGCACGTAAGAAACAAAAAATTCAGCAAAATCATCATTCGCATTTGTAGCTCCATAGAGCGTGGCCCACGGTGTTTTTTCCAGTGAACGGTAGATCTCCGGAGCGATCTGCACAGAGAAGGGAGGATTCCTCCCGTAAAAAGCAAGAATCTCCTGATAAACAAATGATATCTCACGGCGGGGCTGCAGCTCATTCAACCAGACGTCTCCTGAAAATTCGAAATCCGAGAAGTCTTTTGATTCCTGAGCCAGCGGGGGAAGCACTTTATAAACATCGTGGACGATATGGCCGAGTTCATGCAGAAAGATATAAACAACGGCCGATTCTTTTGTGTTTGTTTCATCGTTCTCTATTTTGATATCAAGTTTCCAGCCTGTCTCCGGAGCGAAAACAGTGTTCTCTTTAAGTGTGATCCATTCATTGGCCGGCTTGTTCAGCATATTCATATCAAGAATTATGAATCCGAATTCTGAGCCGTTCTTCCCGTAGGCGCAGCCCGTCAGCGCCGAACCTCCCAGGTTCTGAACGGTAAAAATTCCAATGACTCTCTTCTTGATCAACTCCAGAACTTTCGGGGGGAGTTTTTCAAGTTCCCCGGCGATTTTGCGTTTCGTTTCCGCATTGATTTCCATCGGTGAAGTGGAAACGGCAAAACCATCCAGTCTGTTTACGCCTTCAATGTATTCCAGAATTTCCGGAGTCGCCGGTCTTATCCGGTCCCGGATGCTTTTATCCAGATAGCTTCTGTCCCAGGCAGATGCGTCCGCAGCCTTTGTTGAGCGCATCAATGCCGCAAATTTTCTGGAATAATCCTGCGCTTCATTCGTTCGCGCAGAACCGCCGCCTGCGCAGCAAATTACGAATAAAAGGAACAATGACAGCATTCTGGTTCTCATAAGATGAACGATAATTTTCTTCGCGGGAAGGAAATACACTATAAAAACAACTTCCAGGGGGAAGCAGAACATTTTTTTTGGATAATTCAAGGATTGAAGAATGAGCTATTTTCTGGTAAACGGGGGTATGACGATCTCAGTCGCGTTGTTTTTGGCCGGATATTTCTATCGAAAACAGAACAATCGAATGCACCGTATTCTTATGACCGCTGGCATTCTTTTCAATCTAATATCCGCGGCCATTCTTTTAGTCAGCGTGCATCTGGTATTTGGCAGTGATATGTCCAGGGCAGGTTTTTTTCCATCTGCTCCCGCCTGGGTCATTCTGGTTCATCGAATTTTTGCGCTGTTCGTGCTGTTTCTTATGTTCGCCCAGGGATGGACAGGCATCAAACGACACAGAGCGGCCCATATTCTGATTCACAGATTTTTTCTGCCTTCATATTTGCTGACATACGTTTCAGGATTGATTGTTTTTTCATCCCATCCAGTATAAGGATTCTTAGATGACTGTTTCAAATGAAGAATTAAAATCCAACGCGGCGGAGATTCGCCGCTCTATTATTCGAATGGTCCATGCGGCAGCGTGCGGTCATCCGGGCGGACCGCTGGGGCTGGCTGATATTTTTTCTGTGCTCTATTTCGATATTTTGAACCATCGTCCGGCCGATCCTTTGTGGGAGGACCGCGACCGACTGATTCTGTCCAACGGTCATGTATGCGCAGTTCGGTATGCCAGCATGGCACTGAGCGGATATTTTCCCGTTCAGGATTTAATGAAATTTAGAAAATTCGGCAATCCTCTTCAGGGGCATCCGTCAACAAAATATTTGAAAGGCGTCGAGAACAGCAGCGGTTCGCTGGGACAGGGCCTTTCCACGGCTGTCGGGCTGGCTCTGGGGGCAAAGATACAGCAGAAGAATTACAGAGTTTACTGCTGCATCTCCGACGGCGAATGCGGCGAAGGCATGACCTGGGAGGCGGCGACGGCGGGAGCCGCCTATCGCGCGCCGGTTATTGGTTTCATGGACTATAACGGAATTCAGATTGACGGTTTCACGAAAGATGTCTGCGATCTCGGCGATCTGGCAAAAAAATTCGCCGCCTTTGGATGGAAAGTGCACGAATGCGACGGACACGACACTGCGAAAATTCGCGAGGCATTCATGCAGGCTTCCGGTTATGTCGACGGGCCGCAGATGATTCTTTTTAAAACTGTGCTCGGCAAAGGAGTCTCTTTCATGGAAAACAATCCGAAATGGCACGGTTCACCGCCCAATACGGAACAGATGGAACAAGCTCTGGCCGAATTGAATTTATGAATGCGTATGTCTGATCTGAGAGATGAAAAATTCGAGCCCGTCGATTTTCAGAAGATAAAGCTTGCCCGCGAACTGGAACAGGAGATTGGCGGTATATTCGGCATTGAGAGAAGGGACATAGAGAAAGCTGTCGACCGTCTATGGGCAGGCGAAATTCGTTATCCGGAAACAAATTCAACTCAGATTTTAACCGATCCGGTAAAACGTGCCATTCAGGCGCTGGATCTTCTGGAATCGGCGGCGCGGGATGCTGCAGACAATCCGGAATCAGCTGCCTGCATCAAGGAACTGCTCCCTTTCTATTCAAAACGCATTGAGAAATTGATTTCTGGAAGTCAGGATAACGATTTTTTTACTTGAACAATAAAGGACTCCGGCATAAAGAAGAGATTCGCATTTATGCATATTGAGGAATACGAATACCCTGAATCCGGACGCAAAAGACTCTCATTAAGGATTGTGGATGATTCTGCCCGGCAGATTCTTAAGGTGATGTTTGGGAAGATTGAGAAACAGTTGTCAATCGACGGAATTGGCATCGCACTCTTCACGGTTATAATGGAACTTGTGGGAAACGCTGTAAAAGCCAACCTGAAAAGGGCCTTCTTCAGAAGGCATGGTCTGGATATTTCGGAACCGGAAAGCTATTCAAAAGGGATTCAGGCTTTCCGCAATAATTATGAAAATATAAAGAAAGAAGAATACCGGCAGGCTCTGGAAGAGCTGGATCTGACTGTTACGGTGGAGGTCAATCTAGATGATAAACGACTTCTGACCTATGTCGAAAACAATGCCATGATGCAAATTGCGGAGGAGCAGAGAGTTCGGGAAAAACTCAGTCAGGCCATGCAGGCCGGGGAATTGCTCGATTTTTTTCTGCAATATGGCGATGATTTGGAAGGCAGCGGAATCGGTCTGGCTATGATTGTTTTTCTAATAAAACAAATTGGATTTGACCCCGGGAACTTCAGAGTTTTTCATCGTGGAAATAAGACCGTTGCCAGAATTGAGTTTCCTTTGAATAAAGATTATGTCCCAATTCGGGAGAGGTATCTGGAATCGGAGTATTCGATTTAGCGAAAACAGATGGAAAAACTTGTTACATCAGAAATAATAAGCAATTCAAGAGTGTTGAAACTGCAGATTCCACGGGTGGATATGATGCTTGCGCGCAGATTTCGGGACGAGTTGCGCGAGTATCTGAAAGAAGAGCCAAGAAGAATCGTTCTGGATCTTGAACTGGTGACACATTTTGACAGCTCCGGAATGGGAGCACTGAAAGCATTTATGGAAGACACAAAAACGGCCGGCGGGACTCTGATACTGTGCAATCTCAACCGATCGATGCAGATGCTGCTGAAGCTCTCAAGGCTGGAATCATTGTTTGAAGTGGCCGATTCATTAGAAAAATCTCTGGAATAAGATTAAACTTAAAAAAAATGGTTCCATTGCCTCCACAGGCAGGAAAACATAGCAGACAACTGGTAAAGGGAGAATCATGGCTATCGGCTTTCAAATTCAACTGGGAAGTGAAAAAAAGATTCCAGTAATCCATATTTCCGGTGAAATCACATCGGAGGCGGAAGAGGAATTGCTCCAGTGTTACAACGGAATTCCGGAAAATGACCGCAGCCGGGTTGTTTTCGATTTCCAGAATACCAGATATATCAATTCCTCCGGAATCGCCATTCTGATCGGAATGATTACCCGCGCTTCGGACAACAAGCAGAAGATTGAATTCGCCAGCCTGAATCCGCATTTTAAGAAAGTTATGGAAATAGTCGGCCTGACCGACTTCGTGGAGATCTTTGACTCCCTGCCTGATGCAATCAGGTAATCTGCCAGTTTTTGCTTCTCAATAGTCTTATGGGATTTATTTTTCTTTCCGATGAATACCGTAAGTGGTTCGAAATAAAAAAATAATCTGCGGCATTTTATTTCTGTTTCCGATGTTCTTTATCCGGGCAGAAAACGCCGGCAACAGAGCGCTTCCCAACCCTTTCTACCCCCAGGTTCCACAGGGAGAATTGCGTCTGAATTATTACTACGATCGCTCCGGCAGATGGGTGAAATTTTCGGACTGGATACCCTTTCGGCAGAGGAAATACGAACCACTCCATCTGGAAGATTTCTATCAGCTGTACGGCCTTCCGATGGGTTACAACACTGCCGAGGTAAAGGAGAGTATCTATTTTCTTGTGGAAGCGCTCACACACAGATTTCGCCATCCCGGCCAGGCGCTCTGCCGCATCACGACAGAGGCGGAGCATCTGAAATACCGCAATTTGATGTTCATGCATATCAATCTTTTAATCATGAGGATGTATCTTCGCCTGGGTTCGCTGTACGATCTGCGCTATTTGCGGTATTACAATCTCGATGTCGCGGACGATCTGGAAGTGTCGTTTATGGTGGCGCGAACGTACTACGGCCAGGCGGTTGCCTACTGGAATCAGGCGAAACAGCATGCGCTGCTTGCCGGAGAACACAGATTCATGCTGGATTTTCCGGCGCTTGAATCAGAACGATTCATGATCATGCGCGGTAAACTGGATTTTGCGCCGATCATTCAGGGGCATATCGATCATGTGGAGAAAAATCTGGCATCAACGCAGCAGCTGCTGGACCGTGAAGGCCGGCCTCGACCTGTAAAGGTCGAAATGCAGAACGACATCCTGCGTATGTACGACCAGGATTTTCCCTCAGATCCGCTGGGCCCGCCGGTGCTTTCGCCTCGCAGCAGCGAAACACCGCTCTTTCCGTAGGGACATTTTACACACTTAATTTCGCAAATATATCCTCAAATTCCCCCATATTTTTAATGCATTTCGCCTTCTTCAGCTCTGCAGCGAATATCTCTATATCGATTTTTTCTCCGATTGCCAGCATGAGCGCCCAGTAGAAGCGAAACTCATGAGGCAAGAAATAATACCTCTGCGCCGTATCCAGTCCGAGATAGGGCGTCGCCATGAGTGCCCTCTGCGCGCTTTCCATTGCTTCAGCGGGAAACGCAGCCAGCAGTTTAACGCGGCCTTTGAGCAGGTTTGGCAGATTCGAAAAACTCTCCGCTTTTTTAATAAAGTTCAATGACGCAAGAAAGTCTGCCGGCGATGGCAGGCCCGTCTTTTTCCTGGCGAGCTTTTTGAGATCGGGTTCTGCAAACAAAAAGCGCAACTGCACGTCGTACATGGCTGCAATTTCACCCGGCCCGGGAATTTTCTTTCTGGCAGCTGGGTCCGCGAAGCATTTCTGCAGGTAGTCACCTATCATTCTCTCGTCTGCGGTCAAGTCTACCTCCCGTCAGAAGTTCATAGACCTCTACCTGTTCGCGGTTTTCGGCGAGTGAGACAGCCGTATCGCCGTACTGTGATTTGAGATCCAACCGTGCACCGTGAGTGATGAGTACGCGCGCCGCTTTCACGGCGTTGTTTTCCGCGGCGCGCATGAGAGCGGTGAATCCAGCGGATGTGGTCATGTTGACATTGATGCCTCTCTCGATCAACTTTTCCATCAGGCCTGCGTCGTCATAGCTGGCGGCAAAATGCAGGGCGCAGACCTGATGCTTGTTCATGCGGGCAAGGTCTTCGGTGAGAGGAAGCAGGAGATTGATGATATCGGGCGCCTGAGCAGAAACGGCAATCAGAAAGGGATTATCGCCGTACTCATAGGTTTCATTGGCATCCGCGCCAGCGTCGATGAGCATTTTAACGATAGCCGCATCTTTCATACTGCCAATTGCATACCACAGTGCAGTGTGTTTTTCTTTGGCTGCGTGGCCGACACTGGCGCCCAGTTCGAGCAGAACCGGTATAAGTTTGGCGTTGCCAAAGCGGCAGGCTGTGATCAAAGGAGTTTCCTTGAGATCATCCGCTGCTTCGACATCGGCTCCTTGCTGAACAAGCAGGCAGGCCATTTCAGGCTGCCCATGCACAGCCACACGATGGAGTGCAGTCCAGTTCGTGGTGTTTCTTTCGTTCGGGTTGATGCCTGATTCGAGAAGACCACGCACCTGCTCCAGGTCGCCGCGCGCCGCGAAGTGCGTGAGATCGGTCTCACCTGCGCGACGGTGGTAGGAAGCAAAGTATTCGGCAATTTCCGCGATACGCATATCGGCATAGGCGATCTCGCGCTCTTCCCCCGCTCTGGATGCAAAGCGCTTAAGCGCCCGGGCAAATTTGCCCGCCTGATGCTGTCGATCCTGTTCCATCAGGGTATCACAGCCGATATGCCAGGCCATCAGATTCTTGACATCGAGACGGAGCGCGTTGCGTGCGCTGGACAGAGCTCCAATCCAGTCTCTTGCTGCATAGAATTTTTTCGCTTCAGCGGTCCAATCGGCGTCAACCATGGTTTTAGGTTGCATTTTTACAGCGGCTCTGCTGTTTGGAAACAATAAAACTATGGACGATGAGAAGCAATTCATCCGCCGGCTTTCGAGCAGGAGCGCAGAAATTGATAAGCCAGAAATCGCAGTGGAATTTGCGCGCCTGTTGATGGCGCACAAACGCTATCATGACGCGCAGCTCATCATCCGCACCGCGCTTCAAGAGGGGCCTCGGTATGATCTCTACGAGTTGCGCGCGGCTTCGGCCCATTCAAGCCTCGAGGAACTCTGGAAAAAGGTGCACGAGGCGATGGAAATTAAGCCTGATAAGCACAGCGCGGATGTCTATAATGAAGGCCTGGAGTCGCCCGGCCCCGACTGGGGCGCAATGCTCAGGCGGTTGACAGGAACCTGAGTTATGCTCAGAGTCCAGGATGCAAGCCCCGATCCTCATTCAGAGTCTCCCATAATTATCTGCTACTTCTTCTTTTTTCCTTTCTTGCCGCTTTTTGCCGGTGTGGATTCTTTCTGATAAAGCTTTCCGATAAGCAGCCAGGCCGTTCCCAAAATCATCATGAGTATGGCGACGTTCTGACTCTGCGTGATGCCGTACCAGTGCCAGTTCTGAAAGTAATAGGCTTCGCCCACACCCTTCTCCACGGCGCTGGCCAGCGTGAGCGGCACTGTTTCGCCGGTCAATAGCTGGATCGTCGGCGGCGACAGGATGGGAATGGCGGCATCATTGAGCCGGAGAAATTCTACAAGGAATCGGGCCAGTCCGTTGAACATCAGGAAGATGGCCACCAGCATGCCAGGCTTAAAATTCTGATGCCGGGCCCAGACCATATAAAAAATAAAAAGACTGGCCGATGCGATCGATTCGATCACCGGAGTGTTCCAGACGTTTACTCCGGCTGAATTCATGACAGCCCCTGAGCCGTAAACCATTGTGATGATAGGAATGTTGACGCCGGCTGCAAATCCAAAACAGCCGTCCCCGCTTACCAGGCATCCCAGCCTTCCGATGGCATAGCCGATCGCCAGAGAGGGCATGAAAGCATCGCCGTATCGCCAGATATCCAGTTTTTTTAAGCGCAGAAACAGATAAATCGAAGTGAAGGTGAATATGAATCCGCCGTAAAAAACGAGTCCCCCTCCGCTGAAGATAGATTCCCAGAGTCCTGTTGCCTGGCCGGGATATTTTTGCGCCATTCCCCTCCAGGAGAGGAATACCATATTCATTTTTTCGCCGAATGATTCCGTCACATTTGGCAGCCAGATTTCATGCCAGATTTCAAAAATGAATCCGAGCTTGGCCCCGATAATGGCCCCGGCGACGCCGATCAGAATGATCCAGTCCGATATTTCCGGAAGCAGATTCCGGCGCCTCAGCTCTCGCGGTATCAGATAGGATGCTGTCAGGAAGGCCAGCATCAGCATGATGCTGTACGTCGAGACGGCATCTCGATTCAGCAGGGGTATTGTAAATGGCAGTGGCAGTTCTTTTAGCATAGTGTCCTTTTTGCAGTCTCGTTAATTATAGTCCTCGGATTCAATTCCTTAATGCTTCGATATCCGAGATTTCTTTCGGTATCGATGCTGTCAAATTTTCTGGTCCTTCCGGGCCGACCAGCACATCATCTTCAATTCTTATCCCGATTCCCCGGAAGGCTTCGGGAACAGAATCATCACCGAGCGGAAGATACAGACCCGGCTCTACAGTCATTACCATGCCTGGCGCCAATTTCCTGGGCTGAGTCCCGTCCCTGTACGATCCAGCATCGTGAACATCCATTCCAAGCCAGTGGCCGGTCCGGTGCATATAATATTTTTTGTAATTATTATTATCAATATTTTCTTCAGCGCTCCCGCTGAGTATTCCCAGATCGATCATACCCTCTGTCAACCCGAGAACAGCTTCCATATGTATATCGTTGAGATTCGATCCGGCAACCGTTGCTGCAACAGCCTTTTTCTGAACATTCAAGACGATCGAATACAGGTCTTTCTGCGCCGAATTGAATTTTTTTCCGGCCGGGAAAGTGCGGCTCACATCCGCATTGTAATATTTTTTCTCGGCGCCGGCGTCGATCATGATCAGATCATTTTTCTGAATCCTGGAGCTGTTGCCTATGTAATGCAGCGTGCAGGCATTGCTGCCCGCTGCCACGATAGAGGGATATGCGTCGACTGCTCCGTGTCTGCGAAATTCATAAAGAAGGCAGGCTTCCAGTTCATATTCAAACATACCGGGTTGGACTTTGCGCATCGCCGCGATATGCGCTGCTTTTGTTATTTCAGAACAGACGCGGATCTGCTCGATCTCTTCCGGCGATTTGAACATGCGCATTTCGTGCAGGAGAGGCGAGGGATGCCGGATCGATGCCGGACCCCATTCGTTAGCACGGGATTTTCGCATGTATCCGTCAGCGGCTCCCAGGATCGATCTGTCTTTTTCGGCGCTTCGTCCAAAAAAATAGTAGAGAGTGTTTTTGTTTTTAATTAGATCTGAAATGTTTTGGATGAACTGTGTTGTATCCCGCGCCTCATCAATTAGAAGAGTCTCCGCGGCTCTCTCAATTCCCAGCCGTGAGCCGTGCCATATCTCCAATTCCGGATTCAGCGCCTGCAGATACAGAATAGACCTGTCACTGTACAGGACAAGAATCGAATCCTCTTCATCAAAACCGGTCAGATAAAAAAAATCAGAATCCTGCCGGAAAGGATAGGCGACATCATTGCTTTTAATTTTTGATAGGGCGCTGGAGAAAATCGCAGCGGAATCCGGTTCCATCTGTCTCTGAAATTGAATTCGTCTTTCCCTGTAGATTTCGAAACTCATCACTCTTGACTATGAATTTTTGCCCGACCGAGAATTTCCAGAAAATATTTATACAAATAATTGGATCCGGCCATCACAATGAGCTCAAATCCCTCCCGTAAGGCGATCGGTATTTTCTCCGAAATCTCCTCTGTCTTCCAGCCTTCAAATCCGGTCTCCAGCGGAGCCAGAAAATCACTCAGTATCTGCCGAACGGGAAACCCCATCTGCCGGGCCAAAACCAGACCTTCCCTGATGTTTCGGTCGGGCATCATACTGGTCAAAATGAGTGTTTTCTCAACTCCCGGAAAACCCGGGATATTGACAATGGAGTTCAACAGTATTTTCAGGGCGAAGGGATTGTGCGCCGGATCGAAAAGCAGTTCCAGGGAACTTCCGAATTGATCAACGGCCTTGAGTGTATGTCTTTCCATTCTTCCCGGCATAACGGCGGACAGGGAAGGGTCACATTTTTTTTCGGTGACAGAGTCGTAAACAAACGCTGCGAAATCTTTGTTGTAGTCAAGATAGGAGCCCTCATTCAGATTTTTATTGAAAAAACTGATTTCAATCTCCGGCCTGGAATTATTAATTGTATTTCTTATTATATTTTCATTAATATACCGCTGCGGCATGCAGAATACTCTGTCTGTCCGATCGTTGATGATTCCCAGCTTCTCTGAAAGAATCGCTTCATGGTTATTTCCGAGAATTTTTGTGTGCTCCAGCTCAACAGCCGTCAGAATAACAATCTGGGGCCGGCAGACAAGCGTTGCGTCAAATCGACCGCCAAGACCCGCTTCAAATATTTGTGTCGTGCAATTTTCATATTTAAACAGAATGCAGGCAAGCAGCGTCAACAATTCGAAGTAACTAAAAGAATCGTACATTTCGCCGGTGATTTCACGCAGTCTGGCAAGTTCTTCCAGTGCACGTCCGGCTTCAATATCCCTCAGATTGACGCGAATTCTTTCTGTAACGCGCAGAAGATGGGGGGAAGTGAACAGACCGGTGTTGCCGCGCAGGCCGTCATGACGCTGAAAAAATCCGGCAAGAAAATAAGACGTGCTCCCTTTTCCATTAGAACCGACAACGGAAATATTCAGAGAATCGCGCGGCATCAGTTCTTCCTGCGCGATGGACAGGAGTTTATTTCTTGACATCTCAAGGCGCTCATGCGTAAAATTACGCGTGAGTTCCAGATTGTCGTGCCTATTCAATTCTTCCACCAGAAGCCGATAATTTGTCTCTTCCATCGAAATCAATCAGGTTCTTTTTCTGAGCTCGGCCAGCAGCTCTTTTTCCATCAGGCTGACGGGCGCCTTCGCGCCGGTGAATTTTTCAAACTGCAGCGCCGCCTGGAACAGCAGCATCAAATAACCGGATACAGTTTTCGCTCCGCGGGATGCTGCCAGTTTTAAAAGAGGCGTGTACATTGGTGTGTACACAATATCAAAAACTGTCTGATGACCGGCGACCAGAGACTCTGGAAGCGGCAGAGCGCTTTCATGACCGGTCATGCCAAGAGGTGTTGTATTGATAATTATATCGATTTTTTCTGTCTGCATGTCGCTGTTCCAGGCAAGGATGCCTGATGAAGATTTCCTGTGCCCCGCTTTCAGAGCCTGCGTGAAAATCTTTATCTTGTTTTTATTACGGCCGGAGATGAACAGTGTTTCCGGATCACCCTCAAGCAGCAGCGAATGCGCCACTGCGGCTGCAGATCCGCCATAACCGATCAAAAGTATCCGCTTTCGCTTCAAAATGCATCCGCTGTGGCGTAGAGCCTGCAACGCGCCCGGACCGTCTGTATTGAATGCATGCAATTTATTTTTAATCGGGATTATTGTGTTGGCCGCTCCGCACAGTATTGAAAGTTTGTCTTTTTCATCGGCGGCTTTTGCCGCCCAGGATTTATGAGGTATGGTAACGGACAGACCGCGGATGCCCATTTCCAGTATGGATTTTTTCAGCCAGACTCCTGGTTTTTGTATATCAAAGGGGACATAGATTGCGTTGATTTTTCTTTCGATGAAAGCGGCATTGTGCATGACGGGGCTGAGAGAATGGCTGACGGGATGTCCCAGAATCCCAAAAACAGCTGTATCCCCTTTGATCACTCTGTGCATGTCCACATTTGACGCTCGACGCATGGCATTGATTATGTAAATCTTATTTTAACGGAATTGACACTTCCATACGATGATAAGAAGGCAGGCAGTTCTATTCTGAGGACAGAAAATGGAATATATACACATCCCTCTTGACATACTGGTTAATGTGCTGGCAGGAATGCTGGCCTCGTGGTATTACTATCAGAAGAAGAGAAGAGAACTTCTGGGCGGATTCTGGGGCGGGGCGATTATAGGAACAATCGGAGCGGTCCTGATTCAGATGCTCACCAGTTTCGAGCAGTGGTTCCTGCGGCTCGTCAACTGGCTGATGAAACCCAGTATCGGGGAATTCCTGCTTTTCCGGGTCAACCTGATATCAACAATTGTTGGGGCTTTTATTTTTGTTTATATATTGAACCGTATCAATCACGACAGAGAACGGAAATACTGAAAGATCCTGCTATCTGCCGGTAAATGGATTCGGAGGCGTATAAATGGGCGTGATCCTCGATTCGTCCGGCGATCTGGATGCTCCTCCGTTCATTGAAACCACTCTGGGCCGGAGATCGGCCGATTTCTCAAGTTCATCAATTCGAATCACTGAATGAAGAGGAATGTAGATTCGGCGGACATTTTCAAATTCTTTTTTCAGGCTGTCTTCTGCGGGATCCACGAGAAGAGTTGATCTTTCTCCGAAAACAAGTTCCTCCACTTCTAGAAAGCCAAACAGATTTCCGTGGGCCACGGTCCTTGCAAATATTTCAAAAACTTTTCCCTGATTGTAAAACATTATTCGGAAGAACTTTTTTTCAACTTTTTTGGCCATACATAACGGGATACAGAAGACCGATTCGCTGTCAATCAAACCTGCCGCCGTCAGGAATACACAGGGCAATATATTTGCGGCTTTTTCGATTCATTTTATTTTTAATTGACGGCTCAGCCGAAAAACCGCAAAACTGCGGTAATACCATGAAATGTGAATTCTCGGGAGCAATTTTGAAATCGATCTGGATCGTGATTCTTGCAGTACTTTTTTGTTTTTCAGGAAGCGCGCTGTACTCTGACAAACCGCAGAGAAGTGAGCTGCGCCAGGGAATTGTCGTTGAGAGATCGGGGAGCGTCATGTCAGTAGAAGCCTGGCAGGCAGACAGTGATCCTTTCTATGTGCTTGAAACAGTGGAAGCTGCCGGAAATGCAGCTCCTCAGAGCAATCCATCCGAATTGAACACTGTCAGAGTACTGCTCCGACCTTCGAGTAAAGTGATCGCAGAAAAAATTCGGCGCTTGAAGGGCAGTTATATTTTTGCCACGGGTTATTATACGGAAGGTCAGGAGTATGTGCCTTCACACCCGGGAGAAGTGTATCCTGTTGAAACATCTCCCGACAGCAGTGAGAGCCGGCCTCGGAGGCGGGGAGCCGGCTTTGTTGTTCAGACTGTGATCGTGCCATTCATGTTCGACAACGGTCCCGATGGATTCTCCCAGGGTCTGGCGCGATTTGTTGAGAACAATAAAATCGGTTTTTTCAACCAGGCCGGTGTCATGACGATACGCGCCAGGTTCGACTTTGCCCTGCCGTTTTCTGAACGGCTGGCCGTCTTCTGCACGGGCTGCCGTAAAGTACAGGACGGCGAGCATTACCGATACACCGGGGGACGATGGGGTTATATTGACCTCACCGGAAAAGTCATTTTTGCGGCCAGGTATCAGGAAGCCGAACCATTTCAAAATGGTCATGCCCGTGCCAAATTGAATGGAAAATGGATTTCTCTGACCAATCCGCTTCATTAGCCTGTTTTCATTAAGAAATAGCAGTAATACTGCCTGTTTCCAAATAGAACATTTCCTCAATTCCTGGTAATGCTTTTCATTCATTTCCCGATATAGAGAATGGATTAAAAATTATGCCCGCTCCTCCCATTAACCTCAACAATTCCGGAATGGATACCCAGCGAACTATCCAGCAGTTGATGCAGATAGAACGAATCCCGATCCAGCGGATGGAACAGGACAACCAGAGAAACACTCTGCTGGTCAAGGCCTGGGAAGAAGTTCGAAACAGAACACGAGCGCTGGCCGATAAAAGCAGAATTCTGCACTCTTTTGCCGGTCCCTTCGCGACCAAAACAATCGAATCCAGCGATCCAGGAGCCATTACCGGGGAAGCCTCTCCGGCAGTCCAGGCAGGCCGGCAGGAAATAGAAGTCATGAAGCTCGCCTCCAACCATCAGATTCATTCCGATCCTGTTCCGGATGCGGACAATTTGAATGCTGCGAAATTTGATATAAAAATCGGCGACCGCAATTTTGCCGTGCAGTTTGGCGGCGGGAATCTTTCGGCTCTGAACCGGGCGATCCGCGCCGTTGCAGGGAGCAGCATTGATACCGTTATGATTCGTGTGGACAACAACCGCTCCATGATCGCTCTACGGTCCATGACTTCAGGAGTGAGAGGCGCCTTGCAGTTCAATGATACCGACGGTCTCTTGCAAAAAATTGGTCTTCTGGGATTAAACAGAAATGAAATGAAGGTATCCCCAATCAATCTTTCGCCTGAAAATACTCTCGAATACAAACGGAGCGAATCGGCGGAAAACAGGGGAAGCTTTGCAATTGAAAGCGCCGTATCTTTACAGATTCAGAATGATACGTCTGTAAAAATCAATGTCCGAGTTCCAGAACATTCGGAAATCAGTTTCCGCTTCTTGTCTTCAACAGCGCTGCCGGCTGCAGCCGGTAACGGTCCGGAACAAAGGACAGTCAATGTCGGTCCGGATATAAGCGTCGATGTGGGAGGGGTGGGGCTGCGCGGTTACAACATCGACCGTGATATACAGACACAGGCAGCTTCTCAGCCGCCTTCCAGCCCGCCGCTTTCATGCGGCATGGGTTTTATTTGGAAAGAAAATGATGTTCAGAAAAGTAAAGAAATTGATCTACCCTGTTCTACGCGAGGCGAAGACAGAACCATCAAATCCGATGAAATTACCGGCGGTAAGGCGCTCGAATCCATGTATTTTTTTTCGGCAGCTTCTGTCACGATGAAAGTTCAGGATATCAAACTGAAATCGCCGGATCCCAATGGACAGTTCGGCGCCCTGCACGTTACGGAAGAGGCTTCCGATGCCGTATTGAAAATCAACGGCATACAGGTAACACGCCCGTCCAACACCGGCCTGACGGATATCATTGAAGGCGCCAGTCTGAATCTTCGTAAAATAACAACCGGCTCTGTTACCATCAAAGTGAAAGTGGATTCCGCGGCCATCGTGGCAAAAATCAAGGAATGGGTCACGGCATACAACGATCTGATAAAATTCTGCCGCGAGAACTCGGAGCCGGCCAATCATTCAGAATTTCAGTCCAACCGACCCACCGATGACCGGTCCGGTATCGATCAGGGTATCCGGATGCTGCAGGCCCAGGCGGGTGTTTTTGCCACAGATTCCACTGTCCGGCAGCTCGTAGCCGGTGTTCGTTCGGTCACATCCGCAGCTTATCCCGGTAATACTGAGCCGGCATTCAGAATTCTGGCTGATATAGGAATCACCACCGGAGAGGTGGGCAGCAGCTGGGATGATATTCAGAATGGATACCTGGTTATCGATGAGCCAAAACTGAACGATGCCCTGGACAGGGCTCCGGATTCCGTGCGTGAGCTCTTTGCCTCGGACAACAACGAGGACAGCATAACAGACAACGGCCTCGGATTCAACCTGGTCCGGTTTCTGGAGCCGTACAATCGACTTTCCGGCGGGCTGGTGAGCGCAAGAATTGATTTACTAAAAACGCAAATTACCGACAATAAAGAGAGGATCCGCAATAAGGAGATAAGTCTGCGGTCCATGGAAGAAACATTACGGCGCAGGTTCGGCAGGATGGAGAATGCTGTGCAGCAAAGCCGGTCGACGGGCGAATATTTGAGAAACAATATGCGTTCACAGTCGTCGGACTAGGAGAAAGAATATGCAGATTTATGTGAATGAACAGGTGCTGGACGCAAAACTGTCCGGAGAAAAAAATATCGCGGAAGTCTATGACGCAGTAAAAAGCTGGAGTCATGAAAATAAAAAATACATACTGGGTCTCAGGGTGGATTCTCAAGAAGTTGTGATGAGCGCTCTGGGAAATATTTCCACTGACGGCGTGAACCGGCTTGATTTCTATATCGGCGATGAGATGGACATGGTGCAGACCACGGTGGAGGAGCTGGACAGATATCTGGATCAGATAGGAAGCACTCTTTTTGAACTGGAAAATCTATCGGACCTGGAAGTCAGCAACCTGAAGGACGGAATGCACTGGATCGATCAAATCATGAATTCGATCTCTTCAATTCTCCGCATGGATCTGCATCTATCGGTGCTGGCCAGCGATGAATTTCGCAGCGAACCCATCGACGAGATACTGAAGCGGATGCGGCAGGCAGTTGATAAATTTTCAGCGCTGTCTGACCGCGAATCGATCGAATCATTTCTGGAGGATCTGAGAAATTTCAAAGCATTTGTGATGAAACTTTCTCTTCAACTCCGAATGGTGGGAGCGGACCCGGGAGATCTGACCGGCATACTGGTGGAGTTCAATGAGAATATACCGTCGCTTGCAGAACAGATCGTTTCGATCAACGCGAACCTGAATGCGGGCCGCGATAGAATAGCGCTTGAAATACTGGAAAAAACCACAGACCGGCTGAACAGGTACATTACGGCCCTTTTCGCTTTTGATTTTCATCTTTCCCGGGCCGGGGACAAGACTCTGGCGGATATTACCATCAACGGTGAGAGCTTCCTGGCCTGCGCCAGTTCGTTGACGGATTTGCTGCGCAATCTGTCAACTGCCATGGAAGACAATGATATGGTGGCGGCCGGCGACATTCTGGAATACGAGCTCACAGAAAAACTAAGGGCGATGCGTCCCTATTTGACCGAAATCGGTCAATTAATGGTTGCCAGAAAATAGCCCGTTGTGGAAAACCCGACACAGTGCCGGGTTTTCCACTTTCCAGACTCCTACGCGTTTTTTATCGGACAAAACTTCCGTTCATTCCCGTTGTACAGGATGAAATCCACAAATCGATTGGATCGACTGGCGATCTTGCTGGATTTCTTTCCCGGGACAGGCTGAACCGGGAAATGTCCGATCTTGCTCGAGCCTCAAAAGAATTCGAAAGTATACCCGACTCACTGATGGTTAAATCACGCCTGCCCGATGAGGTTCTCCGGTTGATCCAGGGGACATCGTCCATTCCAGTCTTAAAACAGAACGGCGATGAGGCCGGCACCTGGGAAACTGCCGATCTTCTGAATGCCATTGCGAAGTTTCATGTCATGGCTCCTATCCTTGCTGAAGAATCGGGCACCGCCAAATCAATTGCGAAAGAAGAAGAAAAGGCGGCTCGGAATGAGAACCAATCAGAGTGGATGACACGATTGGTTCTTTCAGCGATTCCCGCGCCGCTCTTTGCGGCAGATCTCCAGGGAAATACTCTTTTTTACAATCGATCTTTCGAGAGCAGAATTCTCTCTCTTGACAAACTGAAAAAGTCAATCAAAATTGCTGAAAAGTACATGATGGAAGTGACAAGAGATACTCTGGCAAAGACTCTCGCCGAGAACCGACCCACCTCGCTGATGTCTGTTTTTCTCCCCGAGATTGGGCCTGTGGAAATCATCCATCTTGAAGATGAAGCGAATCTTGCCGGATATTTGTATATTTTCCACAGCTGGGACACTCTTGTCAGCGAAATGGCTCAGGAGAATCTGAAAAGAGGACGAAGTCTGGAGTCGCTGATGGATGATATTGAGAGAAGAATCCTTACCGCGGCGCTGCTTCGATGCGGCAGAAATGTATCGCATACTGCCCAGGCCTTGAAGCTCCGCAGATCCACACTGCAAAATAAGATAAAGAGACTTGGTATCAAGGAAACCTTCTTAAAAAAAGAACAGGAACCAATCCGCAGAATTCGCAGGACATCGCCCGTGCCAAAGGGGAGTCCCGTGAGTGAATTGATCCACAATATTGTGAAGGATGCCCGCAAGGATCTGTCGAAAAGACGCAAAAAAGTGGTAAGCAAAGAACCGGTAAAGAAAAAGAAATCCGGCTCCAAAAAACACCGGGTCAGATGAATAAAAAAAACCTTGAACCATTTCTCATGGCTTGAAATCTATGGCGTCTCCTTCTTCGGAAAGGTAAAATACCTGAGGTGAATCTGCATGTCGCGAAATAAATTGCTGATCCTTGGCACAGGATTGATCGTAATACTCTTTTCAATTGTTTTGTATTTCTTGCTGCGAGACACCGGCAGAGATGAAACTGAAAAACAGGAAGAAAGTTCGCATCGTGATCCGACACTGGAAAGAGTCGGCGATGGCCCGATTGAAATCGTGTCGGACGATCCGGAAGAAATCCTGGAGAGGTACAGAACCTGGGCCCAGTATCCTCCCTATTCAAGACCGCTTTATTCAGGCATGGTCGATCTGACGGATCCTTTCAATGCGGAAAGACCGCCGGTGGGTGTGATTCAGAATCCGGCTCAGGGCTGCGCGTCCGGTCCGGACGGTATGCCGAAATGTGAAAAAAACGCGGAACTGTCGGATGTTCAGTGCGAAATGACGCCGGAAAAATCAGTGGTCGTCGGAAAGCATGATCTCAAAGTATTTCTGAGATGCTTCAATAAAGAAGGAGTGAATCTTCCTGTCACGGGAATCACTCCCAGGATTTACAGAATGCTGTACCGGGCAGTCTATCCGTCTCTTCCGCCAATTTCTTCCGGCGATGACGGCGCCAATGGCGACGTCCGTGCAGGAGATCATATCTATACTTTTCTCATCCGGCCTACCTCCGAGGACTGGGGTCAGATGTACCTTGAAGTTGATATGGAAGTAAAAGGGCTTCGGCACAACCAGCGCGCATCCTGGATGGGCACACCGCATATAGTAGCACAGTTCAATACTCCCGTGCAGGATCGTTTGCGCGACGGGCATCTGATAATTTCAATTCCGGTCTCGATCTACAAGGCCGGTTATTATGAATTTGAGGCGAATCTCCAGGAAAAAAACGGCGATCAAAGGCTTGTGGCATCCAGCACTTTCGAGGGCGAACTGGAAGCGGGAAATCGAACCATCGAGTTTGTTTTCTGGGGCAAGGTGATTCGAGACAGGCATATAGACGGGCCGTACGTCGTCAGACAGATTCGGGGCAAACGCAACAATTCCCCTGTCACGCCGGCCATGGTAAAAAGAGCCGCCACAGAAAATAAACCTGTTCCGGAACCCAGATACACAGAACCCATGTGGGAGCATATAGAAATGTCCGCCGATGCGGATACCGGGAGCTACAATGCTTCCGAATTCAGCACAGCTGCCTGGGATTCTAAGGAAAAGCAGGATCGAATTCAGTTCCTGGAAGAAATGGCCCGGAGACAGTAGAATCCAGGATTGGAAAGTCCCCAAACAATGGTTTTTCGTGACCGCTAACGGAGTGTAAGGAATGGAGATGTAGAGATTGTTGAGATTTGGGGATGATATAAAAAATTTGTGGAATCTGATTGGAAATGAGCGAAATTCTTAAGATTAAACCATAGTTTTCAAATTTATCTCTTCATCCCCTTCTATCTCTTTATCCCCAATTTCATATATAAGTTGTAACGATTTTTATGTAAAACCTTAAAAAAGTCCTTGATTTTTAATAGTGGACTCTTATAATTGCCTTATATACAGATTTCAGGAGGCAATTCATGCGAAAAATATATATTGCCGCCTTTCTTTCAATTATTGCAGTTGGAAGCATACAGGCGACTACTTACAGACTTTTTGTTCACGGCAGATCGGGATCCAGCCACTGTACAACTATTTCCAGCACGGCAAGCGCAACCAATGATTACAACAATTATTGGGGCGGAGCTGTTCAGGGACTTCAGAATGTGCGTTACGTGGGCTTTGATGGAACTCAGTCCGGCGGGGCCTACAGCTGGAATACTTGCGGAGCGCAAAGACAGCTATACAATGCAATGAATGTATTCTGCAAATATCCAAATGATTGTGAAGTCTACACTCACTCAACAGGCGGACTTGTTGGATCTTATTTTGTGCGCTACTACAGCCCGGCCTCATACGGCTGGAGAGTGACAAGAATGCAGCTTCTGGCTTCCGCAGCGGGCGGATCGGAACTGGCTGATTTTTCGACCTCGTATCTTGCCTGGCTTGGTTTTGACACCCTGGGTGGACAGCTGGATCAGTCAGTCAGCACAGGCGGAGCAAGATCCTGGGATCACAACAGCGCCAACGGTCTGACCCTCTACACTACATCCGGTGAAGGAACTGACTATCTATATGTAACCAGTCCTCTTCTTCCTGGAAAGGATGATGGAGTTCTTGCCAATCACAGTCTTTGCAACATCAACTCTGTGAAGTCGGTGGGAGTTTCCTGCACCAGAGGAAATGCCAGACTGACCGAGTCTTATGGATGCGGATTTCTATGGCTGAGCACATGCTACAACTATTACTACCGATGGACTCCGTACTACACAGTATGGCAGGGAGGCGGTGGAGAATCGCACGGTGCGGCTAAATACGATTACAATAGAAGATAAGATAATCACAACTTAGTTCTGTTGAAAAAGCCGGAGAATTTTCTCCGGCTTTTTTATTGCCGGAAAGTAATAATCTTTATATACTTATATGATTCCAGGGAGCCAATGAATTCAAACAACGGAATTACCACAGTTTTCAATTCCAACAACACAGAATTGATTGAAGAGATGTACTCTCGCTTTCTTGAAAATCCTTCCGGGCTAAATGAAGATTGGATTCGACTTTTCAATTCTCTGGAAGAAGACAGACCGAACGGCAGTCATGCATTAGAACTGCCGGAGACCGGGAAAGAACGCGGACTTCAGAAACTCAAAGATGCCTATCGCCGGCAGGGACATCTTGCAGCCAGACTGGATCCGCTGGGAATGCGAATAGAGATACGAGAGCTTCTGGAAATGTCGCAGTACAATCTGCTCCCGTCTGATATGGAACGGGAATTTGATTCGGGAATACCGGCGCTCGGCAGAGCGAAGCTCGGAACTATAATTGATTGGATGGAGAGAACATACTGCAGTTCTATTGGCGCGGAACATTTCTACATAGGCAACAATGAGGAAAGAGCATGGCTGCAAAATCGTCTGGAAAAAAGCGCCATGTCAGAAGAACTGGATGCCTGGGTGCGCTTGAGACTGTTTGAAAAAATTTTTCAGGCGGAAACATTTGAAAAATTTATCGCGCGAAAATATGTGGGAAAGAAAAGATTTTCTCTCGAAGGCGGGGAAACACTGATAGCAGTGCTCGACACGATAGTGGAGGAGGCCGGACAGCATGATATGAAAGGGCTTGTTCTTGCGATGGCGCATCGAGGCCGGCTGAATGTGCTTGTCAATGTTATGGAGAAGCCGGCGGGTCTTATCTTTGCAGAATTTGACGAAAATTTCAATCCGGAATCTGCGGATTATGCGGATGTGAAATATCATCTGGGCTATTCTAACAAAAAAATGACGCGCTGGGGAAGGGAAGTGTCTCTGTCGTTGATGTTCAATCCCAGTCATCTTGAGGCCGTGAATCCGGTTGCGGCAGGATCGGTCCGGGCAAGACAAAAAATATTCAAAGATACAGAACGGAATCGTTATATGCCGGTTATCATACACGGCGATGCTGCGTTTCCCGGGCAGGGTGTGGTTTCAGAAACTCTGAACATGATGAACCTGAAAGGCTATACTGTGGGCGGGACGTTTCATATTATTGTAAACAACCAGATCGGTTTTACGACTCTGCCGGACGAATCAAGATCCACACGCTACAGCACCGATCTTGCCAAAGGATTTCAGATACCCATATTCCATGTGAACGCAGACGATCCGGAGGCGGTGTACCGCACTGTTAAGCTGTGCCTGGATTATCGTCAGAAATTTCACAAAGACATTCTACTCGATCTCGTCTGCTATCGCCGGCTGGGGCACAATGAAAATGATGAGCCGGCGTTCACCCAGCCTGCGATGTATGAGATCATTAAGAGCCTGCCGACAACAGCCTCCATTTATGAAAACAGGCTTCTTTCGCAGCCGGATATCGCTCCTGAACAGCTGGATTATATAAAGAACGGCACGCTGGCCGGAATAGAAAACTCCTTTCAGAAGGCGAGAGAAAGCAACACCAGAATGGCGGTGGATACAATGAAAGGACGCTGGTCCGGGCTTTCAGACAGACCGCTCGATACGGAGCCGGAAACGAAACTGCTGGCGCAGCAGATGGAGCGTGTGGTGTCTGCACTGACATCGGTGCCGGAAAATTTTAGTCCGCATCCCAGGCTGTTGAAATTCGTCGAAGCCCGGCGTAAAATGTTTGATGATAAAGCGTCCATCGACTGGGGCTTTGCGGAAGCGCTGGCGTTCGGTTCGATTCTTGAAAATGGTTTTGATATTCGTCTTTCCGGGCAGGATTCACAGCGTGGGACTTTTTCTCACAGACATGCTGTCATGATTGATGTCAGAAATGGCGCGAAATGGATTCCATTGAATAACATTTCCGATAAGCAGGGCAACTTTGAAGTTAGAAATTCGCCTCTATCTGAATTCTCTGTTCTAGGATTTGACTACGGCTATTCGATGACGGATCCGAATACTTTGGTGATTTGGGAAGCTCAGTTCGGTGATTTTGTTAACAGTGCACAGATAATCATAGATCAGTTTATAAGCTCATCTGAAATCAAATGGAGGCGAATGAGCGGACTGGTAATGCTCCTGCCGCACGGTTACGAGGGGCAGGGACCGGAACATTCCAGCGCTCGGTTGGAACGATTTCTTCAGCTGTGTTCCGGAGACAACATGCAGGTATGCAACTGCACCACACCGGCCCAGTACTTTCATTTACTGCGAAGACAGATGCTGAGAAATTATCGAAAGCCTCTGATTATCATGTCTCCCAAAAGTTTGCTCCGTCTTCAGGAGGCGGGGTCCAGTATGAGCGACATTGCTATGGGAATTTTTCGTGAAGTGATATTCGATACAGTCGATGAATCACGAGTCAAACGAATTGTATTTTGCTCGGGGAAAGTTTACTATGACATTGTAAAGCAGAGAAATGAAGAAAAGAATGATTCAACCGCAATACTGCGCATAGAACAGCTCTATCCATTTCCAGAGTCTCAGATTGAAGAGGCGCTGCAGAAATACAATCATGCGGAGGAGTTTTTCTGGCTGCAGGAAGAGCCGGAAAACCAGGGAGCTCTTGGATACATTGCGAGTCGTCTTCAGGAATTTCTTCCCGCGGGAGCGACATTGAAGATCTCAGCAAGACGTGCTTCGCCCAGTCCGGCGGCCGGACAGTTCAAACTGCACAGCAGGGAGCAGCAGGAAATAGTGAACGCCTGTTTGAAATAGATCAACGGGTTACTTTCTGAAGCGCCTGAAATACCTCAGGCGCTGTCAATTTTTTCATGCAGTGGAAATGACGCAGAGGACATATTCGTGCGCCGTGTGTGCCGCAGGGTCTGCACTGAAGACCATCCTTCTGTGCGACAATTGTGCGTGGTGCGAGAGGCGCATACCCCAGAGATGGAACAGTGGGCCCGAAAATGGACACAACCGGAATACCCGCTGCGCAGGCAAAGTGCACCGGCGCTGAATCGTTTGAAATAAGAAACAGGCTCCGGCACATAATAGAGTAGAGTCCCATCAGACTGGTTTTGCCGCATATATTGTGGACTTTGATTTCTGACCAGTCCGGACGGATTTCTTTTATAAGATTCATAACATCGTTTCCAATGCTGTAATCTTCCGGAGATCCAACCAGCAGAATCGGGCAGTGATATGTTTCAGTGATTCTGATTATAAGCTCTGCAAATCCCCAGGGAGTCCAGCGCTTGGTCGGCCAGACAGACGAGGGAGCGATGAGAGCCGGTTTATTCACACCCAGAGATTCAAGGAGCGCTGCGGCTTCTTTTTTTGAATTTTCTGATTCAAAAAGAACAGGTATTTCTGAGACGGAAGATTGATTCTGACCGTGAATTGATTTGAGAAATTCAAGCAGCCTTCTGATTTCGGGAAGTGAACCGGGCCGTTCCAATCTGTGAGTGTAGGCAGCTCTTGAAAAGCCAGCCGATTTATAACCGTACCTTGTTCTTATACCTGAAAAAAGCGCCAGCAATGATGTCCGATGCGACTGATGCGGTGATATCAGCAAGTCGAAATTGGCTCGCCGGATTTCCCTGACCATCTGCAGCATTCCCCGGATTCCCCGGTGCAATTTCTTTTTGTCGATCACCAGAATCCTGTCTACGGACGGATTGGCTTTGAGCAGCGATTCAGCCTCCGGTTTCACCATAACCGTGAGCCGGCAATCGGGCAAAAAACGCTTGAATGCTGCGATCATCGGCGTAGTCAGGATAACATCGCCTATGAAGGCTGTCTGAACGAGCAAAGCGTTCCTGAATTGCATTATGACCATTAAAAAAAGAGAAACTGCCTCTGTCCATACGGATCGGAGTGTATGGCGCCGTTTCGAGAAGTTCTGGAAAGGCCGGCGTTTTGGTCCAACGATTCTTGATAGATACATACTGATGGAGATACTTCCTCCTTTTATTGTCGCGCTTCTGTTCTGGACGACTTTATTCATGTCGCTTGTGCTTCAGGGAGTGGCCGGGGAGCTGTTCGGAAAAGGCATAGAAATAACCAAAATTCTCACGTACCTGGGTTTTTTGATCGGAGAAAAACTTACACAGACTGTGCCGATGAGCTGTCTTTTTGGCGGAATAATGGCGGCCGGGCGATTATCGGGTGATTCTGAAATCACGGCCATGAGATGCGCGGGCATCAGTTTTCCGCGCATCTACACTGTGTATATTTTTACGGGAATTGTATCGCTTCTTGCCGTCGCCTGGATGAACCTGTACTACGGTCCGGTGAACTCACGGGCGCGGGAGGATTTTGAAGACTGGCTGAAGGCCTATCACAGTCTGAGCCTTGTGAAGCCGGGCGCTTTTCTCGGGCGGGCAAATATTGACGGAATCAGTAAAAAAGGACAGGATATTTACGCTGAGAATAAAATTGGAAATATTCTGTATGAGGTTCAGATTCGTGAATGGTACAACGGATTGAACGAAAAAAGCTCGGAGGTCGTCAGCATTCGCGGATTTGGCATCCCTATCGGCGATGGTTTTGTCTCGCAAATTGTCCATGCAAAAACAGGAGAAATGCTCAGCCGTCGAAGCGAAACAGGTCTGGAAGAAAAATTTCTCCGTCTTCGCAACGGCTTTCTTATCGAGCTGGATGAAAAACAGACTCGTTATCAGATCACCGATTTTTCTGACGGTTTTATGGACTATGTGATCCCGCCTCCGGTTCGTCCGCTGGGGCGTCTGAATGTTCGTCCTGATAATTATACTTTTCCTGAATTGTTTGATTTTCTAAAAAAATTGGATGAGGGCGGAAACGAGATCGATGTGGGAGCTCTTCTTCCGGGAATCGGACCGAGTGAAGGAAGCGTGAAGCTCGGTGAAGGGGGCGGAGGCAGTACAATAAGATTGCCGCCTCTTGCCGAAATGAAAACCAGCGTGATTCAGTTTCAGTTCTGGCTGACACAGAATTACCCGCTGATCGGAAAGCAGGGCGGGCCGACCCAGGAAGAATTCCAGCAGCGAGTTCAGTTGAGTCTGCAATTTTCCGCCTTCTTGAAGGATGCGGAGAAAACTAAAAAGCGCTTTCAGGTGGAAATTCAGAAACGACTTGCCATGCCCGTCGCCTGTTTACTGTTTTTTTTCATTTCATTTCCTTTGGGTCTCGTGGTAAAAAGGTCCGGCAAAGGAATGAGTTTCGCCCTGGCTCTTGTTGTTTTTCTGATTTATTATACTTTCTTGAACATCGGCCTTTCCCGCGCCGATCAGGGTAAGTTGCATCCTTTTGTTGGAGCCTGGACTGCCAATTTTGTGATCCTTGGGATGGGTATCTGGATCATGTCGACTCGTACGGAAGGATTTTCCCCCCTCTATTTTCTGATTCGGCCTTTTCACCGGGTCTGGAAAAAGCTTTCCGGCGCATTCCTGAGAGTAGTTCCTCTTGACAGGGCGATTCAGGCCATGGTTTATCGGCTGAAAAGTTTAAAAATGGTTGTTTTCCTGGACCGATATGTGAAATTCGCGCTTAAAAAATTTAGATCCTGAATGAACGCCAAAAAGCGAATTTCATTGGACAGGCGAACAAGCACAAATAGAATTGATGAAGAACAGTATGCAGCTTTCAAGAATTTGGCATGCATCCGAAGGCAGGAAATTCCCGTTAGAATTAACGGAGACCGGTCAATTTCGGCTGGAAGTGAAAGAGGTTGATCTTGGCAGTCTTGCTGAGGTGAAACCGGATAAGGATATTTTTCACGTATTTCTGATACAGGGAGAAAATGGCGGTCTCGGGAAACTGACAAAGCTTTTCAGGTCCACAAGGCATCTGGATGAGTATCCGCGCCTGGTAATTCTCCCGGCAGAAGATTACAGGCAGGCCCAGGTTGAGCTTGCGCTGGTTTCACGCACCTATCTTTTGGAAGATTCAATCCGGCCTCAAAATTTAAAAATTCTTCTAGAACTCGTGCTGCAACAGGAGTACTACCGGCATCTGGTTTATCAATTGTCGCGCGAATCCAGGCAGCAGAATGCGGTTTTTGACAATCTTCTCACACTGGCGCGCAGTGAACTGAAACAAACTTCGGAAGAATCTTCAGCCTATAAATCACTTCTGGAATTTGAATCGTCACACCATCGTTTTTCAGAGAATCTGAGAGTAGCGATGGAGGAAACAATGAATTTAAAAAATATGGAAATGCTGTCCATGAAATCGCAGCTGGAGGCGATTGAACGGCTTTCCGACTACCGAACCCAGGAAATTGCCGATGTGAGAAAAAGTTTTCATGCAGCGGAAGCAGTCCTGGACCTTAGCCGCAAGGAGAACCTCGAGCGGGATAAAATAATCAACGCAATGGATCGTCTGCGCCTTTACACTGATAAGGAACTTCTCGATCTGTATCATGAAAACCTGGAGCTGAGAAAGCGTCTGGGATATCCGATCCGGGAATAGCGGAATATTTAGATTAAACGAGAAAATCAATACCAACAGCAATGAATTCTGGATTATGTCTCATAAGTGATCGGGCTGCGCGCAGAAGACGAATGATTCGAAGAGCCATTTTCGCCGCCATTATCGTAGTTTCATCGGTTTCGGTTTTCGCGCAGATTCCCAGATTTCGCATACGAGAAGAAATAGCACGCGATCATTTCAAGAAAGGATTGTCCTTCCACAATGCGCAGCAGTATGTTGCCGCGCGCGAATTTTTCTACAAGGCTCTGGATATATATCCCTTCTTTCATCTCGCAAGAAGATATCTGGGCGATTCCTACTATTATTCCGGAGACTGGAACGGCGCTCTGGAGCAGTGGGAGTTTCTGGACAATCTTTCGGATGGAGCATATCCTCTTGTTCGCCAGCGCAGCGAACTGCTCAGGTTTTCTCTGAACGAGTACCGCAATCCCGGTGATTATGTATTTCTCAGATCTTTTTACCGCACCACCTGGCGCGGATATGAAATGGATAGACCTGTTGATGCTGTTTCCGATGAATCTGGAAACATGTTTCTTCTTTCTTACCGGTCGGCAAATATTTTAGAAGTCAACTCGGCCGGGACGCTGGTTCGCGAAATTAATGGATCGATTTTCAACAGGATGAAAGGTCCTCTTTCTATTGCCTATTATCGGGAAAAACTTTATGTCGCTGATTTCCTGTCCGACAGAGTAAGGATGTACACAACTACAGGCAGCAGCATGGGTTCGTTCGGCGGAAGCGGCAACGAGGAGGGTTTCTTC
>VFLI01000073.1 GCA_009885105.1 Spirochaetia bacterium | reverse complement strand
GGGAAGGACAGTTTCCGATGAAGATCTCGCGGCCGTTCGTTTAAGACGCTCAACTTTTCACGGAGATTGGAACTATACCATATGTCCAAATTATTAAATTACGGCCCCTAACCTGTGCTCAGGAACAAATATTACGCCACAGAATTCGACAAATATCAGAAATGCGCTGAAAAAGTCAGGCCAATCTGACTTTGATTGCTGAACAATCCAGCTTTGCTCCCGGTGACTGCTCCCCCTTCGGTATGTAAATCCCATAAATGAATGAGATAAATTCCCGCCAGACCGGTCAGTCCCCAATAGATTCTTTGTTTGTGACTCTCCAGCTCACGGGCTTGCCGCCCGTTATCAAAGTAACAGGAGCAGAAGATATCGTTGGAGGCTGCCACTGCGATCGAACGTGCCGTCAAATATTCTGATAGTGTATAGAATGAGAGAAGAGTAAAAGATGTCAGCAGAGAGTATCCGCGAAATGATTCTCCGCCGGCAATCTGAGTCAGTCCTGGAATAAACTGAAGCAAACTATCCTTTTTCTCCGCTGAAACTGCGGCTCCATTCCGGTGTGGCGGATAAATTTCAGCGACCTCCGACTTTGTGATTATTTCAAATGAGTCCACCGATGATACTGACTGCACGGAATTGTCTGCATTCAATAATTCAATTGTACCTTCTCCAACACGCTGAACGGTGCCTGTCTGTCGAATTGAATTATGAACGACGGCGATTTTTGTGCCGATTTTGAGGACTTCTTCCAGCGGATCATCCTTTTCCGGGTAAAGTCTTACTCTGTTGACGTCTGAGAGCGGCATTCTTACTAATTCTCCCGAGTCCCGGTCGTAAACGATCAGCTCTTCCGATTGTATTTTGTGAAATCTCTGCCCGCATTTTTCTTTGCCGTCTGTAAACAGGACACAGGCAGCAATTGACGCCGGTTCAATCGACAAATTTTCCACATCTACAATTGGGATTCGCAGCTCACGACCGTCCGAGATAATAACAAAGTTTTCCGCCTCTATCCGGATAAATTTTCCGTAAATAATTTCACTATTCTTCAATTTGCAGACATCGCTGAAAACAGCGGTCGGTGCATGAAAAAAAGCAAACAACAACAAAACAGGCAGATATTTTTCAACTGCTTTCATCACGATTCCGGCGATATGCTTTCCATATCTTCCATTTCTACCTGTTCACCGGTCCTTCCATCCAGAATATAGAATCTGCCGTTTCGCTGAATCACTGATTTGCCGGATACAGCCCGGCCAGATTTGGATCGAGCCATCAGATGTGTTGCGCCGCTGCCAGGCAGGATTTCTGAGACCATACCCGTTGACGCAGAAATTTTGCCGGCCCCGATGTTCAGATTCATGCTGATACCCGATATTAGAATCTCGTTTGCACGCATTGTCCGTCCGTCGGACATAATGACGGTCAAATTTGGAATTTCTTGAACCGGAATAGATTTTTCATAGGCCTGTTCCGAAACCGCAGCGCTTGCTTGCGGCAGATTGCGCGCCTCGGCAAGAATCTCAGCGCTGCGCGCTGCCCTCAGATGAATATCATTCTGTATTTCTTTTGCAGCGGTGTATCCGGTCGGTTCTATCGCAAGGTGTGGAATGTAAACCAGAGTCCGGGATTCATAGAGCTCCTGCAAAGCCTCATTGTCTCGATGTTGAACCGCCGCCTGTTCGGCATACGCTTCAACATCAGAACCGCCGCCGTAAAATTCACCGATCAGGAGCAGCCTCCGCACACATTTATTTTGCACTTCTCCAGCTTCTTGATTGTCTGAAAGTTTGAGATAAATTTTCAGCGCTTCGTCGACCTGACCTGTTTCTTCCAGACTTCGCGCATAAAGATAACTTTCCTGTGGTGAAAGATTTTCAAATTTTCGGCCCAATTCAATCAGATCTTCAAATAAGCCTGCATCGTAAAGCTCGATTATCTGGTCTTCATTGGATAATTCGGAATTCCGGATCTCGCTGCGACGTTGAGCCCTCCTTGAGAGCATTTCAAGAAGATCAGCCGCCGATCGTGCAAAATGGGTTTGTGGAAACTGCGCTGTCACATCTGTCAATTCCAGGATCGCCTCTTTTTCATGTCCCGCCATGGCAAGACAGTATCCTCGGTGAAGAAGAGTGAATGCCAGAGCCTGTCCCTCATGACGGCGTAAATCTTGCAGCAGATGACTGTAAAGTTGAGCCGCCTCCGGATACTGTTTCATTCTCTCAAGCAGAAATGCGCGGTACAGGGAGGTCAGGCGATCGCCCAGACCGACGAGATCAATGGGCGGCTTCAGAGTCATGAGTCGAATCGCGTTAATCAGCTGCAGTCCTATCATTGTGAAAGCGCTGATTCCGGCGCCGGAACCAGCATCCGCGCGCACAATCGCTGTTTCCATCACCGCAATCCTTACATCTGAAGCAAAGTTTTCTCTCTCTGCAGCTGTCTGCATGCTTCGTATGCTGATGAGACTGGATGCCAGTTCATAGTTCACTATGTTTTTTTGAAAGATGGAGATCCTGAGCTCATTTTTTCTTATATCCAGAAGGATGAAGCCGAAAATTGTCAGAGCAGGAATCGCCAGAACTGCGGCCGCCAGAAGTTTTTTCATCGCCCGAGCTCCATCAATACGGCTGTAATGTCGTCTTTAATGCCGGCCTCATTGCTGCGATGATTGATAGTCATTTGGTTCAGAGTATCATCAACACTGCCCGAGCGGTTCGCCCTGAGAATCCTGCCGAGAACTTCGCTGTTTATCTGCTCGCCTGAATTGAAATTTGTTTCCACAAGTCCGTCAGAATAGACCAGCAGTCTGTCCCCGTAATTATAGGGGATTTGCGTCACTCTATACTCCGCACCCTGAATCATTCCGAGCGGAGGTGATGTCGCGGGAAGTTCTGTCAAATCATCGTTCTGACTGTCCAGCAGAATCGGCGCCGGATGTCCGGCATTGATGTATTCGATCGTGCCGGAGGGATCGATCATAATCAAAACACCTGTCATGTAGAACAGAGAGCCTTTGAATTTCTTTGCAAGAATATTGTTCAGTTCTGAGAATATTCTCTCAAGTCTGAGTGTTTTCCGAATTGTGGGTTCAAAAATCATCACGGCGATGCTGGTTACGAGCGCCGCGGACACACCGTGTCCGGACGCATCAGCGAAGAAGAACATACGTTTTCCATTTCGCAGCGGATAGAATTCATAGATATCTCCGCTCACCTCCCGTAAGGGGCGATAATAGACTGAAGCATTCATCTGTCTGAGCAATTCTGCGCTGGGAAGAAAGTGCTCCTGCACTTCCTTCCCGACTGAAAGTTCGTAATGCATGTCCTCATTGAGTTCTTGAATTGTCTGTATGGTCCCTTCTATTCTTCCGGCCATATTGTTGAATGAGTTTTTCAGCAGGTCAATTTCATCGTGAATCTTTTCGTTCCACTCAGCGCGGGCATCCAGTTTACCGCTTGAAAGCTGCTGACTGGCCTGCGTGAGCAGACCGATTCTTCTGAAGAAAACACGAACTGCATAGACTGCGAAAATGAGATGAAACACTACAACCCAGGTAATGGCGAACGCGATTTGCTTTCGCAGATCTCCGATCCTCTGCGTAACGTCTCCCAGAAGAATCGGATCAGTATGAAGAAAGAAATCTGAATCATCCGAGATCTGCAGAGGGATAATAAATTCCACTCCGAAATTGCTTTCGTTAAGTTGAAGCCGGTAAGGGGCGATGAATACACTTCCCTTAACCTGCGTCTCCAGAGCTTTTCGTCGAATTTCCGTGTCAATATATTGCGGATGGGCAGTTTCTGTTTGATCCGAAATTCTCAGGATAATTTTTCCATGTGTGTCAAATACAGTGGCGGAAGCAATGCTGTATTTCTTTAGAATTGCAGGGAGATTTGAAAGCATTCTGTCTCCGGTCTGCATCTTGATTTCATCGGTCAATCGACGCACAGTATCATCAGAACGAAAGTGGAGAATCTCGTTCAACATGTCTGTTTGATTCTCAAGGATCATAATTGAAATAAATACCAGATTCAGCACAGCCAGGAGAGTGTAGACCAATCCCAGACGCGTTCCCAGTGACTGATGGATACGAATTTTTTTCAATGCCGATTCAGAATTTTCCAAGATCCCCCGCTTCAGATAAAAACAATCTTTGCTGTCTATTCATACTGAAGTCATATTTCTACAGTTGGATTCATCTCCGGTCAATGATTTTTTTCGAGACCGTAATATGGGGAAGAATGATATCCTGAATCTCTCCTGTCACTTCAACTGATTAATTTTTTGCAATAATCGTGCCTGCAAAATAGTCATGAGAAAGAATAAAAAGATACTACATTGGAACGAAATTATACAGATTTGGCCCAATCGGGCCGGCCCATTTAGGCCACCCTGGTTCCTGGGTATGAAGAATTGGACCCAATCCATCTGATTTCATTGGACACATCTATCCGGCATGAATATTGCTTACTATGTTTCGATACTCTGACAGCAGAGTTACACATTCTGCAATCTGACGGCTCGGACTGATTTACAGAATCCTTGACCGTACTGCAGGGAAACACCTTTTCTTCAATTGGCAGCTGTGCTTTCTATAGGAACATATCCATGAACGAAGGAGTGTATACTTTGACTGCTTGAAGACGAAAGGATTTTGAATCACTGGGAATGTCCCGATCTGGCGTAAGAAATTTGAAAAATAAATTTAGAAAAACAATCCTGCTCATGCTCCTGCCAGCATTCATTCAGTGTTCCCTTTCCTGCCGGGCAATGGGTCTCACCATTGACTGCAGTCCTGTCAATGCGCTGATGCTTTTACTGCGAAATCCTCTGCCGCTGAATTGTCAGGGAGGGCTATCTTTGCCGTCGTCATTTTACTCATTTTTTGGAAGTGCAGGCGGAATCGATGAAGCCATGGCTGTGTGTTTGATGACGGACGGAGGAATGGCCGTTGCGGGATATGCCAGCGCCAACATAGTGTCTCTGCAGGGAAAAACTCCGATCAACGCTTACACAGGTCTGAATGATTTCCTGGTCATAAAGCTCAATTCATCCGGTTCAGTGGAATGGTATACATTTCTCGGCAGCAATGCAGGAAATGACAGCGCTGCTGCGCTTTCTCAGACAGCAGACGGCGGTCTGGTTGTTCTGGGTAAAGCAAATGCGGATGCGCCGGCGTTGCAGGGTAAAACTCCGATCAACGCTTACACAGGTCAGAATGATTTTTTGGCCATAAAGCTCAATTCATCCGGCTCAGTGGAATGGTACACTTTTCTTGGCGATGCAGGCAGTGATGACTTTGCCTCCTCCATGACGCAATCGTATGACGGCGGATTCTATCTGGCCGGTCAGTCCAACGCGAACATTCCGTCTCTTCAGGGTAAAACTCCTGTAAACGCATTCAGCAGTCTGATTGACATGATGGTTATAAAAATCAATTCATCGGGATCCGTTGAATGGTACACGTTTCTTGGCGGCACAGGAGTCGAGACGGCCTCGGCGATCACCCTGACGGCGGACGGCGGACTGGCAGTAACAGGTCAGGGCGGAGCGAATATTCCATTGCTGCAGGGAAAGGCGCCCTTGAATGTCTTCGCAGGCAGTTCGGATTTTTATACTGTGAAACTCAATGCGGCCGGCTCCGTTGAATGGCATACTTTTATGGGAAGCGCAGTGCTCGATACAGGGTGGGGAATTGTGCAGACGTCTGACGGCGGCCTGGCCGTTGTCGGCACTGCAAGCGCTAATATTGCTTCCGTGCAGGGAAAAACTCCTCTGATAGCATACGCCGGGTCCAATGATTGTCTCACATTGAAACTCAATTCTGCCGGCGCACTGGAATGGTATTCCTTCATCGGGGGTGCCGGATTGGATCAGCCGAATGCGGTTACTCTTGCTGCTGATGGAGGAATTGTCGTGGCCGGTCAGTCCAATGCGAACATAGCCTCTCTGCAGGGAAATACGCCGCGCAATGCATATACCGCGTTGAATGATTTTCTTGTTGTGAAAATCACCTTGATTGGTGCAGTCGAGTGGTATACATTTCTTGGCAGCGCTGCGGGAGGAGATATGGCTTTTGCAGTTTCCCTCTCATCAGACGGCGGTCTGGTTCTGGCCGGTTCCGCAAGCGCGAATATTGCGGCTCTGCAGGGAAAAACCCCGATCAATGCATTTACCGGCATTATGGATTTGTTCATTGTTAAGCTGAAAGCGGATGGAAATCTGTAGCCGAATTTTTTATTCTGGTATTCAGGCTGAACTGTAACTGGCTAAAAAAGAGTTGCCCTCTCCTCAGGCGGGTCCAATAACTCTTAATGTGGTTTCTTCCCTGTCATCGTCCCCTGGTTCTGCGTGTTCCGATTCGAACCATGCGGTTGCCTTTATTGGGCGCTGCCTTACACAGAACATCCAGGATTTTCCACTGCGTTCTTTTGTCCGGGAACTTGCCCAAACGGTGCAGCTGGTTTCCGGATCTGCCCGTACTGCCTGTTTCCTTCTGGATCGATTTCGACAGGTTAAAAGCTGTATTCTGGGTCATACTGAGATTGCTTTGCAGAACAGAATGAAACACGCCTGGATTGCCCGCTGTGTCCGGCTGCTCCACCGGCACGGTTTGCTTGAATCGCTCAATGTGCCGATTTCACTATCCAGCGATCAGCTGGATCGATTGCTGCGTGGAAATCCAGCCTTATGTAACAATCATCCGGCTCTGGCAGCCGATTTGATTGAAGTCCGGAAAAAGTTCGATGAGAATGGATTTGATACGCTCTTCCCGCTTCTCTTTGAAAACCAATGTTACGGTTATTTTTGCATCGGCGGCGCCGCGCAGCCGGACCTGGCGTCGCTTGAAACACTCCGGCGATTCAGCAGCTTTATGTTGCTGTACAGGGATCAATATTTCTTTAATCGCGTAAAATCGATTCAGAATCAAGCGGAATCGGAATTGCAGCATCTGCGGAATTATCTCTACGCAACAGACGTAAAGAATGAACCGATTGGCGGCAGCACACTGGTGTACAAAAGCAGGATCATGCACAGACTCATGGACGATGTTCAAAGAGTATCCGGAACACTGAGACCGGCGCTGATCACCGGAGAAACGGGAACCGGGAAAGAATTGATAGCCAGGCTCATTTCTGTCAAATCGCCGCGGCCGGCCAGCCCTTTTGTTGCTGTCAATTGCGCTGCGATTCCAGCCTCCCTGTGGGAGGATGAACTTTTCGGTCACATCAGAGGCGCATTTACGGATGCAAAATCGGAACGCATCGGCCGAATCGCAGAGGCGGAAGATGGGATTCTTTTTTTTGATGAAATAGGCGAACTGCCCGTCGATATACAGCCCAAACTTCTGCGTGTGCTGCAGGAAAATAAATTTTCGCCGGTGGGAGCCAGTCGCGTGCAGGACGCTGGATGCCGCTTTGTATTTGCAACAAATCGCGACCTGGCCGCAATGACGGCGGCTGGTCAGTTTCGTGCGGATCTTTATTACCGGATCGCCGGTATCCAGCTTCATCTTCCGCCGCTCAGGGAGAGACGTGTCGATATTCCCGCCGTCATAGATTATTTTCTGGGGCGTTTCTATGATGAGTTTGGTCCGCCACTTCGCCGGCTGGAAATTGAGGCCCTGGAAACTCTCATAAATTATGAATGGCCTGGAAATATCCGAGAGCTTGAAAATGTTCTTGTGCGGGCAGTTTTGAGCAACTCAAATGAATGGATCAAAAGAGCCGATTTGAATCTGCTTGCCGGCGGCGGGCATGGGAAGATTTCAGAGCCGGAAAACGTCGAGACTTCCAGTTCAACCATGAATTTCGACCGCAGCGTCAATGATTACAAAAGGAAAATTATTAAGACTGCGCTGGAAAAAGCAGGCGGTAATAAATCGCGGGCCGCGCAGATCCTCGGTATTGGTCGGCATCGTTTGAGAAATCAGATAACCGAAACGGGCCTGGAATAATTCGCATGGAAATTCTGGAAGAAAATCTGCCGGATAAAAAGATCATCAAGGTAAGCGGCAGCATTTCTTACCGGGAGGCGCAGCGTTTCCGAAAGTATCTGGATAAGAATCTCTATCCAATCCCGCAGGCTGTTCTTCTAGATCTGCATGATCTTGTTGAAATAGATTCATCAGGGATAGCTCTGCTTTTTATGCTGAATGATCAGGTGAAAAGCGAAGGATCCCGCATGAAAATTTGCGGTTTGCCGGAGAAGATACATACGATTTTCAAGAAAGTAAAAATTGATGATCTTTTTGAATATGATTGATCAAACCATCCAGCCTGTCTAAAAACATCATCGTTTGTCCTGACCGAATCCGGCCGATTTGTCCTCCGATCACCGGCCCATTCGGGCCATTCATCAGAATTCTTTGAAAAGCCAGTGAAAAAGGCAGCCTTTGCCGTCCGGTACGGCTTTTGCAAAGAATTCTGTATGCATACCTTCAGCGCTTCTTCATTAACAACTCCGTTTCAATGCAATTCAGAGCTCAGCGGGATTTTGAGATATGTCCGGCAGTGGATCCGCAGCTGGGGAGCTGTTCCCGCAACTCTCCTTTTCACACTGATTTCTGTATCCTGTGTATTGATGCTCGGACTGTTTCTGCTCTGGTTCTTCCCGGGATTCATTCGGTTTCATGATATCATCATTCTGGTTGTAACGCCCAGCATTGTTCTTCCCTGCGTCTTTCACGGCTTCATGATACTTCTGCAGCGACTGGACAGGATGGAAGAAAACATGCGGAATCTGGCGGCCAGAGATCCCCTTACCGGTGTGTACAATCGCCGGCAGTTCATGCACCTGGCGCAGATCGAATGGCAGAGGTCGAACCGATACGGCCGGGCCTTGAGTGTCCTGATGCTCGATATCGACTTTTTCAAATGTATAAATGACAGCCACGGTCATCCGGCAGGAGACCGTGTGATTCAGCTTGTCGCTGATATTTGCTCTGAAACCCTCCGTCAGCAGGACTGGATCGGCCGGTACGGCGGAGAAGAGTTCTGCATACTTCTTCCCGAAACCTCAAGCGATCAGGCGGCAATGGTCGCTGAAAGGATGCGCCAAAAAATTGAATCGACTCGGATCATGCTGGGACCGGAATCCTCTTCTGTGACAGTGAGCATCGGTTCCGCAGAACGTTCTGCCGTAACAAATCAGGTGGAAGACCTGATCGGCCGGGCTGATTCTGCGCTCTACGAAGCAAAGCGTAAAGGAAGAAACCTGGTGATGCAGGCAGATCAGTGTGAGTACTGCTATTGATCAGGCCTTCCGGAAAGTTGTAAGAAAAATCGTACGCTGTATGAAAATTCGAGCGTACGATTTTTCGTAAACCATCGAATTGACAGCCATTTCACTGATTGAATCTCCTGGCATGATGCTTGCATTGTATCAGCCAATAGGGTCGGCAAACGACCCAAATCAGGAGAATCATACATGCGAAAGCAACTGTTGTTGATCACGGCCCTGCTGGGCGGTTTCTTTGCGGTCCAGGGCATTGCCGCGGATACACGAAATGTCTACATCCATGGCTATCAGGCCTGGTTGATTGGAGATCCCATTTCCAGTTACAACTGCCAGAACAGCACGGGAAGCTGCAAGTACTGGAATGGACAGGACCAGAAGTCGAATAAAGTACATGTGGGCTGGCTGGCATCGGAAGCCTGGCCATTTTTTGGAGTTCCAAGAGCGATGGCCGTCCTCGATTCAAACTGTCGATCCAGCGCGCAGTACTGCACTGTGATCTGTCATTCGACCGGCTGCCCCATCATTGAGTACATCCTGGCCAATTTTGGCTCAAGATATTACATCAACTATGTCTCGGCTCACGGTTCTGCGGAAGGGGGAACGAATTTCGCAGAGATTGGCAAACTGTTCGGCCCGCTCACGGGAACGGGCGTTTACTATCTGAGCGAATCCGTTGTCCGATCGTTCTACGATCACAACAATACCAACGGCAAGACGATTTATCAGACGGCCGGATCCAGAGGCAACATTGTCTCCATTTTCCTTCAGGGCGAAGATGACGGTGTGGTGCCGTTCCACAGCGCCTGCGGCTACAATCGGATTTTTGGAGCCAACAAATGCAACGGCGACAGGTACTACTGTCCCGTATGGTACAATCCGTTCCGATTCTGCGACGCGGGCAAATACGCCAACAGACGTTCGCGCGATGCTGGCTGGATCGATCATGGAGCAACTCTGAATTCAAATTATCAGAATCAATTCTGAATTTGATCAGCGGGAGGCGCGTCCGGCTTTTTGCCGGCGCGTCTGCCGGTTTTGAAATACACCGAATTAATTATAAGAGGATACATTGATGAAATCCAGAAAGGCAATCCTAATCAGCGTGGTCAGCGCAGTCTGCCTGGGCGCGATAGCAGTGCTTCTGCTCAACCGGGACAGCACAGCCGCCCGTCCAATGCCCGAATCCGGATCTGCCGATCCGTTCCAACGCCCGTATTTTTCTGAAAATGGCGGCGGAGGCGATGACGTTGATCCGGCTCAGGTGCTCAACGACTATAAAGAATGGTCGCAGTTTCCTCCCTTCTCACGCCCGCTCAACGAATCCATGATCGACATAATAGATCAGGATCATATTCCGCTTCCTTACAGGCCGGCGCTTTATACGGACGATAAAAATGACACGCGACAGGGCGCTTATGCCTGTGTGCTCCAGCCGCATTCTCACAATGTGGTGGAAGGTCAATCGCAGCTTCTTTTCTTAAGCTGCCATCGCGGAGATCCTGTGAAACCTCCGGAGCAGGGTTCGTTTACAGCTCTGCGGATTTCAGATATATCATTATTCAAAGTCGGTTACAGAGATATGGAAAGGCTGCCATCTGTTGCGATTGCGGAAAATGACAGCGGCAGAGACGGCGACGAAGCAGCCGGAGACAACACACATACCATTCGTTTCACTCCTTCCCGCTCCGACTGGGGACATATGCGCATCACTGTGCGCTTTAAGATACCGGAAGACAGTTTCAACCGCGAATACAATATCGAAGCCCAGTTTTTTTCCTCGCCGACAGCGCCCGCATACTTCACCGGAAAATTTACGGATGAAGTCAGAGAAGGCTCTCTGATTGTTAACGTGGAACTCCGGGTTGTGCGGCCGGGAAAATATCATGTCCAGGCCAACCTGAAAAACCAGCACCAGTATCTTGCGGTTGCGCGCGAGGAGATAGAGCTGCGCTCAGGCATCCAGACCGTTCCGCTGCTGTTTTTCGGACGCATCTTCCATGCAAAAGAAGCCCCCGGTCCCTATCAGCTGACAGGCCTTCACGGTTACCGGGACAACAATTTTATTTCAAGCGAGATTCTCGACAGCCCCGACTCTGCGAAGAAGCTGGAAGAACTTGCGAAAAGTATTGAAAGCGGCAGGGCCAGCATAGAGCCCGAGAAAGAGATCGTTCCTCCTTTTTCCGATGCCTATTCCACGCGGCAGTACAGAATTTCTGATTTTCTGTCAGATGAGTACGATTCCCAGCGCAAACGTACAGAAATCAACGCCCTCACGAAACTGGCGTCAGAAATGCAATGATAGTAAGTAGTTGTCCTCCCGGCCGCTCTTGCCGGGAGGATTTTTTTTATCCCGGTTTGAGTTCTGAATCCAGGATGTTGAGTTCATTCAGCTGATAGTACAGACGGGCGCGGTTCAATCCAAGCTCGCGGGCGGCCTTCGTTTTATTTCCTCCACACCTGCGAATTGTTGATACCAGCAGCGTGCGCGAGAATTCCTGGACAATGGCGTCGAAGGGGCGGGTGTCTGCGGCGGCGGGCCCGGGTGCAGATGCCGTCTCTCTTCGTATTGAATGATGTGCGCCGTGTTCATGAACTATCTGTGCCGGCAGATCATCCAGAGTGATTCGGTCGCCGGCCGCGGCCAGCATTGCCTGAATGATGCAGTTTTCCAGCTCACGAATATTGCCCGGCCACGAATGGCGGCAGAGAGCATCCCGTGCCGCTATTTCAATAAGTTCGACTCTGGTTTCCAGCTCCAGATTGTAGGCGGAAATGAAATAATCAATCAAGGGTCTTATGTCATCCCTGCGCTCTCTCAGAGGGGGCAGATGTACCTGAAGGACGCTTATGCGGTGGAACAGATCTGCCCGGAACTGACCGTCCATACCCAGATCGAGGAGGAGATCTTCTACCCCGCCTGTGAAGGCGCCGTGGAGGAGGCCCTGTTGAAGGAAGCCTATGTCGAGCACGACGGCGCCAAGGTGCTGATCAACGACATCGTCGCCAACTGCGACCAGGACGAG
>VFLI01000091.1 GCA_009885105.1 Spirochaetia bacterium | reverse complement strand
TTGCGATATCCGTACTTTTCGCCAAGCTGCACCATGAGGTCGGATTCTTCGCGGGCGGCGTGCAGCAGGTAATCGGGGCAGTGGCGTTCGTCGATGCCGACGGGGCAGATCGTGAGATTTTCGTATTCGCTTTCCGGCGCGTTGTAGGCGGCCTTGCGATGATTCCGCACGACGCGCATCATCGCCTCGCGGTTGGCCTCGTAGCGAACGAACGGCCCGACCGCGCTGGCGATCTCCGCCGACATCCCATACGATGCCGCATGCATTAACGCGGTGATGGCGCCGCACTGGGCTCGGCCTTCGTGGGAGTCATACGGGATGCCTTGCACCATGAGCAGCGAGCCAAGGTTCGCGTAACCCAGGCCGAGCGTGCGATAGTCGAACGATTTCTGAGCGACCGGCTCGCTGGGGAATTGGGCCATGTAGACGGAGATTTCGAGTGTCAACGTCCACAGCCGGGTGGCGTGGCGGAACGATTCGACATCGAAGCGATGCGTGGTATAGTCGTAAAACTTGAGCAGATTAAGGGAGGCGAGGTTGCAGGCGGTATCGTCCAAGAACATATATTCAGAGCACGGGTTCGACGCATTGATGCGGCCATCGGCGGGGCAGGTGTGCCATTCGTTGATGGTCGTGTCGAACTGCAGGCCGGGATCGGCGCTGGCCCAGGCGGCGTAAGAAATTTCATCCCAGAGAGAGCGGGCGTTCAGTGTGCGCTGCGGTTTGGGAGACCTGTTTTCTTTTGCCGCGCGTTCTTTTTCCGTGCGCCAGTACAGATTCCAGGGTCTGTTGTTCTCCACAGCTTCCATAAAATCGTTTGTTACGCGAAGAGAATTGTTTGAATTCTGTCCGGATGCGGTCTGGTACGCCGCCGACTGCCAGTCCGTTGTCAATTCTTCAAAAAGAATCGACTGATAACCCTGTCCGGCCAGGTCGAGCACCCGCTGTATGTAGCTTGCCGGAATTTCCGATTTACGCGCTTTGATCAGAGCGTCGCGAAGCGCTTTATTTTTATGTCTGTCAAATTTCAGGCCTTCATCCGGCTCATCGTGCACGGCTTTCATAATTGCGTTCAGACATCTGTTGGCCAGGCGTGAACCGGCGACCATCGAGAGAACTTTCTGCTCCTCAATGACTTTCCAGTTGATGAATTCTTCTACATCCGGATGATCCAGATCCAAACATACCATTTTCGCGGCGCGTCGTGTTGTGCCGCCCGACTTGATAGCTCCGGCAGCTCTGTCTCCGATTTTCAGAAAACTCATCAATCCGGAACTCTTGCCTCCGCCGGACAGCGGTTCGCCTTCGCCGCGAAGCGATGAGAAATTAGTTCCTGTGCCGGAACCATATTTAAACAGCCTGGCCTCACGAACCCAGAGGTCCATGATGCCGCCTTCATTCACCAGATCATCCCGCACGGCCTGGATGAAGCAGGCATGCGGCTGCGGATGTTCGTAAGAGGAAGTGGAGCGCACCATCTCGCCCGATTTTGGGTCGATGTAGTAATGTCCCTGGCTGTTTCCATCGATGCCGTATGCCCAGTGCAGTCCCGTGTTAAACCACTGCGGCGAGTTGGGAGCGGCGATCTGATCCGCCAGCATGAAGCAGATTTCCTCATAAAAATTGCGCGCATCTGATTCCGATGCGAAATACCCGTATTTGTAACCCCAGTATGTCCAGCATCCCGCGAGACGATGGAAAACCTGGCGCGCAGAATTCTCCGTGCCGAATCGTTTGTCTTCCGGAAGCCTGGAGAGGGCATTTTCATCCGGGATTTGACGCTGCAGCCAGACAGGAATGCCGGCTTCTTCAACAGGGATTGTGGCGGCGGGCACACTGGCCTTGCGGAAATATTTCTGGGCCAGAATATCCACGGCCACCTGGGACCAGGTGGACGGAACTTCCACATCCGGCGCTTCGAAAATAGTCTTGCCTTCATGATTGATAATGCGCGAGGTTACACGCGACCATTCGAACTGACTCCATACGGAGACATTGTTCCACGCTTCTGATGCTGCAGCGGTCTGTGAGTGTTTTGAATAATAGCGATTGATTTTCATAACTGTTCCCCTGACTAAATATATGTTTGCCAAACATCTGTTTTCTGGCAAGGCTTTTTCTAAAGCGGCAGGCATTTTAAAGGATTTGGATTATGTCCCATTAATTTGTCTGAAACCGGAATCGAAATAAATTCTTCATCGAACACACCGTCAATAAAATTATAGTATGAATTCAGAAAAAATTATCGATCCCTTCCAATAAAAAATGCTCAGAAATCGTGCAATTTGAAGATGAGAAAAAATCAGGTTGGTTTTGACGGACCCGTAAAAATCGACGATACATTAATAGAAACACAATCTCGTGTCGATAAGAATATGAATTTTCCCGCAATTAATTCAGGATGAATCACTCTTCAATTGGAATATTATGGTTCTTTTTTGACTGGCATTCATAAACTGTTAAAAAATTTTCAGTATATGGGCATTGTTGCATGGCAGACACATTATGAACTGGGTGTTGCCGGCATGGACAGGCAGCACAGAAGCCTGCTGGACCATGTGAACTATCTCTATGAATCGATCTGGTCCGGCGAAGGACCGGCTCTGGTTGAAGAAAAACTCACTCATCTGATTGAGGAAACAAAAAATCATTTTCTCTATGAGGAAAAACTGCTGACCTCTGGGGAGTATCCGGAACTGGAGAAACATATCGATGAGCACAGAAGACTGATGTCCGATCTTACTGCGAAGATTGAAAAATTTCGAAAAGGGGAAGGGGTGATCGGCATAGAGCTGACAACATTTATCGGCCATTGGCTTTTTGATCATATCGATCACCACGACAGACCCGTGGCAGACTATATTAAAGGAAAAAGGCATTGATTAGTTTTCTCGAAATGGCGGCAAAAAAGCGGCCGGAAAAGATCGTTTTCCTCTTCTTTGTCATGGCAGGTCTTTTAATATTTTTCCCGTTCGCATCCACAAGATTCCATTATGACGATTTTTTCTGGATATCTATATTGGAAGAAAATGTGCCTTACAATCCCTGGTTCGGTTTCTGGAATGCCGATGTCGAACGGGCTCACATTTTTTCCGGTATCTGGTGGAACGAAACAAACAATCCTGGTGACTTTTTTCGACCCATATTCTCTGCAGTCTTTGCGCTTTTCTTTAAGTTATTCAAAAGAAACGCGGCGCTTCCGCTTCATCTCTTTTCGATTCTGCTTCATGCGGCAAACGGGTTTTTGACTTTCGCCCTTTTCAGGAGGCTTTCCGGGAAATATTTTCTGGCGCTGACAGCCGGTTTTTTGTTTTTGATCTGTGAGGACACGGCTCTTTCCGTCGGCTGGATTTCGACGGCCACGGATTTGATCTGCGTTTTTTTTATCAATATTTCCTTGATCTTCTGGTTCGAAGGTCGTACTTCCGGAAAAAGTATTCTCACAGCGCTGTCCTGTATCTTTTTGCTGTGCGCTCTTGCCTCAAAAGAATCGGCCATTGCAGCGCCGGCATTTATTATTCTTTACGAATTTGTTTTCGCGGGATCCCAGGAAGAAAAAAATCCACTGATGCAGCGAATGAGGCTTTTTCTTGCGGCCTACAAATCCTGGCTTCCCGCATTGATTATTTTTTTCGGGTATCTTGTATTTTTTAAGGCGGCCGGTTTTGGCACACAGAATCTTGCCTACTATGATCCGCTGAAAGAGCCTCTGCGATATCTCAATTCGCTGGCCGTAAATTTACCCATGATGTATGCCGGACTGCTTTCCAGCGCTCCTCTCGGTATTGCACTATTTGTGCCGCAGGCTGTTTTTCCTCTTGCTCTTGCGGGGATTCTGCTGCTGGCCTTATTCACAGCCGCGCTCTGGCCGTCCCGAAAAGATCCGCTGGTGCAGTTCTGCTATTTGTTTTTTATCGTCGCTCTGGCGCCGCAGCTTTCCACGGAGGCAACGGAACGGCAGCTGTATTTTCCGCTCGTCACGGGAGTATTTTTGCTGGCCGTCGTGATTTTCCAGATGCCATCGCTGCGAGAAAAATTCCTGCCGGAATCTCCGGAGCCGCTCCCGTATCTGGGCCGTGGCATGGCCGTTTATCTCATGATCACGGCCGTCGTTTTTGCGCTCATCCTTTCGCCGGCGTATGCTTTCTCTTACGGGGGCAGTCTGCAGGCTCCGGAAGACGCCGTTCTGAAGGCAAAAAGTCTGCAGGAAAAATACAGGGCAGGTACGATCATTCATTTAAACGCACCCGGTCCCTTTCTATCGCTCTATGCCTCCAGCATCTACAGATACCATTCATTCACGGGTCGTGTGAAAATTCTGTCCAGTTTCAGCGGTAGAATGTTCATCCGGCAGAACAGTGAAAATTCGTTTTCCTTGAAAACAGACGGACCGGGCTGGCTTTCCAACATGTTCGCCATGATTGTACGGGTCAGACCGCTTTTTGAAAAGGGCCAGGTATATCAGACAGAGATTTTCCGGGTGACGATTGAAGAGATCACGCCGGATGCAAAAGATATTCTCCAGGCCAGGTTTGATTTTCCCAAATCTCTGAAAGATCCGGATCTTCTTTTTGTGCGGTATGAAAAAGGAAACATGGACCGCTGGGAATTTGACAGGCCTTCTTCGGAATGGCGGCTGCTGGGCGATTCATCCAATATTATGGATAGTCTGTAACCTCTCGTCATCATTATCGTCATCGTCATCCGCCGACGATGGACTCGGCAGCCGGCGACTCGTAAAATGAACTGAGGCGGCGGCGCAGCAATTCGCGCAGTTTCCCGTTTTTTGCCGCGCTCTGCAGAGCGTGCCGCGCGATGCGGAAGATAGTATCCAGAGCGCGCTGCCGGCTCACCGCCGCATTCTCAAGAACTTTCTTGATATCCATTGTTTCGTAATGATCGAACCAGGACTCAAGAACGGCGTGAACAATCTTTTCAAAGAAATCAGTTTTTCTGAAATGATCCCAGGTGGCCTCGGCAGCGCGGCTCACATTTTCATCCTGCAGGGGCAGAAGATCCTGCGCCAGTTTTGATATCGGTCTGTCCGCCATATCGTTCCAGAATCCGTCGGCAAGTTCGCGTATCATCTTTTCATCCATCTGCGATGTGAGAACCGTTTCCGCATAACCGCTCACGCTGTCCATATTGCGGGAAATGAAATCGCGGACAATCCGGCTCACATTTTCGTCGAGGCTCGGCATGGTTTTATTCACCAGATCCTGTCCGAATTTGAACAATGAAGACATTCCCGGAATGCTTTTTGCGACCATATTGTCCTCGGAGAGAAACCGGCGTATGGAAAAATACAAAACTTCCGAAATAAGTTTCTTAAAAAAGAGACTGCGCGCAAAATCCCGTCCGATGTCCGAACGCAGATCGTTCGACTTGATAAGAACTTCGACCCAGCTGTCGTGGATTTCCTTTGTTGTGAGAGTGGCCGTGGTGTCTTTGCTTTCTGACGCGACTTTGCGAAGGCGCTGGACTGTATTCGTAAAAAAGAGCCGGGTGTCTTCGGTCGCGGAGGTTTCGCGGATTTCTTTAATAACGGAATCGATCTGGCTGCGGCTGAGCACATCGCCGATCTTCATAGACAGAGCCCAGTCAAAAAGAAATTCAAGTTCTTTTCGAAGTGATGCCTCATCTTCCCATACTTTCATTTCATGGTCGATGTGGGCCTGCAGGAGATTTTCAAGTTTTTTATTCATATCGGAGCGCTCTTGATTCGTGATGCAATGTTTTCGCTGATTTCAGGTCAGTTTTTGGCGGGTCCCTGTCCTTATCCAGTTGTTTTCGGGCCTGCTATGGTTCGTACGCGATCGAGGTATTATTTCAAAGTCGGCTGTCGCGATAATCGGAGATATTTCGGCAATGGCATGATCGTGGTCGGTGACGATTATCTTTTGACCCTTCCGGACACGCTTTAATTCCCGGCTCAAATGAGCTTTCAATTCTGTGATGAAATAGTCTTCATCAGTCCAGTTACAGGTCTGTTTCCTTTATGTCAAAAAAATATCGAAGAAGCGTTCTGCCTGCCCAAATGTTCAATGCTTGTAAAAAATTTGGCCGTACGATATACAGAGTCTCCCGCGAGTCTCAAGCAGCATCTCACCATCGTCCTTTTTTCTGAGATTCTCAGCATTTTTTGAGTTTGACAGGTTTTGTCGAACGGTCTGAGATGGGAGTAAGTTCCTGAAAAAACAAAACAATGAAACAGGCAGAGGATTTGCGAATACTTACTGAAATCATGAAGAGGCTGTTGTGGTGTTTGACGGCTTATTTTATTTTATGGTCAGGCGTCCAATGCAAAAAAAATGGTCTCCCTGAAAAGGATCCTCTCTCCATGGGATGGGCGATCTACATAAATCGCAATCCGGGCGGACTCCAATGGTCTGATTTTAAAGGGGTCGAAAGGCAGCAAGCAATGGCTTACGCTTTGAATTCTGAGGGACTTCAGCTCTATCATGCCAAAAATGACGCATACGCAATCAAGAAGTTCGAGGAGGCAATTGAGCATTATGCTTACGGGGAGCTGTATTTTAACTACTGCAACAGCCTTTCAAACGTGCCGCGTCTGGAAGATGCAATAGCTGCTTATAAGATCGCCCTGCAGTTGTCTTACGATCACGCAGAGCTGATTTACTACAATCTGGCATGTGCATACAGCCGAATGAAATTGGCGAAGGAAGGTTTCGAAAACCTGGCTCTTGCAATTAACCGGGGGTACAATGCGTACCAATACATTGAATCCGACCCTGATATGCAGTTCCTGAGAAGCCAGAGTAATTGGCGACTAGAAATTGAATCGCTCAAACCGGAAAATATTGAGATAAATGAAAAGGCGGTAACCGGAAAGATCACTTTTCCAACGGAACGCAGTCCGTACTTCACTGTGCTTTGTTCAACAGGGATCTATATTAATTATTCACAGGGGTGCACACCCGGGTATTCCCGCGGAACGTGGAGTCTCCACAACTCAGATCTAATGCTCACACCGACTGAAAGCTGTTATGCAAAAGGTTCAGGACGCTCAATGGCAGCTGCTACCTGCAGTATCTTTGAAAAATATGAAATCCAGCCATGCGAAGTCTCAACAGGCAAGCCAGAGGTGACGCTGGAGAAAAATGCGCTTCAAAGGCTGGTGAAGGGCACAAAAAAGGACATGTGGGCACCAGAATTCGCGGCAGGCGTGATAGAACCAAAACAATGCAACCCGAACTTTCAACCAGGTTCTCTGGCCGATTTTACAGTTCAGTAGTAATTGTCTGTGGAATCTTTTTCCCGGCATTGTTTACGAACTGCTCAGCAGATCAGGCACTGCCGATCTCTGAAGAGCTTCCCACTGTAATTACAACCTGCATCCAATGCCATTCGGATTCGACCCGTGACGAAGGCATTTTTCGAATTTATTTCCAGAGAATAAGAAAACGAGCGACGGCTCATCTCAATTTTTCACGCTGGAGCCGCCTGAGTGGAGGGCAGAAGAGGTTGCGGGCTCATAATATTCGCATCATCCTTCGACGCGACGAAATGCCTCCAGTATCATTCAGACTCTTCCATTCCTTTTCGTCGATGCAGAAGAGGGATATCCTCAGGTGGGCAGAAACCTATGCCCGATATTAAGAGGAGACTGGCTGTCCTTTGCTGTTTCCTTGTATTTGAAACATGTGAAAAGCAGGTTTTCTATAATGGTCTCGAACCCATTGTGACCGGCTGGGAAAACGAACCATCAAAACTGTCTGCTTCGCAATGTAAAAAATGTCACGAAAAGACTCACGAAGAGTGGCTGGTGGGCATGCATGCACAGTCCTGGATTGATCCACTATTCGCCGAGGCCTTTCAAATAGAACCACGAGAATGGTGCGTTCACTGTCATGCCCCGCTTAAAGCTCAACTTCAGGAATACAGAAACGGGAAGAGTCAGCTGATCCTTGAAGGTATCAATTGCGTCGCATGTCACGTAAGAGAAGGAGAGATAATCAGCGCAACGTCCTCAGGTCGTGCGCCTCATCCGACAAGAGTAAGAGCTTATATGAGCAGTTCACAATTTTGCGCCGAATGCCACCAATTCAATTTTCCTGTTTTTGCGGGCCAGAAGGTTACATACATAAATGAGCCTATGCAGAATACATTTGCTGAGTGGAAAGCAAGCGCTTATGAGAGACCCTGTCAGTTTTGCCATTACGAAGGGCATCGTCTGCTCGGACCGCATAACAGCCAATGGCTGGCCGATCATTTTTCAAGCTGTGAGGCTGATTTTCTGGAGCCACAGCTCGTGAGATTTCGTTGTTCACTGGATTCCACAAGAGCGCACCGAATGCCCACTGGCGACCTTTTCAAATCGCTGAGTTTTGAGATCGCCCAGAATTCGACCTTCTCCCGAATTGTGTTTCGTAAAGTTTGGGCGCGCTTCTATGGTCCAGGCCCGTTGTCTGGAAATACCTTCTGGAACCGTCAACTGATTCACGATTACACCATTGGACCAGAAACAATGGAGATAACTGTAACAGCGGACGCGCCCGGGACCGGCCCACTCTTTGCCAGGCTGGTTTATAATCATCATGAGACGTCGCTTGCCGGCCCAACGATATTAAGTGATGCCAGCACCAAAATATCGATCTGGGAAAAAAGGCTGCGTTAACAACAATTACACGTCGCACTCTCCGCCGAGACTCCTAAATATACAGCCAAAAAACTGATTGCCGGTGAGCGCCCGAATTCTGGAATGAGCGATGTTCTTCAATTATACCGAGCATCCGGGCAAGACCTCCCGGGCTTCTGCCATGCTGGCGTTCATAGGCACCAAATTGATGAAGCTCTTCTATAATATCCGCATTGAGCTCCCGGAAGCGGTGCCGGAAAACGGACCCTTGCTGATTATTTCCAAACATTCTACAGAGCGCGACATTCCTCTGGGTTATGCCGCCATGCAGGACCATCTCGGCCGGAAGGGCTGGTGCATCATGAAGTCGAGTCTGGCCCGGCGTCGTTATATGGGATTCTTCTGGAAAATCGGTGGCATCCCTCTGGATCGCGCACGCCCGGAAAAAAGCAAAGACTACTTGGTGTACGCGCGCAAGGTGCTCTACGAACTGGACTGGACGGGCAAGCATCCCGGCGACGGCAATGCCATGGTATTGTTCCCGGAAGAGACCACCTACTGGAAAAAGATGGGAGAGGGTCAGAGCGCCGGCTTTCGCTTTATCACGGGAAAACCTGTGAAGCCGCTTAAAGTGATCTGCGTCGGTTTTCAGTACGGCAGCGGATTTAGACCGGAAGTTCTGATCAAGTTCGGTCCTGTGCGGGAATATTCCCGCAGCGATGATCCTGCGATCTTTCTTCATGAGAGAATGGAAGAGATCGCGGAACTTTCAGGACTGGATTATCCCTATCCGGCTCCGGCAGGACGAAGAAAGACCGTGGAATCTGTGTAGAAATAGTTAATTCAGTCAGGTCAGAAGCTTTTCGCGTGGAAAATTTCCGGAAGAAAAAAGGAAGGTTATTATGAAAAAGTTATCAGCAAAGAAAATTGTTTTTCTCCTGGCATTCTGTTTTACATGTCTCATTGCTGCGAACGCGGTTAATGCCGTTGAAATGACGATCGGTCAGGTCAGAGTAAATGTAACGTTCAATGCCAGGGTGGCGGATACGTGGAATAAAGTAACCTATGCAAATCCAACACAGGCCGAGGCGGATCGTTACATCGCTATGATGAAGACAGAACTGGAAAAGTACCCCCCTGGTTATTTACAGAAGGCCAGGGCCACGCATCTGATTCTTGGAAAAAATCTGAAGATCGACGGTGTTGCCAGGGCCGCCGTCCCGGATCCATACGGTAACAGACTGTATCTGTCGACAAACGGAATGGCAGGGGCCGGCAGCGCTGATTATCTGGTGCATGTTCTGCATCATGAGCTCAATCATAACGCTGAATATGCGATCTGGAATGATCAGTACTACCGCTGGAACGAATGGGCGTCGGCGAACAGAGCCGGCTTTGCATACGGACAGGGCGGAGCTTCGGCATACAGCGGCGGTGGACGTGATTACTACACAATGACACATCCCGCGCCAGGATTTGGAAATATTTATCAGACCCTGGCCCAGGAAGAGGACCGCTCAGAAATCGTGGCCTGGTTAATGCATGATGTGGAAAGGGACGCATTCATCCGTCTGTGCAGAGAGGACGCTGTTATCCGCAGAAAAGCGCGCATGATAAACCAGCTGCTGTTGAAATTGTCCGGCGCCAGAGCTCAGGACGTCTACTGGCAGAAGGCGAATGCCTGTTTCGCAAACTGACACCACGCGCTGGTTTTATTTTTGGAGTCAAAGCCATGTCGAGGTCACTCCATCATATCGCGGTCTACCTGGGTCTGAATACTCTGGAATTCGTTTGAACTGTCTCCGTACCGGATACGGGCGAAACGGAGCAGCTCTTCATTCTTGCGTTTTTTATAAAATAGATACGAAGTATTGTTGTTCAGCCGCTGGGCAATAATTTCCTGCTGTCGGTAACAGGCCGCCAGAAGCCTGTGTGCTTCCGATTCGCCGTTATGCTCCGGCCGCAGCTGCATGTATCTTTCCAGTATGTCTATGCATGATGAAAGATTGCGTGCTTGAAACTGAATTTTCACATACTGCCTGTATATGCGCGACTTCACTTCCAGAAATTCCGCCGAGTCGGCGATTTGAGGATTTTTTATTTCATCCATCAGGTTCATGGACCGGATCAGATGGCCCAATGACGCGCTGCGGCTGCGAGCCAGAATCCGCAAAGATTCGCGGTTCAGACGATCGTGAAACTCCGATTTTTCCCAGTCATATCTGAGAGATTCAGGAACCGGTTCGTTTTTCTTCTGCTCGGCCCGGTATGTTCCGTTTTCCATTTCTGTAAGAGCATTGCGGTAATAATCCTGCGCCTGCCGGAATCGCTCCAGAGATCGTTTGCTGCTGATATCATCGAGCACCTGCAGTTCTGGAAAAATCGGCAGAAGGTCCTGTTCTTCCCAGTCGCCGGGAGCGTGTCGTTCCTCTTCACGGGTTCCGGAGCTGTCACGATTTGAGAATGCTTCGACAACATCCTCCTCATGGGAACTGGAGCCTTCTGGAGATCCAAAAAAATAGGACGTTGAAGTATTCTGGGCTTTCAAATCCGGCGCTGCGCTGACAGACCAGAAAAGCCAGCCTGTGCAGAGCGCCAGGACAATCCGCCGCCTCAGTTTAAGCAAAAATTGGTATGCCGCACGGGATTGTATTTCGGATTGTCCATTCATACTTTTATTTCGGTTGATTTTACAAAAAGGTGAATGAAGGAATGCCGCCCGAACCGCTGGAATACCGCAATGATTTGCTATTTTTTAGCGGCATTTCAATTCAAGAACTGGCAGAAAGGTTCGGAACTCCTCTCTATGTATATTCCGAATCTTCGATTTGCAGATCTATAGATCTTTACAGAAAAGGGGCGGGCAAGAGACTCCACAGGATCTGCTTCGCGGTGAAGGCCCTTTCGAATATTTCGATTCTGCGCCTCATGGCCCGTGAATCGTGCGGCGCAGATATTGTCAGCGGAGGGGAGCTTTTCAGGGCAATGAAGGCAGGCATCGAACCGTCCCAGATCGTTTTTTCAGGAGTCGGCAAATCGGCCGGAGAAATCCGGGAAGCTCTGGAAGCGGACATCCTGCTTTTCAGCGTTGAGTCGGAAGAGGAGCTGGGTCTCATTTCTCGGATTGCCTCGGAGAGAAATAAAATCGCGCGCATCAGCCTTCGCATGAATCCGGATGTGGACGCAAATACTCATCCCTACATATCCACAGGACTCCGGGAGAATAAGTTCGGAATCGACAGGGGATCGCTGTTGAATATATATAAAAAAATATTATCAATGCCCGGGCTGGACGCTGCGGGCATTGGATTTCACATTGGTTCCCAGCTCACGGGACTTTCGCCCTTCCAGGACGCAGCCTCGATTCTTTCGCAGACGGCACGCCTGGCGCGGGAAATGGGAATAAATCTCCGGTACATCGACGTGGGAGGCGGGCTTGGTATTTCGTATAACGGTGACCCGGTGCCAGGCCCCGATGAGTACGCAAGGCAGGTCTGCAAAAGCCTTGATTTTCCTGATATTGAAATCATTTTTGAACCCGGAAGAAGCCTGGTGGGCAATGCGGGAATACTGATATCCCGGGTGCTCTTTGTGAAGGATACGCCGGAAAAAAAATTCTACATCTGCGACGCGGCCATGAACGATCTGATTCGTCCGTCGCTGTATCAGGCATACCACGGTATCTGGCCGGAAAAGAAATCTCAGAACACAGTTCGCGCTGATCTTGTCGGGCCCGTGTGCGAAACGGGGGATTTTCTTGCGCAGGACAGAATGATGGGATCTTTTTCCTCCGGCGATCTGCTGGCAGTCGCCTCCGCAGGAGCTTACGGATCTGTCATGTCATCCAACTACAATTCCCGTCCCCGCGCCGCGGAAGTAATGGTGGGTTCAGAACGAGCCGTGCTGATTCGAAAAAGAGAAGACTACAACGATTTGATCCGCGGCGAAGAAATATAATCAGATCAGGAATCCGCTTTTTTCTGCCTTGAAAGCAGGTAAATCAGAGAAGACGAAAGCAGGAGAAACACAGACGATCCGGCGGCAAGGGAGATATCGTGCTGAACAATTCCGATTCCCGAGTCCAGCAGATTCATGAGCGCATATACGGACAGGGAGACCTGAAGCAGAGCCGGATTCCGTTTCCACAGAGTAAAAAGTATGGTCAGCGCTATCGCCAGCTGCCGGGCGCCCCACATTTGCGCCAGAAAGTTCGCTCCTCTGGCCGTAAAATCAACATTTGCAAGAAAGCGCTCCGGCGCGATAAACAGGGAAGTGCCGACAAAAATGCCCAGCAGAGCGATCGCAAAGGCAAGCACCCAGATCAGGATGGAAATTTTGCCGGTCATCCGGCAGTTATCCGCCGGAACCTCGCCCGGAGTCAACGGGAAATTCAACATAACCGGGCCGAAAGAATTGATATATTATCAAAAAGAGATGGATGCTTCGCGGAATTAATTTCTGCCGGCAATGAAAATCAGTGGAAGTTTTCCCATATTTTCCGATATTTCTTCCAGGATCCTATAATGAACCCATTTTTGCGAAAATATCTGCCAGCCATTATACTTTTTCTTATCTGCATCGAGGCGGCGGGAGCGATTTCCCCGGACTATACAAACATGGGTCGACTTCTGGTGGTGAACCGCCAGTCCATTCAGTTCATTGACACATGCATCAGCAACTTGAAGAATCCCGTCGATCCGGCCCGGCCGGAGGGCTTCCGGGCCGATGTTGAGAATCTATTCTTGAAGGCTCTTAAAAGCGATTTCTTTGCAAATATCTGGTATCTGCAGGGAGACTACTCGCGCACGTACAGAGAACTTCGCAATTCGCAGGATTCCCTGCAGGAAATTTATAGAAAAATATTGGAAAATTACATCGACGAAACCTGGATTCTTCTGGAAGCATCCGCGCCGCTGATTGTGCGCACTCGCGACAATGAGGCCCGGCATCTTCTGCAGCTCGGTTACAGGGATCTGGAATCGGCCCGCATGTTTCATCAGAGCGGCAATAATATCCGACCGACTCTTCACAACAATCAGATTCAGTATTATGCGGACGGCATTAAAAGAATTCGCAGGGGCAGACGATACGCAATCCTTTCACTGATTGAAGCCCGTCTTCCCCGTGAAGAGAAGCCCGAATTTCAGGTTGTGACTCTGGACGATGTTAGGACGGCCTCTGAGAATGAAGATCTTCGCCAGACAGACTATGAGCGAGTCCTGAATTTGATGATCAATATGATCGGACGGCAGCTGATTCCGTCGCAGGTGAGTTCCGGCAGCCGCGGCCGACAGATCACAGTAATACTTCTCGAAGTGCATCAGGACAATTACAATCGTCTGATTTCAGACCGTCGTTCGGTCTGGCAGAGAATGGCCGCTGAGCTGAAAACCGATGAAATGCATGCGCGAGATGTTCTGCCAAACCGCAACAGTTCCAACCGGGGCACGGTGAGCGCGGAAGAATCGGATCCGGAAGAAATCAAACCGCCGACCACAAATGAAAAGCCCAATCCATCAAATCCGGGTTCGACTACGAATCCGCCTGGCAGCCAGCCTGGAATTCCTGGAACAAAACCGGAAGCTTCGCCGTCGCCGAGGACAAATCCTCCCGGCTCCACATCGCCTCCCGGAAATGTGCCGGCTACAAATCCGGCCCAGTGACACGGAGTTTGATCAATGTATTTCGGCTTATGACACGACGACTCGGGTTTATATTATCAGTAATAATCGCATTTTCATGTTCGAAAGAAGCTCCCCCGAAAAATCCATTTCCTGATTTTAGAAAAATTTCCTGTATAAACTCGGAGGCCGGCTGTCCCTGCCGATCGGACGCAGGCGTTGTTACTGTATACCACGCTCAGTCCGCCGTCACAACGGGAAAAAAGATCGAAACAGACAGTGAGATAGAAATCGACGGAAAGAAATGCTTCTATCCGGAATCAAAATTGATCAAAATGGATTATACGAAAGTTCTGCATCATCCGCTTCAAGAAACCAGCCATGCGCCTCTCGATCTTTCGAAACTGCTCGGTCAGAGCGAAAACGTTCTTGAAACGTCTGACAGGCAGGATCTCGGCTCTTTCTGGGGAACTTTCTATCATCTTGCGCTTGAAGAATTCTACCCCGGCAAAGACACGCCGATTCTTTCGCCGGACGGCCATGTGCTGGGTCATGCGTCTGAAAATTTTTTACGCGAAGTCACCTGGGAGGGCAGCGGTGTGTCCAGGTCTGGAATGCGTCTTCAGTACGCGGGCCCTGGAAGATATACGACATATTCATCTGCTGTCTGGGGATACGGGGCTGGCCGGAAGTATCAGATTTTTCCGTACAGAACAATAGCGGTGAACTTTCCTGGAATCTGTAAAAAACTTACAGGCATGATTCCGGGCTGCACATCAGGCGAGATACCGGGTCTGATGGTCTACATCCCGGAAATCGCTGAGAAAAAAATAAGAATGCAGGATGGAAAATTTCATGACGGCTATTTCTGCATGACCGACACAGGCGCGCCGTACTACATCCGCAGCGATCGTGTTGATTTTTTTGTGGGTGTGCACGGAGGCGGAAATCCTTTTTTACCTGAAGAACGGCGAAACAATGACATGATATCCGGAGGGTTCGAACCGCTGCTCCCGTCCGATTGGAGACTCTGGACAGGTTTGAACAATAGAGTCTGGTGCCCGCCGGAGAGAATTCCCCGGGATCTGCATGCTCCTTCCTCTGATGACTGCCTCCATGATTATCACACTGTCGCTAGAAAAAAGAGCTTTCATATGCTGGCTATGTTTTCTGGTGATGGAAAGCCGATTCGTTGCCGCGGTGGAATTTGATCTTCAATGGAAATTATCCTGATTCAGGAAAAACAACAGGCCGTCTTCTTCTAAGGTCGAACATTGTCCATGGCCTGCATCCGGGACTCGTCGAGATACCCCATGTAGTATTTATTATTCACATGATTGTTGGAATCCAGTTCATCCCATCGAACTTTATAGAACAGTGATGAATTTTTCCTTCGAATGAATTCATATTGATTCTCCTTTCTCTTCTAAAAATGGCTTTAATTGAAACTGTATAAATTTGAGAAATGCCTTCAGCGGTTCTGTACTGTGCCTGGCCCGCGCCGCGAGCATCGTGCCTCGCCAGGAATTCTCCAGAAACTCTGCCAGTTCGGATGATGTTGACTGCGACCGGCTGCTGAAAGTGAGTTCCTGCAGCGTTTCCGTCAGCGGCCGCTTCATCACAGTCCAGAGATTTTCCGCTGCGCTGCGAATTTCAGGATTGAGACCCCCCACTTCCTGTCCGATCATATTGCCCAGGCAGGCGATTCCTGTTCTAATACATTTTTTTTCAAGTTCGATTCGCTGACGATACATGTTGATGATACGCTCCAGGGCAGGCAGATCTTTTCGGTCAAGATAGGAGAGCACATGTTTCTTTGCGGCATCGGAATAGATAAGAAGCGCCTGTGCGGCAAATTCCTCTTTATTCTTAAAATAATTGTAGAACGATCCCTTGGGAATGTCGGCTGAATCTGTAATATCTTCCACGCTCGTAGAGGCATAGCCCCGTTTTCTGAAAAGAGTGATGCCGCATACCAGCAATCGCTTCCTTCTGCGCAAAGCTTCTTTTTTCGATATTTTCATATAGATATGCCAATATGACCGGTCACTTTAATAAAAATCAATCAAAAAAAGTTGAAAATCCATTTTTTATTTTTTTCTTTCCGGTTTCCCGAGCAGGATATTCAGTCCGGTTTCCAGGAAATTCGTGCTGGTATTGGCCAATGATTCCGCTGTTTTCTCAATCAGTTCCCCGCCGGCAGCCGCATGCATGGCCTCTTTGAAACCTTCCCGGACCTCTGTTCTGAAATCAGGAAGAAGCTCACGTCCCGCTTCTTTGAGCCGTGATTTCAACACGACAGAAAATTCTTCCAGCTCCTGGATCAGAAGCTTTCTCAAATAAAAACGAAAAAGCAGAAATCCCAGCAAGACGGTCACGAGACCCGATCCGGCTGCAGTTGCCGCAATTATCAGAATTTCATTGCCAGTCATAATTCTAAGTTATTATCACTTCAGTCTCTGTCAAACATTTATGACTGCCGCATTGCCCGCAGATTTGCCAGGAGATCCTGTTCCTTTTCGACGCTGGCCTCCTTTGAACTTTCCCATTCCAGAAGATGCACCGGGATTTCGTTAAAGAACGATGACAGGTCCCGCACCAGGGTTTCGCCGAACTTTTTACGGCTTTCGCTCGCTGTCAGAAACAGTTTTTCTTTGGCTCTTGTTATACCGACATAAAAAAGCCGCCGCTCTTCCGCAAGCGCCGACGGATCGTCCCTCAGCGATCTTTCTGAAGGGAAGAGGCCGTCTTCCATTCCTGTTAGAAAAACTACCGGGAATTCAAGTCCTTTGGACAGATGCAGGGTCATCAGCTGAACCCGGCCTGCCGGGGCTTCTTCATCGTCTCCAGCCAGAAGGCTGACGCGTGAAAGAAAATCAAATAGCGTCGGTGATTTTTCCTCATCCCAATCCTTCTCCATGGAGTCCATCATATTGACCAGTTCTGAAAGATTCATCATTCTGGCGCGGGCCTGATCCTGCGAATCACCGTCTCGAAGAAACTCAATTTCAAATTTCAGCTCCGCAATGAGAGCTGCCAGAACGGAAGCCATTCTTTTCGCATTTAAAAACGCTTCTCTGTATTTATCAATCATTTCAAAGAAATCGCGAATGGATGAAAGAGTGTCTGTTTTGATTCCCGGCACAACATTGGGTTCAGAAAGAGATTTTTTGCACAGACCCACGAGAGAAATTCGGGACGTTTCCAGGGAGGAGATGATGTGTTCGTTGAATCGCTTTAGAGATGATTCGCCGATTCCGCGCTTTGGCCTGTTTATAATTCTGGTGAAAGCAAGTTCATCATGCTCGTTTGCGATGAAACGAATATAGGCGATCATGTCCTTCACTTCACGGCGGTCAAAGAATTTGTAACCCCCGACAACATGATACGGCAGGCTTCTTTTGCGCAGTTCCTGTTCAAAAGACCGGGATTGAAAATTTGTGCGAAACAGGATCGCAAAGTCGCCCGGCTTTCTTCCGCGGCGGACGATCTCGGAGCGAATTCTGTCCGTGACCAGGCAGGCCTCGGCTTCTTCTGATTCACCGGTCATCGCCGATATTTTTTCACCCTTTGCTCCCGTGGCCAGAAGCGTTTTCTGCACGCGTTCGCTGTTGTTGCGAATGACGGCGTTGGCGGCCTCGATCACGTTTTGAGTGGAACGGTAATTCAATTCAAGTCTTACTATTCCGGCGCCGGGAAAATCTTTTTGAAATCCAAGGATGATGCTCACATCCGCGCCGCGCCAGCCGTATATAGACTGGTCGTCATCACCCACGACGCAGATATGACGGTCCGGGCCGATCATCTGACGAAGCAAATCGTACTGAGCGGGGTTTGTGTCCTGAAATTCGTCCACCATGAAATATCTGTGTTTTTTTCTGAATGCCTCCAGCACTTCCGGAAATTTCTTGAAAATCCGCGCAGGCAGAAGAATCAGATCGTCAAAATCGACGCTGTTGCAGGAACGGAGAGTTTCCGCATATTTATGAAATATTTCAGAAAAAATAACAGGAGTCAATTTCATCCCGTGGTTGTGCGCAAAATCCTCAGGGTCCTGGCCGGAATTCTTGCAGAGAGAGACGAGAAACGGAGCCGCATCCTCGCGAACGGAAGCCGGGTCCATTTTCATTTTTCGATAGATATCAGAATAAATATTCAGAGCGTCATCGGCAGAAACAATGGAGAAAGGGGTTCGATATCCGTTGAGCCTGGAAATATTGGCCGCCAGTATCCGGTTCCCGAGTGAATGAAAGGTCGAAACGATCATGCCTCCCAGTTTCTTTTTTTCCATCAGCGCGAGAGTCCTCTCCTTCATTTCGCGGGCGCTTTTATTGGTGAATGTTACAGCGACGATGCTGGATGAGGGAATGCCCTGATCGATCATGTGCCGGATCCGTCTGGTGATCACGAGAGTTTTACCGCTTCCGGCTCCGGCAAAAATGAGCAAGGGGCCGTGAATATTGCCCGCTGCCAGGGCCTGCTGGTCATTGAGCCCCTTCAGCGGCGAAAAAGTGGATGATGTTCGGCGGACCATTTCAGTAATATGGAAAAAAACCGGGTGACCGGGAGACATAATACGGCGGTACGGTCCTGCGGTAAAGGGGAAAATGAAATGTCTGACAATTATTCGACGATCGGGAAGCTCCTGGCAAAAAAGGATGCAATCCTGAGAGAGGGAAAACTTGCAGTTTTATGCAATCAAACTTCATTTGACTTCCTGACGGGCCGGTATCTGTTCCAGCTGCTTGGTCCCAACCTGAAACGTGTTTTTATACCGGAACACGGCCTTTTTGCTGAGCTTCAGGACCAGATTCCGCTATCGGACGCATCCGATTATTCGATCCTTCGTCCGGATGTGGAATTCATTTCTCTTTACGGTGAAACAGAATCCACTCTGTTCGTAAGGCCTGATCTTCTGCGGGATCTGGATGCGCTGATTCTTGATATTGCCGATGTGGGGAGCCGGTATTACACCTTTGCCACCACGGTCAGCTATATTTTTGATACGATCGCGCGCGAAAAACTCAAACTGAAGATATACATTCTGGATCGTTTCAATCCTGCGGGAAGGCAGGTAGAAGGCACAATCCTCCCTGCTGAATACCAATCGTTTGTGGGCCGGCCGGGCCTGATCCACAGGCACGGACTGACGATGGGAGAATTGTGTTTATTTTATAAAAAACAAATAGGATATGATTTTGATCTCGAAATTATTCCGCCTCAAGCTTCGCTCCGAACCTGGGAGATCGCGCCTTCTCCCAATATGCCCGGGCCGGCAACTCCGCTCGTGTATCCGGGCCAGTGTCTTCTGGAGGGCGCCAATCTCAGCGAAGGCCGGGGAACGACAAGGCCTTTTGAAATTTTCGGCGCGCCGTACATGCGCTGGATTCATCAGAAAAAACCGATCGTACATCCAGGCTGCACATTGAGACCCCTGCGTTTCATTCCTACATTTCACAAATACAAAGGACAGATCTGCGAAGGTTTTCAAATACATATTGCCGCAGAACCGTATCATTCTCTGGGTCACACACTTCGGCTGCTGCGCTGGATCCGGGAAAATTCCAGGGACAGTTTTGAGTGGCTGAAGGGTGTGTACGAATTCCGCTCGGATCGGCCGGCGATTGAAATTTTGTGCGGCGATTCGGCAATTTTGGAGTATTTGAACGGCAATTGCGGATATCAGAGGATACGACAGCTGATGGAAGAAGCGGAATTGCGCTGGATTCGGGAAGTGACGCCCCTCCTTCTTTACGATTCTCCTCTGCTGCAGGCAGATCCGGGGCAGGAAAATTGATTGCTTCTAAAACGCCCTTTAATTTTGTATATTCGTATGAAACAATTAATCTTTCTCGTTCTAACAACAACACTGATCTTTCAGGCAGCCTGCAATAAGGGCGATTCTTCTTCGTCAGGAAGCGGCGGCGGCGATGACAACTGGTCCATTCGATCCGCCTACGCGATTTGTGATAAGATGGAAACCTGCATGAAAGAAAAAATGGCGGGCATGGAAGCCCAGATGAAAAATCTTCCCCCGGAAGCGCGCAAAATGATGGAAGCGCAGATGCCGACTGCGGCAAAATGCCGCGCTGAAGCGGATAAATCCCAGGCTGCGGGCAAAGCAGATTATGAAAATATGTCAGATGAGGAAAAGACCGCGGCCAGGAAATGTGCGGAAGCGATTCCGGCCGCAAGCTGTGATCAGATTATGACCAATACAATTGCTGAATGCAAAGAAATCATGGACATATCAAAAAGAAGGGCTTCAGAAAGTCATTGATCGTTCTGATATTTTTCGTATAGAAATCTTAAGATCAGGGGCCGGCAGTCGGATTTCTGCCGGTTGATACTTTTTCATGTTCCTCATACTGACGGTGCATTACGTATAAATCTCGCAGGCTGCGTCTGTCTGATGTTTCTTCTGCTTCCAGAATATCTTCCCATTTTTTATCCAGAAGAGGAGATTCTTCTTCAAGGTCTGCTTCGTATCTAACTGCGCGCAGTTCAAATACGAGGGGGGTGAATTCGAAAATTCGTTCTGCTGCTGAAACTTTCTCACTGCCGGCAGCCACTGGCGTAATCTCCAGGGAATAGGTCTGGCCTGCCGGAATTTCCGGAAAAAGAAGGATGCCTTTCAGTTCATGTCCGGGACTCACCAGAGTTTCGTGCGAATGCTGAACTGAAATACTTGCGAGATCCTGCCGGATTCTCTGATCAGACTCTCCGCGCGACGGCGTCATGGGCCGGTGTCCCAGGAAATACCAGTCCGGCAGAGGATGAAGAAATCTGAATCCTTCTTTCTGCTCGAATGCCCAGAAATAAGGAAAACTGCTCAACCCCTCCATGTAAACTTCTGCCTGATATTTTTCAGGTCTCAGGCAGGGAAATGTTTCACCGCTGCGCGTGTTTCGCAGAATGAAACGGTAAAAATCAATTCGCACCGGCGACTCACCGTAATTGAATATCTGCATCTTTACGGGAAACAGATCCGGAACTCTTCCGGGCAGTTCGGCTCCGCTGTTGAGGGCGCGCGCGACAGTCTTAAAATACTCTTTTTGGTATAGAGTGCCTGTAATTTCGATCCCGCGCCTTTTTTCATGAAATCGAAGAATCTTGAATTCATCGAAATGGGAAATTCTTCTTTCTGGAGCGCTGGTCGGCTCAGCGACTGAGCGATATTGATACACAATGACATTCACACTCTGACAGTGCGGAATTAAAAAAAATAAAAATAGCAAGGAGGCTGCGATGGGCGGCAGTTTTTCTCTTAACAGCAGAAAAATCTTCATTATCTGATAACTTCCATAGAAAAGACATATCCGGCCGGGTATTCAGTTGCTGGCTTTCAATCGCCATCAGATTTCAGCACAGCGAGAAATGCCTCTTGAGGAATCTCAACCGAGCCGACCTGCTTCATACGTTTTTTACCTTCTTTCTGTTTTTGCAGTAATTTCTTTTTTCTTGATATATCACCGCCGTAGCATTTCGCGGTCACATTCTTACGCAGAGCCGCAATATTTTCCCGGGCGATCACTTTAGCCCCGATCGCCGCCTGAATCGGTATCAGGAATTGATGTCTGGGAATCAGATCTTTCAATCTTTCCACCAGAGTCCGGCCCCGGCTGTCCGCTCTTGTTTTATGAACGATCATAGCCAGCGCATCCACCGGTTCCGAATTCACCAGCACGTCCACTTTCACAAGATTTGATTCTCGGTATTCGGCCAGTTCGTAGTCAAGCGAAGCATAACCGCGAGAGCAGGATTTCAATTTGTCATAGAATTCAAATATTAACTCGGCCAGAGGCATTCGATAGACCAGCTGCACCTTGCCGTCTTCCAGATACATGAGATTTTCCTGTTCGGCGCGCTTCTCCTGTAAGAGAGAGATGATATTTCCAAGATAATCGGGAGGAGTCAGAACGGTGGCCCTCACGTACGGTTCCTCCATTCTTGCGAGCATCATCGGATTCGGCCAGTCGGCCGGATTGTCGATTTCGCGGATTTCGCCGGAGTTAAAGTACACTTTATACTTCACAGACGGAGCCGTGTTGATAAGCGCCAGATTGAATTCGCGCTCGAGACGCTCCTGCACAATCTCCATATGCAGGAGACCCAGGTAACCGACGCGAAATCCAAATCCCAGAGCCAACGAGTTTTCTGGTTCAAAGGCAAGCGCCGCGTCGTTCATTTTTAATTTTGATATGGCTTCTTTGAGTTCTTCGTAATCCTCGCCGTTCACCGGAAAAAGTCCGGCGAAAACCATAGGCTTGGCCTCGCGATAACCGGGCAGGGGAGACGCGGCCGGGTTTGTGCTGAGAGTCACCGTGTCGCCGACCCTGGTGTCTTCCACAGATTTGATGCCGGCAATAATATAACCAACTTCACCGGCAGTGAGCTCCTGTTTTTGAATCTGCACAATGGTCGAGATTCCAACCTCTGTGACGAGAAAACTCTTATCGACTCTCATCAGCTGTATTCTGTCCTGCTTGCGGATCGTTCCGTCGAATACACGCACCTTCATGACGGCGCCGGAATATGTATCGTAGTATGAATCGTAAATCAAGGCGGTCACGGGCCTGTCGGGGTCGCCGGTGGGGCAGGGGATGTTTTTTGCAATGGACTCAAGTATCTCAGGCACATTCTGTCCTGTCTTGGCCGAGATGGGAATCGCTTCCTCCGGATTGAGGCCCAGAGATTTTTCGATCAAATTCATGCACCGGCCGATGTCCGCTGCCGGCAGATCGATCTTATTGATGATCGGAATGATGTGCAGATTGTGTTCCATCGCCAGATAAAGATTGGCCAGAGTCTGAGCCTCCACTCCCTGCGTGGCGTCGACAAGCAGAAGCACGCCCTCGCAGGCGGCAAGAGAGCGTGAAACTTCGTATGTGAAATCCACATGCCCTGGCGTATCAATCAGGTTGTAAGTGTATTCAACATTGTCAAATTTAGTGGTGTACCGGAAAGTTGCAGAATTCGATTTTATCGTGATTCCTCTCTCCCGCTCGATATCCATCGTGTCGAGAATCTGATCGCGCTTGGTACGGTCATTTGTAACGCCGGCGATCTCCAGCAGACGGTCGGCCAGGGTTGATTTTCCATGGTCGATATGCGCGATGATCGAAAAGTTTCTTATTTTTTTTATGTCTGTCATGCTTGATTAAATTTCTTCTCTAGAGCGATTCATATCTGAGACCTGTTTTTTCTTTGATTCTGCCCAGCATCTTGGCGATAATATTTTTTTGAATTTGATTTGTTCCTTCTACAATCTGTGTGGCTTTCGCATCGCGCATAAGGCGCTCCACCGGATACTCTTTCATGTAGCCGTAACCGCCGAATATCTGAACTGCGTCCGTAGTGACTTTCATTGCCGTATCCGTGGCGAACATTTTAGCCTGACTTGCCTGACGGCTGTACGGTTTTCCCGCGTCCTTGCGTCGCGCCGCATCCAGAACCAGAAGCCGCGATGCCGAAATCGCCGTGTCCATATCCGCAACCATCCACTGCAGACCCTGAAAATCTGCTATCGATTTCCCGAAGGCTTTTCTCTGATTCGCGTATTTCAACGATTCATCGAGGGCCCGGCGAGCGATGCCCACTGCCGTTGCCGCTATTGTGATGCGTCCGCTGTCCAGCGCTTCCATCGCAACGGAAAATCCCTGGCCTTCCTTTCCCACAAGATGATCCAGGTCGACGGACGTGTTTTCCAGGATGATGCTGCCCGTGGGGCTGGTTCTCCAGCCCATTTTGTCCTCTTTTCTGCCCGCTGACAAACCCTGCGCATTTCCTTCCACGTAGAAACACGATATTCCCGAAGCGCCTTCGCCGCCGGTTCTGGCCATCACCAGATAGCAGTCCGCAAAACCTGCATGTGTGATGAACTGCTTGCTTCCGTTCAGTATATATTTACCGTCGATTTTTTTTGCTTTCGTTGTGAGAGCCGCTGCATCGGAGCCGCAGTGCGCCTCCGTCAGCGCAAAAGCGCCCAGGTGTTCGGCCGATGCCAGAGCCGGAAGCCAGCGCTTTTTTTGATCCGGCGTGCCATGACGTTCGAGCATGATCTGCGGCAGACCGTTGACCGCAATAGTTACGGCAAACGATGAACTGTAGCAGGCGATTTCTTCCAGAATCAGTGCATACGATTCGTAGCCCAGGGCCGACCCGCCGTTTTCTTCTGAGGCAATGAGTCCCGTCAGTCCCATTTCTCCGGCTTTTTTAAATAGATTCCTGTCAAAGGTTTGCGATTCATCATTAACTTTTTCTGAACTGTCGAGTTCTTTCTCGCCGAACCGCGCGGCCAGTTCCAGGAATTCTGAAATGTCAACGTCTGATTGAGTGGATACGCTCATCTCGTCAGTTTTCGCAGGTAAGGGCAGGCCGGAAATCAGAAAACAGGGCGTTCGATCAATCCCTACTGTTCTACGCAGAGCATGGGGAGCACAGTATCACAGTTGGGCGTGGCAATGCGTATGCTGGTCGCACCGGTTGCATTTCCGATTCCGACAGCGCCCTGAAACCCGGCCGTGTTGTCGGTCCAGCCATTGCAGTATCTGCCGGAGGAGCTGATCCATTCAAAGCCCACACCACGAAGTCCTGTGTAATAAACATCGGCGGAGCCTGTGAACGAGTTTGTTAAATTTCCTAACGGCATGATTCCGGCAGAATTAGTCGTTAATAATGGAGTCGTGCCGTCTGGACGGTAGTATGTCGTATTCGGTCTCAAAACCCAGTCGACATTTTCGCTGATACTGGTACAGTTTGCCGTTGTGCAGGGGCGCCGGGCGGCATTGTTGCCCAGCATGGCCTTGTATACAGGCACTGCGGAAGGCCGATTGGCATCTGTATTGCACAGGGCATCTGCCGAAGCAATGGACAGATTTCCGTCCCTGGTCTTTCATTTTTTCATAAAAATACCATCATATGCTGCTATTTTCGGCCGTTGAACCGGCAATCTTTCTGTGCCAGCAGAACAATTGTCCTTTGATTTAGAAGGCAATCTGCTTTTCCACTCCAAAAATAAACGCCTGGATTTTGTCCGGAGCGGCGCTGCCCGGATAGGTTAGTAAATAATTCAACAATACGTTTGTTGCAGTCGTGCCGGCGCTTGACAGGGCGATGCTTTCCACCTTCGAATCTTTGATTGTGGATGTCATAAAATGAGCCCGGAAGAACAACGTCCAGGTGGGTCTTACCGTGTAGTATATTCCCAGATCCAGCTGCGTGCCGCTGATACTGTAGAGTCCATTTTCATTTCTGTAGGTTGCGTCCACCCGTGAACTGAACAGATACGTTTGCAGCTCCTGCCGCCATGTGCCGGAAAGATTCTGTATGGCAAATACGCCGCGCAGTTCCAGGTTTTCCTTGGCCCTGTATCTCAGATCCAGGCCGAATACAAATCCCGTCGCGCGGCCTGTACTGGTGGAATCGTGTCCCACTTCAACGGCAGAATACCCAATCCCGCCGATGGATCCGCCGCTGACTCTGGTAATACCGTAAACAGCATCGATCTCGGTTCGACGCAGGCCGATAAAACCGGCAACCTGGAAAGTATTTTCCGGCTTAGTGAAAAGCCATCCCGCCGATCCCGTTGTCGATGTCCGGAGCAGCGGAGTAAATTTCACATCCTCCAGAGAATACAGGCTAATCCCGGGCGCATTTGCCGTCACAAAACCCTGGTAGAAGGGTGACGATTCGAACCGCATATAATCAAAATACAGCAGCAGCTTATTCATTTTCAATCGTGCCGACAGGTCGATCCCTCCCAGTCCTTTATTCGCCCAGGGGAAATTATAACCGATTCCGCCGCTCATGAATCCACCGCCGAGTTTATCATTATAAAACCGTTTTTCCAGATCTGTATTGAAAGCGCCACCCATGCCGGCGGCAGAGATATCCAGTATTTTAGAAGGATTTGCAGGAGAAGTATCGCCTGTATTTGTCTGCTGAGCGGACAGAATCGAGGGGACCAGTATTAAAACGATGCACAGGAATCCAATCGGTATTATTTTCATAAAATCTTAGAACCACCGGGTATCCCCCCTGACAAGCACTCTTTATTTCTGTTTTAGGCAGCTGGCTCAGAAAAATCATCAAATAGGACTGAAATTCAGCCATTCTCTGCAGATTTTTGTTGCCAAAACGCTGTAGTATTATTAAACTTCACATGAATGTTTTTATCATCAACTAGATGGGTTATTATATTATATTTCTTTATTTGTTTGTTTCTTCCAGTGGGATTATTTTCACAGGATGAGCCCGGTCAGAAAGAGAACACCGGGGAAACCGGGAAAGAGACGCTTGTTCCCTTACCGGATCCTCCTTCGGTTGATCAGCTGCTGTCTTCATCGGACATCGTGATCAGGGCTAAGGTTATTCGGAGTAAGAGTTATCGACTGGGTGGAAAATTGATCGGTCAGTCAAGAATCCTATGCGTGCGAGTGTACAAAGGTTCGGAGCATTTTGTTGTGAGCCCTGATGAGGAATTTACCATCAGCTATTATTTAAAACCAGATGAACTGGGTCCCTTTTTCTCTGAACCGCCTGTAGAAGGCGAATACATAATATTTCTCAGCCTGAAGAATTTACAGCTGGAAGAAAAAATCATCGGATATGTTCCGCGGTTTATCTATCCGGACCCATTTTCTATTTATGATATGGATCCGGGCATGGAAAAAGCAATTCTAAGTAAAGTAAACTAAAATTCAGTTGAGGCTTTCTGTATTGAAGAATACCAAAAGAATATTGACGATTCTGTTTGTTCTGCTGTCCTCCGTCGCGAGTTTATCTCTTCAGGCTGACACAATATTTCTCCGAAGCGGCCAATGGGTGCGCGGAAATATTATTTCTCAAGATAGATCAAAAATTACGGTCAACACAGAGAACGGTCACCGTGATATTTTGAAAACGTCAATCCGGCGAATCGTCTTTGGAGCCGAAGAAAAAAGCACAATGGCCTCGGATGAAGAAAAGAAAGTACAGGAAGAAAAATTAGCGGCGATGGCAAAAGAAAGAGAAGAGCGCGAGAAGGCTGCGGCAAAACAGCGAGAAGAGGAAGAGATTCGCAGACGGGAAGAAGCCGCAAGACAGGAAGCTGCTCGCCAGGAAGCCTTAAAAAAGCAGCAGGATGCAAATGGAAACCCGGTAGATGGCAGAAGAATCACGACTCTGGGCGCCGTATGGCGTTCAGCATTGCTGCCAGGATGGGGGCAGTCCTATGAAGGACGAAAATCTGCTGGATATAAGTTCGGAGGCGGTTTTCTGTCATTGTTCGTATTGACTTTCTATTTTCGCAGCCAGTCACTTTCTTCGCGCGAAACCTATTCTCAGAATGCTGATATGCTTTTTGCTGTGGGCGCAGCGGCGCCTTCGCCGTATTATATTTTAGGAGCCGCGGCGCTGTATCCGCAGACTGCGGATTCACGCCAGCGGATGCAGACATGGGGCAATCGAACCAATTTTCTCGGCACAGCGCTTTTTGGATTGTATATCTGGAATCTGGTCGACGTTGTGCTTTATCGTCCCACAGCGCAGACGGCCGTGGCAATACTTCCCGTCGGCGACGGTTTGAGATTGTCCTGGATTTATCAGTTCTGATGCTGTCAATTAATCAGGATAAATCATCTACAGAATAAAATTCGTCGTTTCCTGGGCGATCATTCGCAAATTACTGAGTACAGAGTGTAAATGATGTGGTGATATTCTCAAACGACAGCTTGCTCAGGACGGAACATAAGGTACATTATCGGATTCTGCATGTTGCTTCAGAATGAAATGTAATCGAAACACCATCTGATTCCTCAGAATAAAATGTAATCAAAATAACTCTCCGGCTGAGTCCCTCAGGGGTTTTCCGGAGGTATGGAGCTTACACTGATGGAAAGACAGACTCTCGCCCGGCTGTTCGCAAAGAAATACAGACTGGCCACAAAATCACAAAAAAGAACGATACTTGATGAATTCACATCGCATTCGGGACTGAACAGAAATTACTCCTCCAGACTTCTGAGTGGCGACCCGGCCGCGAAGAAAAAGAAATCAAAACCGTCCGGCCGGACGATCAAATACGATGATGCGGTCCGCAAGGCTGTGGAAGAAATCTGGGAAATTCTCGACTACATCTGCAGCAAGCGCCTTGTGGCGGCTTTTCCCGAAATGGTTGCGAGACTTGAGCATTTCAAAGAAATCAAAATTGACAGTGACACGAAAAAGAATCTGATGAAAATCAGCGCATCTACCGTAGAACGTTTGCTCGGACCGGCGCGAAAAAAACTCGGCCGCCGGGGCGCATCAATGACGAAATCCGGTAAATATATCATCGACCGCATTCCGATCAAGACATTCGGCGAATGGACCGACACGCCGCCTGGGTTCGCGCAGATGGACCTTGTCGCTCATAACGGCGGCAACGTCTTCGGCGGTTTCATGCACACGCTCACATCAACAGACGTCTGCTCCGGCTGGACTCTGTGCAATCTGGTACGGGACAAGACCGAGTTTCAGATGCTCAAAGGCCTCTTCGCCATGCGAAATGGTTTCCCCTTTCCTCTCCGGGGAATGCACAGCGACAACGGCGGCGAATTCATCAACAAGACGGTGATTCGTTTCGCGGAAAAAAACGCGGTTGAATTCACAAGAGGCCGCCCCTACAAGAAAAATGACTGCGCCCGGGTCGAGCAGAAAAACTACAGCATAACACGCCGAAATACAGGCTATTTGCGCTATGACCGGCCGGAACACGCTGGAATTCTAAAGGAACTCTACGAATATCTAAATCTTTATGTGAATTATTTTCAGCCCATTATGATGCTCGTCGAAAAGCACCGCATCGGCGCGAAGGCGATCAAGAAATACGATCTTCCGCGGACACCGTACCAGCGTCTGCTGGAACGCGGCGATATCGCCGTCTCCGTGAAAAAATCTATGCGAAAAATATACAGAGCTCTGAACCCGCGCGAACTCAAGCGAAAAATCAACGACTGCCGGAAGCGTTTGATCCGGTTGGCCGCGCCGATCCGGGCGCCCAACAAACGTGTCAAGGTCAGACGACAGAAAGAAACGAAGCATACAACGCCGCGCTGGCGCAGGAACCTCCAGCCCGACAGCCCCAATCCCTTTCTGGAACGGCAACGCATGGAGGAGATGCGCAGGGCCGCCGCGACGGTCTGGGACAAACGAGAATAGAGATTCAGAGAATCAAAAAGAATTCTGAGGATCCCCCCGGCTGTCCGAAAAATCGGACAGCCGGCATTTATTCTATCAATGCTTTTTGTTCTCAATCCTGTATTCCAAATTGAAATAATCGGCCAGAATGAAAAGCGTATCGAAGCTCGCGACAGCCCTGCCGCGCATTATGTCATTGATATGCGTTTTTGAGACACCGGCCCCTCTCGTCAGTTCTCTCATGGTCATCCCAGAGCTGCGGATCCCCTTGATTACCGCTTCTGTCAGTTCTGCCTTGTTCTTGTTCACGCCCTGTCCGAAATATCGGACAAGCGATAGTGGGCGACTCTTTTCTTGGCCTGTTTTAAAAATTTTTGCTTTACGAATACTTAAAGCGGATGAAAAATTGGATTACATTTTCACTGAGGAATTGAATTCCTTTTTGATTACTTTTTTTTTGAATCAATGCGAGCAGGCACCACTTCCGGGCCAGAAGGGGCTTAAATTTTCAAACAGGGGGATGCGTCGAACGGCAGAATGTACTTTGAAATTTTCAAGAGCCACCATCGAAAATACTCGATCGACGCTAACTTCGATCTTCCAGCCAGGTTGAACACTCATATCAAATCGAACGGATTGGACCACAAATTGTGAGACGCAGCGCATTTCACCTGACCCAGGAACGTTATGCGGCGAAAGGACCTCTTCAGTGCCCTGTGCCGTCTCAATTTCAATATTGAAGTCTTTGATTGGGGCTGGTATGGACTTCAACGGGCGCGGCTTTTGAGCACTCAGGTGTCCCCCGAACCGAGTAGAGATATCAACCTTCCCTTATATACGCGTGCCATCTCTCGCTCCCCCCGCATAAATGCAAATTTAGCCAAATTTCCGTAAATTCTACGTAACACCTGTTGCATCCTGGAGACCGACCCGAGGTGATCAAGAACCGTCATGAGAATGCGATCGGCGGTCTCGAGTGTTTTATGGGCCTCCTCCGGTTTCCAGAGGAGGCTCTGGACCTCGCTAAACTTGGCGGCTATGAGCAGAAATTGCAGAATGTTCTCCGCGGTCGGGGCAAACTTGACTTCCTCGATCCAATTTTGCAAACAGGGGTGGATGATGCCTTCAGCGAGTTCAAGCCGCAACCGCATTGCGCGACGCCGAAAGATAAGAACCAACAGCAGGAGGGGGCGGCTGGGAAGCGACATGTATTGCTCATCTGCCAATTTAGTTAAGTCATCAAGTAACTCCGTGCCGAGTTGACGCTGTGAAGGATTGGTCGGTTCTTTCTTCCGCAGGACATTAGCCATATCGAGAGCTTGCGCAAACAATTCAGCCGCTCTGCGAAAATCCAGGGCTTGTTTTTCGACCCTGCCCCAATCTCCGAGAATCCATGCGGAGCCCGAACGGTACACCGGCATGTCGGGGTACTGGTCAATGAGGTTTCGAAAGGCACTGAGTGCGCGAGAAAAATGAACTCTTGCCAAGGGATGGTCTCCGAGAGCAGCCTCGCAGTCACCTAACGCGCCCTCAGTCGTCGCAAGGCCGAAGCAAAACTGAAACGCGGCCGGATAGGCCACAGTCAGCTCGTGAAACAAGGTTTCTGCGTTTCTGAGTAACGTCTGCGATTCGGGAGGATTATTCTTTTTCAAAGTCAGTCCAAACTCCAGAAGCGACCTTGCAAGCGCTTCCTTCATTTCTGGACGTGCCGGGTATTCGCGGACGAGTCTCTCGCAAATGGATACGGCTCGCTCATGGAACCCACGTGACTCAGAAGCATTCTGCGACTTTTCGAATGCGCCTAATCGGCCGCATAATCGCGCCACCTCATGGAGAGCGACGGGATCATTCGGGTCGCGTCGAAGCGTTTCCTCGTCAAGTTTGAGAGCCAACTTGAGTTCTCTGATTGCGTCGTCACGCGCAAGGGATCGCTCCGCGATGATCTTGTGCGACCCTGAAAGTGCGTCTCTAAACTCACGACGATCAGGGAACTCATTGTGAAGAGTTTTGAAGATATCCATTGAAGATGCAAGAACTGGGCGACCCGCGTCGGGATTCCCGACATCAAATTCGAGGTTCCCCAGCACCTGGAGGGATTCGGCCAGGGACTTCCGGAATAATGGACGATCAGGAAAGTCCTGAACCAGTTCCGCAAACACTAACTGCGATTGGTGTAATAAATCGCGCGCCTCGGACAAATTGCCAAAGCTAAACTCTGTGATTGCAATCGATTGGAGGGATTTCCCAAGACTCGATGAAAAGAGCGGTTGTTCGCGATTCTCGGATGCGAGGCGCGATTGGATGTCTAGCGCTTTTCCCATAAAGTCACGAGCCAGGGGGATGCGATTAAAGTGAGTTTCAATCTTTGCCTGGCGTAGGAAGAGGTCCGCCAATTGATTTCCGAAAAAAGTATCATCCGGGTACCGGTTTGATCCGTCCTCGCATGCACGGATTCCCTTCGCGAGAAGGTGCGTGGCATCCTCAAGCCGGATGAGCTTCAAAAATAGATCCGCGATTTCCTTGGCGGCGATCAAATAGTTCTTTCGAAACTTTACCTCGTCAGGGAACCGCTTCGTCAGGTCTTCCAGTATTGATAACCCGCGATCAATCTCTTGGGCAGCTTTTTCGTGAGCGAAAGACCGAACCTCAAGATCACCAAATTGTATGCAAATGGCCGCGGTGTCGGCCTCAAGTTCAGTGGGATCATGCGAATCCGGGACGGACTCTGAAATTTCACGTGCCTTCGAGAGATGGTAACGGGAGGAAGGAAGGTTTTCCCTTTGCCCTTGAAGAGTACCCAGACGCACGTGAGCCAACGTGAGGGAACGAATAATTCGAGCTTTCAATTTGAGTGCGACCTGGCTGACATCAGAAAAGTCAAGACTCAGACTGTCGCGCAGACGAGTCTGCTCGCTGTATGTTTCCGACAAATCGGTAAGGATATCAAGGCTCCACTCGTACCACCCCAGCGCGGCCTCAGAATTGCCATAGTGGCTCGCCAGATTTCCAAGTGAATCCATTGCGGAGCTCAAATCCAGATGAAACAACGCATCGTGGGGGAACAACGCCAGCAACCTGAGTCTAACGTCGACAGAAATACTATAGTGAATGTGAGCTTCGCGCAGGTTATTGGCCTTCAGCTCGAGATCCCCAAACGCTTCATGAGCGGCTGCGAGTTCGCGATCTGGGCCCGGTAATTGCTCAAAATCGATGACCGGATCGGATCTCTGGCACGCAGCGATGAAATGTGCCCTCGCCGCATCCAACTTGCCCATTCGCGCGGCCAGGGCACCGCAATACCCCATCAATGCAAAAACGTTACGACAGTTCCTGGGGGATGTGGGTGTAATGGCTCTTTGAATCGGCAGCTTTGCGATCGCAACAATGTAGGCGGCACTCAGATTTCCCCCTCCCTCCAGCCGCTGCAACAACTCTCTGAGGGCCGCCTCTGCGCCAATTAGTTGCTCTTCTCTTATCGCGTGTCGATGTGTGAACTGCTCCATGATTCCCTGGAGCCGGGCCTGCGCGGATTTATCCGTCGATCGTCTTGCGATACCCAACAGGAGATTCTCAAGAAACGGAAAGTGATTTGTATGACTTTCTGAAGAGAAGACCACGGTAACAAGATCCACGATTTCCGCGTCTCGTTCCCAATTCCAGAGTTGGATTCCGAAATACTTCAGGGCGTAATTTGCATCAGGGGAGTTCGGGGCGAAGCGCCCGAGTTCTTTAAAATAGGCGACAAATTGCTCTCGAACAGACTGCATAAATGCAACATCAAGATTTTCTGTGAGGTATTCCCCTAGAGTTGAATGAAAGATTTCCAGATTCAGGGAGTTGTGGCTTACGACAAATCCTCTGAACAATTTTAGCCTTTCAATGACTTGCAGACGAGCGACTGGCCCAGTTTCCCCGCAGATCGCGGCGAGCTGATCGGCGCTCAGCGGGCCGGCTGAGAGTGATAAAGTGGCCAGCAAGCGTACGGTTTCCTCGTTTCTATCACTTTTGATTATTTCCCTGAGCAGGTCGGAATATAGATCAGACACATTCTCAGGCAGATCGTTCTGAGAGTCCGACGCCCCATCTTTTCTCATTTGAATAAGTCCAACGATGTAGAGCGGCAACCCGCAACTCTTCTCATGAATCCGTTGCGCATCTAACTCCGTAACATGGATGCCCGATCCCTCGATCATCGCACTTGTAGCCGCGGCGTTCAGGGGCTCCAAAACTATCGATACAGGCTGCAGTCCTTTTTTTCGAATCATACGGGAAACCGGTTCGCACGCTGGTCTTTCAGTAAAAAGAATGTGGACACGTGGAGGTAACCGTGCCGGAATCAAATCTGGAAAATCCGATGCACTGGAGATGGAATCGAACATTATCAGTAAATGCAGATCACGTTGAATCAGGGCCACCGACGCACGAGCCAAGAAAGGAACAAAACCTGCCGGATCAGACTGCTCCTTTGGCAAGGGCAAGAGTTCGGGAAGAAAGTTAGCGATGCGTCTCAGGATATAATCAAGCGGGAATTCTGCGCTCCGCTCTACCGGTCGAATAGCTCCACCGCGTTGAAGAAACACCGGAATTGATAAGAAATGAGTAAGAGGAATTGCATCATCATGTCGCTCCAAGTTTAGAACTTGGGAGAGGTAGAGGACGAGGGCCGTCTTCCCACTGCCCGGGGGACACTCAACAAATATATGGGGCTGGCCAGCTGAGAGCGATTTTGAGATTCGGCTCAACGATTGAACCGGCGGAACGTATGTTTCAAGCATGTGCCCGTTTGAAAGCATGAAGCCACGCAATCCAATTTGATCCACTCGTGGAACGTCGTATCCAGTGGGTGTGGACAGAGCAGGTTTGTTGAGGAAACTCCTATAGAACCCGGCAATAGCTAAAGCCAGGATCTTCTTGGCAGAAATATTCTCTTCCCTTTCAAACTTTAAGTAGAAGAACGAAAACGTCATAGCGGACGCGCAGTAGTTCAGAAAATGACTCGTTGGCAGCTTTCCTGCATTCTTGGCTCTACCCGGTTCGAACCTCGATCGACGTAAGTAATAGACAATTTTATAAATGAAGTTTAGTTCTCCGGCGCGAAGGCCCGACTGATCTTCAAAAACTTGAAAACTCGCATGGTTGAGGGCAGCAAGAACTTCGAGAATGGTTGGAATTAGCGATGTGACACTGATTTCGTGGCGCGCGGCGAGGTGATAAAAGTAACGGATAAGAATCTCGCATTCGAGGCGAGCTGCATCGTAATAATAGGGTGTCCATCCCTTCGGCGACCATGCGTTCGATTGACTGTAGGCAACGTCGAAAAAATCGATGACCATGGGGTCAACGCGGACACCGGAAAATTCGGAGCGGTCTGATAAAGCCAGCAGCGTGTTGCAGGCGTTGAAATCATTGTGGATTGCGTGACGAGCAATCAGTGCTGGCTCATCCCGGGCGAAACCGAAAATCATAAAGTCCTCATATTGTGGAAGCTGCATCGTTATGACTTGAGTAGCACAACGGTCGTATTCTTCACGATGGTGTGGATTAAGTGCCAGTTTGGACACTTTCAATCGGAACAAATCGTTGATTGTATTTGTTCCCTGATTACCCTCCGTGATCGCGACGTACCCAGAATAGAACGATTCTTCCATTCCTATCACGACGCGAGCAAGTGCATCAAGAAGTAATTGAGCCCAGTGATCCAGGAAATCATCACTGAGTTCATGCCGATCAATGACGTATTGAATCAGGTTGTACGATGTCCTGGCGTTGTATGAATCTATGATTGAGCTCATGACCAAGAAAGCTTTTTTGGGACCGCAAGGATGGATCTGGGTTTCCATGATCGGAAATAGCTTCTCTCGAAGCTTGAACCCGGTTTCCTTGTAGTTTCGCAATTCCCTCGTAACATTTTCGCGAGAGTCATATTTCAGGACGCGAACTGGAGAAGAACCAGCCGGTCGCTTAAGGTTTATCTGTAGGCGAAAAACCCAGGCACTGGTGAGCCCTTCGCTAAAAAAGCGAAGGGCTAAATTCTTGATGTCCCGCCTTTCGAGATCAAAAACAGATTTGCAAAACGCAAAAAGGCCTTCACGAAATTGGACAATCTCATCGGAGTCCGCAACAATTCCCTCGGGGAAGGAAACCGGTCCATCGGGGGCAATTTCCAGTTCTATCATTCTAACTGGTTACTCATAGGAATAACTTTGGTTTTCTAATAAAATACTGCTATCTCAGGCAGATCGACGAAAATCCGTCAATCAGAAAAATGCTGGAAATCTCGAAGCAGGGTCAGGAGAAGGCGCCTGGAATCCTGTAAAGGACTCTGGTTTCCATCTCCT